>URMZ01000006.1 GCA_900549025.1 uncultured Collinsella sp.
GCTCACGACGGAGGCGCCACTGGCGCCTCCTGTTCGTGCGGAACTCATATCGAGCAAAGGTCCGGGGCCTCGCTACGGGGCGGCCAAGTTGACGTAGCTGAGATGCAGCATGCGGCCTGCTCACCCCTCGAAGTTCTTAGCGGAAATAATTCGAGCTGCAGCTGCGATTTACTTGCGATAGCGGTTGAGCCGCAACCCAGTTTTTATTGGACCTCGAACCCTATACTCGATGTTCGCTTTGTTCATCGAGTATTGCTCGCGAGGGGTCTGGAGCATATCGTTCCGCCCGCAGTTTCGCAGGCCGAAGGCCGAGAATGTTTGAGGACGGGATGATATGCTCCAGACCCCCAGGAAGGTTACTTATGAACTACGCGAACATTAAGTATTTCGACATTGCTGATGGGGAAGGTGTTCGCACTTCTCTGTTTGTGAGCGGGTGCCGTCGCGGGTGCAAGAATTGCTTTAACTCCGTCGCGTGGGACTTTGCCGCGGGTGAACCGTTCGATCGTGCCGTCGAGGACAAGATTATCGAGAGTCTTGACCATCCCTTTATTGACGGCCTGACGATTCTGGGTGGCGAGCCTATGGAGCCCGAGAATCAGGTGGGGCTCGTTGACTTTATCGAACGCGTGCGTGCGACCTATCCTGTGGAGTCGGGGAAGACCATTTGGTGCTTTACCGGTGACGTGCTCGAGGAGCTTATGCCGGGCGGTCGTCACCATACCGAGGTGACGGACCGTATCCTTGCCTGCCTCGACATGCTGGTGGACGGCCCGTTTGTTCAGGACCTGTACGATATCTCGTTGCGCTTTAGGGGCTCGAGTAATCAGCGCGTGATTGATATGAACGCCACGCGTGCCCGTGCCGAGCGTGAGAACGTTACGCTTTGCGACGCCGTGGAGCTTTGGCGGGACGATCCGGTCTATTCGACCCATACTATGTAGCTTGTGGCCGATGCCGGAGGGCGTGGTACCATAGCGCGAACGCAAAATCGGAAAAGTGAGGCCCAGATGGTCGATCAGGAAAAAGTCGAGACCGCCATTAAGCTGTTGCTTGAGGGCATAGGCGAGGACCCAACTCGTGAGGGCCTGCTGGAGACCCCGGCTCGCGTTGCCCGTATGTATGGTGAGATCGCCGGCGGTATGGACCAGAGTGCCGAGGAGCACCTGTCCAAAACCTTTGCCGTCGCTTCAAACGATTTGGTTATCGAGCGCGACATTACGTTTTACTCGCTGTGTGAACATCATCTGCTGCCGTTTTATGGCAAGGCTGCCATTGGCTATATCCCCAACGGCCGTGTCGCAGGGCTCTCTAAGCTCGCCCGCACGGTTGAGGTCTATGCCCGTCGTCTGCAGCTGCAGGAGCAGCTGTGCGCACAGGTTGCCGATGCCCTCATGGAATATCTTGCTCCCCAAGGGGCGATTGTGCTGATGGAAGCCGAGCACATGTGCATGACCATGCGCGGTGTGCAAAAGCCCGGCACCAAGACCGTGACGCTCACTCGTCGCGGCGTCTTTGAGACCGATCCCGCGCTCGAGGAGCGGTTCTTTAGGATGCTGGGCCGTTAGCATGAGGGTCGTCAACGACTTTACATCGAAGACCGATGAGGGGACGTCGCGTCGCGGTTTTATGGCTTCGGGCCTGGCGCCTTTTGGCGTCATGCCTCGTATCGATTACATCTGTGCCAATGGCCTGTTCCGGCGGCACCTGGGCAACATTGCACAGTTGGAATCGGGGCGCATCTTTTGCCGCCACGGTATTGACCATCTGCTGGATGTCGCGCGCATTATGTGGATTAAGAATCTCGAGGAACAGCTCGAATTTGACCGCGAGATCATCTACGCCACGGCACTTCTTCACGATATCGGCAAAGATGAACAGTATGAATCGGGTATATCCCATGATGTTGCAAGCGAACGCGTCGCTGATGCGATTCTCGGCGGCATGCCCGATGACGTGGCGTTTGAGCCGGCCGATGCCGCAGCCATTAAGACGGCCATTCTGGGCCATCGAAAGCTGCGCGTGAACAGCCAACCGCTCGAGCGCCTGCTCTATGCAGCCGACAAAGCGTCGCGCGCCTGCTTTGCATGCCCCGCGCGCAATGCTTGCAACTGGAGCGATGATAAAAAGAACCTGTCGATTCGCGTGTAGTTAGTTTACGCGGTCGGGGTTCTAAACGAAGGAGACGATCGCGATGAGTAACAAGAAACTGCCCGAGAATGCAACCAAGACTGAAGGCGCCGAGCTCGCCCGCCGTGGAAGGGGCGAAATATCCACCGCAACGGCGGTGCCCCACGTGAGCTATGACGGTCTGCGCCATGCCGACCGCATTACTATCGACGGTCTCGAGGTCTTTGCCAACCACGGCGTGTATCCCGAGGAGAACGCGCTGGGCCAGAAGTTCATCGTGTCCTTGGTGCTCTATGCCGACCTGCGTGCAGCGGGGGAGCACGATAACCTGGACGCCTCGATTGACTACGGCTCGGTGTGCCACGATGTCGACGGATATCTGCGCGAGCATACGTTTAAGCTCATCGAGGCTGCAGCCGAGGGTGTGGCCCAGATGCTGCTGCGTCGTTACCCCTTGCTGCTTGGCGTGCGTGTTAAGCTCGATAAGCCTTGGGCTCCCGTCGGTCTTCCCCTGGCAAGCTGCGGTGTCGAGATCGAGCGCGTGCGCTAACCGGTTCTAATATGTCTCTATGGGTGGCTGCTTGAGCCGCTGCGATAGCGCTCTATTGTTGGGGCAGTACGTGTCGAGCAGGGCGTGAAACCGATGATTGTGGCTTGGCTCGAGCAAGTGGACGAGCTCGTGGGCGACAACCATGTCGAGACACTCGATGGGATAGGCGGCAAGTTCGCGTGCGATGCGAACGGCACCGGATTTGGGCGTGCATGATCCCCAACGCGTTTTCATGCTACGTACGGAAACGCGGGCCACGGTGACGCCCATTGCGATTTCGTACGCGTGCACGATGTCGCGTAGCGCTGCGGTGACCTCGGATGCATAGAGCTGGTCGATGCGGGTCTGGAGCTCATCGGACGTTAGGCCGTCGAGGGTTGCGCGCCGCTTGGCCTGTGGGCGTTCGTTCGATTTGTCGGCACCCATAAAACTTGCGAAGGTGGCCTGCTTGGGCCGCGGTGCGGGTGATGCAAAGTTGCGATCGAGCGCATCTTGTACCGTGATGGGCTTGCCCCAAAGTGCAATGATGGACGAGGGACTGAGCGGCTCTCGTGCCGTCGCCTGACGTTGCTCGCGCTGGGCAAGTCGACTGATAATCCAGGCGCTGTTGCGCTTCACAAACGCTTCGATACGCTCGCGGCTGGCGCCGAGCGGTGCACTGGCGTGGACCTCACCGCTCGATGTGACGCGTAGGTTGAAGTTCTTGACGCGCTTTTTGGTAACGACGACGGGGATGGATATGCCATCCGGTCGGGATACGGTAATCGTAAATTGCTGCGTCAAAAGCGGTCCTTCAGATTGGGGACGGGCCGGCATGTCGACCGTTCGGCATGCCGGCCCGCTCAAGGGATGTGAAATTAATAACGCTCAAAGAAGGCAAGCGCGTTATCGCTGCTGAGCTTCTGCATCACGGTCTTGCCAAAATGCTTGGAAAGCATGTTCTGGAACTCGGGCATCATGCTGGCATCGGAGAGGAAAGCGGGCACCGTGGCACCGTCCCAGTCGCCGCCGAGCGCGATGACGTCCTCGCCGCCCAGGTCGAGCCAGTGCTCGATATGTGCCGCCAGCTGGTCGAAGGTGACGTCTGCGGCGGTCTTGTCGGTTGCGTCGTTGGAAAGGAACTCACTGCAGTAGTTGAGGCCGACGATACCGCCCATGTCGCGAATGGTGCGGAACTGGTCGTCGGTGAGGTTGCGCTTGACGCCACAAACCGCACGGGAGTTGGAGTGGCTGGCGACGAAGGGGCGCGTGGCGTGGGCGACAACCTCGTCAAAGCACTCATCGTTGAGGTGGGAGACGTCGAGTACCATGCCGGCGTGCTCCATCTGCGTAAGTGCCTCGATGCCGGCAGCGGTGAGGCCGGCGTGGGTATCGTGCCCGCTCGCGAGCGGTCCCTGCGCGTTCCAGCTGAGTGACGACATAAGCACGCCCAAGCTCTTGAGCACTTCGATCAGCGCGGGGTCCTCGGCAAAAAACGTGGCGTTTTCGATGGTGTGGATGCAAGCGACCTTGCCGTCCTTGAGCGCGGGGCGAATGTCTGCGGCGCTGCGCACGTTGACCATGCGGTCGTGGTTGAGCATTGCCTGGCCGCTCATATGCGCCATGATCTGCGCCTGGAAGCGCGCGGCGTGGGCGGTGGGAATCTCGTCGGGGACAAACGTGGCGAAGCACTGTGCCCACGGCGTGTTGCCGATCTTTGTGAGCGAGATGGCGCAGGCGTTGCCCTCGATGAGGTCGAAATCTTGCGGATGCGTTTCGTCGCCGGGGAAATAACCGTCGGTGCCGGCGGTAAAGCGCAGGTCGAGATCGAGTGTGGCCCAGCCGATGCGGTCAGCGGTGTCGCAGTGTAGGTCAAATACGGGATATGCCATGGTTCCTCCGGTTGCAGCGTTTCTTTGCAAACTGTCATTGAATTGTATGACTAGGGTATAGTTAGCGCCATATGTTCATGGCGGCCCGCGTTGTGCGCCGCCCTTATTACGGAGGTTACCATGTCCAACCAGGGCAAGAAGGTCAAGACCCATTATCGCGGCACGCTCGATGACGGCACGCAGTTCGATAGCTCCTACGATCGCGGCGAGCCGCTGGAGTTCACCTGCGGCGCCGGTCAGATGATCAAGGGCTTCGACGCCGCTGTTGTCGACATGCAGGTGGGCGAGAAGAAGACCGTGCACATTCCTGCTGCCGATGCCTACGGCGAGCACAATCCCGAGATGGTCCTGACCTTCCCGGCCGAGCAGGTTCCCAATATCGAGCAGATCGAGAAGGGCATGAAGCTCTTCCTGTCCACGCCGAGCGGCATGCCCGTCCCCGCCGTGGTCATCGACGTGACGCCCGAGGCCGTGACGCTCGACGCCAACCACGAGCTTGCCGGCAAGGACCTCAACTTTGACATCGAGCTCGTCGAGGTCGAGGGCTAGAGCATGCCTGAACGCTTGGTTTCGACGACATGCTTGGGAAATCTCAACGATCCGTCCTATGAACTCCTGCTTCGCCGGGAGCTGGGCGGTGTCTTTGAGGTCGATGAGCTACTGCTCGATTGGGACCAGGCTGATGTATGCGCGTTTGCGGGCGTGACGGAGCTGGGGCGCACGATCGATGTTCGGCTGGATGCTACCGACGGTGGTCGTCTTGCCGATGGCGACGTGCTCGCCATTGACCGTTCGGGCGTGGTGCCCGTGGCGGTTGTCGTGCGCCTGCGCAGCGCCGAGGTTTATTTGGTCGAAGTCGACCGCATGGATCCGATTGCGCTCGCGCATGCGTGCTGGGAGATCGGCAACATGCATGCGCCGCTCTTCCGGGGCGACTCGGACGAGCATACCGTGCGCATGTATACGCCGGTGCAGCCTGTTTTGGGCCGCATGCTCCGGGGTATCGAGGGTGTTCGGCTCTCGGTGGTTACCCGTGAGCTCGATACGGACCGGCGCTTTGCGTCGAGTGCGGCGGAGGTCGTCGTTAGCATGGCTCCCGACTTTACCATCGTAAAAAAGACGCGCGGCTAAGCGCGCGTATGCGCAAGACGGGCTTTGAGGGGCGACCAATCAAGGTCCGTCTTGCTGTTGATAGGAGGCTTTGGGGAAGCGTATGGGTCTTGAGGGAATCAAGCTGATTGCATGCGATTTGGACGGCACGTTGCTGCATCCGGGGGAGCGCGAGCCGCGTCCTGAGGCCTTTGAGCTTATCGATGAGCTGCATCGTCGCGGTATCGTGTTTATGCCGGCGAGTGGCCGTCAATATGCGAGCTTGCGCTACCTGTTTGCCCCGGTGGCCGATGAGCTCGCCTATGTATGCGAAAACGGAGCCCTGGTGATGAGCGAGGGGCGTGCCGTGGTCAAGCGCTCTATGGAGCGTAGCCTTGCTATGGATATCGCGAATGCTGTGGTTGCGTATCCCCATGCCGACGTGACCCTTTCGTGTGAGGGACACCTCTACACCATGAGCGGCAACGATGCGTTCGTCGACCATTTGCGCTATGAGGTCCACTGCGACGTGGCGGTGGTCGACCGTCCCGAGGACATCGACGAGGACGTCATTAAGATTGCCTTCCAGACGCCCGAGGTGGATCAGCCGGCGGCGCTGGAGCATTTTGAGCGCCTCTTTAGCGACCGTGTCGACGTGATGACGTCGGGAACCGAATGGACGGACTTTATCGGTTTCGGTTCGGGCAAGGGCTCCGCGCTTGCCGATTACGGTCGTGCCCTGGGGATTTCGCCCGATGAGATGATGGCGTTTGGCGATAACGAAAACGACCGCGACATGCTCAACGTCGTGGGCCATCCCTATCTGATGGAGAGCTGCAACCCCTCTATGCGTGGCATTAACGACCGCGTCCGCTACGTGCGCACGGTCGAAGAAGAGCTGCGTCGTCTACTTGCTGAGTAGACATTTGGGACATGTCTAGAAATCTACTTTTTGCTGCAAAGTGCGGAAAGGTGGATTTTAAGGCATGTTCCAAACATCTACCGGCAGTCGGGGCAGAGACCCTCGAAGATGGTGTAGTGCGACGTGACGTGCCAGCCGATTTGCTCGGACGCTTTGACGTCGAGCTGGGCATCGAAGGGGAGCGGTACGTCGATGACGCGGCTGCACGAGGTGCAGATGATATGTGCGTGCGGCTCGATGGTGCGATCGAAGCGACTCCCGCCCGGCGTCTTGATCGAGAGGATTTCTCCGGCATCTGCCAAGAGATTGAGGTTGCGGTAGACCGTGCCGCGGCTGATTTTGTCATCCTGTTCGCGCACGGCGTTGTAGATTTCGTCGGCGGTGGGATGGTTATAGCTTTGGCGCACGGCGTCAAGAACCAGCTTCCGCTGCCTGGTATTCCTTCTTTGCACCGCCATGCGCCTCGCCTCTTTTCTATTAACGGTCGTAGGTAAATGATACCGTATTTAACACACAATACTAATAATGAGGAGTGAAACCGTCTTCATTGGCAAGTGGGGCTCGGACCTGGGCATCTACGAGGCGAAAACGCGTTCCCATGCGCTCGTAGGAGGCATGAAGTGCCTCGAGATGAGATAGGATGTCTGCCGGAGCTCCCTGTATCTCCATCTCGACTGAGCCGTCTTCCATGTTACGCACCCAGCCGGTGAGTGCGCGTGCCTGCGCGAGGTTGGTGTTGGTAAAGCGAAAACCAACGCCTTGGACTTGCCCCGCCCAGCGCAGGAAATAGCGCAGGGGAGTGTCTTGAGTGGCCTCGTCGCTTGCGAGCACGGTAAGCCTGCGGCGCAGCTCGAGCTCGACGTTTGACGGTTTTTGAGGCTCTCGACTGCCGCCGGTGACGCTGGAGAAGAACGTATCGAAGAGGCCCATCGCTATGCCTGCTTGCCTGCGTCGGCCGGGAAGGTTATGCCGGCCTGCTGGCGCACGGCATCCATGATGCGTAGTGAGACGAGCGTGACATCGCGGTAGTGGCCAAGCTCGTGGCGTCCCGCCGGGGTCTCCCAAATCTCTTCCTTGACGTTATCGATGCCGCCGATGGCGGTGATAAAGTCTGTGAGTTCGTATTCCATGGTGTTGCTCGATTTGGGCAGGTCGAGCACGCGGCCGTTGTCGCTCTGTTCGCGCGGTGCCTCGGTCGCCGAGCCGCGTACGACGTCGCCGCGATAGTCGATGCGGACGTTGCGGGGCGTGGACAGATGGTCGATCTGGATAGTGCCACGCTCGCCTTCGATCTGCGAGGGCAGCAGGTCATTCGTAATTTTGGAGTGCGCGAGCTCGACGGAGATGCGGCCACCGCCGTAACTGGCGAGGATGGAACCGCAGCCGTCGATGGGGCCGTGCGTGAGCTGTCGCGTGGTGGGGTCGAGCAGAGTAGCCATGCTCGTAAGGCCGGAGGGCATGCCGAAAATCTCGACCATGGGCTCGACGGTGTAGACGCCAATGTCCATGAGGGAACCCGATGCCATATTGCAGTCGAAGATATTGGTGGAGCGTCCCGCGAGAATCTCGTTGTAGCGCGAGGAATACTTGCCAAAGCGCAATGAGGCACGACGAATGGGCGCAATCTCGCCCAGGGCGTCCTCGATGGCGTGGAAAGCGGGGTCATGGAGCGGGCGCATGGCCTCGAGGGCCACGACACCTGCTGCCTCGGCAGCGCGGAAGACTTCCAGCGCCTGCGCCTCGGTGGCGCAGAAGGGCTTCTCGACGATGACGTGCTTGCCACCGGCGATGCAGGCAAGGGCCTGCTCGTAGTGAAGTGCGTTGGGGCTGCCGATATAGACGGCGTCGACGTCGGCAGCGGACGCAAGCTCGTCAAGTGCGGTGAAGTTACGCTCGCCGCCGTGCTTAGCGGTGAAGGCGGTGCCGCGATCTGCGTCGCGCGAGAGCGTGCCCACAAACGCGGCTTGGTCGTTGGCGTTGACGACCTGGATAAAGTCGTCGGTGATCATGGATGTGCCGATGGTCGCGATGCGCAGCATACGTCCCCCTTGCGTTGTTTGGTCTACAGGATGAGTGTAGCGCGTGGGGATATAAAGCTGCGCGAAAATGCTATTACAGGTCGTTCTCGTTAAAGCCGGTGTCGATATCGAGGTTGGCTCCGTCGGCTGCGGTGGTGGCGAGCTCGTCGCAGCGCTCATTGAGCTCATGGCCGGCGTGACCCTTAACCCAGATGAACTCCACTTTGTGCTTGCTCTTTGCGGTGAGCAGACGCTCCCACAGATCGCGGTTCTTGACAGGCTGCTTGTTGGCGGTCTTCCAGCCGCGTTTTTTCCATCCGTCAATCCAGTGCTTGTTGAAGGCGTTGACGACGTACTGCGAATCGGAATGGACTTCGACGTCGCAGGGGCGGTTGAGCGCCTCGAGTGCCACGATGACCGCCATGAGCTCCATGCGGTTGTTGGTGGTCTTGGCGTAGCCGCGCGAAAGCTCGGAGGTGAAGGTCTTGCCGGCGGGGTTGGTGTATTTGAGCACGGCGCCGTAGCCGCCGCGTCCCGGATTTGATCGGGCCGAGCCGTCGGTATAGATGATGACCTTCACATGGTTCCTTTCGTTGGGTACGTTTCGTGTGAGTGACCATTGTAGCGCCATGCCCGCCGGGGGCTAGCAATCTACGATTTCTACCCCGTCTTCCGACAGTTGGTTGGCATGGATGATGCGGTTGAGCTCGTCGAGGTATTGCTGCAAGAGGGGAGAGGGCTTGCGGTCGTCATGCATGATGTAGCCCACATGCATCGTCGGGGCGTCTGCCAAGGGGATCGAGGCCATGCCCCACTGCATTTCGCTGGAGAGTACGCCGGTCGACAGCGCATAGCCGTTCGAGGTGATAAGCAGGTTGGTGAGCGTCCCGCGGTCGGATACGCGGATATTGCGGTTGCAGGGAATATAGCTAAACGGCTCCTCGGCGTAATAGAAGGAGTTCGAGGTGCCTTGCTCAAAGCTGTAGCGCGTATAGGGCGTAAGGTCGGCAAGGGACAGCTGCGAGCGACGGGCGAGCGGGTGGCGTTCGCTCACGAACACGTGGACCTTCGCGTCAAAGAGGGGATGGAAGCTCGCTCGGGCATCGGTAAAGGCCTTCTGCAAGACACGGGTATTAAAGTCGTCCAGATAGAGGATGCCGATGTCGCTGCGAAACGCGCGCACGTCGTCGATGATCTGCGCTGTGGTGGTCTCGCGCATGATGAACTCGAACTTGCTATCGCGGCAGCGCTCGACCACGTTGACAAAGGCCTCGACCGAAAAGGCGTAGTGCTGGGCGGAAATGGCGAGGCGGGCTTGCGGGGTGCCGCCGTCCTCGTAGCGGGCCTCGAGCATGTCGGCCTGCTCTACGACCTGGCGTGCATAACCCAAAAGCTCGGTGCCGTCGTTGGTGAGTGCAACACCGCGGCTGGAGCGCGTAAAGATTTCGATATGAAGTTCCTGCTCCAGGCTTTTGACGGCATTGGAGATATTGGACTGCGCCGTATAGAGGCGCTGGGCTGCGGCGTTGATCGAACCGGACTCTGCCACGGCGATCAAAAAGCGAAGCTGCTGGAGGGTCATCGGCGCCCGTCCTTTCGAGTGTTATCTATAAAACCGATAACAAGTTAGCGCTTTTAAGTGATTGACCGAGGGAAACAATGCTCGTACTATTCAAAACACACAAAGGCGGTAGGTAATTAAGCCGACCACGGAACCGGGATGCGAAAGGAGGCCCGCATATGAACTGCTTACCAAGACGAATGCCGGGCTCCTGTTTGCGCCCGTCGGCGTGATCAGGAGACAGCCACTTACTTCTCTTACTCTTATTACTTATATTCGATCAAGGAGATCATCATGAGCCAGTTCATCAACAACCCCGAGCACACCTTTGGTTTCGACACCCTGCAGCTTCACGTTGGCCAGGAGAGCGCCGATCCTGCATCCGACTCCCGTGCCGTGCCTATCTACCAGACCACGAGCTATGTGTTCCGCAACTCCCAGCACGCCGCCGACCGCTTTGGTCTTGCCGACGCCGGTAACATCTACGGCCGTCTGACCAACTCCACCCAGGGCGTCTTTGAGGACCGTATCGCCGCCCTCGAGGGTGGCGTGGCAGGTCTTGCCGTCGCCTCCGGCGCTGCTGCCATCACCTATACCCTGCAGGCTCTTGCCCAGGCCGGTGACCACGTGGTGGCTCAGAAGACCATCTACGGTGGTTCCTACAACCTGCTGGAGCATACGCTCTCCCAGTTTGGCGTCGAGACCACGTTTGTCGATGCCCATAACCTGGAAGAGGTCGAGGGTGCCATCAAGGACAACACCACGGTCATCTATCTCGAGACGCTCGGCAACCCCAACTCCGACATCCCCAACATCGACGCCATCTCCGAGATCGCCAAGAAGCACGGTCTGCCGGTTGTCGTCGACAACACCTTCGGCACCCCGTATCTGTTCCGTCCGTTGGAGCATGGTGCCAACATCGTCGTCCACTCTGCAACCAAGTTCATCGGCGGCCACGGCACCTCGCTGGGCGGTGTGATCGTCGACGGCGGTAACTTCGACTGGAAGGCGAGCGGAAAGTACGCCCAGATTGCTGAGCCCAACCCCTCCTACCACGGTGTTTCGTTTGCCGAGGCTGCCGGTCCCGCTGCCTTCGCAACCTATGTCCGCGCTATCCTGCTGCGTGACGAGGGCGCCTGCATCAGCCCGTTCAACGCCTGGGTCCTGCTCCAGGGCACCGAGACTCTGTCGCTGCGCGTTGACCGTCATGTCGAGAACACCAAGAAGGTCGTTGAGTTCCTGACCGGTGACAGCCACGTCGCCAAGGTGAACCACCCGAGCCTGCCTGAGCACCCCGATCACGAGCTCTATCAGAAGTACTTCCCCCGTGGCGGTGCCTCGATCTTTACCTTTGAGATTAAGGGTGGCCAGGAGGCAGCTTGGAAGTTCATCGATCATCTGCAGGTGTTCTCGCTGCTCGCCAACGTGGCCGACGTCAAGTCACTCGTCGTACACCCGGCTACCACCACGCACTCCCAGCTCTCTGCCGAGGAGCTCGCCGAGCAGAACATCACGCCCTCCACGATCCGTCTTTCCATCGGTACCGAGAACGCCGAGGATATCATTTGGGATCTGAAGCAGGCCTTTGCCGCACTGGACGAGTAAGGCGACTTGTGCAAGGACCCCTTGCGACTCGATAGGTATAACCGCATAAAATGCCTGCTCAAGGCGCCTGTGCGAACAATGGTTGCACAGGCGCCTTTTTTGCATAGAGAGGGCGCAAAAACAGGGTTTTTGACATGCTTTATGCAATCGAGATGTGGAAAACTCCTGTTGAGAGGATGTGAGTTTTACGCAAATGACGTGCACCTTTTGAGAAAAACCGCAGGTCGCGATTTGCTCGGGGTACTATGCAGCGCGATCGAATCACACGCAGCTCAAATGCAGCAAAAACGCACTACGGAGGTTTCCAGCTACATGAGGATTGATTCACGAAAACCGAAAGCCGCCGCCCTTTCCGCCGCTCTGACCGTGGCACTTTTGGCGGGCGCCGGCGCAACCGATGCCCACGCGGCAACACTGTCCGACACGGTCGGATCCACGCCGTCCGAGGCGACGCTGATGCAGCCCGTCGACTATCGCGGCGACGGCTTTGGCTCCATGCAGGAGTGGAATGCCTCTATGGGGGCCAAGCGCGATTCCCTAGAGGTCCGCGCGCAGATCATCATGAACATGTACGGTGACTATGCCACCGATGACGAGCGCGCTGTACTGCAGGGTTGTATCGACGGTGCGGGCGGTCTTTTGACGATGGAGGAGGTCGACGCGAAGTCGGCCGAGCTCGACGAGCTTCGCTCCACGCTTGAGGATGCCAAGCGCGAGGCGCTCGAGGCTGCCGCAGCCGAAGCTGAAGCCGCTGAGGCCGTTCAGGCTTCGTATTACAACGCCGGCTCCGGCTCGTCTTACGCGTCTGCTGCGTATTACGCGAACGGCTCGGGCCTGACGCGCTCGAGCGGCGTCAATAACTATAACGGCCGCCGCGAGACTTATTACAGCAGCAACGTGTTGTATCACCACCGCACGGGCGAATGGACGCAGGATTCCGAGGGCTTTTGGCGCGATTCCGATGGTTACTATGTCGTGGCCGCGGGCGATAAGGCTCAGGGCTCCACGTTTACCGGTTCCAAGGGCGAGTGCAAGGTCTATGACTCCGGCTGCGCAGCCGGAACCACCGACTACTATACCGGTTGGTAATCCGCCGTAAGCCAATAGGACATGACGGACGGGCGTCTTTACCGAGCCTTTGGGCAACGTAAGGGCGCCCGTTTTTTGTGCATGCTTGAGCTAACAGAGCGCTTACCGTGGCAGTACGCCGCGCATATGGGCGCGGGGCACACTAGTTCATGAGAAATAAGGTCTTTCTCGTGGAGGAAGTGGTCTTGTGAATGCTCGAGATATTGCCGTTGCCGCCGTCGCATTGGTGCTTGGCTGCCTTGGTCCTACGGCCGCGCTCATTGCGGGCATGCAGGGGTCATGCGGGGCTGCTCCAATCATGGTTGGCGCGCTGATCGCAGCCGCACTGCTGGGAAGCGCGGGCGTGGTTCTTTGCCGCGATGACGAGGACGAGGTGCCGGAGCCGCAACGCTAACTGTTGTGAGATTGGCTGCCGGTCATAGACGAAGATAAAAGCCGCCGCAGGGGAAAGGTTCCCTTGCGGCGGCTTTGCTGTTAAGGCTGTTGAATGCGGCGCGTTGACACTACCAGCTTTTCTCGATATCGCGGATGCGCTGATAGAGCCACTCGTTTTGCGGCGCCTGGATATCGTGTTTGGCTGCGAGGCGGCAGATGGTGCCCGCGAACTCATCAACCTCGGTTTTGCGCCTTGCGATGCGGTCTTGAGCCATCGAGGGCATACCGGCGGGGTCGATTCCCTCGATGAGATGCACCATCTGCGTCAGGTCTGCCTCGGTCAGCTCAATGCCCTCGGCGTTGGCGACCGCAAGCGTTTCGCGCATGGCGGAAACAAAGCAGCGACGCTGCTCGGAGCCCGGCTCCGTGGCGCTTCCATAGGTCCCGCCGTAGGCCATACAGGTTTGGTTGATGCCATCGTTGAGCATGAGTTTGGCCCACATGCGGTGCGCAATGTCGCTCTCGACGGTATGGGCGATGCCGCAGCGCGTGTAGAGCTCGTCGATGGCGGTGACGGTTGCGAGCTCGGTGCCGGCCGCCGCGCCAAAGCGGATTTCGCCCGCATTGGTAAAGGTGAGCTCTCCGTTGAGGAACACGGCGTCCATGCCCTGGCAAATACCAAGAACGGTATGCTCCCAGCCAAAGCGCTCGGCAATCTTCTGCTCGCTCGTAATGCCGTTACACAGCGAGGCGATGAGCGTATTGGGTCCCACGACGCGCTCCATAGTCTTGAGTGCTTGGTTGAGTCCAGTCGTCTTGACCGTGAGAATGACCAGATCGGCGGGCGTTGCCTCGCTGGCGCGGACGGACTTGAGCGCACAGGGCTTGCCATTGACGGTGAGCGCATCGCCCGCGTGACGCTCAAAACGGACGTCATCCATAACGTATTCGACGGCGTCGTTGCCGAGTGCCTGGGCGATCATACTGCCGTAGAGTAGCCCGACGCCGCCCTTGCCGATAAAGGTGACCTTGTTGATCTGCATGTGAATTATCTCCCCATATAAAAGGCGCCCGCGTAAGGGGGCGCCTGATGGATTGTATGCTGCCAGGGTGATTGGTGGGTGCGCGGGGCGGCTGTTATAAAAAGAAACTATTGCGCTGTGCGCTTATGCCGCGGGGCAGACCGCAAAGACATGCGCGTGGTCATGCCCGGCTCCTTTCATCGGGCTTTTTGCTGATGTTAAAGCGGTGCCGTGACGGCTCGATTTCTGCTGCGTTACGATACGTTCTCGATTGCGATTCCACGATGTTTCGGCTGCGTGACCATTGTGTTTCGCCTTGCCGGGGCGCTGATGGCGAAGGGAGGGGCCGTGCAATACCGTGTTGACCCCAAAAGTGGTAACCGAATATCCGCTCTGGGTCTGGGCTGCATGAGGTTTCCCGGTGCGCCGGGACACCCCGATGCGAAGACGGCCGATGCCATCATCTCCCGTGCGGTGGAGCAGGGGATTAATTATCTGGACACCGCGTATCTCTATCCCGGTAACGAGGCGTGCGTGGGCGCCTCGCTTGAGCGATTGGGGCTGCGTGACCGGGTGTTGCTGGCGACCAAGTTGCCGCATGCTTCGTGCAAGTGTGCGGAGGATTTCGACCGGTTCTTCGACGAGCAATTGCGCCGCCTGCGGACCGACCATATCGACTATTACCTCATGCACAACATTACCTCGCCCGCCCAGTGGGAACGTGTGGTGGCGTTGGGCATCGAGGACTGGATTGCGCGCCAAAAGGCGGCGGGGCGCATTTGCCAGATTGGTTTTTCGTACCACGGCAGCGCGGTGGATTTCCTGACGATGCTTGACGCATATGACTGGGATTTTTGCCAGATACAGTACAACTATGCCGGCGAGCGTTACCAAGCGGGAACGGCAGGACTCATGGCGGCTGCGGAGCGCGGGCTTGCGGTGTTTGTGATGGAGCCGCTGCTGGGCGGGCGTTTAGCGGGCAAGCTGCCGCCACGGGCCCGCGCTGTGCTCGATAGTGCCCGTGACCCGCATTTGCGCACTCCTGCCGCCTGGGGTCTTTCGTGGGTGTGGAATCATCCTCAGGTGACGATGCTGCTTTCGGGTATGACCGATATCGCGCAGGTGGATGAGAATTCGTCACTGGCAGACCTCGCGTTGCCGAATTCGATGACTGCCAACCAGCTCGACACGATTGCGCGCGTGTTGATGGAGTTTGAGAAATCGAACCGTGTGCCCTGCACGGGATGCGGCTACTGCATGCCATGCCCCAAGGGTATCAACATTCCCGGCTGCTTTGCCGCCTACAACGCGAGCTATGCGCACAGCTGGTTTACGGGGCTGTCGCAATACTTTACGGCGAGTGCGGTGCGCACGAGCGAGCCCAAGCTCGTGAGCAATTGCGTCAAGTGCGGCAAATGCGCGCGCCACTGCCCACAGCACATCGATATTCCCGAGCGTCTCGACGATGTGCGCCGACGTTTCCAGCCTGGTCCCGTGACGGCGGTGCTTAAGGCCTTCGGCAAAACGCGCTCCTCATGACCCTTTTATAACTTGCGGTGGAATAGTTCCTGTTTGCGGCAGAATAGGGGCCAAACAGGAACTATTCCACCGCAACTGAAGGGGGCTGTCGTGGACCATCGGGATTCATGTGATGATTTGCGTGAGGTTCGTTGGGGCGTTTTGGGCGCTGGGCGCATTTCGCATCGATTTGCATCGTCGCTCAAGGAGGTGGACGGGGCACGGCTTGTGGCTGCCGCCGGTCGCACTCCTTCGCATGTTGAGGAGTTTTGCAGGGCGTTTTCGATTGATGCCGCGCACAGTTATGCCACAGCTGACGATAACGGCGATGCGGCTTATGATGCGTTGATTGCCGACCCCGATGTCGACGTAATCTACTTGGCTCTTCCGCATGGCATGCATGCGCGTTGGGCCTGTCGCGCGCTGCGCGCCGGAAAGGCCGTGCTGTGCGAAAAGCCGGCCGTTTTGAATGAAGAAGAGGCCCATGCGATCGCTTCCGTTTCCCGTGAGCGCGGCGTGCTGTTTATGGAGGCGATGAAAAATCGGTTTTGTCCGATGCGTACTCGCGTGAAGGGCTTGCTTGCGTCGGGCGAGCTCGGCCGTATCGTCTCGATTGAAAGCGTGCAAAAACTCGATTATGGTGAGCCCCCTTCGAGTTATCTGCTCGACCCGTTGCAGGGTGGCTGTCTATATGACATGGGCTGCTATGCGGTCGGTTGGTTTGAGGATTTGCTCGCGGGTGCGTGCGAGGTTTCGTCCCGTGAAGTTCGCTGGCGTGACGTATCGGGCGGCCGCGTCGATTGGGCCGACGAGATCCATATGAGTGTCGGCGGTATACCCATTCATATGGTGTGCGACGGCAAAGCAGCATATGAAAGCCGCTTAACGATTGCCTGCGAGCGGGGCTCGTTGGAAATCGACCGTCTCCATCGCCCCGAGCTCGCCCATGTGAAGTATTCCGACGGGCGAACGCTCGAAATAAATGCCCCGTTTGAGGTCGATGATTTCTACGGCGAAATCCAGCATGCGACCCAGCTCATCCGGGCGGGGAAACTCGAGAGTCCCGTCATGCCCCTTGCCGCCACACAGCGCTGCGCGCGCATTATCGATGCAATCCGCTTGAAACTTTAGTGCGTGGGGGGCATGGCGCCAGCGCCTGGAATGCCTTGGAGGCCTTTGCCCCTGATGCCCCTTTTATAACTTGCGGTGGAATACGGTCTGTTTGCGCCAAAATAGGGCACCAATAGACCGTATTTCACCGCAACTGATGAGGAGGGAGCTGGAGATGCTGACGATCGGGTGCCATCTTTCGACGACGAAGGGCTATCGGGCAATGGGGGAGACAGCGTTGTCCATTGGCGCCAATACCTTTGCATTCTTTACGCGCAACCCGCGCGGCGGCAAGGCGAAAGACCTTGACATGGATGACGCGGCGGCCCTGCGCGAGCTTATGGAGCAAAACGACTTTGGCCCGCTGGTGGCGCATGCCCCGTATACCTATAACCCCTGCTCAGCCAAAGAGCGGGCGCGCGAGTTTGCCCTGGAGGCCATGGCAGAGGACCTGCGGCGCATGGAGGCGCTGCCCGGCAACTACTACAACTTCCATCCCGGTGCGCATGTGGGGCAGGGCTCCGACGCCGGCATTCAGATGATTGTCGACACCCTGTGCCAGGTGATGTTTGAGGGCCAGCAGACGACGGTGCTGCTCGAGACCATGGCCGGCAAGGGTACCGAGGTGGGCCGCAGCTTTGAGGAGCTGGCGTGCATTATCGAGGGCGTTGCCGCCAAGTGCCCAGAGCTGTCCGATAAGCTGGGCGTTTGTTTGGACACCTGCCATGTGAGCGATGCCGGCTACGACATCATCCATGATCTGGACGGCGTACTCGACGAGTTCGACCGCGTGGTGGGTATCGATCGCTTGCATGCCGTACACATCAACGATTCGAAGAACCCTTGTGGCGCCCATAAAGATCGTCACGAGTGCATCGGCAAGGGATACCTTGGCAGCGAGGAATTTGGTGGCGGTATGCAGGCTATGCAGAATATTGTATCGAATGGCCACTTGCGTTCGCTGCCGTTTATTTTGGAGACTCCGAACGAACTTGCAGGTTATGCAGCTGAAATTAGACTATTAAGGTCATTGCAGCAGTAATGACTGTCACAAAGTAGAGTATTCCATTCACGTTATGGGTTTGTTTCAATCAGTTTTCTCATTGCAGATTCGTAATTCCGGGTGCATAATAGCCAACAGTTTTTGCAGACCTCTGAATCAAACGAGGTCACCGGAAGGAGACTGATTATGAAGCTGAAGAAGCTTGGCGCATTTGCCGCCACGGGTGCTATGGCACTCGCCCTTGCTCTGACGGGCTGCGGTTCGTCCAACGCCACCTCTGGTTCTGATACCGGTTCCAGCAGCTCTGACGACGCTAAGGTCGAGAAGGTCGACGGCTCCAAGGAGTACGCGCTCGTCAAGGACGGCACGCTGACCGTCGGCACCTCTGCCGAGTACGCGCCGTTTGAGTACAAGGATGACAACGGCGACTACCAGGGCTTTGACCTTGAGCTCATCAAGGCTATCGGTGACAAGCTGGGTCTGGATGTCGAGTACGTCAACAATGACTTTGACACGCTGGTTCCGGGCGTCGCTTCGGGCGCCAAGTATGACGTCTCCATCGCGGCTATCACCGACACGCCCGAGCGTGAGAAGGAAGTCACTTTCTCTGATTCCTACTACATGGACGATCAGGCTATCGTGACCAAGGTCGATAACACCGACATCACGGCCGACAACTACAGCGAGAAGCTCAACAACGCCGACGCTACCATCATCGTCCAGTCTGGCTCGACCGCCGAGGCCTTTGCCCAGGAGAACTTCCCCAAGGCCAAGATCGTCCCCTACAAGGACGCCACCGAGTGCTTCAGCGCCCTGCAGTCCGATAAGGGCGACGCCGTAGTCACCAACCGCTCCGTTGCGAGCCAGCTGACCGCCGAGCAGTTCAACACCTGCCAGACCATCAAGCAGATCAGCACCGGCGAGGAGTACGCCATCGCCATCAACCAGGGCAACACCAAGCTCAAGGACGACATCAACCAGGCTATCAAGGACCTGACCGACGACGGTACCGTCGACGCCCTCATGGCTAAGTACAATATCAAGTAAAATAACTACTTGATTGCGCGCGGGCCCTTTCCGTTTTGGCGGAAAGGGCCTTTGCGCTTCTCTTGACGGAGAGCGTTTCCGTCTCGTTTTGCCGGCAACTTCTACGATAGGAGCCACCTTGTCTCGACTGAACAAAGGGGCCGCGGAGCAGCGTTTTCCACTGCCCTCGATGCTCCAAAAGCTGGCCTGTGCCCTGGCTGTGGCGCTCGCCCTGGTATGCGCGGGGGCCTGCGTGCCCACGACCGCCCAGGCGCTTGAGACCGCAAAGATTACCGCCCGACCCAATACCGGTTCGGGTAGCGATGTGGTCGGCGGCACCGAGACGCGCATCACTTGGGAAGTTCAGGCCGATGCCGACGAGGAGCTGAGCGGTCTTTCGCTGACGTTTGTCGACGGCACGACGTTTGGTACCGATGACACGCGATTGACGATGCTCTCGGGCGAGGACCTCATGGATCGTACGCCCATGAAGCCCACGTGCAAGGCTGACGGCCAGACGCTCAAGATTGACTTTGGCGAGACGGCGCCTGCCGGCGGCTATTTCCGCGTCGAGGTTTACGGTGTGACGTTTCCCGTCGAGGGCGGCGATGAGGCCTTTAGCGGCACCTATACGCTCGCCGACGGTTCGACCAAGAAGATCTCCAAGATTCCGTCGGTGGAGATCAAGGGCGTGACGGCCTTCGATAACTTCCTGGCCGACCTTAAGGAGCAGCCGTGGGTCGAGGCGTGGAACTCCAATATGTTCCTGCGCCTGTTCCTGAACCCGGTCATTTTGGTCCAGAGCCTGCCGATCGTCTTCAAGGGCTTCCTTGTGTCGCTTTCGATCGTGCTCGTGGCGTTTCCGCTGGCAATTCCCTTTGGCTTTGCCCTGTCGCTTATGCGCATCTCCAAGTCGCGCATCCTGCGCTGCCTCGCCGGCATCTACGTGAATATCATTCGCGGTACGCCGGCGTTCCTGCAGATCTATATCGCGTTCTTCGGTCTGCCGTTGGCCGGCGTCAAGGTGGACGACTATGTTTTGGGCGTTATCGTCATGGCCATGAACTCGTCTGCGTACCTGTGCGAGATCTTCCGTGCCGGTATTCAATCGATCCCCAAGGGCCAAAACGAGGCTGCTCGTTCGCTGGGCATGAACGCGTTCCAGACGCTGCTCTACGTTATGATTCCGCAGACGTTCCGCAATGTTTTGCCTACGCTGACCAGCGAGTTTATCTTGCTTTACAAGGATACGTCGCTGCTTGCGGCCGTGGGCGTGGTCGAGATCGTCATGAATGCCCGCACCATCGTGGCCACGACGGGCTCCATTACACCGTACGTGGTTGCCGCCCTGTTCTATCTGGTCATCACCCTGCCGCTCGCTCGCTTGGTGAGCGGTCTTGAGGCGAGGCTTTTGGGCACGGCCGAGACCAAGAAGAAGTGTCCCGCCAAGAGCGCCGGACAGGTTGTCGCGACGCCCGCCGATCACATCGCCGGTCTGTAAGGAGGTCCTATCATGAGCGAAACCAATAACTCGAACGAGGTCGTCGTCAGCATCAAGAACCTCCAGAAGGCCTTTGGCGACAACGTGGTCCTGCGCGATATCGATCTGGATGTGCACAAGGGTGAGGTCGTTGTGGTCTTGGGCCCCTCGGGCTCGGGCAAGTCGACGATGCTTCGCTGCATCAATCGTCTGGAGCATCCCACGAGCGGCTCGATTATCGTCGAGGGTGTGGACGTGTGCGCCAAGGGCGTCGACCTTAACAAGGTGCGCACGCATCTGGGTATGGTGTTCCAGCAGTTCAATTTGTTCCCGCACCTGTCGGTCAAAAAGAACGTCATGCTTGCGCAGCAGAAGGTGCTCAAGCGCAGCAAGGAAGAGGCCGAGAAGATCGCCGTCGAGGAGCTGACCAAAGTCGGTCTTGCCGAGCGTATCGACTTTATGCCGAGTCAGCTTTCGGGCGGCCAGCAGCAGCGCGTTGCCATCGCCCGCGCCCTGTCGATGAACCCGCACGTCATGCTCTTTGACGAGGCAACCTCGGCGCTCGACCCTGAGCTCGTGCGCGACGTCTTGGGCGTCATGCGCGACCTGGCGCGCGACGGTATGACCATGATCGTCGTGACGCACGAGATGGGCTTTGCCCGCGATGTCGCCGACCGCGTCGTCTTTATGGACGGCGGCGTCATTGTGGAAGAGGGTACGCCGAGCGAGGTCTTCGACCACCCCAAGAGCGAGCGCACCAAGGCGTTCTTGGGCAATATTTCGTAGCCGGTTGATGTAATTGCCGTTACAAAAGAGCGGGGGCTGGACTTGAATCCAGCCCCCGCTCTTTTGTAGGGATGGGGATGTGCTTTGATGCAGGCTCTTTTGGAAGCCCTGGGTTCGTTACGCGAGCTCGGCTCCGAGGGCCTTGCAAGCGGTCTCGCCCTCGTCGTCGGGCGCGTCGTAGCAGATGGTGGAGTCCACGACGTTGACACCGGCATCGTCGGCGTCGGCCTTCCAGTTGTCCATCCACTCGCCCTCGGCCCATGAATAGGAGCCAAAGAGGACGACCTTCTTGTCGCCGAGAGTCTCCTTGACCTCGTCCCACATCGGCTGGAACTCATCGTACTCGAGTTCCTCGGAGCCCATGGCGGGGCAGCCGAAGGCGAAGGCATCATATTCGGCGGCCTTGTCGGCAGAGAAGTCGGCGCAGGGGATGACCTCGGTCTCGGCACCGGCATCGGTTGCACCTTCGGCAACGAAGTTTGCCATGACCTCGGTGTTGCCTGTACCGCTCCAGTAGACGACGGCGATCTTGCTCATGTTGAGTCCTTTCAGTTGTGCGGCAGGTTGCCGCGGCTTCTATGTTCTATCGGGTTGCCTGGGCAAGTTGCGCCAGGCTGCAGCCCTGCTGATAGACAAAGGTGAGGTATTGAGTGCAAGCGCGGTAGGCGTCAAACATCGCAAGCGCTTGCTCGACATTCGTGTAGACCTTCCAAGCTCCAAAGACCTTGTAGTTCTCGCCGCGCTGGGCGATAAACTCGTGCACGTCGTCGTAGGGATATCCGAGGAAGTAGCCTATTTCGTGCGGAAACTCGCAGGTGCAGTCGTTGCTGCAGTTAGCTTGCTGGGGTAGTGCGCATCGAGTCTGGCTACAGGCGCATTCCGCGACGTTATTGCTCGCGAGCGTGATGCGTGATGCCAAATGCACGAGGCATGTCGAAAGGTCTCTCGTGTCGTAGCCTTCCGAGGCGAGCGCCGTTTGGGCGCGAGGGTCTGCGAAATAGGTGGTGAGGCTTTTGGCTCGGTACATATACACGAGCGCTCCGCATGGCCGCCAGACCAAAACACTCAGGTGGATACCGAACGGGTCAAGCTCGCGATTGCACTGGGCGATAACGTTGAGCAGGCGTGCTCGGCGTTCTGCGATGGTTTCGGTTGTGGTCGAGCCGTCCCCGTGGGCGTAGGTGCCTGGATAGGTAAAGAGCGAAGCTGGCTTGATACCTGCGAGCGTAGGGGAGCAGTTGCGCACGACAGCCGTTTGGTATGTTGGGATGTCAATGGTTCGAGTCACGTTGCTCCTTTCGAGTCCTCAACTGTTAGCCTAGGAAAACTTATACACGAAAGTAAGCCATGGTCAACAAAAAAGTTTGAAGAGGGAAACTAATTGACCGAACGGACATGATTTTGGGTTAAGATGGGGACACCCTATGGGGGTATCTAGATAGGGCTACTTGAAAGGGGAACGCATGAGTGACTTGCTCAACCCTGCGAATCTCGTCGTGCTTGCCGTGATTGTCGTTGGCATGTTCTTTGGCCTGCGTCGCATTGTCGCTTCGACACACGGAAAGAGCTGCTGCAGCGATGGCGCGAGCGGTAAGAAGGCCAAGAAGGTAGTGGTTGCGGATACCGATCCGTCCCACTACCCCTATAGCGATGAGTTGCTCATCGGCGGCATGAGCTGCGATGGCTGCGCTCAGAATGTGGCCAATGCCCTCAATGCGCTGAATGGTGTGTGGGCAACGGTGACGTACGCGGACCACACGGCCCGCGTACGCTCCAAGCGGCCGATCGATCGCGGTGTCCTTGAGGCGGCCGTGAGGGATGCGGGTTATTACGTCATGACGCCGTAAGCGCCGCCTTGGATGCATTTCCTTGTCTAGGCTCGTCCGCGCAGTTCGATGTCTTGAATGTCATCGAAATCGATGGCGATGTCTTTGAGCTTGAGGAGCTTGAAGGCAGGGAGTACCTCGTCGAGGATGCCGGTGCGGGAGCGATAGCCGTACGTATCGTAATAGGTGACGCGGACCAGGTCGCCGCGTTTGAGGCCCTCGAGCTTTTCCGAAAGCTCGAGGGCTTTTTCTTCCGTGAGTTCGCATTTTGGTTCGACGGTGATTTCCTGCTTACGTACGAGCTCGTAGTATCCCGTGAGGGCGGCGAAGGGCATAAACTGCGCGGCACGGCCGGCGCGGACGGCGCCGTTGGCGGTGAGCTTGGGGTCGGCGGAGCGACGTCTTCCCTCGGGGTCCGCCAGGCGCTCGAAGGCGGTCGGCGGGCGCACGGGCTGTTGTTTGGGTTTAGGCACGGTGTCCTCCAACTTGGTCGTTGCGTTCGCGCGCGGTGGCGCCGGCGGTAAAGCTTAATCCCTTGACGAGCGCGTTCTTGCCGTACTTGCCTTTCACGGCCAGGACGGCGCGCGCCAGGTCGCGCTCGCGCTCATCCGCCTCGATATCGCTGAACAGATCGATGGTGACAAATTCCTCAGGCATGAGGTTGCCAAAGCCCAGATTGATACGCTTGACCGGTCGTTTGGGATCGACAGTCTGCGCCCAGAGCTCATCGAAATAGCCCATGATCTTCTTAAACGAATTGGTGCGCTCGGGCAGCTTTCGCGAAGCGTTGGAGTGCGCAAAGAGTGCTGCATAGCCACCGCGCGGTTTGCCGCCATGCTCTCCCACAAAGATGCCATCGATTGCCTGCGCCTCGCGCACCAGGCGGCGCCGTTCGTCATCGCGCTGGACGGGCTTGGGCGCACGGGGTGCGAGCTCAGGGCCGGTGGTTGCGGTGGGCTCGATGCTCGACGTGCTCGAGCGCAGGTGCCCGCATCCGTCCACATATTGCGCTGTGCCGCTGGCGTCGAGGCGGCGTATGTCGGCTCGTTCGCTCGCATAACCCACAAAGAGCGAGATGCTGTCGCACACCACGTGCTTGTCGATTAAATCCAGCACGGCGGCATCGACCATTTCGCGCAAGACGGTGTAGGCCTGCTCGTAGGCATAGCCCTTCGAGAGCACCTGCCCTGTGGTGGTCGAAGTTGCTTGCGGGCGATAGGCTTGGATATCGGCGATGGTTGTCGGCTCGCGCCCGAAGGCGTGGTCGATGAGATATTCGGCATTGACGCCGAGCTCGTCGTAAAGCAGGTTTTCGTCGAGCGCGGCGACACCCATCAGATCGTAGACACCGTACTTTTCGAGGCGGGCTGCCACGCCGGGGCCGATGCCCCAGATATCGGTGATGGGACGATGGGGCCAGATCTCCTTGCGAAAGGTTTCGTCGTCGAGTATGCCGATGCGGCTGGGTACGTGCTTGGCGGTAATGTCGAGCGCTACCTTGGCCTGGAATAGGTTGGGGCCGATGCCGACCGTCGCCGTGATGCCGGTGCGCGCGAGGACCTCGTCGCGCAGCATGCAGGCAAAGCCTTTGGCATTGGTATGGTAGAGGTCTAGATAGGGCGTCACGTCGATAAAGCATTCGTCGATTGAATAGACATGAATGTCTTGCGGGCTCACGTATTCCAGATAGATGCCGTAGATTTGCGCCGACACCTCCATGTAATGCTGCATGCGCGGTACGGCCTTGATGTAGTCGATGCCGTCGGGAATCTCGAACAGACGGCAGCGGTTGTGTATCCCGAGGTCCTTCATGGCCTGTGTGATGGCGAGGCAGATGGTCGTGCGCCCGCGCGATTCGTCGGCAACGACCAGACACGTAGTGAGTGGGTCGAGCCCACGATCGACGCACTCGACGCTGGCATAAAACGTCTTGAGGTCGATGCAGATGTAGGTGTGCTGCTCGTGCGCCATCCGAGCCTCCCATCAAACACATGTTCTTATCGAATATCTGTTCGATAATACCCGCTCATCCGGACATCGTCAAAACCTGCCAAAAAGGGACTGGTTTGTTTTGGTAGGTATGGCCGTGCGGTTGCATCGGGTTTTAACGCAGCTCTAAAGAGTGCGAAACAGCTCGGAAAACCTCGCTTCGTAGCATGGGCCTAACGATTGATACCGCCTATACGCACGGAAGGTTGTGGAAAAGATGGTCAATTATGGGTTTGGTATGCCGACGCGCCTTGTTGCGGATGGAGACGTTGCTCGCTGGTGCGGACGATTGGTCGCTCACTACGGTGGCACCAAGGCGCTGGTCGTGCTGGGCGGAGACAAGCACACGCGCGATGAGCTCGTTTCGGCGGCACTTGGCTCGCTTGATCGAGCCCTACTCGAGCGTGTACTTTTCCGCTGCGGATCGGTTGAGGGCGACGGGGGAGACGAGCTGATCGACGAAGCCGTGGCCCTGGCGACCGACGAAGGCGTGGACTTTGTCCTGGCGATCGGCGATGCCGATACTGCCGGCTTTGCGCGCGAACTCGCGCGTCGCATGGCAGTGCTCGATGTCGGCGAAGACGGTTTTGTTCCTTATGGATGTATTGTTTCGGAGGGCAAGGTGCCTGCCGTCGTGGGAGCCGGCGAGGTTCCCGTTTTTGCCATCATTGCGCCCGAACTGTTGGAGGGCATTGGGTCTCCTCTGCGCGAGCTGCTCGGCAGTGTGTGCGCCGCGGCCTAATATCTGCCATAAAGGGACGGGTTATTTTTGGTTGGTAAAGCGTTTGACCTGCCAAAATAAACCTGTCCCTTTTTGGTCGGTCGCCGTTTGGGGGCCGATTGGCAACGCTCGCTGATTGTAGTCTTGACCTGCGCTAGAATAGTGGCATCTGAATGTCCGGGCGCATGGAGGCGTGCGCCCGTATGCTGAGGAGGACTTTATGGCAACTGTTGCCGCACCTATCGACGCTACGTCGACTGCCGCTTGGAAGGCGCTCGAGGCTCATCAGGAGAAGCTCGAGGCCGAAGGTATCGACCTCAAGGCCTGGTTCGCCGCCGATGCCGAGCGCGTGAACAAGCTGAGCTTTGACGCCGGTGACCTGCACTTCGACCTGTCCAAGAACCTGGTGACCGATGAGACCGTCAAGCTGCTGTGCGATCTTGCCCGCGAGGTGAAGCTCGAGGAGCGCCGCGACGCCATGTTCTCCGGCGAGCACATCAACACCACCGAGGACCGCGCCGTTCTGCACACCGCGCTTCGCCGCCCGGCAACCGAGAAGGGCCAGCTCATCGTCGACGGCCAGGACGTCGTCGCTGACGTGCACGAGGTCCTCGACCGCATGTATGCCTTCGCCGAGCGCGTGCGCTCCGGTGAGTGGAAG
Source organism: uncultured Collinsella sp. (assembly GCA_900549025.1). Lineage (GTDB taxonomy): Bacteria > Actinomycetota > Coriobacteriia > Coriobacteriales > Coriobacteriaceae > Collinsella. Next base: position 26,353 of record URMZ01000006.1, read on the forward strand.
GGCGTTACCGGCAAGAAGATCGAGCATCTGGTGTCCATCGGCATCGGCGGCTCAGACCTGGGCCCGGTCATGGCTTACGAGGCTCTGCGCCCCTATGCCGACGCCGGTATCGACTGCCGCTACATCTCCAACATCGACCCCAACGACCAGGCCGAGAAGCTCAAGGGTTTGGATCCCGAGACCACGCTCGTGATTATCGTCTCCAAGACTTTCACCACGCTCGAGACCCTCACCAACGCCCGCGAGGTCAAGACCTGGATGCTCGAGCAGCTCAAGGCTCAGGGTGCCATCGACGGTTCCGATGAGCAGAACGCCGAGGCCGTGGCAAAGCACTTCGTCGCCGTCTCCACCGCACTCGAGAAGGTTGAGGCCTTCGGTATCGACCCCGCCAACGCCTTCGGCTTCTGGAACTGGGTCGGCGGCCGCTACTCCGTTGACTCCGCCGTGGGCCTGTCGCTGATCGTCGTGCTCGGCCCTGAGCGCTTCCAGCAGTTCCTCGAGGGCTTCCACGCCATCGACGAGTACTTCTGCAACACGCCGCTCGAGAGCAACGCCGTCGCGCTGATGGGCCTGTTCAACGTCTGGTACGTCAACTTCTTCGGTTCCAAGAGCCACGCCGTGCTTCCGTACTGCCAGTACCTGCACCGTTTCCCGGCCTACCTGCAGCAGCTCACCATGGAGTCCAACGGCAAGCATGTCCGCTGGGACGGCAGCGCCGTGACCTCCGATACCGGTGAGATCTTCTGGGGCGAGCCCGGCACCAACGGCCAGCATGCCTTCTATCAGCTGCTGCACCAGGGCACCGTGGTGGTTCCGGCCGATTTCATCGCCTTCGCCAACACTGCCAACCCCGCAACCGACAGCGGCCAGGATGTCCACGAGCTGTTCCTGGGCAACTTCCTGGCCCAGACCAAGGCACTCGCCTTTGGTAAGACGGCCGATGAGGTGCGCGCCGAGGGCACGCCCGAGCAGATCGTCCCGGCCCGCTGCTTTGAGGGCAACCGTCCGACGACCTCGATCTTCGGCGACACGTTGACCCCGTTCGCGCTCGGCGAGCTCATCGCCCTGTACGAGCACATTACGTTTGTCGAGGGCACGGTCTGGGGCATCGACTCCTACGACCAGTGGGGCGTCGAGCTGGGCAAGCAGCTTGCCAAGCAGATTACCCCGGCCTTCCACGACGACGCCGCCAAGGCCGAGCAGGACGCTTCGACCCAGGCGCTCATCGAGTTCTACCGCGCGCATCGCAAGTAGTCGCTGTTGTTAACGCATCGCGCCTTATAGTCAGGGGCCCGTATCCTATCGGATGCGGGCCCCTTTGCTTTGCCGTGGTCCCGGGGCGCACGGCCTTTGTGGAACATCGTCGGGGCGCCGCGCGCTGCGAGAACCCTGCGCCTAGATCTCGGCCTCCGCATGGCCTCGCTGCGCCTCGGGCAGCTCCCCGTAGAGCGGATGGTCTTCGAGCCTAAAGCGCTCGACCTGTTCGGGAGTGCGACCGCGTACAAAGAGCCACGAGCGATCAATCGGCGTCGCCATGAGCGTGCTGGGCAGCGCGTCGGCGCGGTCGGAAAACACTCGGGCACTCTCGGGATCCTGGAACGCCAGCACCAGATGCGTGTCGCAGTTGCCCATGATGGAGCGTGCGCGTGCCTCGCCATAGAGCGCATCGAGCTGGTTGGTCGACTGCAGCAGCAGCGTTGCCCAGATGTTGCGGCTTCGGATAATCGAGAGCACGTTGTCGATCTGGGGGATCTGCAGATTTGCGAAGTCATCGAGCATAAAGCGCACGGGCACGGGCAGGCTGCCGTCGGGCTGCCTATCGGCCTCACGAATGAGGCCCATAAACGCCTGCGAAATAAAGAGGCCGGTCAGCGGATCGAGATTGCGGTCAATATCGCTCACGGTTACAAACAGGGCGCAGGGGGTGTGTCCCATGGAAGCGAAGTCCACCTGATGGCACTCACGATAGAGCTGTGCCGCACCGTCGAATCCCAGACACATGACCTTTTCGGCAAGGATACCGACGATGCTCGCGTGCATGCGCTCGGCATTTTGCGTAATGGCGTAGCGCCGCCATAGCGAGAGGGCATAGCTTTGGGGGTCGGTCGTGATCAGGTCGTCAAACAATCGACCCGTGGCACCGTCCTGCAGGTGCTCGATCAGCTTGATGACCGAGCTGATCGTCTGCTCGTCGGCGGGTAGCTGTTCGGTGACGTAGGCGATAAGACATGACAGCAGGTTTGCCGCCGCATGATCCCAAAAAGGCTGGTTGTTGTCCTCGATGGGGCAGATGGCCTTTGCCACCGAGAGGATGTCCTGCTGGTTGGGCCTGCCGTCCGCCTTGCGGCGAATGTGCCTCAGGGGGTTGTAGCCGCAGCGCTCGATGCCGGGCGCAAGGGCCGGGACGGTGTTGAGGTCGGCGAAGTTGAGACATTGCACGCGGTAACCGTGGGCTGCCAGCACGGGTCCCACTTCGCGACAGAGCGTGCCTTTGGTGTCGAGCACGATGTAGCTTGCGTTCATTTGCAGCAGGTTGGGCTTGAGGACGTTTCGGGTCTTGCCGGCTCCCGAGGGGCCGATCACAAGTGCGTTGTTGTTGAGTCCCGTTTGGCGGGTGTCGCAGGAAAGCGTTCGATCCTTGGCGAGGATGGTGGACAATGCGGACTCAGATGCGGCGAGGCGGCTGGTGAGGTTAGACATGGGCGACCTCCTTGGTGGTCGAGAGGATTTCGTGGGCAAAGCCGAGCTCGACGGCGCGCTCGGCCGAAAGGTAGGTGTCTTTTGCAGTGAGGGACTGGATGCGCTTGGGCGTGAGGCCGCTGCGGTCCGAGAGGATTTGCGTGAGGGTCTTGCGGGTCTGCATGAGACGCCGGCTGGTTTCCTGCAGCGCAAGTGCCGAGCCGCCTGCCCCCTGGGGGATCAGCGGGTCGTGAATCATGAGCTCTGCATGGGGCGCCATACGGCGATCGTCGCCGCCCATAAAGATCACGGCGCCCATGGACGCGGCGAATTCCAGGCAGACGGTGCGGATGGGGCACGATGCGAGGCGCATGGCGTCATAGATCGCAAGACCCGATCGCACGCTTCCGCCGGCGCTGGCGACAAATATGGTGATGGGGCGGCTGGGGTCGGTGGCATCGAGCAGGCGGATCTGCTGACATAGGTCGTGGGCCATCGGGGTTTCGATGTTTCCCATGACGGAGAGCTCGCGACGGGCGAGCATCTCATCGTAAATGTTGGTGAGCGTGATACCTCGGGCGGATTCACGCATGGTGAGGGGGCTGATGATGGGGGAATGATTGGTGTCCATGAGGACTCCTTTCTGTTGGTTGTGTTGTGGAATAGGATTGTTGCCCGCGGAGGGGCTGGCGGGCTACAGGGTTCGTCCGAGCCTGAGATCGAGCTCGGTTGTGGGGCAGGCTGCCTGTTCGTGCGGCTCGCAAGCGTCAAGGGCTCCAAAGCGATGGAGCGTTGCGGCGGGCGTGGTGTAGGCGAGCCGCAGCTGATGCTCGACAGGGGCACATCCGTCATTTTTGTAATGAGCCGCGTAGTACTGCGCGATGCTGGCGTTCATCTCGCTGCCAGTGCGATGGCGCTCAAACTGGCGTCTGCAGGTCTCGATGATCTTTGCTACCGACTTGGGTGCCGTCGCGGGAACAAGGGCGAGATAGCCCTCAAATAGCTCGTTGATGCTCAGGAGGCACAGCAGATCGATCAGCGTCCTTATGGCTGCTCCCTCGGTGGAAAAGTGCGCGGTCATGCGGTTATATCGGTTGCGGTCGACGATGGCCGCATGGGGTCTTGGAGTTTTCTGCCCCGTGGTTCCGGGCTTTTGCCGCGCCTGTGTATTGAGCTCGACGTTGCAGCGCTTGAGGCCGTCCAACGGAAGGAACAGTGCGGTGCGCAGGGTGTTCCGCTTGCTTTCGAGCTCATGACGCTCGTCGGGTTCCCATTCGAGCTTGAGTTTCGTGTCGAGCGCCGTAAGCATATGGGCTAGGCAGCCTACGGTAAGAACGTACGAATCGTTGTCGCGTTTTGGGGCATAGGGGTCTGTCGGCTTGCGAATGTCGGGGTCGCCCATGATCTTTGTGCAGCGCTTCAGCAGTTGAGGGTGGTCGGCCAAGATCGTCGCGAGCGGTAGCGACGCGTAGTTCTTGATGGTCGCGGCGGCAAAGGCGGCGTCATATTCGTTTGCATATGCTCGCTCAATTCGGGCATCCAGAATGCTTTTCTTATCGCCGTCTTCAGCGCGGTGGTTTGTCATAGCTTCTCCAATCGGTTGATGTTCGTGCTGTTTGTTGATGTGTTGGTTGTCGTGAGTGATGTGCTTGCCGTGGGTGATGTGCTGACGTTGGGGTGCTATGCGGTTTTCAATGAGCCCGTGAGGCAGTTGCTGCAGGGGTGGGATGGAACGGCCCATGCAAGGCGGAAGGCATCGTGCTCAAAATCGAGACAGCAATGCCCTGGGTGCCTCACATGTGGCAGTTACCTCATTAAGTTGTCATTGCGTTTGGGGTTGTACTTTGCCGATCTTCCTTTTCTTACACGCTAAAACTCAAACTTCATATGCTCGATCTACTTAAAACCGCAACGGCGGTCTTTTATCAACTTATATGTCGGAACGCGTCTTTGCAAGTACTTTTTTGCGTTTGTTTCAAATGGGGTGGTTTTGCAACCGTCACGCGCCACGCTATGCGAATGTGCCCCGGCTCGGATAAGATGGTGCGATCGAGTTCTACCGCGCTCACCGCAAGTAGTTTTTACGGCTGAGTTGGCTTATGCCGAAAGGGGCCCGTATCCGTTGGGATGCGGGCCCCTTTCGGCATCCGCGTGCGGTGCCATTCGCTGTCTGTAAATATACGTTTACAGCTAATTTCATACCACTTGTCGGAATGCGGACGCTGTCCTTGCATGTCGGGCGTACATTGAACGTGGTTTTTCGCGTGAAACCACGAATCGGTTGTCAGTCCTGAACAAGGAGGCCCAGCATGACGCTTGCCAAACCCATCAATAAATACATCGACTATATCGATGCCCCCGAGGACACGTTTGAGCAGTATGTCGAGAAGGCGTTAAAGTACAACTTTCGCTGCGTATTTGCGAACCTGCAGGAGTACGAGACGGGCCGCGCCATGCTCGAGGGCTCTGACATCATCCTTGCCGGCGCTATCGACTTTCCCCAGGGCACTATGACGCTTGAGGAGAAGCTTGCGAGGTTTGAGGAATACGCTGCGTGTGGCTTTACCGAGATTGACTACGTTTTGAATCAGGGGTCGATCGAGAACCGCGATTTTGATGCCATCGAGCGCGAGATGACTACCATTGCTGATTTTTGTCGCGCGCATGGCATCACTGACAAGGTAATCGTCGAGATGTGCAAGCTGGACGGCGACGACGCCGCCAAGCGCCGTGTATGCGAGATCGCGCTGGAGGCCAAGCCGGGATTCCTTAAGACATCGACCGGCAGAAGCTTTGGCGGTGCTAAACTCGAGGACGTGCGGCTGATGCGCGAGGTGCTCGGCGATGCCGTGGCAATCAAGGCGGCGGGCGGTATCCATAATTACGAAGAGGCTTGCGCATTCATCGAGGCTGGCGCCAGCGCGTTGGGTGCATCGGCGGGCATCGCGATCGTCGAGGGTGCACCGACGGATGAGCGTCGCTAACAGACGTATTTGACCTGAGCGATAAAGCTTCACGACCACACGTCGTTCATGTTCGGGACAATATGACATTTTTCCCGTTGCAAACGGAGTCGCGGTGGCTGTTCTGTATGATGACTCAGACAAGGTTATTCAATGATAGGGAGGCATATATGGCAATCAAAGCCATCGCGATGGATATCGACGGTACGCTCACCAACGACCAGAAAGTGATTAGCCCGCGTACGCGCGAGAAGCTGCTCGCGGCGCAGGAGTCGGGCATTAAGCTCATTTTGGCTTCGGGCCGTCCCGCATGGGGGCTACATGCTCTGGCGCAGGAGCTCGACCTTCAAAACCATGACGGTCTGCTAGTCGCCTTTAATGGCGCGCATGTGGTCGACGCTCAGACCGATGAGGTCCTTTTTGACCAGGCCATGCCGGCCGACGAGCTGCATCGCCTGATTGATCACCTGCGTAATTTTGACGTGATCCCTATGATTTCGCTCGGTCGCGATCTGCACGTCGAGGATTCGTACCATTGCATGATCACGCTGCCTGACGGCTCGCAGAAGAATATCGTCAAGTATGAGCGCGATGCGTGCGACCTTAAGATCCGCGAGGTCGAGAGCTTGCATGAGGTTGTGGACGCTTATCCCGTGGACAAGCTGCTGACGGCGGGCGATCCGGCCTACCTGCAGGCGCATTACGAGGAGATGTATGCGCCCTTTACCCAGACGCTTTCGGGCATGTTTACGGCCGACTGGTACTTTGAGTACACGGCGCCCGGTATCGACAAGGCCCGCGCGCTCGAGGGTGCCCTACCCAAGCTCGGCATCGATGCCAGCGAGGTCGTATCGTTTGGCGACGGCCAGAACGACAAGTCTATGATTGAGTGGGCCGGCACCGGTGTTGCCATGGGAAACGCCATCGATGAGGTTAAGGCCGTGGCCCAGATGGTGACCGCCAATAACAACGAAGATGGTATTGCGGTGGCGCTGGATAAGCTACTGGGTTAGAATCGCCGATTAATGCATGGTTCGGGCGCCTACTCGCGGGCGTCCTTTTGTTAGGGAGGGTGCCGTGTCCGCATTTCCGTTCGACGCCGTTATCTTTGACATGGACGGCGTCATTGTCGATACCGAGTATTACTACCTGGGCGAGACTGTCGCGTTTGCCAAGGAGCTTGGGCTTAACCTGACTCAAGAGGAGTTGAACGGCCAGGTCGGTACCTCGCATCAGTTCTTCCTGCATATGCTGGTCGATTGGTTTGAGCGCGCCGGGAAGGGGCATTTCACTGGCGAGGAAGCGTTGGCCCGTTGGGATGAGTGGGCGCATAAGCGTCCGCGCGACTATCAGGCTTTGATTAACCCAGGCGCCGTGGATACGATTCGAGAGCTGCCGCGCCGTGGCGTTCGCGTGGCGCTTGCCAGCTCGTCTCCCATGGATAGCATCGAGGAAGTGCTCAACGCATGCGGGCTGTCGGATGCCTTTGAGTATGTGGTGAGCGGCGAGCAGTTTAAGGAGAGCAAGCCCGAGCCCGACATCTACTTGCATGCGCTGGATCTGCTGGGGCTGCCCGCGAATCGCTGCTGCTGCGTTGAGGATTCGGTGCCCGGCATCACCGCTGGCAAGCGAGCCGGCCTGACAGTCATTGCCAAGCGCGAGGAACGCTTTGGCTTTAGCCAGGATGCCGCGGACAAGATTATCGACCAGCTGCCGGAGCTGCTCACGCTTTCTTAGGAGCGCGGTAGTTGCGCGTTTTTCGGGTCTGATGAGTAAATAGCCAACATTTTGGTGCGACACCTAGCATACTTTAAGCTAATGCGGGCTTAAGGGCTTGTTGAATGCCCCTGAGCCCGCTTTAGACTTAATCGTGCTTGGAGAGGGTATATGCCACCGACTGAAGGGCTAACTGACGGTAAAGCAGCGATACCGCTGTACCAACAGGTTATCGATATCATCAAAAACGAAATCAACTCCGGCGCCTACAAGGCAGGCGCGCGGATACCCAACGAATTCGAATTGGCTGAGAGCTATAAAGTTGGCCGCGTTACCGTGCGACGTGCTATTGAGGAGCTCGTCCAGCAGGGCTATCTAACGAAGCGACAGGGGAAAGGCACGTTTGTCAATGCCCCCAAGCTCAAACGCAAGATTCGCCAGAAGGATGACGTCCAGAGTTTTTCGGACGCATGCCGCGTTAACGGAATGGAACCGGGGGCGTGCGTCATTTCGAGAAAGATACTGCCAGCAGATTCTACCGAAGCGCAGTTCTTTGGTGTTCCCGTTGGAACTGATTTGATTTGCGTTGAGCGTGTACGTACTGCCGATGGAGTCCCCGTCATGCTCGAGAACAACATATACGTTTACGAGGACAACGCCTATCTATCAACGGCACCTCTATCTAACCAATCCATTTTTGAGTTCGTGCGCAACCGAACGGGCCGCACGCCCGCGTTTACCGACCCGTGCACGCTCGAGATCGCGTGCGCGTCGCTCGAGGTCGCTCGGCTGTTGGCAGTTCCCGTTGGCGAACCCTTGTTTTATATGGAAGCCTTCTTTTTCGATGAGCAGCGGCGGCCGTTTATCATCGGTCGTCAGCGGATCGTTGGGTCTCGCTACGTTTTTGACATCTAGGATATTGCGAATGGAAGCGCCCGGTGGATCATCTCACCGGGCGTTTCCATACCGTTCACGGCGCGAACACAACCGTTCAACCGCGTTGCGGCAATCAGTTTGAAATAATCTTGATGAAGGAAAAAGCTGCTGGTAATCTATGGGACGTCATAGAACGTTTGCCTTATGCAAACGTTGAAGCGAGATGCGATGCAGTCTCGAGTTCTTTGGAGGTATCTATGTCAGATACGAAGGCGAAGAAGACAAACAGACGTTTTAAGTTCAAATTACCGCATGTCTATACGATCATGTTCTTGCTGATCGTTGTCTTTGCGGTCCTGACTTGGATCGTTCCCTCTGGTCAGTATCAGCGCAAGACGATTTCGACAGCGGCGGGCGAGCGTGAAGTCGCCGTTGCTGGAACCTATGAACAGGTCGATAAGAACTACACCGATTCCGAGACCGGCGAGACCATCAATCTGGGCCAGGATATCTTCGCGGTTCTGCAAGCGCCCACCAAGGGTATCCAAGAGGCTGCCGACGTCGTTGCGTTCGTCTTATTGATTGGCGGATCGTTCGCGATCATCACCAAGACCAACGCTTTGAATGCCGGCATGAGCCGTGTGGTTAAAAAGCTCAAGAACAAGGACATCCTCATCATTCCCATCACGATGACGTTGCTGTCCATTTGCGGCACTACGTTTGGTATGTCTGAGGAAGCCCTGCCGTTCTATGCCATCTTCATTCCCATCATGATGGGTATCGGCTATGACTCGATGACGGCATTCATCATCTGCTTCCTTGGTCCCAACCTGGGATATTGTGCTTCGACCATCGACCCGTTTAATGTTTTGATCGCCCAAGGCATCATTGGCATCGAGGGCAATCCGCAACTGTGGCTGCGCGCCGTTTCTTGGGTTATCTTCACTGCCGTCGGTATCGCATGGGCCATGCGCTACGCCATGCGCGTCAAGAAAAACCCCGAGTCGTCCATTACGTACGAGGACGATAAGCTCAAGCGTATTGAGTTTTCCGTGACCGATGCCTCCATCGAGGAAGAGTTCACTATCCGTCAGAAGCTCGTGCTTATCGATTTTGCCTGCGGTATGGGCATTATCGTCTGGGGTCTTGTTACCCAGGGCTGGTACATGAATGAGATTTCCGCCGTGTTCCTTGGCATGGGCTTGCTTGCCGGTATCCTGGGCGGTCTTGACCAGCAGACGATCGCTGAGGAGTTCGTTAAGGGTCTCGCCGACTTTGCGTACGCTGCCATCGTTATCGGTATCGCTCGCGGTATTCTGGTCATCGCCGAGGGTGGCATGATCATCGACACCATCCTCCAGGCGCTCGCTACTGCGCTCGCCGGTGCACCAGCCGCCGTCTACACCACGTTTATGTATATCGTCCTTGGCCTGCTCTCTTTGCTGGTTCCCTCGAGTTCTGGCCTGGCGGCGCTCACCATGCCCGTTATGGGCTCCCTGACCGAGCTCATGGGCCTCAATCCCGAGGCGGCCGTCACCGCGCTCCAGTTTGCCAACCAGACCATCAACACCATCAGCCCCGTGGCGGGCATGACGGTCGCCGGTCTTGCCGTGGCTAGGATTTCGTTTGGCCAATGGTGGAAGACCATTTGGAAGTTCTTCATTTTCATGGTCGTCTTTGGCGTGATTGTAACGGCAATCTCTGGCATGCTTCCGGTGTAGGTGGTTGTGATGTCTGATCGTTTGACGGTCCTGACGTCTAAGAGCGTCTTTACCGGTACGGGGGACCTGCCGTTTGAAGGTTTCGTAGCGGTCCGCGGCAATCGAATTGAGGCTGTTGGCACCAAGTGTGAGGTAGCTTCGTATTTGACCCAGGCGGACGAGGTAGTTGACCTGGGCGACCGCACCGTCATGCCTGGCCTGATCGATGTACATACCTTCTATACAGGCTGGGCGCTGCGGACGTTGGGGTCTGATCTGTCCGGCATCGCTGATGCCAAAGAGGCCGTGTCGCTCTTGCGTGCATGGAAAGAAGATCATCCGGATTGCGCGGCGGCTTTTGGCCACAACCTACCCGAAACGTTGGCATCGGATGCCGAGAACGCAAATACAGCAGCTGTGTTTGACGATTGTTTTGGCGATATCCCCGTCGTCTGCTTTACATCGGGTGCGGAGACCTGCGTTCTCAATGCTGCCGCCAGTGCGCGATACGGCTTTACACCCCAGGCGTGCTATGCCGAGAAGATCTGGCGCATGATGAGCGATTTCCTCGCGCTGCCCGAGGTGCGTGCCGGGTATTCGGACTACATGAGCATGCTTAACGAGCGCGGCGTTACCGCCATCAAGGAGATGGCGTTTGATGACTACTACGGCTTTGCCGACGAAATGGCTCGCCGTGAGGAATCTGGTGAGCTGACGGTTCGCGTCTCTATGATGTCGCAGCCGGTGGGTGCCGGTGCAAATCTGGCATATGCCCGCGAGGCACGAGAGCGCTTCCGGGGACCGTTCGTTCGTTTTTCTGGCTTCAACCGTATGACCGATCGCGGCGTATGGGCGGGGCTTGCCGAGATGATAGACCCCTATGAGGACTCGGCCGATGCGGGCGCTGCCGGCAAGACGGTCGTCGAGGAGCCAGAGTGGGATCTGATTGAGAACGAGCTGCGTGCAATTGATGCTGACGGCTTCCGATATTCCTTGCATTGCCAGGGCGATGGCGCCGTTCGTCGCACCGTGGCGCTCTATGCCTCGCTGCCTCGAGACGAACATGGACGGATGCTTCGCCGCCATGCGATTACCGATCTCGAGAACTCTGACCCGACCGATCTTGTCGAGTTTGGCAAGTTGGGTGGAATTTGTGAGGTCTATCCGCAGATTCTGACGCTGGACCGGCGCGAGGATTGCCTGTCGATGATGCGTCGACAAATTGGCGAGACGCGACTTTTGCACAGCTGGAATCGCCGCGGCATGGAAGATTCCGGATGCACAGTGTGCTGCGGCACGGATCTGCCGCTGCTGATTCCGAGCCTGGGCGAGTCAATCTACAGCGCGTGCGGCGGATTCTTCGCCGACGGACTGCCCGTGAATGAGGTCAACACACTGACGCTTGTCGAGCTCTTGCGCGCTTGGACTGCCGGGGGCGCGTACGACCTGATGCGCGAAGACGAGCTGGGTACGCTCGAGGTTGGCAAGCTTGCCGATATCTGCGTGCTCGATCGGGATGTGTTCGACCTCGATTATCGCGACGCACGCGATCTTGCGGTTGACATGACGATGTCGGACGGACAAATCGTGTTCGATCGAAATAAGGAGGCATAAGATGTCTGAATCCAAACCGACGCTGCACCGCGAACAGATTGCGGGCATGAATATCCACTACATCATGTGGTCGCTCGATTACTTCCTTGATGTGCAGCAGCGTTTGGGCTTTGAGTCCATTGAGCTGTGGTGTGCGGAGCCGCATGTGACGCTCGACCACACGGGCTACTTTGAAGCTGAGGTCCTGGCGAAAAAGGCTGCAGACCGTGGGCTTAGGTATCGTACTCTGTGCCCCGAGAATGTTGTCTATCCTTGGCAGTACTGCGCACGCAAACCGCTGCATGAACAGCGCAGCCTGGCGTACTTTAAGCACGGCATTGAGCTTGCCGAGGTACTTGGGTGCGACCGTATGTCCGTCAACTCGGGCTGGGGCGACTGGGACGAGGACCGCGAGGAAGCCTGGAAGCGCAGCCGCGAGCACTTGTCCATTCTGGCGGAGTATGCCGGCGAGCACGGTCTGGTGCTTACGATGGAAAGTCTGCGTCCCGAGGAGAGCAACCTTGTGACGACGGTTTCCGATGCGAAGCGCATGATTGACGAGGTCGCGAGCCCGTACTTACAGCCCATGGTTGATACAACCGCGATGGGCGTTGCAGGCGAGACGCTCGAGGACTGGTTTGCCGCCTTTGGTGATGGGGCAATTCACGAGATGCACTTTATCGACGGTGACCCGTATGGCCATCTGGTGTGGGGCGATGGCAAGCACGATATGGACGCCTTCGTCGCCACGCTCAACGCCCATGGTTTCGACGGCATGCTGGGCCAGGAAATCACGGACGGTCGTTACTACGATGATCCGGCGGCGGCAGATGCCAAGAACATGGCCGCATTCGAGAAATATCTGATTGACTAAAACAACTATCGGCCACGCAGCCAACGTCATTGATTGCGGCCAAACAAGAAAGGAACTGGATATGAACGCACACGATCTGATCAAAGAGGCAATTGCCGAGAAGGGCAAGTTCGACAGCGTCTACTGGATTGCTTGCGGTGGCTCCATGATCGATTTGATCCCGGCCCATGAGCTTCTGCAGCGCGAGGCAACCACCTTCACTTCGTATATCTATACGGCTCGTGAGTTCGATATCATGCGTCCGCGTCGTCTGGGCGAGAAGTCCCTGGTCATCGCTTGTAGCCACAGTGGCAACACCCCTGAGGTCGTCGAGGGCTGCGAGATTGCCCTTGCTGCCGGCGCTACGGTGATCGCCCAGACCGACAACGCTGGATCTAAGATCGACACCGGTAAATGGACCACGTGGGTCTACCCGTGGGGCGAGGGCGTGCCGCAGGCCGAGGTCCCCGCTGGCATTTCGCTGTCGCTTGCGGCCGAGCTGCTCGATCAGCAGGAGGGCTACGCCGATCTTGCCGATATGTATGCCGGTATCGCCGAGATGGATAAGATTCTTCCCCCGGCACGTGAGAAGGTAAATGCCGAGCTGGGCGATCGTTTTGCCAAGCTTTGCCAGGAGCACGAGTTCTTCTATATTCTGGGCAGCGGTCCCAACTTTAGCCAGACCTACGGTTTCGCTATCTGCTCTCTTATGGAGATGCAGTGGCAGCACTGCAGCTACATCCACTCTGCCGAGTACTTCCACGGCCCCTTCGAGGCTACTCAGGATGGCGTTTTTTACTTCCTGCAGATGGGCTCCAGCGAGTGCCGTGCTATGGACGAGCGCGCCCTGGCGTTCCTTAAGACGCATACCGATACGCTGATGGTGCTCGATGCCAAGGAGTACGGTATGGAAGCCGTGCCGGCGAGCGTCCGTGCCTATCTGGACCCGGTGCTGTTCTACGCCATGAACTGCGAGCTGCGTGCCGCACGCGGCAAGGTGTTTGATCACGATCCCGATTTCCGTCGCTATATGGGTGTTGTCGAGTACTAGAAGGAGCAAAGGCCATGGCATTTAACGTTAACGCGCTCGGATTTGGCGACAACGTCGTCGATCGCTACGAGCATATCCACACCATGTATCCCGGCGGCAATGCGGTGAACTTCGCCGTTTATGCCAAGAAATGCGGTGCCGCACGCTCCGCATACATGGGCATTTTTGGCAATGATGCCGCTGCCGAGCATGTCATTGCAAGCCTCGAGGATGAGGGTATCGAGCTTGACAAGTGCGAGCAGATGATTGGCGAGAACGGAGCGGCTCGCGTGACCGTCGTTGACGGTGACCGTGTCTTCCTTGGCTCCAACGAGGGCGGTATCCGTGGCGATGCGCGCTATGTCCTCGATCGCTTTGACCTTGCGTACATGAAGCAGTTCGATGTGGTTCATTCGGGCAACTATTGCTTCACCGAGCGCGAGCTGCCCAAGTTGAAGGCTGCGGGCGTCACGGTCTCTTTTGACTTTTCGGACGACTCCACCGACGAGTACTACGAGCAGATTGCGCCCTACGTCGATTTCGCTTTCTTTAGTGCGGCGGATGCCGCGAGTGAGGACGAGATTCGCGAACGTCTGGCATGGGTGAAGGGCCTGGGTCCGCGTTTTGTGTCGGCTACGGCGGGCGCCGAGGGCTGCATTGCTTACGACGGCGAGCGCTATTACCGCCAGCTGGCTAAACCGGTAACGGACATGAAGGATACCATGGGGGCGGGCGACTCGTTCCTCACCTCGTTTTTGATGTGCTATCTCGATTCCGCCAAGCGTGGTGAGGATGGCGCCGAGGCCATCGAACGCGCGCTCGACTTTGCTGCCGGGTTTGCCTCGACCGTGTGCGGTATGGAAGGTTCTTGGGGCCACGGAGCACCAATCGTCGAATAGCTTAAGAAAGCGTACGGCGGTCTGGCTATGAGGCCTTGGACAGCCGATGCAAAACAATAAGCGAAACGCGAAAAGGGGGCTCGCCATGTGGCGGGTCCCCTTTTGAACATTGGAGAAGACCATGGGTATTAAAGCGTGTGCGGCTGGTTTTTGCTGCGCGGACGTCTATCAAAACATCGGCGTGTTCTATCCGACTGGTAATGGCATTGACTGGGGTATCCATCTTGCACGAATGGGCGTTTCGGTATCCGCCGTGTCGGTTGTCGGCAAGGACGAGTACGGAGACAAGATGAGAGAGGCGCTGGCCGCTGAGGGGTTCGATATCTCACATCTGCGGGTGGAAGATGGCGACACCTCGGTGATGCTCATGGCATTGAAAGACGGCGTCGATCGTGTGCATCTCGAGGCAATCGATGGCGTAATGGAGACATATCGACCGAATGAAGACGACCGGGCGTTTATCCTAGAGCATGACATCATTCATACCGACCTGTTTGGCAATTGTTTGGACCTCCTGCCCGAATGGCATGATGCGGGCAAGACGGTGGTTATGGACTTCTCGGTGTTCAGCCAGGATCTCGAATATGCATGCGAGGCTCATTTTCCTTACGTAGACTATGCGTTCATGTCGTTTGAAGAGGACACTCCGGAGCTGCGGGACTGGGTACGCCACGTGCAGGAATTGGGACCGCGCGTTGCGGTTGCCACGCTTGGCGAGAAGGGGAGCATTGCCTATGACGGTGAGCGCTTCTATGAGTGCGGGATCGTACCGGCGGAGAAGGTCGTTAATACCGTGGGTGCCGGCGACTCGTATATTGCCGGGTTTACCAAGGGCGTGATCGATGGCCTTGATATTCCGGCGTGTATGAAGGCGGGCGCTGAGCTGTCGTCCCGAGTGATTGGTTCGTTTGAGCCGTACTAGGGTCAAATGCCTGGAAAGGAGTACGAAATGGTTATCGACATGTTGGTCCATCCTATGCTCTACGGCGAGATCTGTACGCCGGGTGATGAGCCTGATGGATTCGGTTTTTGGTCACGAGAATTTGGTATGGGGCATATGGGCCCCATGGATTGGGATGAGCTTCAAGTCGAGATGGATGTCTGTGACGTGCAGAAGAGCGTGCTCATGCCGCTCGATGTAACCACGGCATGCGGAGGGCACTTTGGCACCAATGACCAGATTGCCATGCTGGTTGCCGCGCATCCCGATCGTCTGTGGGGATTTGCGAGCGTAGACCCGCAGGTGAGCGGTGCCGCAGACGAACTGGAGCGCGCCTTTACCGAGTTGGGGGCAAAGGGGCTTTGCCTGCATCCTGCAAAGCAGGGTTTTGCCCCCGATGATGCTGTGGCCGAGCCGCTTTACGAGCTGTGCGAGCGCTATAACAAGCCGGTGGTTTTCCATGCCGGTATGTCTTGGGAGCCTGGCGCAGAGCTCTCGCGCAGTAACCCGCTTGCATTTGAGCACACAATCGCAACGCATCCAAATGTGCGCTTTAGTTTGACTCACTTTGGCTGGCCCTGGGTACGCGAGACCGTGGCGATGCTGCTCAAGTATCCCAACTGCTACACGGACACCTCTATCACTTACATCGATTCGCCCGAGGAGATGATGCAGCGTCTTTTCACGGTCGATATGGGGCCGCTGTGGTATGAGCGCGCGCTATCGCACCAAGTGATGTTCGCCAGCAATACGCCGCGCTTCCGTGCATTCAAACTCAAGCGGGCGCTCGATACCGTGCCCATGCGCGATGATGCGCGAGAAAGGCTCTACTGGGGTAATGCCCTGCGTTTTCTTGAAGGGGATGAGTAAACATGGTGACGCTCGAGACATTGAGCTATCTATCGACTGCTCCGGACCAGTTCATCGATATTACCGAAGACGTGCACGCTGCCATCGAACGCAGCTCGGTGACCAATGGCTTGGCAGCGATTATTTTGTCGCATACGACCTGTGGAATCGTGGTAAACGAGGGGCTGCCCTGCGTGGAGACGGATCTTATAGAGACGTTTGATCGCATCGCCCCACTCGATGCCCCCTATGCGCATGCACACTTCCTGCCGAGCTATGGAGCCACCGGCAACAACTCCTGTGGGCATATCAAGAGCATGATTTGTGGAAACAGTTGCTTCTTTCCCGTCCAAGATGGCCACATCGTGTGCGGAAGTGCCCAGAACATCTATCTTGCGGAGTTTGACGGTCCGCAGAAGCGAAAAGTGTACGTCGAGGTGCTGGGGGAGTAACGTCCCTGCAATAACTCTATGAAGGAGCACTTTATGTCGTTTCTAACCTCGATGTTCAAGACCGAAAAGCCGGTTATCGGAATGCTGCACCTGCGTCCTCTGCCGGGCGATCCACTGTATTACCCGGGCGGAAGCGTGTCGCAGGTCGTGGAAGCCGCCAAGCGCGATCTCGAGGCGTTGCAGCAGGGCGGTGTCGATGGCATTTTGATTACCAATGAGCTCTCGATGCCCTATGAGCAGCACGTTTCTCCCTCAACCCTTGCATCGATGGGCTATGTAATCGGGGCTCTATCCCATGATCTGTCGACCCCTTGGGGAGCTGAGGCTATTTACGATGGTGATGCCACAATCGAGCTGTGCGCTGCCGTCGACGCGCAGTTCACACGCTGCAATTTTTACGGTGCCTGGGCCGGTGATCTTGGGCTGATTAACCGAGATTTCGCTCACACCATGCGTCGCAAGGCGGCGCTGCGCTTGGACGACCTCAAGCTTTTTCACTTCATCACGAGCGAGGGGGAGGTTTATCTCAACGACCGCACGACTGCGGACATTGCCGATTCACTTCTCTTTAATTGCCTTCCGGATGCAATGGTCATCGGCGGTTCGGCTGCCGGTCGTGGCGCTTCGGGCGAGCTTGCCGATGAAGTCCGCGAGCGTGTTGGCGAAGTGCCTGTGGTATGTGGCACCGGTTGTCGCAAAAATACCGTGGCTGACGTATTTCCTCACTACGATGGTGCGTTTGTCGGCACCTGCTTAAAGCGCGACGGAAAGCTGGATGCCCCGGTCGATGTTGAGCGGGTAGCTCGTTTTATGGCTGCCGCTCGTACGGCGCGAGGGGAGTAGGCACCTATGGCGCTCTATCTGGGTATTGATATTGGGACAAGCGCCTCTAAAGGCGTTTTAATCGATGATCGATGCAATATCGTTTGCCAAGCCTCTTGTGGACACGAGACGGACAACCCGTGTGATGGATGGTACCAGCATGATGCGGAGGCAGTTTGGTGGGGCGATTTTTGCCGCTTGTCGCGCGAGCTGGTGATGCAATCGGGGGTTAACGCGGCGCAGATCGGATGCGTGGGCCTTTCCGCATTGGGTTGCGACTGTGTGCCGGTCGATACCGAGTGCAACGCGCTGGCACCCGCGATTTTGTATGGAGTCGATGCACGTTCGAAGCCGCAGATTGACGAGCTTCTTTCCGAATATGGGTCAGACCGCGCACGCGAGCTTTTCGGGCACGATCCCTGTTCGTCAGATATTGCTCCCAAGATCTTGTGGTTTAAGGAGAATATGCCCGAGGTGCACGAACGTGCCGCGAAGTTCCTGACGGCGTCATCGTTTCTATGCGCAAAGTTGACGGGGCGTTTTACGGTGGACCGTTATTTGGCGGAGGATTTTCTTCCCCTATATGACCGCTACACTTGGAAGGTTGATGCTCGGGAATGTGCTCGTTTCTGCCGGCCTGACCAGATGGCGGAGGTAATGTCGGCTACCGATATTGCCGGGGTGATTACGCAGCGTGCGGCAGAGGCGACGGGGCTCGCGGCAGGGACACCTGTCTTAGTGGGAACGGGCGACTCTGGTGCCGAGGCCATTTCGACGGGTGTATTCCGTCCCGGCGATATGATGGTTCAGTTGGGGAGTACGGCGTATTTCATCTACCTAGCTGATCATATGATCGATGATGCCCGCCTGTGGCCGGGGACGTTTATCATTCCCGGAACTTACGGGATCTGCGCGGGGACCAATACGGCGGGCGCACTCACATCGTGGCTGCGCCAAGAGCTGTATCGCGACGCCGTAGAGGCCGAGGGCCACGGTGGTCCCGATGCCTATTCGGTTATGGCGCATGATGCCGCCGATGTGGCGCCGGGTGCCGATGGGCTCCTGTGTCTGCCGTACTTTGCGGGGGAGCGTACTCCGCTCAACGATCCCGAGGCGCGTGGCGTCTTCTTTGGCCTGACCGGAAGGCATACGCGAGCCCATATGGTTCGCGCCGCCTTGGAAGGCGTCGCGTATACCGTTGCATCCCATGTCGACATTATCGAGCGAGAGCATGGACTGCCAATTGGGCGCATTATGCTTGTCGGAGGTGGAACCAAGAATCCAGTTTGGATGCAGGCTATCGCCGACGTATGCGGGCGCGAGGTCTCGGTTGCCAAGGTTACGGTGGGTGCATGCTTCGGTGATGCCATCATGGCAGCTCTCGCAGGTGGCGCCTATGCATCATGGGATGAACTCGCCCGAGTCCTTGGCGTTGCGCAAACAATCGTGCCCGATATGACTGCCCACGAGTTATATGCGTCGCGCCGTCATATCTTCGACGAATTGTATGCACGCAACCGTGATCTCATGCACGAATTGGTGTAATGCTGCCGAATTGTACTGCCTACCAATAGGGACTGCGTTGTGCGATTCGCATGTCCCTTGGCATTTTAGCCCACAGGGGTTAGCGAAGGTCAAAAACAGCGTGCGCATTTGCTAAATCTGCCGACTCGATGCGCTTTGCGTCACAGTTTTTGAGTGAGGCAATGCGCATCGAGGTCCTTGTGAGCGATCTGATGAGCGACTGTGCGCTTGTTTCTGTGTTTGGTTCGGCTGGTGAATCGGTCTCGAGCAGTAAACGATCGAGTGGAATCTGTCGTGCGTATTCGCGTCCTCGTTTAGATGCGAGCATGCGTTCGTTGACGGAAAAATAACAGCCCGCATTACGTGCGCGGACGAGTTCGTCCGAAGTACCGCTAAACCAGTGGAAGATGATAACGGGGGAGTCGGGGTTTGGGATGAGTAGTCCATGCGATTCGAGGACGTCCAGTACGGCTCCTGCCGAACGAACGGCGTGAATTGATATCACGCGCCCGGTAAGAGGATGCTGCACGAGCGCATCGCAGAGCCGGTTAAGTGCCTGTATTTGTAGCGGCTCACTTCCAGCAAAGCGCGCGGAAAAGTCGAGTCCGACTTCGCCGATGTAGCGTTCTTGGGCAGCAACTTCGCAAAGCAGATTGACTTCGACAAAACCGCAGTGGCCATCGGCGAGCCACCAGGGGTGAAGCCCAACGCCGGCGATGATGCCTGGTTGGCGACAGGCGCGCTCGTTTGCGGCCGAAAAGTCGCGCGGATTGACGCCGCAGTCAAATAGACCCAAGCCCAGCGCCGTCGCCTCATCGGCAACGGCGTCCGGGTGAGCCATTAAATCAAGATGGCAGTGTGCATCAAATAACCGGGGCTCCATCTCGGTGCGCTCCGCTAGTCCAGACGTTGGCCATCGGAGCGTACGCGCTCAGTGCCGCGGCCGCTGATCTGGCGGATAACCTCGCCGGCAATCATCTGGCCCATGATGGGCGGCATAAAGCTGGCGGTTCCCAGCTCGGTGCGCTCGTGGATGTTGGAAGGGTCGCGGGGCTGTGTCTTAACCGATTCCTCGCAGCTAAACAGTACATGCAGGCTCTTGATTCCGCGCTTCTTGCATTCTTTGCGCATGATGCGGCTCATGGGGTCACGTACCGTATCGAAAATGTCGGCAAAGCGGAGGCACTCGGGATGGAGCTTGTTGGCCCCGCCCATGGAGCTAACCAAACGAATGTCGTGGTCCTGAGCATATTTGGCAATGGTGAGCTTGGCCGAGATGGTGTCGATGGCGTCGACGACGTAGTCGAGCTTGCCGTCCGTCTGCTCCAAAACGCTCGCGAAGAAATCATCGATGTTGTCGCTCAGCAGGTATTCGGTGCGCTTGATGACGGTAGCGGTAGGGTTGATGTCGTGAATCATAGCCTCCATGACGTCGACTTTGCGCTTGCCGACGGTGCTGTGAAAGGCGATGGCCTGGCGATTGATATTGCTGGGCGCGATGATGTCCTTATCCAGAATGACGAAATGACCGATGCCGCCGCGGGCGAGTGCCTCGCAGCAGTTGGAGCCCACACCTCCGCAGCCGAGCACTAGCACCGTAGCATCGGCGAGCTTATCGAGTGCCTCGCGGCCCATGATAATCTCGAGCTTGGTGTCGCGTGTCTCGATGGCGGCTGCGGCAGCGGTTTCGGTCATAAATATCCTCCGATGGGGAAGCGAATCGTGTTTTAGCTATCGTCATTATAGGTAATCGCCCATAGGTTGCGATGGCGTTTGCTTTGATGTGGTTTGAAGCATTGAGATTAGATAGTTAGACAAACATCTAAATATCGAGTATAGTGTGCACGTCATGAGAGATGATGAGAGGAGGTCTTATGCCGGGAGAGGGTTTTAAGGCGCTTGCCGATCCAACGCGACGGCGCATTTTGGAGTTGCTGCGCGAGGGCAATTGCACGGCGGGGGAGCTTGCCGAGCATTTTGATATCAGTAAGCCGTCGCTGAGCCATCACTTGGCGACGCTCAAAAACGCCGGGTTGGTGACCGACGAGCGCCATGGCCAAAACATCGTATACAGCTTAAACACCACCGTCATGCAGGATTTAATTGGCTGGTTTATGGGCTTTACAAACACTGAAGGTGATAAGGATGAATAACGAAAACAAGGGCATTCACCCCACGGGGGTATCGTCGCGCGTGTGGATTGCGCTGGTCGCTCTGTGCGTCGCCAATGTCGTAGCGCACCTCATGGTGATGCCGAGCTTGCCTACGCAGATTCCCACGCACTGGGGCGCGAACGGCGCCGTCGACGGTTGGGGTCCTAGCTGGATGGCCTCCGCGCTCGGCGTGCTGCCTCTGGCGCTTCTCGCAATGTTCCGCATGGTGCCGCGCATCGACCCCAAAGGTGAGGCATATCGAACCTCGGGCAAGTTCTACCAGGGCTTCGTAATCGCCTTCACCTTGTTCATGTGCGCCATAAGCTGGCTGGGAGAGCTTACGGTCTGGGGCGTGGTGCCGGCGGCCGGTTCGGTTAACGTGCTGATTTCCGGTGTTGTCGGTTTGCTATTCATCGGCGTAGGCAACTACTTGCCGCGTGTGATGCAGAACTATACGCTCGGTATCAAGACACCTTGGGCGCTTGCCGATCCCGAGAACTGGCGCCGTACTCAGCGTTTTGGCGGCGCCTGCTTTATGGTGCTGGGTATTGGCCTGATTGTGATGGGCGTGGCAGGCAGCGTGCTTTCGAGTGAAGTCGTCGCCGCGGTGATTGCGGTTCTGGCGTTTGGTTCGGTTGGAGCCGTCTACGTCTACTCGTATCTGTTGTGGCGCAAATCGCAGCGAGCCGCTCGTTAAGGTTGCGGAAAACTAGCGTACGCAGTTCATAGTATGTTCCGGGGGACTTTTCCCAGGTAGTATTAGGGGGTGTGGGCAACCATGCCCCTTTTTCGTTACGTTTCAGAGCTGGTTCCCTCATTTCGTTTCCACTAAAGCGAATCAAGAATAGGGAAACAGCAGGTAGAAAGGATAGAACAGACATATGGCGGAGTTTATCTACCAGATGTATCAGGCTCGCAAGGCCCATGGCGACAAGGTAATCCTTGACGACGTGACCCTGAGCTTCTACCCCGGTGCCAAGATCGGCGTCGTGGGTCCCAACGGCATGGGTAAGTCGACCCTGCTCAAGATTATGGCCGGCATCGAGGAGGTCTCCAACGGCGATGCCAGGCTCACCCCCGGCTACACTGTGGGCATCCTGCAGCAGGAGCCGCCGCTCGACGACGACAAGACCGTCATCGAGAACGTGCGCATGGCGTTTGGCGATATGATCGCCAAGGTCGATCGCTTCAATAAGATCGGCGAGGAGATGTGCGACCCGGATTGCGACATGGACGCCCTCATGGCCGAGATGGGCAAGCTCCAGGACGAGATCGACGCCGCCGACGGCTGGGATATCGATTCCAAGCTCGGCCAGGCCATGGACGCCCTGCAGCTGCCCGATTCCGACATGCCGGTCAACGTACTTTCCGGCGGCGAGCGCCGTCGCGTGGCCCTGTGCAAGCTGCTGCTCGAGGCTCCCGACCTGCTGCTGCTCGACGAGCCCACGAACCACCTGGACGCCGAATCGATCCTGTGGCTCGAGCACTTCCTGCACAACTACCAGGGCGCGGTGCTTGCCGTCACGCACGATCGCTACTTCCTGGATAACGTTGCCGAGTGGATCTGCGAGGTCGACCGCGGTCACCTTTATCCCTACAAGGGCAACTACTCCACGTATCTGGAGACCAAGGCCGCCCGTATCGAGGCGCAGGGCAACCGCGACGCCAAGCTCGCCAAGCGCATGGAGGCCGAGCTCGAGTGGGTACGCAGCTCGCCCAAGGCTCGCCAGGCCAAGAACAAGGCCCGTCTGGCTCGTTACGAGGAGATGGAGGCCGAGGCCCGCGCAAGCCAGAAGCTCGACTGGACCGACATCCGCATCCCCGTGGGCCCGCGTCTGGGCAACAAGGTGCTCGAGGCCCATCACCTGCACAAGGAGTTCGATGGCCGTGTGCTCATCGACGACCTATCATTCATCCTGCCGCGCAACGGCATCGTGGGCGTCATCGGCCCCAACGGTGTCGGTAAGACCACACTGTTCAAGACGATTGTGGGTCTGGAGCCGCTGACTTCGGGCGAGCTCGAGGTGGGCGAGACCGTCAAGATTTCTTACGTCGACCAGAACCGTTCCGGCATCGACCCCGATAAGAACCTGTGGGAGGTCGTCTCGGATGGCCTGGACCACATGATGGTGGGCGAGACCGAGGTCCCCAGCCGCGCTTATGTGGCGAGCTTTGGCTTTAAGGGCCAGGACCAGCAGAAGCGCGCTGGCGTACTCTCCGGTGGCGAGCGCAACCGTCTGAACTTGGCGCTTACGCTCAAGCAGGGCGGCAACCTGCTGCTCCTCGACGAGCCCACGAACGACCTCGACGTCGAGACGCTGTCCTCGCTCGAAGCAGCGCTGCTCGAGTTCCCGGGCTGCTCGGTGGTCATTAGCCACGACCGTATGTTCCTGGACCGTGTTGCCACGCACATTCTGGCGTGGGAGGGCACCGACGAGAATCCGGGCAACTGGTATTGGTTCGAGGGCAACTTCGAGGCCTATCAGGCCAACCGCATCGAGCGCCTGGGCGAGGACGCAGCACAGCCGCATCGTATTCACCGCAAGCTGACGCGCGACTAGATCGTTACGCGGTTTTCCAAACCGCGTAACTGCTCGACGCTGCGCGGGTCGCAAGCACCCCATCTTGCCGTTCAAGCCGTCGCTCGCGTACCGAAGTACGCGTCGCTCCTCTTTCACGGCAACCTGGGGCACTTGCGGCCGCTCGCTGTTGGTTACGCAACATCAACAAATAAAAACGGCTCAAATCCTGATTTGGATTTGAGCCGTTTGTCGTTACTGCTCGGGTTCTTCGACTTTATCAATGGCCCAGGTGGATCCGAGACCACCGGTGGTGTTGCGGCGAATGCGCACGGTGACTTCGTGGCGCTCGCCGGCCTGCGTGTAGCGCAGGGGGAAGCTTGCGCGGTTTCGCGCGGCCTCGATGGTACCGCGCTCGCGGGCGATCCAGTAGTACTCGCCGACAATGCCGAGGGTATCGGCGCCGTAGGGGAGATAGGTCGACAGCTGGTGCAGAAGCGGGCCGGGGCAGAAGACCTCGGTTGCGAAATCGATGGGGAAGTCCTCGGGGATGGTCGGTGCTGCGGGTGCGGGGGTTGGGGCCGCTGCGGGTGCCGAAGCCGGTGCCGGTGCGGGAATTTGGCCGCAAGCAGAGGTGGGCACGGATTCGATGACGGGTGCGGGCTCCGGCGTCGCTTCCGGCTTGATCGTGGAATCTGCGGGCTCCACGGTGACGGGCGCGTCTGCAGCTGCGGTTTCAACCTCAACCTGCGTCGCGTCCTCGTTCTCGACGCTCGACTTTGCTTCGATGGGCGTGGATGCCATGGTGGTGATGCCGGCGTTGGCGTTCTCGGGGTCATAGACGACCGTGAGCGAGATGGCGGGCTGCGGCGTCTCGGGCTCCGGTGTCGACTCGGTAGCGTCTTGATCTGCGGGCTTGTCGGACTGATCGTTCTCGGCCTCGTCGCCAAAGACATCGCTGTTTTGGAACGCAGACGGCTCGGGTTGGTCAGCGGCTTCTTCGGTTGTCGACTTGGGCGCTTCGTTGAGCTCCACAGTGGCTTCCTGCTCGGATATGACTTCGGAATCGGTCGTGGCGGCGATTTCGGTTTCGGCTTCTGCCGTTACCTCAATAGCAACTTCGATCTCTGTCTCGGGCTCGGGTTCCGGCGCGGCTTCAACCATGGCTTCGGGCTCGGGACGCTTAACGTGCTTGGGGCGCACGGCCTTGAGGTCCTTCTCACCGCGCTTTTTCTTTTTGTAGGACTGCTTGGCGCCCTTGGCGGTCTTGGGCTTGTCCTCGCCCTTGGCAAGCGCAGCATCCCAGGCCTCGTTGGCGATGACCGTGGCATACAGGCGGCCACCTTTAAAGACGGTCAGCTTAATGCAGTCGTCGAGCTCCTCGAGCAGCTCGCGCGTGGACTCGAAGCCCAGGTCATAAGCGGTCATGTCGCCAGCGGCGAGCGCCTCCTCGACCTGCGTCATAAACGTTTGCTTGCCACATCCAATCGCATCGCGCAGCAGGCGATACAGATAGATGTGGTTGCCCAGCGAAAGCGTGGGCCTAACTATTGTCTTGCTCATGGCAAATCTCCTCTTTACACATGTAAAGCATCTTACCATCGCATGGCGTTCGCCATGGCGGCGCCCAAGGCAAACGGGCGCGAACCGCTTTCGATTCGCGCCCGTTGTACAGGTCGGTTATCTATGAGAGGCAAACGTGCTTAGTTGCCCGATGCCGTGCCTTGGCTCGAGTTGTCAGATGCCGTGCCGGAAGCGGTTCCGCTCGAGCTGTTGGTGTTGTTACTGTCTGCCGTGCCCGTTCCCGACGTGGTGTCGCTCGTCTGGCCTCCCGTGTTCGGCTGTGAACCGTCAGTCGTTTGGCTTGAGTCGGTCGTGCCGGACGGCGTGCCACTGTTGGCCGTAGAGGAATCGGTGCCCTGCGATTGGTTTTGGGTGTTCGAGGACGAATTGGCAGAGGTGGGACTGTCTTGCGTGTCGTCCGTCTGTGCCTGCTGATCCTGCGGCTGAGTGTTGCCATTTGCATCGCTCTCGGCCGTATGCGACGAAAGGATTGGCTCGGGGCGCTCACCCAGACCCTCACCGGCGGTGGTGATAAGGATGGCGCCGGCGCAGGCGATGACCGCGACGATGGCGATGGCGATCGAGAAGACGATGACCTTCTTTTGCGTCTGGCTGCGCTCTGCCGCGGCCTTGGCGCGCAGGCTGTCAGGGGCGACGCGGGCCGTGGTCGCGCGCCCCGCAATCTGGCGCATCTCCTGCGTAGTCGCGGCGCCGCCTAGGTGCTCCTCGGCATTAAACTCAACGGGCTCGTAGGCGCCGGCGGGGTAGTCGACGGCGGCGTGCGTACCTTTGATGGCTTCGGCGCTGGCAGAGATAAAGTGGCGGTAGACCTGCGAGGACACAACGGTGATGACCGAGCTCACGGCGGCACCAATTACTGAACCGGCGATACCGATCTTGGAGGCAAGCGCGACGCTCGTGGCGGCAGCCGCGGCGCCGGCGATGATCTGGGGAATGGAAATGTCGTCAAACAGACCCTTTTTGGGCGCGATGGCCATGGTCTGTCCGATGGAATGGTTCTCGTGCACGCCGTTGTTGAGCGATGCCGGCGTCATGACGCGCGTGCGCGGCGCGTCGGTGTACTTGGTTGTCATACGGGGTCCTCCCGGTGTAAATCTGCTTCGTTTCGTGTAGCCATCAGGGTACCCACCAGATGTGAATCGTACGTGACATTTAACAGATACCATCAACTCATCAATAGCTCACCAAGTTGGTGGGATGCGGTTGCGCCCGGCGGTTGAACTACAATAGGGCTTGCTAATTGTGTTGAATGGCGTCTACGCACGGGAGCATTCTTATGAATCTTCACCTTTCTCAGTCTGATGGCTTTTTGCGTGTGGCGGCGGCGTCGCCGCAGATTCGCGTGGCCGATGTCGAGGGCAATGCCGAGGTTACGTTAGCGGCTGTTCGCGCGGCTGTTGAGCGCGGCGTTCGCGCGCTGGTGCTGCCCGAGCTCAACTTGTGCGGCTATACCGCGGCCGATCTGTTCCATAACCGCACATTACTGCATGCCTGCGAGGCTGCTTTGGTGCATATCCTCGATGAGACTCGTGAGCTGCCGATTGTCTTTACCATCGGTCTTCCCGTTGCAGTTGCCGAGAATATCTACAACTGCGCCGCCGTGTGCTGCGCGGGCGAGCTTTTGGGCCTCACGGCCAAGAAGTATCTGCCCAATTATGGCGAGTTCTACGAGCGCCGCTGGTTTGCTCCGGCGCCTGCGGATCCCGTGTGGGTTGAATTTGCCGGTCAGGGTCCGGTTCCGCTGGGTTCGGGGCTTGTCTACCGCTGCTGCGACGAGGGCGCTGAGGACATGGTACTTGGCGTTGAGGTTTGCGAGGACCTGTGGGTGCCGGCGCCCCCTTCGACCGAGATGGCGCTTGCCGGTGCGACGGTGATCCTCAACCCGTCGGCCTCGGACGAGATTATCGGTAAGGCAGACTATCGCCGCAGCCTCATCTCCAATCAGAGTGCGCGCCTGTACTGTGCCTATGCCTATGCAGACGCGAGCGAAGGCGAGTCCACGACCGATATGGTCTTTGCGGGCGAGAACCTCGTCTACGAAAACGGCTCTAAGCTGGCGGCGACGAAGCTCCTTACCTGCGATATGGCGGTTGCCGATGTTGACCTCGACCGTCTGGTTGCCGAGCGCCGTCGCTCGACGACGTGGACGCGCGCGGACGATGCGCCTGAGGCCACGACTGTTGAGTTTTCGTTTGAGGGCGTGCTGGCCAAAAAGCCCGTCCTGCGCGATGCGTTCGACATCGACCGTGTCTTTCCCCGTGCTCCCTTTGTGCCGGCCGACCATGGCGACTTGGCCGAGCGCTGCGAGACCATCCTCGACCTGCAGACTGCGGGCCTCAAGACCCGCCTTGCCCACACGGGTACCAAGGCTGCGGTCATCGGCCTTTCGGGCGGCCTGGACTCCACGCTGGCACTGCTTGTAACCGTGCGTGCCTTCGATGCGCTGGGGCTGCCGCGCACCGGTATCACGGCTGTGTCCATGCCCGGCTTTGGCACCACGCACCGCACCAAGTCCAATGCCGAGTCGCTTGCCCGCGACTTGGGTGTGAGCTTCCGCGAGGTTTCGATCCATGCGGCTGTGGAGCAGCACTTCAAGGACATTGAGCACGATTCGGCCGTGCAGGACGTGACCTACGAGAACAGCCAGGCCCGCGAGCGTACGCAGATTCTGATGGACTTGGCCAACCAGGCTGGCGGTTTTGTCATCGGCACGGGCGACCTGTCGGAGCTGGCGCTCGGCTGGGCTACCTATAACGGCGACCACATGAGCATGTACGCCGTCAACGCGAGCGTGCCCAAGACGCTCGTACGTCATCTGGTGCGCTATGCTGCCGATGTCTTTGGCGGGCGTATTGCCGAGGTCTTGCTCGACATCCTCGATACGCCGGTGTCCCCCGAGCTTCTGCCGCCCACGGGCGATGGCGAGATTGCACAGAAGACCGAGGATTTGGTGGGGCCGTACGAGCTGCACGACTACTTCCTCTATTACCTGCTGCGTTTTGGCTTTGAGCCGGGCAAGATCTACCGCATGGCGCTCAAGAGCTTCGAGGGCGTCTACGACGCCAAGACCGTCCACACGTGGCTGCGTACGTTCTATCGTCGCTTCTTTGCCCAGCAGTTTAAGCGCAGCTGCCTGCCCGATGGTCCCAAGGTGGGCTCGGTGACGCTCAGCCCGCGCGGCGATTGGCGTATGCCGAGTGACGCCAGCTCACGTTTGTGGCTTGCGCAGATCGACGCGCTCAATGCAATTGACTAAGGTTGGCTAAATTGAACCAATACGGGGGTTGCAAGCGTTACACTTTTGCAATCTGATGGCCCGTATCGCGCGGCGCTCTTGTCGGAGCGCCGCGTTTTTCATATCGAAAGGTGGCACCATGCAGGCATCGCAGCGTCTTGACCGCTTTGGCGCGGAGGTTTTCGCCTCGCTCAACAACAAGCTTCTCGCGCTGAAGGCTCAGGGCAAGACCATTTACAACATGAGCGTGGGTACGCCCGACTTTAAGCCGTACGACCATGTGGTCGAGGCGCTCACGCAAGCAGCCCAAGATCCCGAGATGTGGAAGTATGCCCTGCGTGACCTGCCCGAACTCAAGCAGGCCGTGTGCGATTACTATGAGCGTCGCTTTGGCGTTTCGGGCATTACGCCGTCCATGGTGCAGTCGTGCAACGGCACGCAGGAGGGCGTGGGCCATTTGGGCCTGGCCCTGCTCGATCCGGGCGACACTATTTTGGTTCCCGATCCGTGCTACCCGGTCTTTGAGGCGGGTGCCAAGATCGCCGATGCCAAGCTCGAATACTATCCGCTGGTTGCCGAGCATAATTACCTGCCCTATGTGGCGGGTATCGATCCCGAGGTGGCCGATCGTGCCAAGTATATGATCGTGTCGCTGCCCGCCAACCCGGTGGGCTCGGTGGGTACGCCCGAGGTCTACGAGGAGATCATCGCTTTCGCCCGCGAGCACGACCTGCTGATCGTCCATGACAACGCATACTCCGACATCGTGTTCGACGGCGAGCCGGGCGGCAGCTTCTTGCAGTATCCCGGTGCGCTTGAGGTGGGCGTGGAGTTCTTCTCGCTCTCCAAGTCGTTTAACGTCACCGGTGCCCGCATCGGCTTTTTGGTCGGTCGCGAGGATGTGGTCTCGGCCTTTGCCAAGCTGCGCGGCCAGATCGACTTTGGCATGTTCTTCCCGATCCAGAAGGCCGCCATCGCCTGCCTGAACGGTCCGCGCGATGAGGTCGAGGCGCAGCGTCTGAAGTACCAGGAGCGCCGCGATGCCCTGTGCGACGGTCTTGAGGGCTTGGGCTGGGAGCGCCCCAACGCGCATGGCTCTATGTTTGTGTGGGCCAAGCTTCCCGGTGGCCGCACCGATTCCATGGCGTTTTGCGAGGAGCTTATGGAGAAGGCCGGCGTTGTGGTGACGCCGGGCGCGAGCTTTGGTCCTTCGGGCGAGGGGCACGTGCGCATGGCGCTGGTCTTGCCGCCCGACCAGATCGCTTTGGCTGTCGAGGCCATTCGCGAGGCGGGCCTGTATTAGAAAGCTATTTTGGCTCGTCAATATATCGAAACCGATTTCGTGCAGTTATTTTACGAATTCTGCAAACAATTTCGGTAAACGGTCGATTTTTGGCTGCGAATAGGAGCATAATCAAAGTCCCGATTGGATGTATTGGGATTACGACAAGCCGCTCGGGTCGTTCCCGGGCGGCTTGTTTGTGGAGTGAGATGGGAGTTTCTAATGGTTAACGAGAAGAAGGTCGCTATTGTCGGCTGCGGTTTCGTCGGTTCGTCTTCGGCGTTCGCGCTGATGCAGAGCGGTCTGTTCTCCGAGATGGTCCTCATCGACGTGGACAAGAACCGCGCCGAGGGTGAGGCCCTGGATATCGCGCACGGCATGACGTTTGCCGAGCCGATGAAGATCTACGCCGGCGATTATTCCGATGTCGCCGACGCCGCCATGATCGTCGTCACCGCTGGCGCTGCCCAGAAGCCCGGTGAGACCCGCCTGGACCTGGTCAACAAGAACGTCAGCATCTTTAAGTCCATTATCCCCGAGATTAAGAAGTCCGGCTTCGATGGCATTCTGCTCATCGTCTCCAACCCGGTCGATGTTCTGACCTACGCCGCCATCAAGATGTCCGGCCTGCCCGAGGGCCACGTCATCGGTTCCGGCACCGTGCTCGACACCGGCCGCCTGCAGCAGATGCTTGGTGCCCACGTCGAGGTTGACCCGCGCGATGTCCAGGCCTATGTCATGGGCGAGCACGGCGACTCCGAGTTTGTCGCTTGGTCCAGCGCTCAGGTTGCCGGCGTTCCGCTGAACACCTTCTGTGAGCTTCACGGCCATCTGGAGCATGAGGCTGCCGAGAAGCGCATCGCTGAGGACGTCAAGAACTCCGCCTACACCATCATCGAGAAGAAGCACGCCACCTACTATGGCGTCGCCATGGCCGTCAAGCGCATCTGCACCGCCGTTATGCGCGATGAGCAGACCGTTCTGCCTGTCTCCTCGCTCATGGTGGGCGAGTATGGCCTGTCCGATCTTGCCATCTCCATGCCGACCGTCGTTGGCCGCGACGGCGTTGTCTGCCGCGTCCCCGTGCCGCTGAACGAAGACGAGCAGCATGAGCTCACCGTCTCCGCCAAGGCCCTCAAGGACATCATCGACAGCGTCGATTTTTCCTGCTAAATCAAGCTCGCTAGAGCGAAAAGCTACAATGAAGGCGTCCGGGTCCACACGGCCCGGGCGCCTTTTTGGTGCAAAGTAACCTGACCCCAATGCACCATCCCAATGCACCATAGTTGATGGGAGGGCCATGTCGGATTCGCCTAATTTTTTGACCTATGCCCAGACGGCGTTTGATCCGTTTGAGGAGCGGCCGTTCTGCGCGGTGGATAGCCTGGTCTTTGCGTGGTTGTCCTATTTGTGTTTGCCAGGTGATATGGCGGAGCTGACGAACTGGCAGGGCCTAGACGTACGCGAGCTGCTGCGTGCCGAGTGCTACCGGGACATGATTGACGACTTGTGGGACCCGGAGGGGAGCAGGGCCTTGTTGGAGGCCGTGGCAGCAAGTCCTCGCTACCGTGGCGTGCACGTTTGCGGCTATCGTGCCGTGAGCGATGTGGTGGCGACGGAGCAGTTTGCAGCCATGGCGTTTCGGTTTCCGGCAGGGTTTAGCTATCTTTCCTTCCGGGGGACCGACAGCACGATTGTGGGCTGGAAAGAGGACTTTAACATGGCGTTCCGGTGTCCTGTGCCGGCCCAGGAATCCGCGGCACGTTATGTGGACGAGGCGGCGGATGCGATTGACGGGCCGCTTTTGTGCGGAGGTCATTCCAAGGGTGGAAACCTTGCGGTGTACGGTGCGGCGATGTGCTCCGATGTCGCCCGTGAGCGAATCGAACGGGCGTATTCCCATGATGGCCCGGGCTTCGTCGAGGAGTTTCTGAACGGCGACGCCTTTGCCGATCTTTCCGGTCGAATCGACAAGACGCTACCTCGGTCGTCGATCTTTGGCATGATGTTCGAGACACAGGAGGACTATGCCATCGTTGAGAGCACCGAGTTCAGCCTGCTGCAGCACAATCCCTTTAGCTGGGTGGTTGATGGTCGCGACTTCGTGTACTGTGAGCGCCTGTCCGCCGGTGCTCGATATGTTGATGGCTCCATTCGCGAGATGCTGCTTGCAGTGTCGCCTGGCGAGCGCGAGCGTTTTGTAGATGCGTTGTTCTCCGTGTTTGAGGCAACGGGTGCTGAGCGGTTTGCGGATATCGCTGGGAATCTGCGCGAGAGCCTGCCCGTGATGCTCCAGGCTGCGCAAGGCTTTGACAAGGATACACGACGCTTTGTCTCGCAGACCATCGTGGCAATCCTTAAATGCGCACTGCTGCCCAAACGCCCTCAGATCGACATGCCCGCTGCCGGCAAGAGTTTGGCAGAACAGCTCGAGGCTTGGCAGTCCGAGCTCCTGCGCTAGCCATTGGCGCAAAGCAACCTGTCCCCGATGCACCAATCTTCGATGCGCCTGGGGTGGGCTCGACCGCTATACTGGTTCGTGCCGAAATCGATCTAGAACGGAATGCCGTATATGAAAATCAATCACGCGATTCTGCATATCCTGGACTTTGACTCTGCCGTCAACGTCATGAGCCAGCGCGAGCTCGATATCGAGAGTCGTACCGTGCGCAACTTCGTGACCACGCATCTGCGCCGCGCCCGCACCTCGGCCGACAATAAACGCGCCACGTTTGCCGAGAACTCTGCGTTTGGCGGCGAGCTTAAGGGCTATTTCTTTGGCGAGCGCGAGTTCGTTAACCTGTCGCAGCAGATTGCGGAGTTTATTTCCTCCGAGCTCACCAAAGCCGAGAAAGCCGAGTCCACCGACGTGCTCGTGGCCGATTTTGACGACGATGAGGATGCCCGCTGGTTTGCCGTGATGCTGCTGGGCTCCAAGCAGGCTTTTATGCACGAAGTGGGCCGCGAGGAGGGGGAGGTGCGCAACGACATCGCGCGCCACTACGCCATTCTGCCGAACCCCTCGCAAAAGGTGCCGAGCTATGCCATCGTGCGCGCGAGTACCATGGAGATCGGCTACGTGGACAAGAAGCGCAAGATTGCCGGCGAGGACCGTATGCTTATCCCCGATGGCCTGCTGCAGTGCGACACGGGCGTATCGGGCAAGGAGGTCATCGACACCGTGACGCGTGTGGTCGAGGAAGTCGCCGAGGAGCACGGTGCCAACACGGCTGTAGCGCTCGCTAAGGTTAAGGCTGCCGTTGCCGAGAAGGTTGAGGATGACGAGGAACTGCCGCCTTGGGATATCGTCGACGAGGTCTTTGAGGACGAACCGGTTATCAAGGAGAGTGTGCGCGCCGCACTGACCGAGGAGAAGGTGCCTGAGCGTGTGCCCGTGGAGCGCAAACAGGTCGAACGCGCAGCGGTGCGCAATCATAAGATCCGTACCGACACGGGTATCGAGATCAGCTTCCCGGCCGAGATGGGTTCGAACTCCGAATACATCGAGTTTGTCAACGAGCCCAACGGCCTCATCTCCATCGAGCTCAAGAATATCGGTAGCATCGAGAATCGATAAACTGCGCTTGGACGCTGCAGAAGAACAAAGGTCGAAACCCTTCGGGACTTCGGCCTTTTTTGCTTGGGGCTGAATTGCCTTGCAGGTTGAGCATACGTCAGCGAAAACGCCCCTAGGCGAGCAAGGTGACGCGAAAGAGGAGGGCATTGACCTTCTGGTCATGCCCGACGATTGAACGTCAGATTGCCGCCTAGGGGCGTTTGCAACGTCGGGTCGTTACGGCGTTTGGTAAAACGCCGTAACTATTAAAGCTGGCGCAGGCCCTCTTCGAGGCCGGTCTTGCTGTCGGTCTGGGCATCGCGCATCTTGATGACGCGGGCGGGGACACCGGCCACGACGGCGCCGGCGGGGACGTCCTCGATGCACACGGCACCGGCAGCCACGACGGCGCCCTTGCCCACGCGCACGCCCTCCAGGACCACGGCGTTGGCGCCAATCATGACATCATCCTCGATGATGACGGGCGTGGCACTCGCGGGCTCAACGACGCCTGCCAGTACGGTGCCGGCGCCGATGTGGCAGTTCTTGCCCACGGTTGCGCGGCCGCCCAGGACGGCGCCCATATCAATCATAGAGCCCTCGCCGATAACGGAGCCGATGTTGATGATGGCGCCCATCATGATGACGGCGCGGTCGCCGATCTCGACGCGGTCGCGGATGATCGCGCCCGGCTCAATGCGGGCGTTGATGCCCTTAAGGTCGAGCATGGGGACGGCGGAGTTGCGGCAGTCATTCTCTACGTCGTAGTAGTCGATGGAGTCGGCATTGGCATCGAGGATGGCCTTGAGCTCATCCCAGTCGCCAAAGACGGTCTTGCCACGACGACCGCCGTAGACGTGCGCATTGCCCCACTGGACCTTCATGCCGGGCTTTTCGCGCACGTACAGCTTGACGGGCGTCTTTTTGGGCGCGGTGGCGATGTAGTTGATAATCTCCTGTGCATCCATCTCGGCTGCGTTGCTCATTTGCTATCTCTCCTTTGGGTGGATTCGGTTGATACCTGGTTAGGCAAACATGACCTGGTCGAACGTATAGAAGCCGGGTTCGCGGGTGACGAGCTTCTGCGCGGCCGTCAAGGCGCCGTTGACAAAGATCTGACGGCTCGTGGCGCGGTGGGTGAGCGTGACCTCCTCGTCCTGGCCAAAGAAACTCACCTCGTGCACGCCGGCGACGGTGCCGCCGCGCAGCGAGTGCATACCGATCTCCTTGGGGTCACGCGCGCCGCACATGCCCTCGCGGCCATAGACGGGGTGGTAGCCTGCCTCGGTCTCAGCTTCGACGATGGCGTCGAGCAGTAGCTTGGCCGTGCCGCTCGGGGCGTCAACCTTTTGGTTGTGGTGCGTCTCGACGATCTCGCAGTCAAAGCCGGGCAGCTCGCATGTGGCCTGCGCTACCAGATGACGCAGGGCTGCGATACCGATGGAGTAATTGCCGGAGTGCATGACGCGGGCGTTCTGACCCAGCTCGCGCAGGCGGTCCATCTGATCGGGTGTGTAGCCCGTGGTGCCCGAGACCAACGCGGCACCCGTGCGCTCGACATAGGCGACGACGGCATCGAAGGTCACGACGTTCGAGAAGTCGATGACGACATCGGCTGCCGGGGCGCTCTCGAGCTCGGACAGATCAAAACCGATCTGGGCGACGATATCAAAAACGGGCTGACCGGCGGCGTCGACAACGCCCTCAGCGGTGGTGCGGATGAGCGAGCCCATGCGGCCCGTTCCCATAATGACGGTCTTAATCAAGCAGACCAGCTCCCTTCAGAGCATCGGTAAGTGCGGCACGCGTGTCGTTGGCCATGGGGCAAAGCGGCATGCGGTAGTTGGCTTCGATCATACCCATCTGAGCGAGCGCTTCTTTAACGGGGATGGGGTTGACCTCACTAAAGAGGGCGTTGATGAGCGGCTGGCCAGCAATTTGAATATCGCGGGCACGTGCCACGTCACCGTCCAGATAGGCGCGGCACATGTCATGCACGAGCTGCGGCTGAACGTCGGCCCACACGCTGATGGTGCCCGAGGCGCCCAGGCTCATGAGCGGTACGGTCAGCGCATCCTCGCCCGAGTACATGCGGAAGTCGTCGGACAGCAGGTGAGCGATCTTGGCCGCGTAGGCGACGTTGCCCGAGGCTTCCTTAATACCCATGATGTTGGGGTGCGCGGCCAAGCGCTCTACGTTGCGCTCGCTGATGCCGCAGCCGCAGCGGCCGGGGATGTTGTACAAGATGCAGGGGATGTCCACGGCGTCGGCGACGGCCTTAAAGTGCTGATAGATACCCTCTTCATTGGACTTGTTGTAGTAGGGGGTAATGAGCAGCAGACCATCGGCGCCCAAGCCCTGGTAGGTGAGCGACTTGGTGAGCATGGTTTGCGTGGAGTTGGAGCCCGAGCCGGCGATGACGGGGACGCGTCCTGCAACCTGCTTGACCACGGCGGCGACAACGGAGTTGTCCTCGTCATCGGTCATCGTGGCGCTCTCGCCGGTGGTGCCCAGGGTGAGGATGGCGTCGGTGCCGTTTTGCAGGTGGAAATCGATAAGGCGCTCGAGTGCGTCAAAGTCGACACTGCCGTCCTTTTTAAATGGCGTAACAAGGGCGACGATTGAGCCCTCGAGATTGCGGATGTCCATGTTCTTCTCCTTCGCTTCCGCGATCTGGATGCGTTTGTTCCATTGGGCGGCGACGGCCAGGCGCTCGTCTTGGGCGCGACGGCGGGCACTTTCGGCGCGCGACTTTGCCAGCAGCTCTCGGCCGCTCGGCAGCACGTCGAGCGTGGCAAAGTAATCGCCCGGGCGCTCGGCACGGCGGATGAGGTCGGCCGATCCATCGGGGCGCAGCAGGACCTCGGCGGAGCGCAGGCGTCCGTTGTAGTTGTAGCCCATGGAGTAGCCGTGCGCGCCGGTATCGTGGATCACAAGCAGGTCGCCCATGTCGATCTGCGGCAGCTCGCGGTCGATAGCGAACTTATCGTTGTTCTCGCACAAGTTGCCCGTGATGTCATACGTGTTCGTGACCGGTGCTGCGGTTTTGTCAGGGCCACCCGGCTGTCCCATCACCGTAATGTGGTGGTAGGCGCCATACATAGCAGGGCGGATCAGATCGACGGCGCTTGCGTCCACGCCGATATAGTCCTTGTAGATCTGCTTTTCGTGGATGGCCTTGGTGACCAGGCATCCGTAGGGGCCCATCATAAAGCGACCCATCTCGGTACAGATCGCCACATCGCCCATGCCGGCGGGGACCAGAATCTCGTCGTAGGCTGCGTGTACGCCCTCGCCGATGGCGTGGATGTCGTTAGCCTGCTGCTCGGGCAGGTAGGGGATACCCACACCGCCGGACAGATTGATAAAGGCGACATGTGCGCCCGTTTCACGCTCCAGGCGCGCGGCAAGCTCAAAGAGAATGCGCGCGAGCTTGGGATAGTAGTCGTTAGTGACGGTGTTGCTGGCAAGGAAGGCGTGGATGCCAAAATTCTCGGCGCCCTTGGCCTTGAGCATGCGGAAAGCCTCAAAGAGCTGCTCGGTGGTCATGCCGTACTTGGAGTCGCCGGGGTTGTCCATAATGCCGTTGGAGAGCTGGAACAGGCCGCCCGGGTTAAAACGGCAGCTGACCGTCTTGGGGATGGGCCCCGCAACGCGCTCAAAGAATTCGATATGGCTGATGTCGTCAAAGTTGACGATGGCGCCCAGTTTATCTGCAAGGGCAAAATCCGCCGCCGGCGTGTCGTTGGACGAGAACATGATGTCGTGGCCGGCGATGCCCAGCGAGCGGGCGATCATGAGCTCGGTATAGCTCGAGCAATCGCAGCCGCAGCCGTATTCGTTGAGGATGGAGATGAGTGCTGGGTTAGGGTTGGCCTTGACGGCAAAGTATTCCTTAAAGCCCGGATTCCACGCAAAGGCGTCGCGCACTTCTTGCATGTTGCGGCGGATGCCCGCCTCGTCGTATAGATGAAACGGTGTGGGGAACTGCTCGACGATATGCTCGAGCGTTTTCTTGTCCACAAACGGCTGCTTGGCCGCATACGCTTCGTTGGGGGTCAATGCCATGTCCCGTAAACCTCGCTATCCAGACGGCGCCATCTGCGCATCGAATCCGCATAGCGTGGACCCAATGTCCGGATAGCGCTCCCGCATTGCTGCAGACAGTCCTGCGGGTGTTTCCCGCAGGCCCACCAGGCTGTTCGTGCCCGAAAAACCCAGTTCGGCGGGTTTCGCCTCCCCGCAGGGTCAAAGTCTGCCGACTCGCCCGCGGCTCTTCGTGCCCGCGCCTCTATCAAGTGGTAACGACCCTACCACGTTGCACTTTACCAAACAAGAGTATTCGTATATAACGTTTAAAAAATGCAGGGATATGCTGGAAATAAGGGTGCGGCAATCTTGCGACACAATAAGATGGCAACCGGTGCGCACCTATGAAAGGAACCTTTATGACCGAGCTCCAAGAACTCCGTCGCTATCGCCGCGATCTCCATCGCATTCCGGAGCTCGATTTCGATCTTCCTCAAACCATAGCCTATATCGAGGGCGTGCTCGCTTCGCTTGCCTGTGAAGTGACCCATCCCTGCCCCAGCTGTGTTTGTGCTTTCTTCGACGCTGGCACGGGCGCCGCGCATGCCACGGCGATTCGCGCCGATATGGACGCACTGCCCATCGCGGAGGCGACGGGTGCGGCCTTTGCCTCGACGCATCCCGGAAAGATGCACGCTTGCGGACACGATGGACACATGGCCATGGCACTTGCGGCGGCAACCTTTGTCGATCGCACGATTCGTGAGCAGCCAGGTGCCATCAAGCGCAACGTGCTCTTTGTGTTCCAGCCTGCCGAGGAGACGACTGGTGGCGCCAAGACAGTTTGCGAGAGCGGTGTGTTCGAGCGCTACGGGGTCGACCGCATTTTTGGCTTTCACGTGTGGTCCGATCTGACTGCGAACACATTGGCGAGCTGTTCCGGCCCGCTGCTGGCGCGCTCGAGCGAGACACATATCCATATTCACGGTACGAGTATCCATATTGCTAAGACTTATGGTGTGCCGGTTGAGGAGTCGCACGATGCCGCGTTGGCGGCAGCGAAGTTTTTGGTTGCAGAGCGCGAATTGATGGACGAGTTGGGTGCCGATGAACCCTGCATTGCTAAGTTCGGCCTGCTGCAGGCCGGTACGGTTTGCAATGCGGTGGCGGGGGAGGCCCATGTGGCCGGCAGCTTGCGTGTGTTTACGGACGACATGTTCGACCGCGCGCGCGAGGGCGTGCGCCGTGTACTCGACGAGGCATGCGCTGCAACGGGCTGCACGTACGATCTCGACTTTGCCGAGGGCTATCCGCCGGTCGACAACGACCCCGAGCTATTTGCCAATGTCGCGCCTGCCTTGCCCGAGCTACAGCTCGTGGATGAGCCGCTGCTGATCGCCGAGGATTTCGCGTTCTATCAACGCTATCTGCCGGGCGTGTTTTTCCTGCTGGGCACGGGTATGCCAGAGGACCAAGACAACCCGAGTGATTCGGATGGCTGCCCCGCCTATGCCACAAGCGTTCTGCATACCGATAGCATGCTCTTCGACGAGGAAATCCTACTCAAAGGCCTCGATGTCTATAAACGATTGCTTTTGCTTGACTAAGGCGCGAAGGACAATTTGTTCTAGAAAACACGAACAAACGTACGATATAATAGAGATGTAAGTCTATAGAAACGTTTGACGTTACTAACGTAAGGCGATACTATGATTGCATCGTATAAAGATGAGGATACCGAACGCTTTGCCATGGGTGTGCGGGTCAGGAGGTTCGTGCCCTTTGAGCGTGTTGCGTTGAGGAAGATTCGCCAACTGCAGGTTTGCGCTTCGCTTGATGATCTTCGCGTTCCACCGGGCAACCGCCTGGAAGCTTTGAAGGGCGATCGTGCCGGTCAATATAGCATCCGTGTTAACGAGCGCTATCGGGTCTGTTTTGAGTGGAGACAGGAGATGGCTTGGAATGTCGAAATCGTCGATTATCACAAGTGATGAGACTTCGGCCGATTTGCTGTCGCCGGTGACTCCTGGTGAGCTTCTCAAAGAGGAGTTTCTTGTTCCCATGGGCATTTCTCAATATCGCCTTGCGAAAGAGACTGGGATTCCGGCTCAGCGTATCGGGCAGATTGTCTTGGGAAAACGTCGCGTGACGGCCGACACCGACCTCCGTCTTTGCCGTTATTTTGGCCTGACGGATGGTTATTGGCTGCGCGCTCAGGTGGCGTTTGACCTTGAGGCCGAGAAAAGGCGGATTGAACCGGAACTCGACAAGATCGTTCCTGTTCAGCAGGCTATCGCACTGTAGTGCTCAAAGATGATGGGGGTGGCGCGGCGATGAGGCGACGCCGACAGTCTGCCGTATATAGTCCGGGTGGATGCGGGTGCGGTTTGCTGCTGCTTCCGGTCATCGCTGTGGGCATTGGCGTGATGTTTGTGCTTGCTGGGCTGGCTACGGCGGCACTCGTACTGTTTATCACTGCTATCGGCGTGACGATTTGGCTTTATCGCAGTCGTGAGCAGCGCCGCGCCGACGGTAAGACCAATGTAGGATGGATTGCCTTTTTGGTCATCGCCTACCTGCTGAGCATCAGCTATCTGGCCTTCTTTATCCTGTTGCTTGTGAGCACCTTTACCGGGGAATCCGTCACGGTGGGTTGATGCACTGCCAGCAGACGGTCGC
>URMZ01000007.1 GCA_900549025.1 uncultured Collinsella sp.
ATCTGGTTGGCTAGGCGAGTCGCTGGATTGGCTTTCCGGTTAGTGCGATTGGCGGATTGTACTGCGCTATTGCGAGTCCGGTGCGTAGGAGAAGTGCGGGGAAAATCGAAACTCGCCGAGCGCACACCGATTTTTGCCAACAAAACTGCAGGTCGCGGATGCTCAAAACAGGGGCCTGTTTGACAGATCTCGGTTTTTCACCGCACTTCTGGATTGGGCGCTCATTTAGCACTCTCGATGTCCCCACATCCTCTAAAAAAGTTCTTAAAACAGCCTTAAAGGCGTTCCAGCTTGCGTTGACAGCGTAAAATACGCATGTTTGACGATGTCTAAAGTGGATTTTAGGGGAGGGGTGCGCTATGGAGGTGCTGGTTGTTGGCAACACCGCATATGTTGACGATGACTTTTGTGCCAAGGCGTTCCCCGAGGACCATGTGCAGGTCGTAGCCGCGCAGGACACGCGCCGCGACGAGTCATCGCCCCATGCCTCGTGGAAAGAGCTTTTGCAACACCTGGATCAGGCCTACGAGTTCGAACGCGTGGTCTACCTGTCTAATTACCTTACCCCGCATACCGATACCGTAGGCGATATCGAGCTGCTGCGCACGGTCTTTCGTGCGTGCGCGGGTCGC
Source organism: uncultured Collinsella sp. (assembly GCA_900549025.1). GTDB lineage: Bacteria > Actinomycetota > Coriobacteriia > Coriobacteriales > Coriobacteriaceae > Collinsella. The sequence continues at coordinate 633 of URMZ01000007.1, forward strand.
CGGGTCCAACTGCTGTATGTAGCGGGGCCCGCGGGTGCCGAGGGTGCCGCCGATGCCGCGGGACGAACTGGCAAGGGCATTATCGCGCACGCAGCCAACGACCTGTGCCGCTACTACGCTGCTCGCGAGGGCGTTCAGACCAAGATCCTGCGCGTGCCCTTCCTGTACACTGCCTCCGTCGCGCTAGAAGATCCGTTTTTGGTGCCGTTGTTCGATGCGTGCTCAACTGGATCGGTTGCTCTGCAGGGCGCGGAGGATGCGGCGTTTCCCCTGCTGTGCGCCGAGGAACTCGCGGTGCTGATTCGCCGCATCTTCGATAGCTGGGATGTCTCTTTTGAGACGCTCGACGTTGCCGATGCCTTCCATCACACGGCGGGCGAGGTGGGCGAGGCCTTCAAGGCGCTGTTCCCAGGGCTCTCAGTTGCCTATGGCGATTCTGCCGGCTATGCCCTGCCCGTCAGCGACGTCGTTCGCGTGCGCTATGGTTGGTTTCAGCGGTACGACCTGCTGCGCGATCTTTCGACCATTCAAGCGCGTTGGGATGTTGGCCGCGCAAAGAAGGTCAACCCTTTGCGCGCCGCCATCGACCGCATCCAGATGCGCGCGATGCCTATTAAATGCCTGGAGACGGGCGTTGCTTGGGTTCTGTTCGAGGTACTGGAGCATTTGTTCTCCCAATCGGCCCAGCTCAACGTGCTCGATTATCGCCTGCTCTACGTGGTGCTGATCGGCACGCTGTATGGCTTGGACTTTGGCCTGGTTGCGGCGCTGCTGGCGTCGGTGGGTTTGGCCGCGAGTTACTTTACCCAGTATGGCTATACCTTCCAGGGCCTGTTTTACGAGCCGTCCAACTGGCTGCCGTTTATTGCGTACTTTGTGGTGGGTGCCGTGTGCGGCTATGTGCAGCTGCGCAACAGCGAAGCCGTTAGGGCGGAGCGCGATCAAAACGAGCTCGCGCGCAACCGCAATACGTTCCTTACGCAGCTCTACCACGACGCGATCGAGGACAAGCGTGCGTACAGGCGCCAGATCGTGGGTCGCCACGACAGCTTTGGCAAGATCTTTGCCGTGACGCAGGAGCTCGACGTATTCAACCCACGCGACATCTATCGCAAGTGCTGCGAGCTTCTGGGCGAGATCCTCGAGAACGATTCGGTGGCGATCTACCATGTTTCGGGCGGGGCATTTGCACGCCTGGTAGCAGCAAGTCCCGCGATTGCCGAAGATGCCGCACGCTCGCTCACGCTTGAGCAGCTTGCACCTCTTTTGGGCGACGGGGGTCGTTCGAACCTGTGGGTGAACCGCGAGCTGACGCCGGGGCTTCCCATGTTTGGATACACGATCGAGCGCGACGGGGCACTCGCCGTGCTGATCTTTGTGCGTAGTGCGGCCGAAAACCAAATGACCCTCTATTATCAAAACCTGTTCCGCATCTTGTGCGGGCTGGTCGAAAGCGCGCTGGGCCGTGCCTTTGACTATGAGGCGGTGGCGCAGGATAAACGCTGCGTTGACGGCACATGCGTGCTCAAGCAGGCTGCCTTTGGCCAAGAGCTCGCGGCGGAGCAAGCGCTCGCAGATAGCAAGATGGGGAGTTATTTGCTCCTGCGCGTGGTACCGGGCATGGAGCCTGTCGGCGAGCTGGTGGGCGCAATTGGGTCGGCAATCCGCGAGAGCGACGCGGCGGGCTTGGTCGACGGCGACGTGCTCTACCTGCTTATGCGCCAGGCAAAGGCGTGCGATCTGCCCATTATCCGCGAGCGCCTGAGCGCAAAGCAGATTGCGGTGGAGCCCGTCGACGGCGAGGACATCGTGGCGCTGCTGCAGCACATCTCTTATACCGGTGACGGTGAGGGGGGTGTCGCTTGATCTCGCTTGTCGTTGCTGCCGTCTTGCTGCTGATTCATGCGCTGGTTTGTCTGATGCTGTGGACGCTTATGAAGCTGGGCCTGCTGCCGGTGCGCGGGCACATGCTGGCGGTGATAGTGCTGGTGCCGCTGTGGGGCCCGTTGCTGGTGGTTCTGCTATCGGTCCGCAGCGCGGTGTTTGGCGAGGTGCTGAAAGAGTCTGCGCTGGAGTCGCTGCGCTTTAACGACGACCTGCATCGCAGCATCCTGGTGCACGACCGTGACGCCGATGCGGGCGTGGTCCCGCTCGAGGAGGCGCTCATCGTCAACGACCCGGCATACCGGCGCCGCCTAATGCTCTCCATGCTCACCGAGGAGCCCGACGCGTACCTGGCGCAGCTGCAGGCGGCTAAGCTTAACGACGACGTTGAGGTGGCGCACTATGCCGCGACGGCGGTGGCGCAGATCTCCAAGGAGTCCGACCTTAAACTGCAGCAGCTGGAGCGTGCCTTTAAGACGGACCCGAGCGCGCAAAACCTCAACGAATACTGCGATTTTCTTGGTGAGTACTTGGGCTCGGGCTTGGCTGAGGGGCGCGTGGCTCAGATTCAGCGCCAACAGTACGCGCGCCTGCTTGCGCGTCGCTGCGAGCGCGAGGACACCTTTGAGCTGCGCATTCGATACGCGACGGCGCTGGCCGATGTCGGACAGATCGACGAGGCGCAGGCCGTGACCGACCAGCTGGTGCTCGACGTGCCCGAGGAGCAGGAGGTTTGGATGCTTTGCCTGCGCCTGGCCGTGATGCGCCGCAACGGTGACGAGGTTCACCGTGTGATCGATGCGATTGACAAGCAACATGTATATTTGAGCGCCGACAACCGCGAAAAGTTGGCGTTTTGGCGCGACGGGGAGGAGGCCAGATGAGCGTGGCGCAACATATCCGCGACCGTGCAGGGCGATTTCGTTGGATGGGGCTCCTCGTGGTGTGGGCGGTCTTTATTGCCATGGCCGCCGTGCTGCTGGTGGAGCGTGCCGGCGTGCAGTACAGTGCGGGCCAGCATAAGCTGGGGATGCTTGCCGCCAACGATGCAGTGCCGGCCTCCTCGGCAATCTTTGGCCAAAAGCCCACGTGCCTGGTCATTACCGACTCGGACCAAGATAGCGTCGACGATGTTAAAGACCAGTTCGACCAGATTTTGCTGGACATGAAGATTGCCCATCGCGATGTTGATATTGCCACCGACGGTGCGGACGCGATCCCATCGCTCACGTCGTTTGATCGCGTGATTGTGCTTATGCCCTCGCTTGACGGACTGGGTACGCATCTGACCGATCTGATGAGTTGGGTGAGTGCGGGCGGCTCACTCATGCTGGGCATGACGCCAGATAACTCGAACTACCTGCAGGCTGTTGCTTCCAAGCTTGGGATCGAATCGGCCGGATATGACTATGCGACAGCCGAAAGTATTGTTCCGAGCGATGACTTTATGTTGGGCGGAGGAGAGCGCTACGAGTTCTCGGATCCCTTCGATTCTTCGCTTTCGGTTTCATTGCGCGAAACGGCGCGCGTATGGGCAAAGACCGGTGACGCGGGCACGCCGCTCATTTGGTCTAACGATTGCGGCAGTGGTCACACCGTGGTGTGCAACATTGGTATCTACGACAAGGTCATGCGTGGGTTCTATGCTTCGGCCATAAGCTTGCTGGGTGATGCCACGGCTTATCCGGTCATCAACAGCGCCGTGTTCTATTTGGACGACTTTCCCAGCCCCGTGCCCTCGGGCGATGGTACTTATATCAAGCGTGACTACGGCCTTTCCATTGCGGATTTTTACACCAAGGTCTGGTGGCCCGATCTGCAAAAGCTTGCGCAAAAATACGGCATTCGCTATACCGGCGTGATGATCGAAAACTACGAGGACGCGGTCAACCAGACCGAGCCCGCGCGCCAAGCCGATACCACACAGTTCCGCTACTTTGGCGGCATGCTGCTGCAGATGGGCGGAGAGCTGGGCTTTCACGGCTACAACCATCAGCCTCTGGCACTCTGGGACACCGACTATGGCACGCTGTACGACTACAAGACGTGGAAGAACAAGGAGACGCTCGTCGCATCGCTCAACGAACTTATCGCGTTTCAGGACGAGGTCCTGCCCAATGCTCATGGCTCGGTTTACGTGCCGCCGTCGAATATCCTTTCGGCCCGCGCGCGCAAGCTTATCGGTACCGATGCTCCGCGAATTAAGACCATTGCCAGTACGTATTTTGAGGATGGCACCGACCTGCCGTACGTGCAGGAGTTTGGCGTGGCGAGCGATGGCATTGTGGAGCAGCCACGTATTGTTTCGGGCGGCATGGTCGACGATTCCTATATGCGTCTGGCAGCCGTGTCCGAACTCAACATGCACTACGTGAGCACGCACTTTATGCACCCGGACGACCTTTTGGACCCCGATCGCGGAGCCAAGGAGGGCTGGGAGGTCTACAAGGGTGGCCTGACCGACTACCTGGAGTGGCTTACCAAATCCGCGCCCGATCTGCGTCGCCAGACCGGCTCGGAATGCTCGGGCGCCATCCGGCGCTTTTCGTCGGTGACGGTGGGCGTGGATACCAGCGCGGATGCCTGGACGCTCAGCCTGGGCAATTTCCACGACGAGGCGTGGCTCATGTTCCGCGCCAACAATGGCGAGCCGGGTGCAGTCACGGGTGGCGAACTGACGCACCTTACGGGCAATCTGTATCTGCTCAAGGCAAATGATAAGACCGTGACGATCGAGCGCAAGGAGGGTGGCGACAAATGAGGATCTGCTTGGTACTCGAGGGTTGCTACCCCTATGTGCACGGCGGCGTATCTACCTGGATGCATGGCTATATCCAGGCCATGCCCGAGCACGAGTTTGTGCTGTGGGTGATCGGCGCGCATGCTGCCGACCGTGGCAAGTTTGTCTACGAGCTGCCCGGCAACGTGGTCGAGGTGCACGAGGTGTTCCTGGACGATGCCCTGCGGCTTTCGGGCGAGCAGCACGAAGCCAGTTTTGACGACCGCGAGCGCGAGGCGCTGCGCCGCCTGGTATCGCTCTCCAATCCGGACTGGGACGTGTTATTCGATATCTTCCACCGCCGTCGCGTGCATCCGCTCTCGTTTTTGCAGAGCCGCACGTTTATGGAAATCTTCCGCGACGTGTGCCTGGCCGAGTATCCCTACACGCCCTTTGCCGATGCATTCCACACCATGCGCTCTATGCTGTTGCCGGTGCTCTACCTGCTGGGCAGCGAGGTGCCGGTTGCCGATGTGTACCACGCTATCTCGACCGGCTACGGCGGCCTGCTCGCCTGCCTGGGCTCAAGCGTTCACCATGCGCCGGTGCTGCTCACCGAGCACGGCATCTATACCCGCGAGCGCGAGGAAGAGATCATTCGCGCCGACTGGGTGGTGCCGTCGTTTAAGGACCGCTGGATTCGCTTTTTCTACCTGCTTTCGGAGGAGATCTACCGCCGCGCCTTCCGCGTGACGAGTTTGTTCCATAACGCCCGCAAGACGCAGATCGATATGGGTTGCGATGCAGACAAATGTCTGGTCATCCCCAACGGCATCCAGTTCGACCGCTTTAAGGACATTCCCTTAAAGCCCGATGACGGCTGGGTGGACATTGGCGCGGTGGTGCGCCTGGCGCCCATCAAGGACGTCAAGACTATGATCTATGCGTTCTTTGAGCTGCATGAGCGCCTGCCCAAGGTGCGCCTGCACATCATGGGCGGCGTGGACGACGAGGAGTATGGCGCCGAGTGCCACGCGCTGGTCGAAACCCTGGGCGTGCGCGACCTGATCTTTACTGGCCGCGTCAACGTGGTCGAGTACATGGAAAAGCTCGACTTTACCATTTTGACGAGCATCTCCGAGGGCCAGCCGCTCAGCGTGCTGGAGTCGCTTGCAGCGCGTCGTCCCTGCGTGACGACCGAGGTGGGCTGCTGCCGTGAGCTGCTCGAGGGCGCCCCCGGCGACGACTTTGACGTGGCTGGATTCGTGAGCCCGCCCATGTATCGCAAGGGTCTGGCCGATGCCATGGAGCGCATGTGCGCGAGCCGTGCCCGCCGCCTGGAAATGGGGGAGCGCGGCCAGCGTCGCGTGGCGACCTACTACCTACACGAGCAGATGCTCGCCAACTATCGCGCGCTGTACGACGAGACAGCGCGCGCGTTTGACCTGCCCAGAGAGGGGGAGTAGCCGGTGGCTGGAATCGGTTTTGAGCTCAAGCGCCTGTTTAGACGCAAGGGCCTGTTTGCCACGATGCGCGCCTATGGCTACGCCGGCATCGTGTGCACGGGCCCCATGCTGCTGGGCGTGCTGCTGCAGATGGGCATTTTGGTGCTATGCGGTCTGTGGGGTGTGGGCCGTGCCAACCAGGACCTGCTGGTGTGCATGGTGACCTATACGCTGCTGGCCTCGCTTACGCTCACAAGCTTTTTCTCCATGCCGGTCACGCGCTTTTTGGCCGACATGCTCTTTGCCGAGCGCGAAGAAGAGGTCTTGCCCTCGTTTTGGGGCTCCAACGCTATCATGCTCGTAGCGGGCACGGTGCTCTACGGCATCTTTTTGCTGTTCTCGGGTGCTACGCTGCTTCAGGGGCTGCTGTGCCTGTGGCTGTTCAACATTATGATCGTTAACTGGAACGGCATGAGTTACCTCACGGCCATTAAGGACTACCGGGGTATTCTGTGCAGCTTTGCCGCGGCCATTGGCGTGGCATGCCTGTGCGCCCTGGCCGCGCTGGCGCTGGGGTTGCCGCCCGTCGAGGGCCTGCTGGCCTCGATCGCCCTGGGCTACGGTGTGATGCTCGCCTGGGACGTGGTGCTGCTGTACCGGTATTTTCCTCAGAGCGATCGCAGCTCCTGGCTCTTTTTGCGCTGGCTCGACCAATTTATGCCGCTCGCGCTCACGGGCCTGTTTACCAACTTGGGACTCTTTGCACACCTGGTGATTATTTGGGCAGGGCCTATTGGCGTGCAGGTCAAGGGCTTGTTTTATGGCGCACCCTACCACGATGTGCCGGCGCTCATCGCGTTTTTGACGATCCTTGTCACGACCGTCAACTTTGTAGTGTCGGTCGAGGTCAACTTCTATCCGCGCTACCGCGACTACTACAGCCTGTTTAACGACGGCGGCGTGGTGGGCGACATTGTGGTGGCCGAGGAGGAAATGCTCGCCACGCTCAACAGGGAGCTGCGGTTTTGCGCGCTCAAGCAGCTATTTGTGACGGCAGCGGTCATCTCGCTCGAGACTACGGTGCTCTCGGCCCTGCCACTGGGCTTTAACAACCTGATGCACGGGTATTTCCGTACGCTGTGCGTGGGCTATGGCCTGTATGCCGTGGGCAATACGGTGATGCTCATCTTGCTGTACTTTACCGACTACAAGGGCGCCGTGCTTGCCTCCGGGCTGTTCGCGGGCGTGGCGGGGCTGGCGACCATCGTCTCGCTGTTCTTTCCGCAGCAGTTTTATGGCTTTGGCTTTTTGCTCGGCGCGGCGGTGTTTTTTGTTGTGGCGCTCATGCGGCTCGATACCTATACCGCCAACTTGCCGTATCGTATCCTGAGTCAGCAGCCCATTGTGGCGACCGACAAGACGGGTCGCTTTACGGAGCTGGGCTGCTTGCTCGACCGTGCCGAACAGCGTTACGAGGAGCTGCGTCTAGAGGGCGAGCCGCATGGTGCGTTTGAGCGCACGGTTGTTCGCGTGTTTCGCAATCGTTGGGGAGGTCCTGATGACCGATAGGATGATATCGCGTCGCCGCTTGATCGAGGCGGCTGCCGGCACATTGCTGCTTTCGGGCTGCTCTTCGCAGGACGAATCCTCGACAAAAAAGACCAAGAAGCAGGACAAGATTAAAAAGGCCGATGCGTCTAGCGAGACCAAGCACCTTCGCGACAAGGATGAGCTGTACGAGGTCTACGATGACTCGGGCATCGTATGTATGTACCTGACGGTCTCTCGCGGCAACAGCTCCGAGAATACCGACCATAGCTGGGCCGAGATCAATACCTACTCGGTCTACGACTATGCCGACATGGGCGTGGCGCGCTATCAGGTTATGGGCCTGCTGCAGCCTGGCGATGATAAGGGCCCCGTTGCCGGTGAGGTCGGTTATGGTGAAGAGGCTCCCAACGCTACCGTGCAAGTGCGCGGTCAGACGTCGAGTACCTATACGCAAAAGAACTACAAGGTGGAGCTCAAAAAGGGCAAGGGCACGTGGCGTCAGCAGCGCGCGATTGCGCTTAACAAGCATATGGGCGAGGGCATGCGCTTTCGTAACAAGATGGCCTACGATCTGATTCGTGGCATTCCCCAGATGATGGGCCTGCGCACGCAGTTTGTGCACTTATGGGTGTGCGACCAGACCGAAAAATCTAACGACACCTTTGAGGACTACGGACTGTTTACGCAGGTCGAGCAGCTCAACAAGACGGCACTTAAGGCCCACGGTCTGGATAAGAGCGGGCATCTGTATAAGGTGAACAGCTTCGATTTCCATCGCTTTGAGGACACCATTAAGCTCGCCGATGACCCCGACTATAACCAGACGGCGTTTGAGGGCATGCTCGAGATTAAGGGCGACTCGGACCACACCAAGCTCATCGAGATGCTCGATGCGCTCAACGACGATACGCAAAAGATCGACGATGTGCTCGACACCTACTTCGATACCGAGAACCTGGTCTATTGGATGGCGTTTCAGATCTTGACGGGCAATTGCGACACGCAGAACCGTAACTGCTATCTGTACAGCCCGCTTAACTCCAAGGTCTGGTACATCCTGGATTGGGATAACGACGGCATGCTGCGCAAGCTCGAGTTGAGCCTGACGGGATTCTCGGATTATGCGAGCTGGGAGCGCGGCGTGAGCAACTACTGGGGCAACGTGCTGTTTAACCGCGCGTTGCGCAGCAAGTCGTTCCGCAGCGAACTCGATAGCGCCGTCAAGGACCTGCGCTCGTATTTGACCGAAGAGCGTCTGAGCAAGATGGTCGAGCATTATCGCGAGGTCACGGAGCCGCTCGTCTTTGCTGCGCCCGACCTGGAGAATCTGCCCGTGACGAAGGACGAATACGAGCAGATTGCCGCGGCGATTCCTTCCGAGATCGAGGAGAACTATAAGAGCTTTCGCGAGAGCTATAAAAAGCCCATGCCGTTCTACATTGGCGTGCCGCAGATCGATAACGGTAAGTTGCGCATCAACTGGGATGCTTCCTACGACTTTAAGGCGCGCGACATTCGCTATACCGTGGAGCTTGCGCGCGACTATGCCATAAGCGACGTGGTCTTTAAGGCTGAGGACGTGCTGCTGCCGGAGGTGACGTGCGATGCGCCCGATGCCGGCCAGTACTTTGCGCGCGTGCGTGCCACCAACTCCGACGGCTATACGCAAGATGCGTTTGACTACTATGTGACCGACGGCGGCAAACAGTACGGCATGAAGTGTTTTTACGTGCAAGACGGCGGTAAGGTCGTGGAGGACACGTATGAGGAGGGCTAGCGCGCTGCTTGAGCGTCTGGCGGCTCCGCCCGCGCGAACCATGCAGGAGCGTTACCGCCACGAGCTCAAGTACCTCATTAACGAGGGCGAGCACGCCGCGCTGGCCTGTCGCATGGCGCCTGTCTTTAAGCTGGACAAGCATGCGCGGGCGGGCGGTTACACCATTCGCAGCCTGTACTTTGACGACTACTGCAACTCGGCCTACGAGGAAAAAGACGCCGGCATTCTCATGCGCAAAAAGTATCGCGTTCGCATCTATAACGGCAGCGACAAGGTGATTAAGCTCGAGCGCAAAAAGAAGTACGGCAGCTGGATTTATAAGGAGGACGCGCCGCTCACGCGTGGCGAGTTTGAGCAGATCCTAGCCGGCGACTACGACTTTTTGCTGCGGAGTCCACACCAGCTCTGCCATGAGTTCTACATCGAGTGCATCTGCAATATGATGCGCCCGCGGACCATCGTGGATTACGAGCGCGAGCCGTGGGTGATGGACGAAGGCACCGTGCGCATCACGTTTGACATGAACGTGCGCGCGGCTGTGGGGAGCTTTGATATCTTTGACGCGACCTTGCCCGCGCTGCCCGTGCTGGAGCCCGGCAAGCTGGTGATGGAGGTCAAGTTTACCGAGTTTTGCCCGCAGCTGGTGCGCGATATGGTGCCGCCGGACGCGGCCGAACTCACGGCGGTCTCCAAGTACTGCCTGTGTTACGAAAAGACTGCCTACCTGCGCGGATTTAATTACTGGGAATCGGATTTTGAGAACCGAGGGGATATTTAGACCATGAGCACCAGGGATTTTTTTAAGAACTCCGTCTTGGAGGCGTTTGGCCAGGTCGACCCTGCCAAGATTGGCCTGTCGCTGCTCGTGGCACTCGCCATGGGCATCCTGATCTATTGCGTGTACAAGCGCTTTTTTACCGGCGTGGTGTACTCGCGCAGCTTTGCCGTGACGCTCGTGGGCATGTGCGTGCTTACTTGCATGGTCACGCTTGCGATCTCGACGAACGTGGTCATCTCGCTCGGTATGGTCGGTGCTCTGTCTATCGTCCGCTACCGTACGGCGGTCAAGGACCCGCTCGACCTGCTGTATCTGTTTTGGGCTATTACTACGGGCATTACGGCGGGCGCCGGCATGTATGCGCTCGTGGGGCTCACGGCGGTGGTCATCGTGGCGATGATCGCCGGCTTTGCGAGCCACCAGGACAAGGCGCGCGTGTACATGATGGTGATTCACTATACGGGCCTGACCACCGGCGACGATATCGTGCGTGCATTTGGGCGCACCAAGTTCACCGTCAAGTCCAAGACCATGCGCGGCGACAAGGTCGAGATGGCCGTCGAGGTTTTCTCGGACGGTGTGGATATGCCCTATGCTGACTCCATCCGCGCACTCGATGGCGTGGAAGATCTGACGTTAATCCAATACAACGGCGAATACCACGGCTAACTTTGTTCCGGCGTTCTGACGAACGCCGGACCGCTCGACGCTGCGCACGCATCTGCCGGGCGATCTGCCGCTCAAACCGTCGCTCGCGTACATGAAGTACGCGTCGCTCCTCTTTCGCGGCACCTCGCCACGGCGGCTGCGCGCTCGCTGACGTTTGCTTGACCTGGGCTGTAGAAATGATCCATGTGGCTCGTCCCATTTGCTAAATTTGCCGGTATGGGTTGGGTATCATTGTGTAAGCGATTTCAATGACAGGGGTGCTCGTGGTAAAGATGAAAGATGTGGCCGAGCTGGCCGGCGTTTCGAGTGCCGCCGTCTCGCGCTACCTCAATGGTGGATATATCTCGGCGGACAAGGCCGAACGCATTAAGCAGGCGATTGAGCTGACCGGATACGTGCGGTCCAGCCAGGCTCGCGCGCTGCGCACCGGCTCCACCAAACTCATCGGCGTCATCGTGCCCAAGATTAACTCGGAATCCGTTAGCCGCATTACCGCCGGCATTGGCCAGGTGCTCGGTCGCCGTGGCTACCAGATGCTGCTCGCCAATACCGACAACGCCCCCGATCGCGAGCTCGAGTACCTCGATTTATTCCAAAATCACCCGGTCGATGGCATCGTACTCGTGGCGACCATGATCACCGATGAACATCGTGCGGCCATTGCGTCTTGCCATGTGCCCATTGTGCTGATCGGCCAAAACGTCGAGGGCGCGGCTTGCGTCTATCACGACGATTACGAGGCCGCTTTTGAGCTGGGCCAGGCGCTCGCGAAGCATGCTGAGGGCAAGATTGCCTATATCGGTGTTACCGAGGAAGACCGTGCGGCCGGTTATGACCGCCGTCGCGGTTTTGAGGCCGGCCTGCGCGCCGCGGGTAACCCGCTCGATGCCGCCTTGATTCGCCGCGGGTCCTTTACCCTCGATTCCGGCTATAGCGCTGCGCGTGAACTGCTCTCTGTCGCTCCCGATGTTTCGTTTATCGCCTGCGCGACCGATACCATGGCGGCGGGCGCGCTGCGTGCCATCGATGAGGTTCGCGGCATGGGCGAGGGCATACACCGCGTGAGCGGTTTTGGCGACAACGCGTTTTTGCGCGCGCTGACGGGCGGCATTCCCACCGTGCATTATGGCTACCTGACCAGTGGCGTCGAGGCGACCAATATGTTGCTCAACACGCTCGATGGCGTGGAGGGGGAGTGCGGTCTCAAGACGCTCAAGCTCGGCCATCAGCTTATGAATGTCTAGGCTCTGGGCACGTCTGTCTGCCTCTGAGGCCCCTGTTTTTGCCGTAAAACTACCATTCGCCGGCTTATTCCTACCGTTCACCCTATTATGAAAACGATTACAGATATATGAAACTGAAAACGATTACAGTGTAAGTGTCAAAGATGGCCGGGTGCACATGCACCCGTTGGAGGAAAGGGAAGTCATGGACTACCGCAAATCAGCCCAAGAGGTGCTCGACAACATCGGTGGCGCCGACAACGTCGTCTCTGCCGCGCATTGCGCCACGCGTTTGCGCCTGGTGATTGCCGATAACGCCAAGGTTGACAAGGAGGCCCTCGAGAATATCGACGGCGCTAAGGGCGTCTTTGAGGCCCAGGGCCAGCTCCAGATTATTTTTGGCACCGGCACCGTCAACAAGGTCTACGACGAGTTCATTGCGCTCAGCGGCGTCGAGGCTGCCACCAAGGCCGAGGTCAAGGAGGCCGCGGCGCAGCAGCAGAACATCTTTATGCGTGCCATTAAGGTGCTCGGCGACGTCTTTGTCCCCATCATCCCCGCCATCGTGGCTTCGGGCCTGCTGCTGGGCATCATGAGCGCCCTCAACTTTATGGCCTCTAACGGCTTTATCGCGCTCGACACCAATAACTTTATCTACAAGATCGCCGACCTGGTCTCGGGAACGTCTTTTGGCATTCTGCAGATCCTGATCGGTTACTCCGCCGCTAAGGCCTTTGGCGCCAACCCGTATCTTGGTGCCGTCGTAGGCGGTGCGTTCATCAACTCCTCGCTGCAGAGCGCCTACACGGTTGCCTCCGAGGGCGTGCAGACCATGGTCACCGTCATTCCCGGCGTCTACAGCTTTGAGTGGGTCGGTTATCAGGGCCACGTTATCCCCATCGTTATCGCCTGCGCTATTCTGGCCTTCCTCGAGAAGCGCCTGCACAAGATCGTTCCCGAGATGTTCGACCTCTTTGTGACCCCGCTCGTCTCGGTGTTCGTGACCGTGCTCGTGACGCTCGTTGCCGTCGGCCCCATCTTTGTCTGGGCCGAGAACGCCATCCTCGGTCTGATCCAGGCCCTGCTGACCCTGCCCTTCGGCATCGGTTCCTTTATCGTCGGCCTGTTCTATGCCCCCACGGTCGTTACCGGTATCCACCAGATGTACACCGCCATCGACCTGGGCCAGCTCGCCCAGTACGGCGTGACCTATTGGCTGCCCATCGCCAGCGCTGCCAATATCGCCCAGGGTGGCGCCGCGCTCGCCGTTGCCTTTAAGACCCGCGATGCCAAGATCAAGGGCCTGGCGCTCCCTTCGGCCCTGTCCGCCTTCATGGGCATTACCGAGCCTGCCATCTTTGGTGTGAACCTGCGCTTCTTTAAGCCCTTCATCGCCGGCTGCATCGGCGGCGGCTGCGGTGCCCTGGTCTGCGCGCTCACCTCGCTTGCTGCTTCCGGCACCGGCGTTACCGGTATCTTCGGTATCCTGCTGTGCCTGGCCCAGCCCGTGCAGTACGCGATCATGTTTGCGGTCGCCGCGCTGGTTTCCTTTGGCGTCTCGTTTGTCCTGTACAAGGACGAGCCCAAGGCTTCCGAGCAGGCCTAAGAGCTTTTGATTGAGGGGTGCCCGCGGGTTGTATGCTCGCGGGCGTTTCCCGTATCTGGTGCCGATCTCTGGCGCCTTGTTACTTTCGATCCGTTAGGACTTTGATATGTCTAATGCACTTGGTCGCGACCTTGCAAAGCTGGTTGCTGCTGTTGACGCTGCCGCCTCTGAGTGCGGTCATGGCGCGTATGGCCAGCACTTCCATATTATGCCGCCGGCGGGTTGGCTCAACGACCCCAACGGTCTTTGCCAGGCAGATGGCGTATTTCACGCGTACTTCCAGTATGCTCCGTTTGATGTGAACGGCGGCGTCAAGATGTGGGGCCATGTCACAAGCCGCGACCTTATGAACTGGGAATATGTTGGCGCCCCATTGCTGCCCGACGAGCCGTTCGATTGCCATGGCGTGTATTCGGGCTCCGCGCTTGCCGAGGACGGTCGCATTCGCGTGCTGTACACGGGAAACGTTAAGCTCTCCGATGCGGACGGCACGTACGACTACGTCAATACCGGCCGCCGCGCCGATACTGTTTATGTCGAGAGCGTTGATGGCCTTGCCGGTCGGGAGTTCAGCCAAAAGCGCGTGGTGCTGGCGTCCGAGGATTATCCTGATGATTTGACCTGCCACGTGCGTGACCCCAAGGTGTGGCGCGATGATGATGAGCGTTATCACATGGTGCTGGGCGCGCGTCGTCGCGTGGATGGGCCGCATGTTGAGAGTCGTTTTTGCGCGATGCACGGCGAGGGCGCCGGGCGCGATGCAGGCGAGATCCTGGTGTATGGCTCGCCCGATATGCTGAGCTGGGAGCTCGAGAGCCGCGTGTCTACGCCCGAGCGTTTTGGCTTTATGTGGGAGTGCCCGGGATACCTTGAGCTTGAGGCCGATGACGGCGTACCGGCGAAGTGGCTGTCCTTCTCGCCCCAGGGGCTCGAGGGCGGTCGTTGGGACCGCGGCAACGTATACGCTGCTGGCTACATGCCTGTAACGGGCGACATTACAGATGGCGATGGCGAGTATGAGCTGGGCGAGTTCCGCCTGTGGGACGCCGGTTTTGACTTCTATGCTCCGCAGGAGTTCACGGCCGAGGACGGTCGCCACATTCTGATCGGCTGGATGGGCATGCCCGATGAGCCGACCTATGGCAACGCACCCACCGTGGCGTGCGGCTGGCAGCACTGCATGACGGTGCCGCGCGAGCTTATGGCCGGCGACGACGGCGTGGTGCTGCAGCAGCCGGCGCGCGAGATCGAGCGCCATTATGCCTCAGCGCGTGTGGGTGAGGGCTCGTTGGAGGTTGCCGGCGATACCTGCTTTGACGTTGTTGTTGACGGTGTCGACGGCACGTTTGCTGCGACCGTTGATGGCGAGCTGAAGCTGTCGTTTGTGGCCACCGAGGCCGAACTGCCCTCGCGCTTTGAGATGCGATTTACCGATGAGGGTCGCGCTTCTGCCGGCTGCGGTCGTACCGTGCGTTGGGAGCCCGTCGACGAGGTTCGTAACGTGCGCATTGTTGGCGATGTCTCGTCGGTCGAGGTGTTTGTGAACGATGGCGCGCTCGTGTTTTCGACGCGCATCTATCCCGAGACCTACGGCGTGTCCGTTGACGCTCCGGGTGCGAACGTAAACTACCATACGCTCAGCATCTAGGCGAGTCGTCGCATATCGGCGCTATACTGCAGCCGTTGCCCACGATGCGGGGAACACCCGCATCGTGGGTTTTTGTTTTGAAGGGGCGGTGCCGTATGGGCGTACAGAAGATTGAAGAAGCTTGGACTTTGAGGGCCAGCGCACGTGAGGCGCGTCTTGTTGCGGCCCCGCATGTGCCGGCGGCTCTGTCGCTGCTGGGTATCGTGCGTCCCGGTGACCGCCTGGTGGTCTTTGCGGACGACTTTGCCGATGCGTTTGCGAGCGGATTTGACGGCTGCGATGTTGTGATGGTGGGGGAGCCGTCTGTCGAGGCGTTTGCTGCGGCGTCCGGTGGATTTGCCGGCTCGTTTGATGCCGAGGGGCCGCACCTGTGGTGGTTCGTCAACTCCATTGGCGGGTTTGGTCTGCGTGTGCCCGATCTTCGTGCTCTGGGTCGCGCGGCTCGCGAGGCACGCGCGCTGCTCGTGGTAGATAACACGGTGCCTGGCGTCTTTGGGTGCGATCCGTTGCGCTTGGGTGCTGTGCTGTCGCTCGAGGCACTCGACCGCGTGTGTGCTGGTAAGGCACCGCGCAAGCTCGTTGCCGCTTCGGTGGCGCGCTCGCAGCTCAAGCGCCATCGTGTGGATGCCGCTGCCGAGTGCGCGCATGCCCTGCTTGAGGGCTGTGGCTTGGCCAAGCTTGATTTGACTGCTGACGAGGCCGCTGTGCTGGAGCGTGGGCTTTCCTCGCTTAACGCCCGCATGCAGGCGCATTTCGACCGCGCCCGTGCGCTGGCCGAGTATCTGGCCGCCAACGAGATGGTGCGCAACGTGCGCTATCCCGGACTGAGCTCGCATCCCGACCATGCTGTTGCAACGGGAATCCTCGAGCACGGCTTTGGCCCGGCAGTTGAATTTGATCTTATCGAGCGTAGCGCGGGAGAGCTGTTCGATGCTTTGCCGGGGGAGTTTCGCACGTCGCCCGCCGGCGGCGCAACGACGCGCCTTTCGGCCCCACGCGGCAAGCAGGGTACCACCGTCCGTCTCTTCGCCGGAAGCGATGACCCCTTGATCGTGGCCGCCACCCTAGACAATGCCCTCCGTTAATTAGCTACTCTTTGATGCTGGCGATGAGGTCGTTTGCTTTGGTGGCAATGACGTTGTTGATGTCGGCCTGCAGCTCCTCGTAGACCGCTATGGCTCGCTCGCCGGCGGGGGTGAGGGTGGATCCGCGGGCTCCGTCGCGCTCGATGAGTTTGCAGCCCAGCTGACCTTCGGCCTCGTTCACGATGCGCCAGGCCTTGGAATACGCCATGCCCATGCTTTTGGCGGCCCGGTTGAGCGAGTGTTCGCGGGCGATACCTTGCAGCAGCAAGACGCAGCCGTGGCCGAACACGCCCGGCAAATCCTTGTCGCACGCTTGAATGACCAACTTTGCCGTCGTCTTGTACTCCATACGCTCCACGTCTCCCCGCTAAAGTGTTTGCTGGGCAAACGCAAAGCCTGCGTCAAGCCCTCGTGTGCTCTTCTTAAATCATGCATTGTAGCAGTCAAAGTGCGTTAAGATACTTCCCCAGTATTGGGCGCCCAAGGTTGGGCTGGGTCCTACGAGGCCTGCAGCCGACCGGTCGCATGGAAAAAGGAGAAACATGGCTACGTTCTTTCCCGGTGAGTCCCACACGTTTTCGGAGTATCTGCTGGTCCCTGGTTACTCGTCCTCGCAGTGCATCCCCAACAACGTCTCTCTTAAGACGCCGTTAACCCGCTTTAAGCGCGGTGAGAAGCCGGCAATCACCCTGAACATCCCCATGGTTTCCGCCATCATGCAGTCCGTCTCGGGCGTCGACATGGGTGTCGCGCTCGCTACCGAGGGCGGCCTGTCCTTCATCTACGGTTCCCAGAGCGCCGAGTCCGAGGCCGCCATGGTCAAGGCCGTCAAGGATCACAAGGCTGGTTTCGTTCAGTCCGATTCCACGCTGACCCCTGACATGACCATGGAGCAGGTCATCGAGCTCAAGGAGAAGACCGGCCACTCCACCATGCCGGTCACCGACGACGGCACTCCCAAGGGTAAGCTCCTGGGCATCGTCACCAGCCGTGACTATCGCCCCAGTCGCGATGACCACCAGACGAAGGTCTCCGAGTTCATGACCCCGCGTGAGCAGCTCATCGTGGGCGACAAGAACATCAGCCTCAAGGTTGCCAACGACGTCATCTGGGACAACAAGCTTAACGCCCTGCCCATCGTCGACGACAACGATCACCTCATGGGCATTGTCTTCCGCAAGGACTACGACAGCCACAAGACCAACCCCAACGAGCTGCTCGATGGCGACAAGCGCTACATGGTCGGCGCTGGTATCAACACCCGCGACTATGCCGAGCGCGTGCCGCTGCTCATCGAGGCTGGTGCCGACGTTCTGTGCATCGACTCCTCCGAGGGCTTCAGCGAGTGGCAGAAGCGCACCATCGAGTGGATCCGCGCCAACTACGGCGAGGACGTCAAGGTCGGCGCCGGTAACGTCGTCGATGCCGAGGGCTTCCGCTTCCTGGCAGACTGCGGTGCCGACTTCATCAAGGTCGGTATCGGCGGCGGCTCCATCTGCATCACCCGTGAGACCAAGGGTATCGGCCGTGGCCAGGCTACCGCGCTGATCGACGTCTGCCGCGCCCGTGACGAGTACTACGAGGAGACCGGTGTCTACGTGCCCGTGTGCTCCGACGGCGGCATCGTCTACGACTACCACATGACGCTCGCCCTTGCCATGGGTGCCGACTTTATGATGCTGGGCCGCTACTTCGCCCGCTTTGACGAGAGCCCGACTGAGCGCGTCAACGTTAACGGTCAGTACATGAAGGAGTACTGGGGCGAGGGTTCTGCGCGTGCCCGCAACTGGCAGCGCTACGACCTGGGCGGCGCCGCGAAGCTCAGCTTCGTCGAGGGCGTCGACTCCTACGTTCCCTACGCCGGCTCCCTCAAGGACGGCGTGGGCGGCACGCTCTACAA
The DNA here is from genome assembly GCA_900549025.1 of uncultured Collinsella sp. Taxonomy (GTDB): domain Bacteria; phylum Actinomycetota; class Coriobacteriia; order Coriobacteriales; family Coriobacteriaceae; genus Collinsella. Next base: position 18,918 of record URMZ01000007.1, read on the forward strand.
GGTCAAGTCCACGATGTGCAACTGCGGTGCCCTCTCGATCCCCGAGCTCCAGGAAAAGGCACGCCTAACGCTGGTCAGCTCCACCTCCATCGTCGAAGGCGGCGCCCACGACGTTGTCGTCAAAGACTCCCAGCAAAGCGTCAGCTACCGCTAAGCGGCTTTCCCAAGCACCGCACCTTGCCGTTCAAACCGTCGCTCGCGTACCAAAGTACGCGTCGCTCCTCTTTCACGGCAATCTGCGGCACCTGGAAAACCCGTTCGTGTTAGAACGAGTTTCAGACAAAGGTTGATTCCCGACCACGTTATTTAGATAAAGCGAGATGCATGCAAGTCGCAGGCATCTCGCTTGTTGTATTTGCTATTATCATGCGAGTTAACGATGTGGCGGGGCGTTCTTACCTTTGCTCGCTGCAAGTTCCGCACGCAAAGAAGAGCACTAAATGTGCTCTTCGTCTTGCGCAGGACTGTCCGCAGCAGCGAGCAAAGGTAAGAACGCCCCGCCCCAACCCAGCTAACAAAGGAGCTGATATGTGCGATTGCACAGATCATAAGGACGAGATTCCTGCCTACGACGCGCAGGCCATTGAGTCTCGGTGGATGAAGGCCTGGGAGGATTCCAACCTCTTTGCCGTCGACACCGACGACAGCAAGCCTAAAAAGTATGTGCTCGAGATGTTCCCGTATCCGTCGGGCGACTTGCACATGGGCCACGCGCGCAACTATACCATCGGCGATGCCATGGCCCGTCAGGCCCGCATGCGCGGCTACGACGTGCTGCACCCCATCGGCTTTGACGCCTTTGGCCTGCCCGCCGAGAACGCCGCCATCAAGCACAACACGCAGGCTGCCGCCTGGACGTATAAGAACATGGACCAGGCGCTCGCCACGATGAAGCGCATGGGCTTCTCCTACGATCTGGATCGCATGGTCAAGACCTGCAGCCCCGACTACTACCGCTGGGGCCAGTGGATCTTTGAGAAGATGTGGGAAAAGGGCCTGGTCTACCGTAAGAAGAACCCGGTCAACTGGTGCCCCACTTGCAAGACCGTTCTGGCCAACGAGCAGGTCACCGAGGGCAAGTGCTGGCGCTGCGGCACCGAGCCCGAGAAGCGCGACCTTGAGCAGTGGTACTACAAGATTACCGAGTACTCTCAGGAGCTGCTCGACGACTTGGAGAAGCTCCCCGGCTGGCCCGAGCGCGTCAAGCAGATGCAGGCCAACTGGATCGGTCGCTCCGAGGGCGCCGAGGTCGACTTTACCCTGTGCGACCAGGATGGCGAGCCCATCGAGGGCGACGAGGGCAAGATCACCGTCTTCACCACGCGTGCCGATACCCTTTTTGGTGTCTCCTTCTTTGTCCTGGCTCCCGAGTACGCCGGCCTGCACGAGCTCGTCGAGGGCACGGAGTACGAGGAGGCCGTCACCAAGATCGTCGAGGACTCCAAGCATATCTCTGCCGTTGAGCGTGCCCAGGGCACCCTCGAGAAGCACGGTGCCTTCACGGGCCGCTATGTGGTAAACCCCGTCAACGGCGAGAAGGTCCCCGTGTGGGTTGCCGATTATGTCGTTGCCGACTACGGCACCGGCGCCGTCATGGCCGTTCCCTGCGGCGACCAGCGCGACTTTGAGTTCGCCCGCAAGTATGATCTGCCCATCGTGCCAATCATCCTGGATGACGATGACCGTGCTGCCGTCGAGGCCAGCGGCGAGACCATCGATACCTTCCATGCCGAGACCGTCGACTGGGATTGCGCCCACGCTGCCGAGGGCACGCTCGTCCAGTCCGGCAAGTACACCGGCATGCGCGGCGGTAAGCACTCCGAGGGCGAGGCTGCGATCGTGGCCGACCTCGAGGCCATGGGCTGCGGTCGTCGCAAGGTCGAGTTCCGTCTGCGCGACTGGCTCATCAGCCGCCAGCGCTATTGGGGCAACCCCATCCCGGCCATCCACTGCGAGCACTGCGGTATCGTGCCCGTGCCCGAGGATCAGCTGCCGGTGACGCTGCCCGAGAACCTGGACCTGGGCGCCGGCGAAACCCTCGCCGAGTGCAAGGAGTTCTACGAGACCACCTGCCCGGTCTGCGGTCGCCCGGCCAAGCGCGAGACCGATACCATGGACACCTTCACCTGCTCCAGCTGGTATTACCTGCGCTATACCGATCCACACAACACCGAGCTGCCCTTCTCCCGCGAGGCCGCCGATCGTTGGATGCCCGTCGATAACTACATCGGCGGCATCGAGCACGCCATTCTGCACCTGCTCTATAGCCGCTTCTTTACCAAGGCCCTGCGCGACCTGGGCCTGCTGAGTGTGGACGAGCCCTTCACCAACCTGCTGTGCCAGGGCATGGTCAAGGACGAGAACGGCGACACCATGTCCAAGTCCAAGGGCAACGTCGTGCCCCCGAGCTCGGTCATCGAGCCTTACGGCGCCGACACCATGCGTTTGGCGATCCTGTTTATCGCCCCGCCCGAGAAGGACTTCGACTGGGATCCCAAGGCCGTCGAGGGCGCCAACCGCTTTATCAAGCGCGCGTGGCGTATCGTTTGGCAGCTCGTCCAGTCCGGCGATGCCAACGTGGCCTTCGACAAGTCCGCACTCGACGAGGTTGCGATGAAGCTCTATCGCGAGCGTCACCGCACCATCGCCAAGTGCACCGAGGACTTCGATCGCGGCCAGTTCAACACTGCCATCTCGGCCGTCATGGAGCTCGTCAACGCAGCGAGCGCCTACCTCAACGCCACCGAGGGTACCGCCCGCGACAAGGCCCTGTGCTACGGCGTGGCTAAGGATATCGTGAGCGTCCTTGCCCCCATCTGCCCGTTCTGGGCCGATGAGCTGTGGCACGAGGCGCTCGGCTGCGAGGGCAACGCCTACACCGCCGCCTGGCCCGAGTTCGACCTGGCTGAGTCCGTTGAGGACACGGTGCAGATCGTGGTCCAGGTGCTCGGCAAGGTCCGCGGCCGCGTCGACGTTGCCCGCGATGCCTCCAATGAGGATATGCAGGCTGCCGCCGAGGCCGCCGTCGCCAAGTGGCTCGAGGGCAAGACGGTCGTCAAGGCCATCTGCGTGCCCGGCAAGCTGGTCAATCTGGTGGTCAAGTAAGCGCTGCGCGCTTAGCTGACATGAAAAGGCGAGGGGGACGATTCCGTATGGAGTCGCCCCCTTTTTGGTTATGTATACTTGCGACAACACCCAATTATCTATTTCTTGTGGAGAAGCTGTGCGCACGCTGACCTGCAGGTTCGTACTGTGCTTGCACGTTTCCGCAGCTATTGGTATAGTTTGCTTGCAAATGAAGTTGTAATTGAAAGAAGTGGGGTTTCGGCCCCGCTTCTTTTTTGTATGGATGGAGGTGCCGCAATGGTCAAGACCAAGACCGAGCAGGCGATCATCGACGCGCTCGAGGCCGTCGCTCCCCAGCACGATGTCGACATCGTCGACGTCGAGCTCGTGGGTGCCACCAAGGCCCCCTGCGTGCGTGTGCGTATCGAGGGTGCCGAGGGTCAGAGCCTGTCGCTCAACGACGTCACGGCCAACACCAAGTGGGTCGGCGATGTGATTGAGGAGCTCGATCCCATCTCTTCGAGCTATACGCTCGAGGTGTCGAGCCCGGGTATGGCGCGCCCGCTGCGCCGCCCGTGCGACTTTGCCCGCTTTGTGGGCGAGAACTGCGAGCTCACCTCCACCGCCACCGAGGGCCGTCGTAAGTACGCCGGCAAGATTGCCGCCGCCACCGAGGCGAACGTGACCCTCGAGCTCGAGGACGGCGAGTCCGTCACCCTCGATTTCTCTGATGTTAAAAAGTGCAAGTTGAAGCCCACCTACGACTTCAAGCCCGCGAAGGAAGGAAAGTAAGATGGCAGCATCCGACATGATGTCCGCCCTGATGGAGCTTTGCCAGGAGAAGCACATCGACCAGCTCTACCTGATCGACCGCCTGGAGCAGTCGCTCGCCAAGAGCTATGCCGAGATCTTGCATCTTGAGTGGGGCGCCAAGGTGACCATCGACCGCACCACCGGCAAGATCTACGTCTACCGTCTGGAGCCGATTGACGATTCCATGGACGAGGAGGGCAACTTCACCGAGTTCGAGGAGATCGACGTTACCCCCAAGAACACGAGCCGCATCGCCGCCCAGCACGCCAAGGCCGAGATCAACGCCATCGTGCGCAACTCCGCCCGCGAGCAGATCTACGAGGAGTTCTCCGGCCGCATCGGTGACCTCATCAGCGGTACCGTGCTGCAGTCCACGCCCGACTTCACGATCGTCAAGATTCGCGAGGGCGTCGAGGCCGAGCTGCCGCACTTCGACCAGCGCCGTTACGAGAACGAGCGCAACGAGCGTCCGATGGGCGAGCGCTACCTGCACAACCAGCACATCAAGGCCGTGATCATCGACGTTCGCGACCCCAACTCCAACCTGCAGCCGGTTCGTGGCGAGCACAGCCGTCCGCCGATTGTCATCTCCCGTACCCACCCCGAGCTCATGCGTCGTCTGTTTGAGCAGGAGGTGCCCGAGATCTATGAGGGCACCGTCCAGATTAAGTCGATCGCCCGCGAGCCCGGCCAGCGTTCCAAGGTTGCCGTCCACTCGCTCGACGACCGTCTGGATCCCGTGGGCGCCTGCGTCGGCCCCAAGGGCAGCCGTGTTCGCGCTGTCGTGGGCGAGCTCCGTGGCGAGCGCGTCGACGTCATCCTGTGGGATGCCGATCCTGCCGTCTACGTCGCCAACGCCCTGTCGCCCGCCAAGGTTACCCGCGTCCTCATCGACGAGGAGAAGGCCTACGCCGGCGTCATCGTGCCTGACGACCAGCTGTCCCTCGCCATCGGCAAGGAGGGGCAGAACGCCCGCCTCGCCGCGCGCCTGACCGGCTGGCACATCGACATCAAGTCCGAGACGCTTGCCGCCGACATCCTCAAGAACGTTCCCGTTCACGAGGAGCCCGCCGCCGACCTGATCGGTGACGAGGAGGACGAGGACGTCCGCCGCTGCGAGTACGTGTCCGAGGACGGCATCCAGTGCCGCAACCAGGCTCGTCCCGGCTCCCGTTTCTGCGGTGTCCATGACACCGACGCCTTCGATGATGCGGAGGACCTGATCTAGCGCGCGGTCGCGCCGGGCGGGTCCCGGCGCATCTCCCACGCTCGTTCAGTCTCTAGGCACCCAAGGTGCCAGAAAGGGTAGGTGAAGTCATATGGCAAAAGTCCGTGTGTCCACCCTGGCCAAAGAGTTCGGCATGACCTCCAAGGAACTGATGGGTCATCTCGCCGATATGAAGATTCCCGCTAAGTCCGCTTCCTCCACCTTGGAGGACGCCTATGTCGCCATGGTCCGCAAGCAGCTCGCCTCGGTGATCGAGGCCCGCGCCCAGGAAGTCGAGGCCGCCAAGCAGGCCGAGGAGCAGGCAGCTGCCGCCGAGGAGGCCGCTCGCGCCGCCGAGGCCGAGCGCGAGCGCATCGCCGCCGAGAAGGCCCGCGAGGAGGAGCGTCGCCAGTTTGCCGCAGCCCAGGCTGCCGAGGAGGCTGCCCGCGCCGAGGCCGAGGCCAAGAAGAAGGCCGAGCAGGAGCGCCTTGCCCGCGAGAAGGAGGAGGCTGCCCGCGAGGCCCAGCGCCGCGCCGTTCCCGCTTCCGACTCCGGTTCGCGCTTCCGCTCGCTGCTCGACCAGATCGCCGCACAGGAGACCGTGCTCAAGGAGAAGAAGGACGCCGAGGACAAGGCCAAGGCCGAGCGCGCCGCCGAGCGCGGTAACCGTCGTGGCGGCAACAACGACCGCCGCGGTGGCCGTCGTAACGATCGCAACGCCTCCGACAACAACTCCGAGCGCAACGCTTCCGAGGGCCGTCCGCACAGCCATCGCACCAACGCCAGCAACAACGTCGCTGCCGGCATGGACTTCCCCAACCCCGATAAGCAGGGCAAGGGCAAGAAGCGCAAGGGCGGTCATAACAACGAAGAGGACCACTACAGCCGCATGGCTCGCGAGGCCGAGGAGTACAGCCGCGAGAAGGTGCTCGAGGAGGCTCGTGCCGCCGTCGAGGAGGCCTCTCGCGAGTCCACTGGTCGCCGCAAAAAGCGCAAGGAGAAGCGCGAGCGCGAGGCCGCAAAGGCTCAGGAAGAGCGCAAGATTGAGGAGGCGCTGGCCCAGGGCGTGAACCCCGAGGAGCTCGACGCCATCAAGGTCTCCCAGGGCGTTACCGTCCAGGAGCTCGCCGAGGCGCTCGACGTTCCGGCCAACGACATCATCAAGCGCCTGTTCCTGCTGGGCACGCCGCTTACCATGACGCAGTCCATGTCCGACGACCTCGTCGAGCTCGTTGCCGACGACCTGGGTCGCCAGATCAAGATCATCACCCCCGAGGAGGAGAACACCTTCTCGTTCTATGACGATCCCGCCGACCTTAAGCCGCGCGCCCCGGTCGTCACCGTCATGGGCCACGTCGACCACGGCAAGACGAGCCTCCTCGACGCCATCCGTCACACCGGCGTTGCTGCCGGCGAGGCGGGCGGCATTACGCAGGCCATCGGCGCTTCGCAGGTCATGATCAACGACCGCAAGATCACCTTTATCGATACCCCGGGTCACGCCACCTTTACGGCTATGCGTGCCCGTGGCGCCAAGGTGACCGACATCGTCATCCTGATCGTCGCCGCCGACGACGGCGTCATGCCCCAGACGGTCGAGTCGATTAACCACGCCAAGGCTGCCGGCGTACCCATCGTCGTTGCCGTCAACAAGATCGATAAGCCGGGCGCCAACCCCGACCGTGTGCGTCAGGAGCTCACCGAGTACGGCGTCATCCCCGAGGAGTGGGGCGGACAGAACATGTTCGTCAACATCTCGGCCAAGCAGAAGATCGGTATCGACGACCTTCTGGAGACCGTGCTGCTCCAGGCCGACGTGCTCGAGCTCAAGGCCAACCCGGACACCTTTGCCTCCGGCAACGTCCTTGAGGCCAAGCTCGACAAGGGCCGTGGCTCGGTTGCTACCGTGCTCGTGACCCGCGGTACCTTGCACGTGGGCGATACGCTGGTCGCCGGCCTTACCTATGGCCGCGTCCGTGCCATGCTCGACCCCAAGGGTCGTGCCGTCACCGAGGCCGGTCCCTCCGACGCCGTCGAGATTTTGGGCCTGCAGTCCGTGCCCAACGCCGGTGATGAGTTCCGCGTGTTCGAGGACGAGCGCGAGGCTCGTGCTCTGGCCGACGAGCGTTCGCTGAAGGCCCGTATCGAGGAGCAGAGCCGCGTCAAGCACGTCACGCTCGAGAACCTCTTCGAGACCATTGCCGACGCCGAGGTCAAGGAGCTCAACCTGATCATCAAGGCCGACGTCCAGGGTTCCATCGAGGCCCTTCAGGACTCGCTCGACAAGATGGATCAGTCCGAGGTTCGTATCAACACGATCCACTCCGCCGTTGGTGCCATCAACGAGACCGACGTCGTCCTGGCCGACGCCTCCAACGCCATCATCATCGGCTTTGGCGTCCGTCCCGACGGTAAGGCCCGCTCCGCTGCCGAGCGCGAGGGCGTCGAGATCCGTTGCTACGACGTTATCTACAAGTGCCTCGAGGAGCTCGACGCCGCCCGTATCGGCATGCTCAAGCCCACCGAGGTCGAGGTCGCCACGGGTACCGCGACCGTCCTGGACACCTTCAAGGTGCCCAAAGTCGGTATCGCCGCCGGTGTCCGCGTCGAGGAGGGCGAGATCGCCGCGACCGATTCCGTGCGTCTGGTGCGCGACGGTATCGTGGTCTTCAACGGCAAGATCGCCTCGATGCGCCACTACAAGGACGAGGCCAAGAGCCTCAAGAGCGGTTCCGAGGGCGGCATTGGCCTGGAGAACTTCCAGGACATCAAGCCCGGCGACCAGATCGAGGGTTACCGCATCGACCAGGTTGCCCGTACCGAGTAGGGGGTAGCGCTATGAAGCAAACGCAGGCAACCCGCCGTCTGGGCGAGCAGCTTCGCGAGAAGCTCGGTTATATCCTGCTCTTTGAGGTTTCCGATCCGCGTCTCGACCTGGTTACTTTGACCGCGGTCGAGGTCGCGGTGGACCGTTCGTTCGCGCGTGTGTACGTGTCGTGCGATGCGAGCCGCTACGACGAGGTCATGGAGGCGCTCGCAAGCGCCAAGGGCCGCATTCGTAGCCTGTTGGCTCGCTCGCTCGATTGGCGTGTCACGCCCGAGCTCGATTTTCGCATCGATCGCTCGACCGATGAGGCCGAGCGCATCACGCGTGCGCTGGAAAACGTTCCCGCCACGCTTGCGATCGAAAAGGACGAGGACGGCTATCCGATAGCGGATGCCGCCCAGGAGGCAGCTTTAGATGACTAATTCCGCCGACCTCGCCTCGTGCGAGTCTGCAGATATTCAGCGACGCATCCTCGAGCTCATCGAGGGTGCGTCCTCCATTGCGATTTCGGGACACACTTCTCCCGACGGCGATGCCTTGGGCTCTGTATTGGGTCTGGGCCTTTCGCTCATGAAGTTTTTTCCCAACAAGGACATTGCGTTGCTGCTGGCAGACGATGACCCGGTTCCGCGCATCTACCGCTTTATGGAAGGCTCCGATCGCCTGGTGCCGGCATCTGCGTACACCGGCAATCCGGACCTGTTCATCTCGGTGGACGTGCCGGTTGTCGAGCGCCTCAATAATTCCGCCGAGGTGCTCCGTCGCTCCAAGCATGTGGTGTGCTTCGATCACCATCCGGCGCGCGAGGAGTTTGCCGAGCTCAGTCTGAGGCGCGTTGAAGCTGCAGCCTGCGCTATGATCATCGACCGCTTCTTGGACAATTGTGGCATTGTCGCCCGTGATGGCGTCGCGACTTGCCTGCTGTGTGGCTTGGTTACCGATACCGGTCGTTTCCAGTACCAGAACGCCGATGCTGCTGCGTTCCATGCGGCCTCGCGACTTGTTGCCCACGGTGCCGATCCGGCACGTGTGGCACTCGAGGTATATCAGAGCATGCGCGTTGAGTTTTTGCACCTCAAGTCCATCGTTATGGGTCGCATTAAGACGGTCGCGCATGGGCGCGTGGCGTATAGCTATGCCTACCAGAGCGACCTTGAGGCCTGCGGTGTCACCTCGGACGAGTGCGACGGCCTGGTCGATGTGGTGCGTTCGGTGATGGGCGTCGAGGTTTGCATGTTCTTAAAGGGCATTGAGGGCGATACCAAGGTGCGTGGCAACCTGCGCTCCAAGGGTGACCTCGATGTGTCCGAGATTGCTGCTAACTTTGGCGGTGGCGGGCATCATGCCGCCGCCGGCTTTTCCAACAACGGAACAATTCGCGAGACGCTCGCCGTGGCACTTCCCATGCTGGCCGAGCTGGTGGGGGAGGATCCCGCTTCGGTGACCGTCGAGCTTTAACTTTTTGGATGGTACATGGCTCGTCGTACGCCTTCTCAACTGAATATGCTGCTCGCCGTCGATAAACCGGTGGGCTGCACGTCCCACGATGTGGTCTCGCAATGCCGACGTGCCCTCCATGAGCGGCGCGTCGGCCATGCCGGCACGCTCGACCCCATGGCATCCGGCGTCATGGTGGTGGGCGTGGGCCAGGCTACTCGTCTGCTGGGCATGCTAACCCTCGATACCAAAAGCTATGTCGCCGACATCTCGTTTGGCGCCGAGACCAATACCGATGATGCGGAGGGCGAGGCGGTCCGCACGGTGGCTGTTGCCAACGAGCTCCGCGATCCTGCCTATGCTCGTGAGCGCTTGGCCGCCATGCTGGGCCCGCAGATGCAGGTGCCGCCGGCGTTTTCTGCTATCTCGGTCAATGGCGTTCGCGCCTACAAGTCTGCTCGCGAGGGCAATGCGGTGGACCTACCTCCGCGCCCCGTCGAGGTCTATGCCGCCGACCTGATCGCCGTGGGCGGCGAAGGTGATACGTGTGTGTGGACCGTGGCGTTCTCGGTGAGCAAGGGCACCTATATCCGTGCGCTCGCTCGCGACTTGGGCCACGCTTGCGATAGCGCCGCGCATATTTCCGCGCTGCGCCGCACGGCTTCCGGTGTTGTTTCCATTGGCGCTTGTCATGCGGTCGAGGAGCTTTCTCCCGAGTCCGCGGCTGGCTTTGCCCTGGATCCCATTGCGGCCCTGGGCGCCACGCGTGTTGACTTGCCGGGTAATCTTGCCGACGACCTGCTCTGCGGCCGACGCATTCCCGTTGAGCGTGCGCTTGCCGATTTCGATTCCTCGAAGACGCCGTTTGCGTTGGTGCTCGATGGGGGACTCAAGGCGCTCGCCCGCATTGAGGGCGGCCGCTTTGTCATGGAGCACGTGTTTCCGCAGGCAATCGGCGGTGTTCGATGATGTTGTCCGCTCGCGAGCTCGCGCGTGTCTTTTTCGCGGGCGAGTCGGACGAGGCTCGCATCGTTGCTGCCGATACGTTTGATGAGTGTGAGCACTTGGGTGCCGCTTCAATCGCCATTGGCGTGTTCGACGGCGTTCACCGTGGACACCAGGAACTCATCGAAGCGCTTGTCCGTGATACCCGTGTTCATGGCTGTAAGGCGGTCGTGGTTACCTTCGATCCCGACCCGGACGTTGTGGTGAGCCCTTCGCCCGCTCAAAAATTGATGACGACGGCCGACCGTCTGCATGCCTTGGCTCAAACCGGGGTCGATGCGGTGGTGGCCGTTCCCTTTACGCCTGAGGTTGCGGCACTCGACCATGTCGGTTTTCTCGCACTGCTGTCACGCGTAGTCGACATTCGCTCGATTCGCGTTGGCAGTGACTTTAGGCTGGGTCGTGGCGGTGCTTCTGGTGTTGCCGAGATGCGCTCCTGGGGTTCCGAGCACGGCGTTGACGTGTATGGTCACGACCTGCTTTGCGAGGGCGGTGAGGCCATTTGCGCCACCCGCATTCGTCATGAGCTGGGACAGGGCCATGTGGAGCTTGCTGCTGGGTTACTCGGCCGTCCGTATATGGTGCGTGGCGGTGTTATTCGCGGCCGTCACGAGGGTTCTGGCATGGGCTTTCCCACGGCAAACTTGCAGGTTCCCGACGGCATTCAGGTGCCAGCCGATGGCGTGTATGAGGGTCTGGTGCTGGTCGATGACACCGCGTGGCCCGCTGCTGTGAACGTCGGCCTGCCGCCAACGTATGCTGACGATGCGGCATCTGCGCATCTCGAGGCTAATTTAATTGGTTATACGGGCGACCTGTACGGCGCTTCCGTTTCGCTGGCGTTTACGCGCCGGCTGCGTCCCTCGCGTGTGTTCGATTCGCTGGATGAGTTGATCGCGACCGTCGAGGGTAATATCGAGGATATTCGTCACAACTTGGGCGATCAGGGGGTGAGCATCCGTGATTAGCGATGAGGAAAAAGACCAGGTACGCGCTGCGTCTGACCTGGTTGCCATCGTGCAGGAAACGGTCGAGCTCAAGCCTCGCGGCCATGAGTTTTGGGGATGCTGCCCCTTCCATGGCGAGAAGACGCCGTCCTTCCACATTATCCCCGCCACGCAGGTGTGGCATTGCTTTGGTTGCGGCGAGGGTGGCGACGTTTTCACGTATATCATGAAGCGCGAGAACCTGAGCTTTCCCGAGTCAATCCGTTACTTGGCCGATCGCGCGGGTATTGAGCTGCATGACACCGGAGATCGCCGCGAGCGCGGCACCAAGCGTGCCCGCATCTACGATCTGTGCGCCGAGACCGCCCAGTTCTACCACACCATGCTCATGCGCGGTAAGGACGGCCGTCCGCGCGAGTACTTTGCCAGCCGCGGCATGGGCGGCGACGTCTGCCGCCGCTACTGCCTGGGCTTTGCACCGGGCCGTAACGCGCTGGTGTCGCACCTGTCCCAGGCGGGTTTTACCCCGCAGGAGATGATCGACGCCAACGTTGCCGTGAGTCGCGGGCGCGGGCAGCTTGCCGACCGCTTTTACGACCGCGTGATGTTCCCCATCTTTGACGAGCAGGGTCACAACATTGCCTTTGGCGGTCGCATTATGGGCGACGGCCAGCCTAAGTATCTCAACACCGCCGAGACGAGCGTGTTTCATAAAAAGCGAAACCTCTACGGCTTTAATTGGGCCAAGGAGTTTATCGTCGCGCAGGATACCGCCATCGTGGTAGAGGGCTATACCGATTGCATCGCCTGCTGGGAGGCGGGGATTAAAAACGTTGTCGCCACGCTGGGCACCGCCCTCACGGAGCATCACGTCAAGACGCTCACTCGCTTTGCCAAGCGCATCGTGTATATGTTCGACGGCGATGCAGCGGGCCAGAAGGCCGCCCGTCGCGCGATTCAGTTTATCGAGCAGGATTCCATGGACCTGCGCTGCGTGGTGCTCCCCGACGGCAACGACCCCATGGAGTTCATCACCGCACATGGTGGCGAGGCACTGCAGACGCGCATCGACGCTGCCGAGCCGCTTATGGACTTTGTCTACCGTTCGCTGCTGGAGTCGAGTGACATCACCACGCCGGGCGGTCGCGCTAAGGCGCTGGAAGATGCGCTGACGCTTATCTATCCGTTGCGCAACAGCTATATGATCGACACGTACTTTATCCAGATTGCCGATCTGCTGGGTTTGGATCTGGAGACGGTGCGCGCGAGCTCGGGTCGTGTGTTTCGCGATGTCGCCAAGCGCGAGGATGCGGAACGACGTCGTGAGCAGAACTATGAGCACCAGCGGGCACAGACTGAGCGGTCCGGTAGCGCGGGCGGTCGGGCGTCGGGTTCTCGCGATGCCGGTCGCGGTGCTTGGGCATCGGGCGCGACGCCGCCGGTGTCCGCGCCGGTCGAAGAAGAGCCGTACGACTACGTCCCGCTCGATGCCTACGGCGCCGCGCCCGTGGAGGTCGTCGACGACCTGCCGCCGATCGATGTGCCTGATGGTATGGGCGCTGTGCCTGTGGCTGACGGTTCGGGCGCACCGGCTGCGGCGGCGCCGATGGTTCTTACCGATCTTGAACGCAAGTCCTTGGCAGGGGAGCGCGAGCTGTTGACGATCCTCACGAGCTACCCCGACCTGTTCCGCACGTATGCCGACCGCATCTGCTCCATCGAGTGGGTTGACCCGCGTCACGAGTCCATTGCATGGGCCGTTCTGGCAACGCCGCCGGGAACCGATCCTGCAGCCTGCATGGATGCGGCGCGCTCAGTGTGTCCCGATGCGGCAACGCTTGTGAGTGCCGGGCGCATCTCCGCGACGAGCAAGCACCCCACCGAGACGAACATCGTGTTTATGCTTGATACGCTTGAGCTCTACACCATCAAGCGTCGCATGCGTGCCGCACAGGCCAAGCTGCGCCAGGACCGTTCACTCGATGATGAGGCCCGTCGCGCGCTGACCGTGCAGGCCGCGCAGGATTCGCAACGTCAACGCGAACTGCAAAAGTCGATCGGCGGCGTGGCGGACCCGTTCCGTTTGATCGGCCTGGAGGCCGCGGGCACCGAACAAGCCTAGATGTTGTGGTCAACCAGCGTATTCTCGCCTATATCCAGTCTTCTTTTTGGGTATAGACGTCAATGTGTGTGCTAAAGTATTGAGTCCTGTGGACTATGAAGGGAGAATCTGTGCCAAAAAAGACTGAGAGCACGGGTACTGGGCTGGAATCCTACGTTGCAAAGCTCATGGGCAACGGCTCAAACAGGACTTCGGTAACCGAGGACGAGATTCAGGTCGCCCTGAAGGATATCGATGTTTCTGACGAGCAGCTCACCGCGGTGTATTCCGCGCTGCGCAACAGCGGCATCCAGATTATCTCCGCGAGCGGTAACGACGACGCCCCCATGGGTGTCGACGATGACGATACCGATACCGATACCGACGATTTCGATGACGACGACGAGCACGATTCCGGCTCGCTCGACGATCACGAGCTCAAGATGGCCCGCCAGGCCGACGCCGAGATGGGTTCTTCCAAGAGCAAGAAGAAGCGCACCGTGCGCACGTCCCGTTCGCGTTCGCGCGTGCGCGGCATCGATGCCTCCACGGTGATGCTGACCGGCGACCCGGTCCGTATGTACCTCAAGGAGATCGGCAAGGTCGACCTGCTGACCGCCTCCGAAGAGGTCGATTTGGCCATGAAGATCGAGGCCGGTCTTGAGGCCACTGAGAAGCTCGAGGCTGCCGATGCTGGTGAGCTCGAACTCACGCGTGCCGAGATACGTCGTCTTACGCGCATTGAGAACGTGGGCCTCGAAGCCAAGCAGGCACTCATCAGCGCAAACCTGCGTCTGGTCGTCTCCATCGCCAAGCGTTATGTCGGTCGCGGCATGCTGTTCCTGGACCTGATCCAGGAGGGCAACCTCGGCCTGATTCGCGCCGTCGAGAAGTTCGACTACCAGAAGGGCTTTAAGTTCTCCACGTACGCCACGTGGTGGATCCGTCAGGCTATCACGCGCGCTATCGCCGACCAGGCCCGTACCATCCGTATTCCCGTGCACATGGTCGAGACCATCAACAAGCTCGTCCGTGTGCAGCGCCAGCTCCTTCAGGACCTGGGTCGCGACCCGACCCCCGAGGAGATCGGTGCCGAGATGGACATGAGTGCCGACCGCGTCCGCGAGATCCAGAAGATCTCGCAGGAGCCCGTGTCGCTCGAGACCCCCATCGGCGAGGAAGAGGATTCCCAGCTGGGCGACTTCATCGAGGACTCCCAGGCCATCGTTCCGCCCGATGCGGCCAGCTTCTCCATGCTGCAGGAGCAGCTCACCCAGGTGCTCGACTCGCTTGCTGATCGTGAGCGCAAGGTTATCGAGCTGCGCTTTGGCCTTGTCGACGGACATCCCCGTACGCTCGAGGAAGTCGGCCGCGAGTTTGGCGTCACGCGCGAGCGTATCCGCCAGATCGAGTCCAAGACCCTGGCCAAGCTCCGCCACCCGAGCCGTTCGAGCAAGCTGAAAGACTATATTGAGTCTTAACCTCGCAAGCAAGAAGCGCCCTCAAGCACATCCGCTTGAGGGCGCTTTCATGTAGTTGTTGGGGACGTTCTTGAATGACTGGTCGTTTAAGAACGTTCCCAATGATTAGGTCGGAAAATTTCTTAAAAAAGTTCTTGCCCTTAGCGGATTCGTCCGTATAATAAACTTCGTTGCTTGAGAGCACGCACCTATTCCTCGGTAGCTCAATGGTAGAGCACGCGGCTGTTAACCGCGCTGTTGTAGGTTCGAGTCCTACCCGGGGAGCCAGGTTGTAAAACCCGTCGCTTATGCGGCGGGTTTTTTCATGCCGCGATCGCCGTTCGCAAACGTTACCGTATCAACATTTCGTGTCGAGGATGTAATCCCGAGGCCCGCCACCTCAACATGGCGCGGTCGTTGTAGAATATTGCAATGATTGCTCCCACGACATGGTGCCGCGAGCACCAAGAAAAGGAGATTCTTGTGTCTGAGACCATTAACGGCAGCCTGAGCGTCTCGAACGACGTTATTGCCGATATTGCCGGTTATGCCGCGATGACGTGCTATGGCGTTGTCGGTATGGCTGAGCAGCTCCAGGGCGCCGAGAGCGTGCGCCTGCTTGCCGGTCAGCGCCTCCGCAAGGGCGTGCTTGTTTCCGCCGACGAGAACGGCCTTACGGTCGATCTTCACGTCGTGCTCGAGAACGGCGTCAACATGAAGTCCGTCTGCCACAATCTTTCGAGTTCCGTTGCCTTCACTCTGCAGGAGATCGCCCAGATCGATCCCGCCAGCCTTAAGATCGGCATCCATATCGACGCGCTCAAGAGCCGTCTGAACTAGCATCCGAAAACGGAGATTCAAATACCCATGATTGCAAAGACCATTCGCACCTGTTTTCCGATCGCTGCGGCTGCCGTTTCCGACAAGGCCGAGGAGATCAACAAGCTCAATGTCTTCCCCGTACCCGACGGCGACACCGGTACCAACATGTCGCTCACGCTTGCCTCGGTGACCAAGGAGCTCTCCGCCCTTCCTGCCGACGCCGACATGGAAGCCATCGCCGGCGCCATCACCCACGGCTCCCTGATGGGTGCCCGCGGTAACTCCGGCGTTATCACGTCGCAGATTCTGCGCGGCGTGGCCGAGGGCCTTGTCTCTGCCGACGAGCCTATTACGTCCGCCAACATTGCCTTCGCCTTCCGTCGTGCCGTCAAGGTCGCCTTCCAGGCTGTCCGCAAGCCCATCGAGGGCACGATCCTCACGGTCCTGCGCGATGTCTCGACCAAGGCCGATGAGTGCGAGAAGAAGAAGTTCTCGGCCGAGGATGCGCTCGATGCTATCGTCGTCGAGGCGTACCAGTCCGTCGCCCGCACGCCCGATTTGCTGCCCGTCCTCAAAGAGAACGGCGTGGTCGACTCAGGCGCCTTCGGCTTTGCCATCTTCCTGGAGAACTTTGTTGCCGCCGCTCTTGGTCGCAGCACCGTGGTCGAGGATTTCTCCGCTACGTTTGACTCCGCCGGCTCTGCCCGCGATGCCGCTCTTGGCCGTGTTGAGATCGAGGCTAACGACGACTGGGAGGGCTCGGAGTTCCGCTACTGCAACGAGTTCCTCTTTAAGGCCGACGCCCCGTTTGACGAGGACGAGTGCCTTAAGTTCCTAGGCTCCATGGGCGACTGTGAGCTGCTCGTGGGCGCCTATCCCGACTACAAGATCCATGTGCACTCCAACACCCCCAACCTGGTGCTCGAGCACATGCTGCAGCTCGGTCAGATCTATGAGGTCTTTATCCACAACATGGAGATGGAGGCCCACGACCGTACCGCCAAGATCCACGAGGATCAGGAAAAGGCCGCTGAGCCCGCCAAGGCGCTGGGCTTTGTCGCCGTTGCCGCCGGTTCCGGCGAGGCTGACATCCTCAAGTCCCTTGGCGTCGACGTGGTCGTCTCCGGTGGCCAGACTATGAATCCCTCGACCGCCGACCTGCTGGGCGCGGTGGACCAGGTCAACGCGACCTCGGTCATCATCCTGCCCAATAACGGCAACATCCGCATGGCTGCCGAGGCCGCAGCCTCTGCCTGCACCGACAAGAAGGTCGCCGTCGTTCCCACCAAGACCGTTCCGCAGGCGTTCTCCGCGCTGTTCGCGGTCCTGCCCGATTCCGAGCTCGAGGACGCCGTCGCCGCCATGGTCGACGCCATCAGCGAGGTCCGCGATGGCGAGGTCACCCGCGCCGTGCGCGATTCCAGCGCCTCTGACGGCTCTCCGATTCACTCCGGTGACGTCATGGGTATCATCGCCGGCTCCATCGACGTGGTCGGCTCCGACGTGAAGCAGGTCACGCTCGACTGCATCAACCGCATGCAGGAGGAAGAGGAGGGCGACGCGCTGACGATTCTGGCCGGCGAGGAGCTGTCCGATGAGGCCTTCCAGGAGATCGTCGACGCTATCGAGGAGGCTCAGCCCGACTTGGAGATCGACGCCCATCGTGGCGAGCAGCCGCTCTATCCCGTGATCTTCTCGATCGAGTAGGCAACTGCCCATGTCCGAGCTGTGCTCCGTGCCGCGCGTCTCGGAGCGCTTTGCCCAGAGCAATGCGCTCGACGAGGATATCCCGCGACTCAAATATGTTTCGGGTAAACGCGAGGAGGCCCTTCGCCGTCTGGGAATTCGGACGGTGGGGGACCTCCTTCTCCATATCCCTCATCGATACCTCGACTTTACCCGTTCTTGGTCTATCGAGATGGCGCCCATCGGTACCGTGTGCACCATCATCGCCACGGTCGACCGTATCGTCCAAAAGCAGCCGCGTCCGCGCATGCAGGTGACCGAGGTCTCGCTTGTTGACGAGACGGGCGTGCTGCAGGTCGCCTTTTTCCGCCAGCCCTGGATTGCCCAGCAGCTTAAGCAGGGCGACCGCCTGGCCGTGATGGGCAAGGTCGAGTTTGCCTACGGCTTTAAGCAGATGGCCTCGCCGCACTTTGAAAAGCTCGAGGACGGGCGTGCCGCAGGCACCATCCTGCCGGTCCATTACGTGAGTGATGGCGTGAGCCAGGCGTGGATGCGCCGCATCGTAAGCGGCGCGCTCGAGGTCGTCGGCAATCCCTTTGATCCCATTCCGGCACGCTTACGCGTTAAGCGTCGCCTGATGAGCAATGCTCGTGCGCTTCGAGCGATCCACTTTCCTTCGAGCATGGCAGAGCGCGACATCGCGCGCGCACGGCTTGCCTACGAGGAGTGCCTCTACCTGCAGCTGGCGCTGCGCCTGCGCAATGACGGCGGCCTGGTCGATGTGGTGCCCTATGCCCACACCGCGGGCGAGCACCTGGCCGCGCTCAAGCAGGCCCTGCCGTTTTCGCTGAGCGACGAGCAGGAGGCCGCGTTCCAGGATATCCTGCGCGATATGTGCGATGGTGGGCGCGTGATGAACCGCCTGCTGCTGGGCGATGTCGGTACCGGTAAGACCGCCGTTGCCGCCTGCGCGCTAGCTGTGGCTGCCGATAGCGGCACGCAGGCCTGCGTTATGGCGCCCACGGGCGTGCTGGCGCGCCAATATGCCGATAAGACCGGCCCTCTGCTCTCGCAGGCCGGCATGTCCTGGGCGCTTCTGACGGGTGCCACGCCGGCAGCAGAGCGCGAGCGCATCCATGCACAGCTGGAATCGGGCGAGCTCGACGTCCTCTTTGGCACCCACGCGGTGCTTTCGGATAACGTTGCGTTCAAGCATCTGTCGCTCGTGGTCATCGATGAACAGCACCGCTTTGGTGTGGGCCAGCGCAACGCCCTGCGCGCGAAGGGCCCTGGTGCCGATCTGCTCGTTATGACGGCAACGCCCATCCCGCGTACGCTGGCGCTTTCGGTCTACGGCGATCTGGACACGAGCATCATCCGCCATCGGCCCGTCCCTGGCGCTGGCGTGTCGACACGCGTGCTCACCGAGTCGAGCCGTGACCTCGCCTATGGAGCCATCCGCGAGGCGCATGAAAAGGGTCAGCAGGCCTACGTGATTTGCCCGCTCGTGGAGCCGAGTGACTCGGCCGATGAGCTGGAGGACGTGCCCGGTATTGCCCGCGACGACGAGGGCCGCGTGACGGTCCCCGTGCCGCTGCACGATACGGCAACCGAGCTCGACCGCCTGCGCCTGGCGTTGCCGGGGCTTGCCATCGAACGCCTTCACGGCCGCATGTCGGCGGGGGAGAAGGATCGCGTGATCGATGCCTTCAAGCGTGGCGAGATTGACGTGCTCGTCTCGACTACGGTGGTCGAGGTGGGCGTTGACGTGCCTAACGCCACCGTCATGGTCATCGAGAACGGTGAGCGCTTTGGCTTGGCGGCCTTGCACCAGCTGCGCGGTCGCGTGGGCCGTGGCAGCGTGTCGGGCACGTGCCTGGTCATGACGCATTCCAAGGGCAACGGCGGCGCTTCGGCAGCGCAAGATCGTCTCCAGTCGCTCGAAAAGACCTCGGACGGCTTTACGCTCGCCCAGATGGACCTGCGCCTGCGCCATGAAGGCGAGATCCTGGGTTATCGCCAGCATGGTGGTGTGACCCTGCGCTTTGTCGACCTGGATGCCGACGAGGAGCTGATCGAGTGGGCCCATTTGGACGCGGTCGAGCTCTTGCGGTATGCTTGCACCCTTGACTCCGTGGCGACGCGCCCCCTGCGCGATGCGGTCGCCATGCGATATCGACACATTTTTAAGGAGGTCAGCGGAGGATGAGAATCATCGGCGGCGAATGGCGCGGTCGTAAGATCGAGGAGCCCCGTGGTCGCGATGTCACCCGCCCCACGACTGATCGCGTGCGCGAGGCGTGCGCATCTATGGTCATGTCGGCATTCGATTTCGATTTGGACGAGGTTCGTGTGCTGGACGCCTTTGGCGGCTCCGGTGCCTTAGGGTTAGAGATGCTCTCTCGTGGGGCCCGCTCGCTCACGACGTTTGAGATCGATCGCAACGCCGCGCGGCTCATTACCAAGAATATCGAGTCGCTCTGCCGTGACCGTGCGCGTTGGCGTGTGGTCACGGGCGACATGCTGGCAAGTGCCTCGCGCGGTCGTGTACCGGGCGGCCCCTTTGATTTGGTCCTGCTCGACCCGCCCTATGCTTTTGGTGCCGAGCCGGTCGAGGAAATGCTGCAAAACCTGGCTCAGCAGGGTCTGCTTGCGCCTGGCGCTTATGCCCTGTTTGAGCATGCCTCCGCCGATGCGGGCGCGCATCCGGCAGGCTTTGAGACTGTACGTGAGAAGCGCTACGGCATTACCTCGGTCGACCTGCTTCGTTGGGTCGGCGATGACGACGGTGAGGACGATAGTGCCGTCACCGATGCCGATAACAACGATGCCACTACGTTTCAGGAGGACGCCCGTGAATGACACCATCAACCGCGTGATCGTCCCGGGCACCTTCGATCCCATCACGTTTGGCCATATCGATGTGATCCGCCGCGCCCGCCGCATCTTTCCCAGTGTGATCGTCGCTGTTGCAGAGTCGCAGGGTAAAAACGGTGTGGGCACCACGTTTATGCTCGATGAGCGCGTGGCGCTGGCCCGCGAGGCGCTCGGTAATATCGACGGCGTCGAAGTCCTGCCCTTTACCGGCCTCTTGGTCGACTTCGCTCGTGAGCAGGGGGCGGGGGCCGTGGTCAAGGGCCTGCGCGCCATGACCGACTTTGAGTATGAGCTGCAGCAGGCTGACCTTAACTATCGCCTGGATAGCGAGCTGGAGTCCATCTTTGTCATGAGTGCGCCGCAGTACGGCTATATCTCGAGCTCGGTCGTTCGCCAGATCGCCTCGCTCGGCAGTGACGTATCGACGTTTGTCCCGTCCAACGTGGTCGAAGCGCTCAAACATCGCTTTTCGTGACGTTTCTTATTGCCTGGTGGCATGTGGTAAACTAGCACGATGATATGTTACCTATGAAAGGAGACCGGATGCCGGGCGAGAATTTTCCTGGCGATAGGATCGTCAGCTTGGTCGATGAGCTCGAAGGGCTGATCGAGGAAGCCAAGCCGCCTTTCGGCAAGAACGCTCAGTTCAAGGTCATCGACGCCGACGTGTTCTTCAACATCCTCGACGAGATCCGCATGAGCTATCCCGAGGAGTGGCAGAAGTCCCGCCGTATCCTTAAGGAGCGCGAGGAGCTTATGGCTTCCGCCGCCGCTCAGGCCGATTCCATCATCGCCGACGCTCAGCAGCAGGCCCTCACCATTGCCGGTGAGCAGGAGATCGTCCGCCTTGCGCAGCAGCAGGCCGACGACATCCGCGATCGTGCCCAGCAGTACGAGCGCGAGACGCGTTATGCTGCCGAGGACTACGCAGAGCAGGTCTTTACGCACCTGGAGGAGAACCTCAAGAGCCTGACCGGCACCGTTACCCGTTGCCGTCAGCAGCTCAACGAGGGTGCCGCCCAACAGAATGGTCAGTGGTAATGGCTGAGTTCCCGAGCGTTACCGTCGATCTTTCCGAGCAGCTCGAGTTTCCTGGAGATTCGTATCCGCTGACCGGTAAGGTCGATGTCGCCACCTACACGGTGGGCGAGAAGGAGTACCAGCTTCAGGACGGCATCGACTACGACGTTGTCTTTACCAATGCCGGTACCGGTGTCTTGCTCACGGGTATGGTCCGCGCACACGCCACTGGCGAGTGCGACCGTTGCCTGGAGCCCGCTTCGTTTGATATTGCCGGTGAGATTGAGGAGTTCTACCTCTTTGAGGAGCCCGAGGATCCCGAGGCCTACGAGGACGGCTACGAGCTCCTGGGTGAGGACCGTATCGTTGATCTGGGTGAGCCTATCAATGACGCGGTCGTTATGGACACGCCGTTTGTGGTGCTCTGCAAGCCCGATTGCCGTGGTCTGTGCCCCACATGCGGTTGCAATCTCAACGTCGAGCAATGCGATTGCGCCGCCCAGGCAGAGGCAGAATGGGCCGCTGCCACGGAAAATCCATTTGCAGCATTGAAGAATCTCAAGCTTGATGAGTAAAACTGTGGTAGTATCGCTACTTGCGCGTAATCGCCACACTGGATAGTTCATAAGGAAGGTCACTATGCCCGTACCTAAACAAAAGCAGGGTCGTATCCGCACTCACACCCGTCGTTCCGCCAACATGAAGATCTCGGCTGCGGCTCAGTCCACGTGCCCCCGTTGCGGTGCTGTCAAGCTCCCGCATCACGTGTGCCCCAGCTGCGGTTTCTACAAGGACCGCGAGGTTATCGTTACCGAGTAACGGTATACTCTGGATGCGATGCCGTTCCAAATGGAACCACAATGGCCGGCTCAATGAGTCGGCCATTTTTGTATAAGGAGCATGTATATGAGTAACGTTCGCGTTTGTGTAGACGTTGTGGGCGGAGACGAAAAACCTCAGGTTGTTCTCGATGGTATCGAGGCTGCGCTTGCCGCCGATCCCGATATCGAGGTCTTGGCAGCTGGCCCCGCCGAAATCGTCAATCCCTTTGCAGCTTCCCATGCACGTGTTGAGGCCCTTGAGGCACCTGACGTTATCGCCATGGATGACGATCCCATTCGCGCCGTGATGACCAAGCGTAAGTCGTCGATCGTGCTTTCTTGCCGCGCCATTAAGAAGGGCAACGCGGATGCGTTCTTCTCCGCCGGCTCGACCGGTGCCATGACCGCCGCTGCCACCGCCTACGTGACGCCGTTTAGGTATCAGGCCGAAGGCAAGAAGCAGCCGGTGCGCCCCTGTCTGACCAATGCGCTGCCCAATCGCGCCGGCGGTCTGACGGTGCTGTGCGACATGGGTGCCAACCCCGATGTGGAGGTCGATGACATGGTGCGTTTTGCCCAGATGGGTAGCGCCTATGCCCGCGTCGTCCTGGGCATCGAGCATCCTCGCGTGGGCCTGCTTGCCAACGGCACCGAGGATGAGAAGGGCTCCAACTTTACCAAGGCCTGCTTCCCGGCCATGAAAGCCGCCGTTCCCGGCTTTGTTGGTAACTGCGAGGGAACGGACATCACCTCAGGTAACTTCGATGTCGTCGTTGCCGATGGCATGTCGGGCAATATTGCGCTCAAGGCCACCGAGGGCGCTGCCAAGTTTTTACTGCAGGAGCTCAAGGGCGCCTTTATGTCTTCGCTCGGCACCAAGATTGCAGCGCTGCTCATCAAAAAGCAGATGCGCGAGATTAAAGCCAAGCTTTCGGGCGACGCCAAGGGCGGCGCGATTCTTTTGGGCCTGCGCGGCGTGGTCCTGATCGGCCATGGCGCTACCTCGGTCGAGGCTGTTAAAAACGGTACGCTCGCGGCGGCCGAAGCCGTGCGCGCCGGGCTGGTCGAGAATGTCGCCAACTCCATGGACGGTATCGTTTTATAAGAGCGAGTTAGAGCGCTGTTATGTGCTTCGCGGCGCACGTCGTGGGGTAGAATCAGAACCGTGTCTTGGTACCGCCCGGGCGGTACCATTCTTTTGGTATTCATGCACTATGAGAGGAAGCGCTATGGACCGCTCCGAAATCTTCGACAAGATCGCCGAGGTCGCTGCTGACGTTCTGGGCGTCGATGTTGCCGAAATTAGCGAGGAGACCACCTTTGACGACCTCGATGCCAACTCGCTCGAGCGCCTGCAGCTGGTTACGGCTATCGAGGACGAGTTCAACCTCGAGATCGATGACGAGACCCTGCTCTCGCTCAACTCTGTCGCCGACGCCGTCGACGCTATCGAAGCTGCCAAGGAGGCCTAAGTCTTGGCTTTATCCGACCGACTTACGCGCGCCCAGGAAATCCTGGGCCACGAGTTCAACAATAAGGTGCTGCTGCGCGCGGCGCTTACGCATCCCTCGGCAGTCGAGGGCCAGCCGGTTTCTGCCAGCTATGAGCGCCTTGAGTTCTTGGGCGATTCCATTTTGGGCGCCGTGGTCGCACGCTCCCTGTTTGAGTCCTATCCCGAGTTTGACGAGGGCAAGCTCACCCGCCTGAAGGTGTCGCTTGTCTCGGGCGCTACGCTGTCCGAGGTTTCTCACGAACTGGGCATCGACGACATCATCATCTTTGGTGCCTCTGAGACCGGTACCGGTGCGCGCGGCCTGCATTCGGCGCTCGAGAACGTCTACGAGTCGCTCGTGGGCGCACTGTACCTGGATGCCGGCTGGGATGCCGCAGCGGAGTTCATTCACCGTACGCTTAAGCCGCATTTGGCTTCCGAGCGTGCCGAGCATCCTGCGAACCCCAAGTCGTTTTTGCAGGAGTGCGTGCAAGCCGACGGTCACGAACCCCCGGCGTATAAGCTCGTTGGCTCCGAGGGCCCGGCGCATGCGCCCACCTTTACCGCTGTGGTGTTGATCGATGGTATTCGCCAGGGTCGTGGCTCCGGCTCCTCAAAGAAGGAAGCCGAGGGAGCTGCCGCGCTCGAAGCGCTCGACCGCATGGGTTACACCACCAACGGCGTGATTCTGAACAAGAAGCACGTGTAAGCGAGGAACCGTGTATCTCAAGTCCCTCACGCTCAAAGGGTTCAAGTCGTTTGCCGACCGCGCCCATATGACGTTTGAGCCGGGCCTGACCGTCATCGTCGGTCCTAACGGCTCGGGAAAATCGAACATCTCTGACTCGATTCTGTGGGTCCTGGGCGAGCAGAGCGCCAAGCAGCTGCGCGGCCAGGCCATGGAGGATGTCATCTTCTCGGGCTCGTCAGCGCGCAAGCCGGTGGGTGTCGCCGAGGTCACGCTGGTGCTCGATAACTCGGACCATATGCTGCCTGTCGATTTTGACGAGGTCGCCATTACCCGTCGCATGTATCGCTCGGGCGAAAGCGAGTACCTTATCAACTCGAGTCCGTGCCGCCTGATGGACATTCAGGACATCCTGCACGATTCGGGCCTGGGCAAGGATACGCATTCCATTATTAGCCAGGGCAAGCTCGACGCCATTTTGCAGAGCCGCCCCGAGGAGCGCCGTGCCCTCATCGAGGAAGCCGCCGGTATCTCCAAGCACAAGCGGCGCAAGGAGCGTGCGCTCAAAAAGATTAAGTCGATGGACGAGCACCTGACGCGTGCCCGCGACATCAATAAGGAAATCGCCCGTCAGCTGCGGCCGTTGGAGCGTCAGGTCGATCGCGCGCGCAAGTACAAAGAGCTGTCCTCGCGCGCGAACGAGCTTACGCAGATGCTGGCTGTCGACGAGCTGCGTTCGTTGCAGTCGCAGTGGAACGACCTGGAGAGCCGCTCCAAGGAAGGTGCCGCCGAGCTGGAGCTTGCGCAGTACCGCATGGGCGAAAAGGAGCGCGAGCTCGAGAAGCTTCAGGTCATGCTCGAGGAAAAGGGCCTGTTTGTGGGCGACCTAGGCGAGCAGCGCCGTCATATGCAAGATGTTGTCGGCCGCATTAACTCCGACATGCGCCTGCTCGAGGAAAAGGGCCACAACATGGTGTCGCGCCTGTCTGACATGCGCGGACAGATTTCGAGCTCCGAGCATCAGCGTCGTCGCGTGGTCGAGGAGCTCGAGGACGCGCGTGCGCAGCTTGAGGAAGTGACCGGTGCGCATATGCAGGCCCAGGAGGACGTTGACGCCGCTGGTCCTGCCGCCGCTGAGCTCCACGAGCGTCGCGTTGCGCTCGACAATCAGATTTCGCAGCTCACGCGTGAGCAGCGCGATGTGCAGCGTGTGGCCGATAACGCCGCGCTCGAGCTCGCCAAGGTGAAGGATTCCTTGAGCAATGCCGAGGTCGAGGACAACATGTATGCCTCGCGCCTGGAGCAGATTGACGAGCAGCTCGAGGAGGTCACGGCCTCGCTCGAGAGCCGTCGCGACCGCGCCGAGGAGCTTGAGGGCGCTCTTGAGGAAGCGCGCCAGGCTCAGGTCGATGCGCGTGAGGCCACCGAGACGGCACGCGCGGCCCTGAAGGACCTGCGTGCCCGCGAGAGCGAGGCGCGCAACAAGTTGTCCGAGGTGCGCTCGGAGCTTTCCAGCCAAAAGAAACTCGATGCCCGCATGGCCGACAGCTCGCCGCTCGTGAGCCGTCTGGTGGGTGCGCTGGGCGACGATGTCTCGGGTCGTCTGGGCGACGTGCTCGAGGCCCCGCGCGAGCTTGAGGGCCTGGTGGAGCAACTACTTGCCGGCGATATCGATGCGCTGCTGTTCGACGATACGTCCGCGCTTGAGCGTGCCGGTCATGCCGCTCTGGACCAGAAGAAGGCCTCGGGCGAGGCACTGCTGGTGGCGCGCGGCTTGAGCGGCTCTGCTGCTGCCGAGGGCGCTGCCGGTACCCGTCTGGTTGATCGTCTGTCCGTGCGCGCAGGCTACGGACCCGTCGTCGAGGCGCTACTCGGCGGCTATTACGTGGTCGATGACTTGGCCGCCGCGCTGGCTGCGCCTGTCGTTGACGGTGTGACCTATGTGACCCCCGATGGCGCCCGCGTAAGCTGTGGCGGCCTTGTGCGTGTGGGCCTCGATGCCGGCGAGGCGTCGGGTGC
This sequence comes from uncultured Collinsella sp., assembly GCA_900549025.1. Taxonomy (GTDB): domain Bacteria; phylum Actinomycetota; class Coriobacteriia; order Coriobacteriales; family Coriobacteriaceae; genus Collinsella. Next base: position 45,206 of record URMZ01000007.1, read on the forward strand.
TCTGGAGCGCAAGCGTCGCATTCGCGAGCTGGAGGGCTTGGAGCCCGATCTGGCTGCCGTGTTTGAGCATGTGTCGGATCAGGTCGTCGAGGCCAATGCGGCCGTTGAGGAAGCGCGTGCCGCTGAGGGCGATGCCGCCGGCGAGATCGCCCGTCTTGAGGGCGAGCGCCGCTCGTTGCTCTCCGAGATCGGCCGCTTGGAGCAAAGCGCCAACAATGCCGAGGTCGAGCGTGTGCGCATCTCCAAGCGCCGCGAGCAGGCCTCCGAAGCCGTTCGCGCTGCGCGCCCGCGGGTTGACGAGCTCACCCGTTCGCGTGACGAGGCTCGCGCGCAGGCAAGCAATCTGGGGTTGCAGATTGCCGAGGCCAACGACGAACTCGACCGCGTTCGCCGTGACGATTCCGAGGCTGCCGGCAAGCTCGCCGACGCCAAGGTTCGCCTAGCCCAGACGAGCGAACGCCTGCGTTCGCTGAAGGGCCGCGTGCCCGACCTGGAGCATCGTCTTGAGGGCATCGACCGTCGTATCCGCGGAACACGCCAGGCTTCGCGCTCGCTCGAGCTGCTGCGCCTGCGCGTCGACCCCATGCACGAACGCTATTCGGCCCTGTTGGAACGCGCGTCGGATTGGGCAGCGCGCCTGCGTGACCAGGCCTCTCTGGAGGAGGCGGACTCCGCTTCGCTTAAGAAGACCATCGAGGATGCCAAGGCGGAGGTTGCCCACGCTAAGGAGCGGGTCGATACCGCCTCCGCCACGCAAAACGAGTTCAAGGTCGCGCGTGGCAAGCTCGAGGTGCAGGTAGAGGCCGCCATTAAGGCCATTACCGCCGATGGCACCACGGTACTCGAGGAAGCGCTCATGCTTCCGGCGCCCACGGACCGCGATGCCGCCGAGCGCGAACTCAACCAGCTCGTGCGACAGATCAACAACCTTGGCCCTGTGAACCAGGTTGCCATGGAGGAGTACGAGCAGCTCAAGCGCCGCGCCGATTACATCGAGGAGCAGCTGGCCGATTTGGAGAGCGCGCGCAAGGCGCTCACCAAGATCACGGTGGCCATCGACCGCAAGATGCGGAAGGCCTTCCTGGTGACGTTTGAGAAGGTCGACGCGAACTTCCGCGAGATCTTCGCTATGCTCTTCCCGGGCGGCCAGGCTCATCTGGAGATGACCGATCCCGAGCATCCTGCCGAGACGGGTATCGAGGTCGTGGCGCAGCCGCGCGGCAAGCGCATCACCAAGATGATGCTCATGTCGGGCGGCGAGAAGAGTCTGACGGCGCTCGCCCTGCTCTTTGCCGTGTATCGCACGCGCACGGTGCCGTTCTATGTGCTGGACGAGGTCGAGGCGGCACTCGATGACGCCAACCTGTCCAAGCTTATCGGCGCGCTCGATGTGTTGCGTTCCGATACGCAGCTCTTGGTTATCTCGCATCAGCGCCGTACTATGGAGGACGCTGACGTCCTCTATGGCGTCTCGATGCAAGCCGACGGCGTCAGTCGCGTCGTCTCGCAAAAACTCGATCGCGAAACCGGAAAGGTCGTGAATGCATAATGGGATTCTTCGATGCTCTCTCGCGCGGACTTGAGCGAAGCCGCGAGGCCCTCAACGAGGTCTTCTACTTTGGCGGCGAGGTCGACGAGGATTTTTGGGAGGACCTGGAGGACACCCTCGTCATGGGTGACATGGGTGCCGAGATCGCCATTCAGGTCTCTGATGACCTGCGCGATGCCGCGGCCAAGAAGAACCTCAAGACCGCTCCACAGCTTCGCCGTGCCCTGGCCGAGCAGCTTGAGCAGCACTTTGTGCCCATCGAGCGCGATCCGTTCTCCGATACGCCGAGCTGCGTGCTGTTTGTGGGCATTAACGGTGCCGGCAAGACCACGACGGTCGGTAAGATCGCGAGCGCCATGGCCGCCCGCGGCAAGAACGTCGTGATCGGTTCGGCCGATACCTTCCGTGCTGCCGCTATCGAGCAGCTCGATGTGTGGGGCCAGCGCGCTGGCGTCCCCGTCATCAAGCGCGACCGCGGCTCCGACCCGGCAAGTGTTTGCTACGACGTGCTCGACGAGGCCGACAAGCGCGGCAGCGACCTGGTGCTTATCGATACCGCCGGCCGTCTACACACGAGCCCCGAGCTCATGCGCGAGCTTGCCAAGGTGGTCAATGTGACCCGTAAGCGCGCCGCCAATATGGCCGCCGGCCCCATGCCCGTCTATGTCGTGCTCGTGATCGATGCCGCAACGGGCCAAAACGGCCTCAACCAGGCGCTCGAGTTTAACGAGGCGCTTGGCCTGGACGGTATTATCATGACAAAGCTCGACGGCACGGCTAAGGGCGGTATCGCCATGGCCGTGGCCGAGAAACTCAAGCTCCCGATCCTGCGCGTGGGCGTGGGCGAGCAGGTCGATGACCTGCAGGAGTTCAATGCCAAAGATTTCTGCCGCGCCCTGGTGGGCGAGTCCAATTAAGGAGTGACTAGTGTTTGATTCCCTGAGCGATCGCCTCAACGACACATTTGACCGTCTGCGCGGCAAGGGCAAGCTGACCGAGGCCGATATTACTTCGGCCATGCGCGATATTCGCATGGCGCTGCTCGAGGCCGACGTTAACTTTAAGGTCGTCAAGGAGTTCGTCGCCAAGACCAAGGAGCGCTGCATGACCGCCGAGGTCATGGAGTCGCTGTCGCCGGCGCAAAACGTCGTCAAGATCGTGCTCGACGAGCTCACCGAGATGCTTGGCTCAACCGAGAGCAAGCTCGTCTTTAGCAATCGCATTCCCAATGTCATCATGCTCGTGGGCCTGCAGGGCTCCGGTAAGACCACGGCGGCCGTAAAGCTGGCCTACCTGCTCAAGAAGCAGGGCCGCTCGCCGTTGCTCGCCGCGTGCGACGTCTACCGTCCCGCTGCTGCCGACCAGCTGGCCACGCTCGGTGGCGAGATTGGCGTTCCGGTCTTCCGCGGTGACGGCGAGCACCCGGTCGACATCGCCAAGGGCGCCATTCAGGAGGCCGTCGACCACCTGCGCGATGTGGTCATCGTCGATACCGCCGGCCGCCTGCAGATCGACGAGCAGATGATGCAGGAGGCCGTGGACATCAAGAAGGCCGTCAAGCCCGATCAGGTGCTGATGGTCGTCGATGCCATGACCGGCCAGGATATCGTCAACGTCGTCTCGACCTTCGCTGAGCGCACCGACTTTGACGGTGTGATCATCTCCAAGCTCGACGGCGACGCCCGTGGCGGCGGCGCGCTTTCTGTGCGCCAGGTGACCGGTAAGCCCATCAAGTTCGTGAGCATGGGCGAGAAGCCCGATTCGCTGGAGCCGTTCTATCCCGATCGTATGGCCAAGCGCATCTTGGGCATGGGCGATGTTGTCGGCATCATCGAGAAGGCCCAGGAGGCAGCCGACGCCGAGCAGCTCGAGGCTGCCGAGCGTATGCTGCGCGAGGGCTTCACCATGAACGACATGCTCGACCAGATGAAGGCCGTCAAGAAGATGGGCGGCATGAAGGGCATCCTGGGCATGCTCCCCGGCGGCCAGCGTGCGCTTAACCAGATGGGCGGCAACCTGGACGAGGGCATCTTCGACAAGAACGAGGCCATTATCATGTCGATGACCAAGGAGGAGCGCCTTCGCCCCTCCATCATCAACGGCCAGCGCCGTGCCCGCATTGCCAAGGGCGCCGGTGTGACCCCCACCGAGGTCAATAGCCTTATGAAGCAGTGGGGCGAGATGAATAAGATGATGGGCCGCATGCGCACAATGGCCAATCAGGCGCAGGCCGGCGGCAAGAAGGGCAAGAAGGGTAAGAAGGGCAAAAAGATGCGCATGCCCAATATCCCCGGCCTGGACGCTATGGGCCTGGGCGGCATGGGCGGCCTGGGTACGGGCGGCCCCAAGTCCGATATGGACCTGCTGCGCCAGATGGAAGCGCAGATGCGTAATAAGAAGTAACGGCTGGTTGAGTCGAGTATGGCGAAGGCCGCCTGGATGGTACTCCAGGCGGCCTTCGCCGTTCGTTCGCAGGTTGTCGCACGCGCGGAAGCGTGCTGGCGCCGGGGTATGTGCCGCTAGTGGCAGCCGCAGCCCTCATGTCCGTCGTGGTCGTGATGGCCGTGACAGCCGCAGGACTCGCCATGCTCATGGGTGTGCTCGTGGTCATGTCCATGGCAGTCGCAGGTGGCCTCGCCGTTCTGTGCGAGCGTGCCGGCAATGAGGGCCTCGACGCAGGCATCGCAGCTGCCCTGGGCGCCCGCATAGACCGTGATGCCGGCTTGGGCAAGCGCGTTGATAGCGCCGCCGCCGATACCGCCGCAAATGAGCGTGTCAACGCCACCGTTGGCAAGCAGGCCCGCCAAGGCGCCGTGACCGGTGCCACCGGTGCCTACGACCTGCTCGTTGAGCACCTTGCCATCCTGGATGTCGTAGATCTTGAACTGCTCGCTGCGGCCAAAGTGCATAAAGATGTTGCCGTTGTCGTACGTTGTTGCCACCCTCATGGTGCCGACCTCCTTTGCTGGCCATGCGGCCGTCGTCGTGGTGATGGGGGAGTACGCGATGTTGCCGCCTTCGATGACGATCGCCCGTCCATTGACCAGCGCGTTTGCCACCTTGCGATGCGCGCGACTGCTGATTGCCGCCACCGTGGCGCGGGCGATACCCATGTGCAGGGCGACGGCCTCCTGATTGAGGCCCTCCAGATCGCACAGGCGCAGTACTTCGAGCTCATCGACCGTCATATCGATAGCGTCTCCGCTGGCAAGGCCATCGGGGGTAAAGCCGCGATATTCGGGGATGATCCCAACGCGGCGCAGTTTTTCGCGTCTTCCAGCCATACACTCTCCAAATCTGACATATGTCAACAATAGAATAGCGAACGTGCGGATTTGCGCAAGGAATTTCTGGCATATGTCAGAAAATGAGGGCTTATGTTTGGGCTGTGGGGCCGGGTGCGCATGGGCTACAATAAAAATCGCTTATAGGCGACTGACAGGAGGGTCAATGAGCAAGGCTGATCAACAGTTTGTAGCCATGTGCCGCGACATTCTGGACCATGGCACCACCACCGAGGGCCAAAAGGTCCGCCCAGTGTGGGAGGATGGCACCCCTGCCTATACCATTAAAAACTTTGGCGTCACGGCACGCTACGACCTGCGCGAGGAGTTCCCCGCACTTACGCTGCGTCGTACGGCGCTCAAGTCCGCCATGGACGAGATCCTGTGGATCTATCAAAAGAAGTCCAATAACGTGCATGACCTCAATAGTCACATTTGGGATGAGTGGGCCGATGAGACCGGTTCCATCGGTAAAGCCTACGGCTATCAGATTGGTCAGAAGAGCCATTACGCCGAGGGCGACTTCGACCAGATGGACCGTGTGCTGTACGACCTTAAGCACACGCCGTATAGTCGCCGCATTATGACCAATACGTACGTGTTTAGCGATCTGTCCGAGATGCACCTTTATCCGTGCGCCTATAGCGTGACCTATAACGTGACGCAGCGTCCTCAGGACGACAAGCCGACGCTTAACATGATTCTCAACCAGCGCAGCCAGGACATTTTGGCCGCGAACAACTGGAACGTGTGCCAGTACGCCATTTTGCTGATGATGGTCGCGCAGTCGGTCGATATGATTCCCGGTGAGCTGCTGCACGTGATCGCCGACGCCCATATCTATGATCGTCATGTCGATATCGTCCGCGAGCTTATCGAGCGTCCGCAGTTTGCGGCACCCAAGGTAACGCTCAACCCCGATGTGCATGACTTCTATGCGTTTACGACCGATGACCTGATCGTCGAGGGCTATGAGCACGGCCCGCAGGTCAAGAACATTCCCATTGCGGTGTAGGTGGTGCTCATGACGTGTAAGCTATCTGCTATCGTCGCCGTGTGTGACGATTGGGGCATTGGGTGCGAGGGCGACATGGTGGTGTCCAATCGCGCCGATATGCGCCATTTTGTGGCCTGCACCAAGGGCTGCCCGGTTATCATGGGACGCAAGACGCTGCTGAGTTTTCCCGGCGGGTGTCCTCTCAAGAACCGCCGCAATATCGTACTCACGCGCGACGAGGATTTTGCGCCCGAGGGCGTCGACGTGGTGCATAGCATTGACGAAGCGCTCACCGCGGTTGCCGATGAGCCCGTTGCCTGGGTGATCGGTGGCGGCGATGTCTATCGGCAGTTTTTGCCGTACTGCGTGGAGGCCGAGGTCACTCATAACCACTGCGTCCATCCCGTGGACACGTACTTTCCCGACTTGGACGCCGATCCCGCGTGGGAGATTGCGCAGCGTAGCGGGGTCGCAACGATTGCCGCCGGTGAGGGTGACGAGGGCGTCGATTATGAGTTCGTGACGTATCATCCCGTTGAGGCGTAAATCGTCTGGCGTGAACGGTATCATCGGGTTGATTGAATGCATGGGGCGGCGCTTAGCGTCGCCTCGTTTGGTATAGATGTGCTGCAAAGAAAGGTGCGGGCTGGCTGCTATGACTGATGCCGTTGAGGTGCTGCGAATCGATTCGCTCGAGGACGAGCGGCTCGATGCTTACGTGCGACTGACCGAGCGTGAGCTTCGCTGCGTGCTGGAGCCGCAGAAGGGCATTTTTATCGCCGAGAGTGCCAAGGTTATCGAGCGCGCGGTGCGCGCCGGATACCAGCCGGTGAGCTTTCTTTTGGGCGAGCGCTGGCTCGACCAGATGATGCCGCTGTTTGAGCGCCTAGTCGTGCGCGAGGGCGCTGGTCCTGTTCCTGTGTTCGTCGCCTCGATGGAGCTCATGGAGCAGTTGACGGGCTTTAACGTGACGCGTGGTGCGCTTGCGGCGTTCCGTCGCCCGCGTCAGATTCCGGTTGATGAGTTCTTGGGCGGCGTCGTCGAGGCGGCGGGGGATCGTCCGGTGCGCGTGTGCGTGCTTGAGGGTATTGTCGATCACACCAATGTTGGCGCGATTTTCCGCTCGGCTGCCGCATTGAACGTTGACGGTATTTTGGTCAGCCCGACGTGCTGCGACCCGCTGTACCGTCGCTCGGCCCGCGTGAGCATGGGCACCGTGTTTCAGGTTCCGTGGACGCGCATTGGCAGCGAGGTTCGCGTCTGGCCGTATGACGGGTTGGCGGCGCTACACGATGCCGGCTTTTCGTGTGCCGCTATGGCGTTGACGGACGATTCCGTTTCGCTGGACGATCCTGTACTGCAGGAGATTGATCGCCTGGCGATCTTTATGGGCACCGAGGGTGCCGGCCTGGGCGCCAAGACTATCGCGGGCTGCGACCGGGCCGTGCGCATTCCGATGGCGCACGGGGTTGATTCACTCAACGTTGCCGCGGCGAGTGCCGTCGCCTTTTGGCTGCTGTGCCCGCACGTGAGCAATGAGTATCACTACCAGCCGGGTTTGTATCACTAGGCAGTTATTCCGCACCGTGCTCTAATTCGGGGTGTTTCGGTCGCCGCCAGTCGGTGCTAAGCTGGTTTTGGCTTTGGTTTTAAATTGCTGTTTTGCTGTTTGACGTATGCGTGTGGGGAGGGCGTGTGGCTAAGAAATCTACGGCTATCGATGTAACGCAAGGAGTCATTTGGCAGCAATTGCTGTCGCTGTGCGTTCCCATCTTTTTTAGTTCGTTTTTTCAGCAGGCCTACACGCTTATCGGTACGTATATCGTTGGCCAGTTTGGTGGCAAGCTCGCGCTGGGTGGCATTCAAGCCACGATGGTGCTCACCGAGCTTTGCATTGGCTTTTGCGTTGGCGTCGGCGCCGGCTGCGCGGTCATTACCGGTCAGTATTTTGGCCAGCACGATGATGAGCGACTGAGTCGTTCGGTCCATACAGCCATGACGCTCGCGCTGGTGGGCGGTATCGTTTTCTCGATTCTTGGCATAGTGTTCGTTGAGCCCATGCTGGTGCTTATGAACACGCCGCATGAACTATTGGCCGAGGGCGTGGCCTATGCTCGCTGTTATTTTGCCGCGATGGTTGCGGCACTGCTGCTTAATATGGGAACCGCACTGCTGCGCGCCGTGGGCGACACGCGCGGGCCTGCCGTGATTATTGCCTCTGGCTGCCTGGTTAACGTGGTGCTGGATATCATCTTTGTCGCTGTGTTGCATATGGAGGCGCTGGGCTGCGGCATCGCAGTGGCTCTGACCATTTGCTCCAATGCAACGATGATCGTGTTGCGCATGATGCGCGCTCCGGGTGCATGGCGTCTTTCGCTGTCTAAGCTCGGCATCGATCGCGGTATTTGCAAGAGTATGATCTCGTGTGGTCTGCCACTCGGTTTTCAATCGGCTGCCTATTCGATCTCGAACGTGCTGATCCAGGTGTCGGTTAATTCGTTTGGCGCCGATGTCACAACTGCTTGGGGTCTATCTGGGCGCCTGGATGGCATTATCTGGATGGTGACCGAGGCGCTCGGCGTATCGATCACTACGTTCTCGGCGCAGAACTTTGGCGCGCGCAACTACGAGCGCATGCGCAAGGGCTACCATACGTCGCTCGTGCTGTCGTTTATGCTCATTGGTGGCCTGTCTGCCGTGCTGCTGGTGTTCTCGGGCCCGCTGTCGCGTTTGTTTGTCGACGATGCTTCGATTTCGGCGTACACCACGACGATTCTTCATTTTATCGCGCCGTTCTACGCGATTTTCTCGATTATCGAGAACGCGTCGGGATCCATTCGCGGTGCCGGCGTGAGCTTGCAGCCCATGCTGCTCACGATTTTTGGCACTGTCGTGCTCAGGGTGATCTGGGTGTTTGCGATTATGCCGTTCGATCCGTCGCTCGAGCATCTACTGCTGGTCTACCCCGTAACCTGGCTCATCACGGCCACGTTGTTCACCATCTACCACCACAGCGGCAACTGGCTAGGTCGCGCCACCGCCTAGCTCATCCGTCGGATACCCCTGATAAGTTGCGGTGAAATAGTTCCTGAAAAGCCCTTGGGGACCGTCAAACAAGTACTATTCCACCGCAACTTCCTTATGAGCTGTAGGTGTTGGCGGAAAACGAATCAATTAGTATTCGATGCCTTGGCGGGCTAGGAGGCCTTCGTCGAAGTAGTGTTTGATGGGACGCATTTCGGTGACTAAGTCCGCGAGGTCGGCCAACGGCAGCAGCCCGCGGCCGGTGAGCACGAGTTCCGTGGTGGCGGGCTTTATCGCGATCAGCGCTTCGACATCCTCGCGTGTCACGAAGCCGCGGCGCATAGCCTCGCCGAGTTCGTCCAAAATCAGAACGTCGACCTGTGAGATCTGCTCGTGTGCTAGCTCCAGAATCTGTGCCGCGCAGGCCTCGGGCGTGTCGCGGTCGGCTTGTACGGTGCGCAGACCCAAACGGGGCGCCGCATCATGCTCGGCGCAGTGAAGTTTCTTGGCAGACTGCAGCCTAAGAACGTCGAGTCCGTAGCCCGTCGCGCGCAGCGCGAGCCCCAGCGCAGTCGTCGTCTTGCCCTTGCCGTCGCCTGTATAGATTTGAACCTTGCCGACTTACAGTGATGCCATCTCTGTCCTTTCGTGCCCGGCGTCGGTTTATCGTCGCTCGGGTTGGGTATTCTAGAAACCATTATCAACCCCAGTAGATGGAGTTCAAGCAGATGGAGATGGATGACAACAAGCGTAGACGGAATATGATCCTCTACGTGCTCATCGCCTTCGTCGTCTACCTCGTGCTCTCGACCGTTCTGTTCCCCAACATCGGTCACACGCAGCAGATTACGGAGACCGATTACTCGACGTTTGTGAAAGCGCTCGACAAGAAGAGCGTCGAAAAGGTCGAGTACAACACCGACGACTATACGATTTATTACACCAAGAAGGGCGAGGACGAGAACATCGCCTATAAGACGACCGGTGTGCCGAACGATGCGGGCTTTACCGATCGCGTGCTTGAGTCTGGCGCTTCGCTGGAGTCGGTCGTTCCCGATAAGAACTCGGGTTTGATGACCTACTACCTGCTCACACTCATTCTTCCCATGGCGATTTTCTTCCTCATCGGTTGGTGGCTCAACCGCCGCATGAAGAAGGCTATGGGCGATGACGGCCCGTCGATGAACTTTGGCGGCGGCGGTTTTGGCGGCGGCGGACTGGGTAAGTCCGGCGCGCGCGTGATCGCCTCCAAGGACGTGGGCGTGACCTTTAAGGACGTCGCCGGCCAGGAAGAGGCCAAGGAGTCTCTCAAGGAGGTCGTCGACTTTCTGGAGAAGCCGCAGCGCTACGAGGAGATCGGCGCCAAGCTGCCGCGCGGTGCTCTCCTTGTTGGTCCTCCGGGTACCGGTAAGACCCTGCTTGCCAAGGCTGTTGCCGGCGAGGCCGGTGTTCCGTTCTTTAGCATTTCGGGCTCTGAGTTCGTTGAGATGTTTGTTGGTCGCGGCGCTGCAAAGGTTCGTGACCTGTTTAAGCAGGCCAAGGAAAAGGCCCCGTGTATCGTCTTTATCGATGAGATCGATACCATTGGTAAGAAGCGCGATGGCGGCGGCTTTAGCGGCAACGACGAGCGCGAGCAGACGCTCAATCAGTTGCTGACCGAGATGGATGGCTTCGATAACCACAAGGGTATCGTTGTCCTCGCTGCCACCAACCGTCCCGACAGCCTCGATCCGGCCCTGCTGCGCCCCGGTCGTTTTGACCGCCGCATCCCCGTCGAGTTGCCCGATCTGACCGGCCGTAAGAACATTCTTGAGTTGCATGCCAAGAGCGTGAAGACGCAGCCGCCGATCGATCTGACCGCGATTGCCCGCGCCACGCCTGGTGCCTCGGGCGCCGATTTGGCCAATATCATCAACGAGGGTGCCCTGCGCGCCGTCCGCGAGGGTCGCAAGCGTGCAACCCAGGACGACTTCGAGGAGTCGGTGGAGGTCGTCATTGCCGGCCAACAGCGTAAGTCCACGGTGCTGTCCGACCACGAGAAGCAGGTCGTTTCTTATCACGAGATCGGCCATGCCATCGTTGCCGCTCGCCAGAAGGGCTCTGCGCCGGTCACGAAGATCACCATCGTGCCGCGCACGAGCGGTGCTCTTGGTTATACCATGCAGGTCGAGGAGGACGAGCGCTTCCTGACGACGCGCCAGGAGGTCTTGGACAAGCTCGCTGTCTATTGCGGTGGCCGCGCAGCCGAGGAGCTCATCTTTGGAGAGATGACGACCGGCGCCGCCAACGACATCGAGCAGGCCACCAAGCTCGCCCGTAATATGGTGACGCGCTTTGGTATGTCCGACGAGTTTGGCATGATGGCGCTCGGTACCGTGCAGAACGCGTATCTCAATCAGGACACGTCGCTCACCTGCGCCCCCGGTACGGCCGAGCGCGTGGACGCGATTGTCGCCAAGCTGATCGAGGATGCGCACGACCGCGCTTTGCAGATTCTGAAGGAGAACAAGTTTAAGCTCCACGAGCTGGCTCGTTATCTGTATAAGAAGGAGACCATCACGGGCGAGGAGTTCATGAACCTCCTCACGCGCGAGAATCCGCTGATGCCAAAGCAGCAGTAATACTGGTTGCGCAGTGTCAATCGCCCCATTTGAGTGTTTATCTCAAATGGGGCGTTTTGCGTGGGGAGAGTTGTATATGAAGATCGTGGTAAGTGCCTGCTTGATGGGCGAGAGCTGCAAGTATAACGGGCTCGACAACTACCACCGCGCGTTGGTCGAGGCCTGCGAACGTACGGGGACCGAGGTCCTCTTGGTGTGCCCTGAGGTCTTTGGCGGCCTGCCCACACCGCGCAAGCCGTCCGAGATCGTGGACGGCGAGGTCCGTACCTGCGAGGGCATCTCGGTCGATCGCGAGTTTCGCCTAGGCGCTCAACGTGCGCTCGATATGTGCGAGCAAGCGGGCGGTCCGGAAGAGATCGCCGCGTGCATCCTGCAGGACCGCAGCCCCTCGTGTGGCGTAGGTCGCATCTACGACGGAACGTTCAGCGGTACGCTCACCGTGGGCAACGGTGTTTTCGTCGACCTGCTCCTGCGCCACGGCTACCGTGTGATCCCGGCAAGCGAGTTCGACTCGAGCATGTTACGGCAATAAAAAACCGCCACAAAGGTGCCTGTCCCCTTTGTGGCGGTTTTGGTCGGTTAGGCCAGGATAGATTGGCCGTAGGCGTTTGCGGCCTTGATGGCGGCGGCGAACTTTTCGTCGGTGAAGGGCTCGGGGTTTCCCTGCTTCCACTCGTTGGTGGCGTGCGCGTACTCGCACAGGGCAGGGATGTCGGCCTCGGAAAGCCCGACCTGCTCAAGCGTCACGGGCAGGCCCATCTGCTTGTTAAAGGCGGCGTAGCGCTCAAGGTTCTCGGTATCGCCAGTATAGGCAAACAGCACGAGCACGCCCAGGCTTACGACCTCGCCGTGCAGATAGGTTCCCTCGCGCGGAATGCTGCACGTCGCATTGTAGAACGCGTGTGCTACGCTCGAGTTGTAGTAGTAATCGTTTTGGTTGGTCAGGTTCGAGACATAGCCCGTGTTGACCACGATGTCGAGCGCGATCTGCTTGACGGCTTCGCTCGACAGGTTCTTGCGTACGTCCTCAAGACCCTGGACGCCATAAGTAAACAGCGGCTCGGAGCAGGTGTGGGCGAGTGCCAGGCCAAGACCGGCGGTATGCTCCAAATTACCGGCGCTCGTGGCGTACTCGACCTCGGGCTGCTTGGACAGGGCATCGCCCACGCCGGCCCAGAAGTACTCCGCTGGAGCTTCGGCGATAATCTTGGGGTTGATGAAGATATGCGCAGGTCGGTTGGGGTACGAATATCCCTCGAGCGAGCCGTCGTCGTTGTACACGACGGCAATGGCGGTCGCGGCCGAGCAGTTGGAACAGATCGTCGGGACGGTGAAGACGATCTTCTTGAGCTCGATGGCTGCGGTCTTCACGGTGTCGAGTGCCTTGCCGCCGCCACAGGCGATAAGCACGTCTGCCTGCTGGCAAGCGGGGGAGTTCACGACCTTGGCGATATTGGCGCGCGTGCTGTTGGTGCCGTAGACGCGCGTCTCCAGAATCTCGACGTCGGTGCCTGCCAGCGCAGCCTCGATGCCCGGCAGCGCCGCAGCCAGGGCTCGCTTGCCGCCGATGATGGCGACCTTGGTCGCTCCGTACTCTGCCAGTGCGGCGGGCAACTCGGTAAAACAATCCTCGCCAACGGTGTAGTCGCTCATTCCAATCGTGCGCATAGCAGCCTTCTTTCGTTCGATAAAGTGCTTTCAGGTATTTTGCTCCAAGAGAAGGTCCACAGCCGCGAGAAATTTCGAACGTATAAAACCAGTGTTGAGGGTTTTTCGCCGGCGCTGAACGTGCTAGCATACTCCGCATAAGCGTTGATGGGGACGAGTAGTCGGCCGTCCGCATGTTACAGAGAGCGGGGAGCGCTGAGAACCCGTGCATGCGACCGATGAAAATCACCCCGGAGCTGCGGTCCCAACGGACGCGTCGCACAGGCTCGTCTTAGTAGATATCGCCGAGATGGTCGTCGATACAGGCCAGCCGAGTAACGGATGCGAGCGCGCGAATACGCGGGCGAGGGCATCTAAGCTGGGTGGTTAAACGAAGAGCTTTTGCGGGCATACAGCCCGTTTTTGTGGCGCTTCGTCCCAGCTTGTAGGGACGGGCGCTTTTTTGGTGCCCAACGGGCGTGCGCGCCCACGACATGAAAGGGGTACCGTGGCAAACGAGTACAAGCAGACGATGAATCTGCCCAAAACCGGTTTTCCCATGCGTGCCGGTCTTTCCAAGTCCGAGCCCAAGCGACTCAAGGACTGGCAGGACAACAAGGTCTACGAGCAGGTTCTGAAGAAGAACGAGGGTCACAAGAAGTTCGTGCTGCACGACGGCCCTCCGTACGCCAACGGCCCGATCCACATCGGCCACGCCATGAACAAGATCTCCAAGGACATGATCAACCGCTACTGGATGATGCAGGGCTATGAGGTTCCCTATGTTCCCGGTTGGGACTGCCATGGCCAGCCGATCGAGCATAAGGTCGAGGAGAAGCTCGGCACCGAGAAGTTCAACCAGACCTCCACGGCTAAGATCCGCGAGCTTTGCAACAAGTTCGCCGTCGAGAACATCGAGCTGCAGAAGGCCGGCTTCCGTCGCCTGGGCGTGCTCGGCGACTGGGATAACCCCTACCTGACGCTCTATCACCAGCATGACGCTGCCGACATCGAGGTCTTCAAGGCCATGTTCGATAAGGGTATGATCTATCGCGGTCACAAGCCCGTCCATTGGTGCAAGCACTGCCACACCGCACTCGCTGAGGCCGAGATTGAGTACTCCGACGAGACGAGCCCGTCCATCTTCGTGCGCTTTGAGATGACCTCCAAGCCCGCAGGCCTCGAGAACTTCGACGGCCCGGTCGACTTTATCATCTGGACGACCACGCCGTGGACCATCCCCTCCGACCAGGCAGTTTCTCTCAAGCCCGGCGCCGCCTATGTCGCCGTTGAGCACGAGGGTCGTGCCGAGGTCATGCTCGAGGACCTGGCTCCCAAGTGCTGCGAGGAGTTTGGTTGGGAGTACACCCCGGTTATGGTCGACGGTAAGCCCTATGTGGTTCCCGCCGAGACCTTCCACCACATCCACTACAAGCAGCCGATCTTTGATGGTGTTGAGGGCGTGGCGCTGCTGGCCGATTACGTCGGTGTCGATGACGGTACCGGTATCGTCCACAACTCGCCCGGTCACGGCGTCGACGACTACTTTGCCTGCCTCAAGGAGGGCATTACCGACATCTGCATGCCGGTCGATGACGACGGCAAGTTCTACACCGGCGAGGAGTTTGGCACCGGTGGCCCCTTCAGCGGTATGGATACCGATGAGGCCAACCCGCACATCATCGAGTTCCTGCGCGAGCGCGGCACCCTGGTCCTCGAGAAGAAGATCACGCACAGCTATCCGCACTGCTGGCGCTGCAAGCACCCGGTGCTCTTCCGTGCTACCGACCAGTGGTTTGTCTCTATGGACAAGACCGGTTTGCGTGAGCAGGCTGGCAAGGAGGTTCGCGAGAACGTCAAGTGGTATCCGGCTCACGCCGCCAACCGCATTGGCGCCATGGTCGAGCAGCGTCCCGACTGGTGCATCAGCCGTCAGCGCAACTGGGGCGTGCCTATCCCCAGCTACACTTGCGCCGACTGCGGCGAGAAGGTCATAAACGACGCCACGCTCGACGCCGTCATCAAGCTCTTCCACGAGAAGGGCTCCGACGCCTGGTTCACCGACGCTCCCGAGAGCTACCTAGGCGAGGCTTGCGTTTGCCCCAAGTGCGGCGGTCATCACCTCAAGGCCGATAAGGACATTCTCGACGTGTGGTGGGACTCCGGCGTGTCCTGGAAGGCCGTCTGCGAGTATCGCCCCGAGCTTGAGTACCCGGCGGACGTGTACCTCGAGGGATCCGACCAGCACCGCGGTTGGTTCCAGAGCTCGCTGCTCACCTCGGTGGGTGCCAACGGCCATGCTCCGTACAAGGCGGTCGTCTCGCAGGGCTTCACGCTCGACGGCCAGGGCCGCAAGATGTCCAAGTCGCTCGGCAACGTCATCGACCCCAACAAGGTCTGTGACGAGATGGGCGCCGACATCATCCGTCTGTGGGTTGCTTCTGTCGACACCAGCTCCGACGTCTCCATCGACCACGAGATTCTCGCTCGTACGTCTGATGCCTATCGCCGTTTCCGCAACACGCTGCGCTTCCTGCTCTCCGAGCTCGAGGGTCAGTTTGAGCCCGAGACCGACGGCGTCGCCTTTGCCGACTTGCTGCCGCTCGACAAGCTCATGGTTGCCCGTCTGACCCAGGTCCAGGCCGAGGTCGACGACGCCTACGCCAGCTACGAGTTCCCGCGCGCCTACCGTGCGCTCTACGACTTCGTGGTGACCGAGCTTTCTAACGTGTACCTCGACGCTCTGAAGGACCGTCTGTACTGCGACAAGCCCGGCTCGCTCGAGCGCCGCAGCGCACAGACCGTGCTGGCCGAGCTCTTCTCGATGCTCATGCGCGACCTGCAGCCGATCCTGTCCTACACAGTCGATGAGGCCATGGCCTATGCACCTGCCGGCTGCGTCGATCACCAGAAGTACGCCGCGCTGCTCGATTGGTACAAGTCGCCCATCACGGTCGACGAGGCCAATGAGTTCGAGGGCGTGCTCGAGGCTTCGCTCGAGCTCCGTAGCGCCGTGACCAAGGCCCTTGAGGATGCCCGTTCTGCCGGCACCTTCACCAAGAGCCAGCAGGTTCGCGTCAAGGCGGTCGTTCCCGCCGAGATGTACGCGCTGCTGACTGGTGACAAAGCGGTCGACCTGGCCGAGTTCTACATCGTCTCCGATGTTGAGCTGACCCAGGGCGAGGAACTCTCCGTTGCCATCGAGGCAGCCGAGGGCGAGTGCTGCGACCGTTGCTGGAACTACCGCACCACCGTCGGCGAGTACAACGGCCACGCGCATATTTGCAAGCGCTGCGCCGGTGCTTTGTAGGTTACGGCGTTCGTAGAACGCCGTAACCTACCGACGCTGCAAACGCCCCTAAGCGGCAATCTGACGTTCAATCGTCGGTCGCGTACCAAAGTACGCTTCCCTCCTCTTTCACGTCACCTTGCTCGCTTAGGGACGTTTTCGCTGTTGGTGACGATAGCGCGGCGTTTCCATTGCTGGAGCTAAAGGCTTTCTTTCGCTTTCGCTCTTAGTCGAAAGCTATCAAGCGACATTCCGTTATTCGGAATGTCGCTTTTGTTTTGTGCTGGTTATTTCGCTTGCGTTGGTGGATATGTCGTGCGTTCTGCGTATGGCAATATAAGATAGTTCTTTGTATTAAACGTAATTCGATGATCTTGAGGGTAGGGGATTTCTTTGGGTCGTGCTGGGGATATGACGCCGCCTTTGCGCTGGCGGTTAGGTGTTGCTGGTGGGGTGGTGCTGGTTGTGCTGCTTGTTGATCAGCTGACCAAGCTTGCGGTTCGTGCCGTGGGCGACGCTTTGCATGTGACTGTTATCCCCGGTGTGATCGACTTCCTGTTTGTCCGCAATATCGGTGCTGCCTTTAGCATGGGCGAGGGGCATGGCGTTGCGTTTGCTTTGCTGGCGCTTGCGGTCATTGTCGCCATTGCCGTGTACTTGCTTCGCGCGCCCCAGCTTGCTCGCTTGGAGGTTGTGGGCATGGCTATGGTCGCGGGCGGCGCCATTGGCAACGCGATCGACCGTCTGGCCTTTGGCTTCGTGACCGATTTTATTGCCACCACCTTCATCGACTTTCCCGTCTTCAATGTGGCCGATATCGGCATTACCGTGGGCGTTGTGCTCGCCCTCTTCGGCTACATGTTCTTGAGTCCCGCGGCCCGCGAGGTTGATGCGACTGCCGAGCTCAATGCCCGTGATGAGGCCCGCGCTAAGCGCAAAGCCAAGCAGCGTGGGGAGCGTGCCCGCAAGATTCGCGAAAGGAATGAGCGTTAATGGCCGACATCCATATTCTTGTTGCCGACGATTCCGCTGGTCAGCGTCTTGACGCCTATTTGGGCGCCAACGATGGCTGTCCCACGCGCTCTGCCTGCGCGCATCTGATCGAGGGAGGCGCCGTTGCCGTCAACGGTGAGACTTGTCTCTCTAAAAAGTACGCCGTACGCGCCGGCGATCGCATCTCGGTCGACTTGCCCGAGCCGCACGACCCGACCGACGTGATTCCCGAGGCCATTCCCCTCGATATCCGCTACGAGGACGACTACCTTATCGTGCTCTCCAAGCAGCGGGGCCTGGTGTGCCATCCCGCCCATGGCCACGAGAGCGGCACCCTTGCGAACGCTCTGGTCTACCACTGCGGCATCGATCATCTTGGTACTGTGCAGGGTGAGGACCGCCCCGGCATCGTGCATCGCCTGGATCGCGATACCTCGGGCCTTATGCTCGCGGCAAAAGACGACG
>URMZ01000008.1 GCA_900549025.1 uncultured Collinsella sp.
ACGAGCGGGGGCTCCTATCTTTTTAGTGCCCTCGGATTGGGTCATAGTGTCTGTCGTTGCCAAGACACCGGCGTTGCCTTGGTCGCAAGTAGTCATTGGGGACGCTCTTTAATGACTAGTCGTTTAAGAACGCCCCTTAAGAATGACCCCAATGACTACACTCAAAAACGGCGCCCGTCGGCGATGTTGCCGGCGGGCGCCGTTGTCGTGTGGGCGGTTATGTCGTGGCCGCTGATGAGGCTCGAACCTGTATGCTACAGTGAGTCGATAAAGCGCTGTTGGGCGGCGCGGCCGGCTTCGTCCCACTTAAAGACGCCGGCGTTGTCGAGCACGTGGCCAAACACCACGCCGACCTCCTCGTGCAGGATATCGATGGCGTTGTCGGCCGTAAGCTCGTCGGCGCGGCGGGCATAGACATCCTCGGCCCATGCGGCGTGGCTGCGGCAAAGGTCGTCGCCCTCGAGCGCGCTGGCAAGATCGTAGCTGGCATCGGCTTTGGCCGCCAGCAGATGCTCACGGACGGCGCCGAGCTCGGGAACCAGGCGCGGCGGAAGAATGGCCAGGCCCATGACCTCGATCAGGCCGATGTTCTCCTTCTTAATATGGTGGTACTCAGCATGCGGGTGGAATACGCCCAGCGGATGCTCGTCGGTCGTGATGTTGCAGCGAAGCGCCAGGTAGGCCTCGTAGATTTCGCCGCCGGCATTGCCGCGGGAGTCGACGCGGCGGATGACGGGCGTCACGGTGTTGTGCGCTACGCCGTCGGCTGTGTGCGCGATGACGCCCACCGACTCATCGGTCCACTCGCGCCAGGCGAGGATAATCTTCTCGGTGGCGTCGAGCAGCTGGGCGCGGTCGTGCGAGCGCAGTCGCAGCACCGAAAGCGGCCACTGCAACACGGTGCCGCTGACCTGGTCAAAGCCGGGCACGATAAACTGCGAGACCTCAGCGGCATGCATCATGGGGAACTCGTGCGCGCCGCCCTGGAAGTGGTCGTGCGACAGAATCGAGCCGCCCACGATGGGCAGATCGGCGTTGGAGCCAATAAAGTAGTGCGGGAACAGGTCGACAAAGTCGAGCAGGCAGGTCAGCCCCTTGCGGTCGACGTGCATCGGACGATGCTCGGAGCTCATGGCAATGCAGTGCTCGTTAAAGTACGCGTACGGGCTGTATTGGAAGCCCCAGCGCTCGCCGTCGAGCTGGATGGGGATAACGCGCAGATTCTGGCGGGCGGGGTGAGCGCCGCCGTCGGCTGCAGCGGAGCGTCCGGGATAGCCCTCGTTTTCGATGCACAGCTGACAGGCGGGATACTTCTCGCCCGTGTTCTTGGCTGCACCTGCCGCGGCGATATCGCGCGGGTCCTTTTCGGGCTTTGACAGGTTGATAGTGATCTCCAGGTCACCCCAGTTGGTGGGGGTGTTCCATTTGATATTGCGCGCGATGGCGGCGCGGCGCACGTAGCCGGCGTCGCAGCACAGACCGTAGAACCAGCCGGTCGCGGCGCGGGGCTCGTTGACGCCCATGCGTCCGTTGAACTCCTCGTTTACAACCGAAGGCCTTGGCATGAGCGCGCCCATGATCCGCATGGCGATGCGGTCGCGGCCCGATGCCGTGTCCTCGGCGGCGCCGTTGGCAACAGCCGCCTCGGCAAGCGCGGCAAGTGTGCCTTCAAGGTCAAAGTTGGGCAGGGTGTCGGGGTGCAAGAGCGAGAGTTTCTCGACCTGGAGCGCCCAGGCCATGTCGAGCGCCGGGCCCGTAGCACCGATGCACTCGAGAATGGTGTTATACGCCCAGATGCGATCGTCCTGGCCGATCATCGATCGGTGGATGGCGTACTCGATCAGGTTCTGCGCAGCCTCGCGCACGTCGGTCATTACAGCCATGCCGCGTAAGCCCCCTTGTCAGAGATAGCGTAGTGACGGGCAGAGCCCTCGCCCAGCCAGCCGTTCATCTTGGCAATGAAGGTGTCGACCAGATCGAGCGGCACGAAGGCCTGAATGGTGCCGCCAAAGCCGCCGCCGTGGATGCGGACGGCGCCGCGACCGTCGAGCACGTGCTCGGCAAGAGCAAGTGCGTACATGGAAGGCTGCTCGGCACCCAGTTTGGCAACAACATTCTGCAGGTACATGGCAGAGCTGGCGCCGGACTCGCGCGTGAGAACCAAGAACTGGTCGATGTCGCCGGCGTTCAGGGCTGCCCAGCGCTTGTCAACCAGGCCGTTCTCGTACCAGTAGTGAACGGCGCGCAGGCAGGCGCGGTCGCCTAGCTTGGCGCGCAGCTCGGGGAGCTTGGCGTCAAAGTCGGCAACGTCGACCTCGCACAGGCGTGCCTTGCCAAACTCGGCGGCGACGTCCTGCATCTCGCGCGGAACGGCGGCGTAGTCATCGGTGGCGGCCACGTGGTCGGCGCCGACCTTAACGAGCACGAGCGCATAGCCGTGGTCCTCAAAGTTGAGCTCGAGCTTCTGGGTCTTAGGCTGAGCCTGGTCCTCAAAGTCCATGTAGGCAAGGCCGCCCAGACATACGGCGGCCTGGTCCATCAGACCGCAGGGCTTGCCGTAGTAGTTGTTCTCGGTGCGCTGGCTCATCTGAGCGAGCGTGACGGGCTCAATGGCGGGCGCGCCCCAGAGCGTCTCCATGGCACGACCGTACGCGGCCTCGACGGCGGCAGAGCTGGAAAGGCCGCCGCCCGAGGGGACGGAGCAGGTGAAGGCAAAGTCGAAGCCGTGGGACTCAACGCCAAGGGCTGCAGTCTCGTGCGCCATGCCGCGGACGAGGCTTGCGGACGTGCCCTTCTCGGACTCCTGAACATCCAGCGTGTCGAGCGTGATCTCAAACGTAGGATAGCCCTCGTCGGCGATGCGAATCTTGTTGGAGTCGGTTGCCACGGCGATGCCGTCGACAGCGACATCGAGCGAGCCGGCGATGACGTGGCCGCCCTCGTGATCGGTGTGATTACCGCTGATCTCGGAACGCCCGGGCGCGTGCACGTAGAGCACCTGGCGGTCGCCGATGGGGCCAAACTCCTCCTCGAACAGCTTGGTGAGCGTGGCGAATGTCTTTTCGTCGGGGGTGGTCATGGGAGTCCTTTCCTTGGCGCGCACGGGTGAGTTTTGCGTCGTTATGAGTACGTTAACAACTTGAAGCGGCACGAACTAAGTGTTCACGATACCGCACGTTACGGGCTATGTTAACGTACTCATAGCACAACGCTTGTCACTTTTTGAGAATCTGGTAATCGGTAGAAATTCAGCCGTGAACGGTACTGCCGTATGGACTTATAAAGCAGAAGAGATGCAGATAGAAAAAGTAGAGTACGTTAACATGCGTCCGACGATAGCGGGCCTCGGCGCGGGATGTATTTCTGCCCGGGCCGGCATTCACGCTATTCAGATCTCGCAAGGGTGAAGGTGATCCTGTGGCAAGGCGCCCGTCCAACGATACAGGTACGCGTCCGGTCTCCATGGCCGACGTCGCCCGCGCTGCCGGCGTTTCGCAGCAGACGGTTTCGCGCGTCGCCAACGGCTTGCCCAACGTTAACGAGCAGACGCGCCAGCGCGTGCAGGCCGCTATGCAAGAGCTCGGCTTTCGTCCGAGTTATGCCGGTCGCTCGCTGCGCGACGGCCGTTACCATTCGGTCGGCCTGTGCGTCAACGATGTCACCAAGTTTGGCAACCTCTCAATGATCGACGGCATCGCCAGCGCTGCTCGCGAGCATAATTGCGCCATCACGCTGGTCGAGATGTCCAAGACCGAGGAGTTTTCGCTTGCCGAGGCCACGCGTCGTATGGCCGCATTGCCGGTGGACGGCATCATCATCGGCATGAGCCGCATGGCGCCCGATTTTGAGACGTTTGATCCACTGCCGGGCATTGGAACGGTCATCGTTACCATGTACGCGCACCCGCGGGTGACCACGGTCGACTCCGATCATTACGGCTGCTCGCTCTTGCTTATGGATCACCTGTTTGAGCTGGGGCACGAGCAGATTCGCTATATTGGCGGCCCGTCGTTCTCGGTCGACGAACAATTTCGTCGCGCCGGTTGGCAGGATGCACTCGAGCGTAAACACATCGAGTCGGCAGAGCCGCTCGAGGGCGACTGGTCTGCCAACAGCGGCTACGAGGCCGGCAGGTACCTGGCCGAGCACGATCGCACCATGACGGCGATTTACGCGGCAAATGACCAGATGGCAAACGGCGCAATTGCGGCACTGCGTGATAGCGGCCTGCGCGTGCCCGAGGACGTGAGCGTGGTGGGCGTCGACGATTCGCTCGATGATTTTGTGGCACACAACGAGCTCACGACCGTGCGGTTCGATCTACATCAGCGCGGACGCGAGGTGTTTGAGCATGCGGTTCCCGAGGCGGGTACGGCGGGCAAAACCGTTGCCATTCGTATTCCCGGCCAGCTCATTATTCGACATAGCACGGCGATACTGCGCGCATAGTTTGTGCAGGTCAACGGCGGTATATTCCGCCTCAATAACAATCGATAAGGATGCTGGCGGATAGCCGTGGCTATGCAGCCGAGTGTTATGATAGACGGGTTCTTTTGTCTATCTAGGAGGCTTTGCCTGATGGAGATCACCAAGGATATCCGCTACATCGGTGTCGACGATCACGACATTGACCTGTTCGAGGGCCAGTACGACGTGTCCGAGAACGGTATGGCATACAACAGCTACGTTATCTTGGGCGATAAAATCGCTGTCGCCGATTCGGTCGACGCTGGCTTTGTCGACGAGTGGCTCGGCAACCTCGAGGCCGTGCTCGATGGCCGTACGCCCGACTACCTGGTCGTCCATCACATGGAGCCCGATCACTCCGCCGGTATCGCTGCCTTTATGGAGCGCTATCCCCAGGCGCAGATCGTGGCCAGCATGGGTGCTTTCCGCATGATGGTCAACTACTTTGGCACCGATTTCCCCGAGCGCAAAATGGTCGTCAAAGAGGGCGATGTGCTCGATCTGGGCGGCCACAGCCTGACCTTTATCGGCGCCCCCAACGTTCACTGGCCCGAGGTGATTTTCTCCTACGAGTCCACCGACAAGGTGCTCTTTAGTGCCGACGGCTTTGGCAAGTTTGGCGCCAACGACATCGAGGATCCCGAGGGCTGGGCTTGCGAGGCTCGCCGCTACTACTTTGGCATCGTCGGTAAGTTCGGCAAGTTCGTGCAGGCCGTTCTCAAGAAGGCCGCCGACCTGGACATTCAGATCATCTGCCCGCTCCACGGCCCCGTGCTGACCGAGAACCTGGGCTACTACCTCGACACCTATAACACCTGGTCGAGCTATCAGCCCGAGGACGAGGGCATCACGATCGCCTATGCGAGCGTGTATGGCCATCTGAAGGCTGCCGTCGAGGAGCTCGCATCTGCGCTCGAGGCTCGCGGCCAGAAGGTCTCCGTCTTTGACCTGGCTCGCGACGACATGGCCGAGGCCGTTGAGGATGCGTTCCGCTACGACCGTCTGGTGCTCGCCTCCATTACCTATCAGGGCGAGATCTTCCCGTGCATGAGCACCTTTATCCACACGCTCGCCGAGCATGCCTACCAGAACCGCACCGTGGCGCTTGTCGAGTCCGGTTCCTGGGCGCCCGCAGCTGCCAAGGTTATGACCAAGGAGATCGAGGGCATGAAGGACATCACCCTGACGCAGAACAAGGTGACTGTGCTGGGCTCGCTCAACGACGCCTCGCGCGCTCAGATCGAGGCCCTCGCCGACGAGCTCTCCAAGTAGCGACACGTTCACTTTTGGCGCTCAACTATCACAACCACCACAAAGGGGGCGGGCACCTTTGTGGTGGTTTTTGTTTAAGCGCCGGCGATGATGAGGGCTGGACGTGCGCTGTCGGTGGCCTTGGCGATTGAGGTGGCGACGGCATGATCGGGGTCACGGTCCATCACGATGGCGTCGACATCGGTCAGCTCGGCAAAACGGTACATGCCACGTCCGTTGACCTTACTGGCGTCCATGAGGGCGACGCTTTGATGGGCCGCGGCGATCATAGCCGTTTTGGTCTCGGCCATCTGGGGAAAGTCGGTCGTAAAGCCGCAGCTGGAGACAAAGGCGCCGGGGCACATGACGGCCAGATCGGCATGGACCATTTGAAGCGCCTGCATAGTGAGCGGTCCGTACAAATAACGATGGCCTTTGCGCAGCGCCCCGCCCAGCATGACGACATCGACCGAGGGCATGCTCTCGTCGATGTAATCGGCAATGGTAATGTCTGCCGTGATGACGGTGATGCCGTCGCGCTGGTCGAGGAGCCGGACGAACTCGAGCGCCGTGGTGCCCGAGTCGACGAGCAGCGTGTCGCCGTCATTGACGAGCTCGATGGCGCTTTGCGCGATGGCCTGCTTGGCAGCGACGTTGACATTGATGCGGCGATCCTGCGTGGAGACGGTCAGGCGTTTGTGGAGCGAGACGGCACCGCCGTGCGTGCGGCGCAGCTTGCCTGCTTCGGCGAGCGCGTCCAGGTCGGCGCGGGCGGTGACGGAGGACACGCCAAAGGTCTGGGCGATTTCTGCTACCTGCACCGAGGCATTATGCTCGAGCATTTCCATGATGGCGGCACGACGCTCATCGGCGAAGGCTCGGGTTGTTGCGTGGGCCATAGCTGCTCCATTCTCGGCAAAATTTGCAGGAATTGTGTTGACTCTATTTTCGTTCATTTTCTTTTTGAGTAAGAAAACACCTTTCGATTACTTATCTTTTCTATAAAAGAAAGACGCTGAACGCCTAAAATTCAATATCGAACATGTCCACTCTGCTCAAATTCCTTCCGTTTACTTTTCAAAAACGACTGTATTGACCTGCATGGGCTCAATATCTCGCGCGTGTAAAGCCGCTGAATTTCATACAATGAGCGCAGTAAAACGCAAGGTAAAACGCCTTGTGAACAACTACGCCCGATGTCCAGATGCGGGCGAGGGAGAGGAGCAAACGCTCATGGCACTTGTTACCACCGAAAAGATGCTCAAGGACGCTCAGGCCGGCCACTACGCCGTCGGCGCGTTCAACGTCGAGAACCTCGAGTTTGTTATGGCCGTTCTGGCCGCTGCCGAGGAGACCAAGTCCCCCGTCATCATGCAGACCACCCCGGGCACCATCAAGACCGCTGGTCTGGACTACTTCTACGGCATGGTCAAGGCTGCCGCCGAGCGCGCTTCCGTGCCTGTCGCTCTGCACCTCGATCACGGCGATGGCTATGACCGCTGCATGCAGGCTTTCCGCACGGGCTACACCTCTGTCATGATTGACGGTTCGCACGAGTCCTTCGAGGACAACATCGCTCTGACCAAGTCCGTCGCCGATGCTGGCCGCGCCATGGGCGTGCCCGTCGAGGCCGAGCTCGGTAAGGTTGGCGGCAAGGAGGACGACGGTCCCGCGGTTGAGGGCGAGAGCCCCTACACCGATCCGGCCGAGGCCAAGGAGTTCGTCGAGTGTACCGGCTGCACCTCGCTGGCCATTGGCGTTGGCACCAGCCACGGTGTGTACACGAGCGATCCGCACATCGAGCAGTCCGTGGTCAAGGCCATCCGCGACGCCGTCGACGTGCCGCTGGTTCTGCACGGCACCTCTGGTGTGCCCGATGAGCAGGTTGCCGAGGCTGTGAAGAACGGCATCTGCAAGGTCAACTACGCCACCGAGCTGCGTCAGGCCTACACCAAGGGCTTCATGGCCTACATGGCCGAGAACCCTGCCTGCTTCGATCCCAAGAAGCCGGCCAAGGAGGGCATGCGTGAGATCACCGAGCTGGTTAAGATCCGCATGACCAACCTCAACTCTGTGGGCAAAGCAGAGTAACAGCAAGGGTACTCCGACTCGCTATATATCCCGGGGAGGGACGAGGGCTTAGTTCCCCAATCGTCCTCGGGCATGCAAAAAGCCTCGCTGCGCACTTCGTGCGGCGAGGCTTTTTGCCCCCTGCGGAAAGATTGGTGAACTAAGCCCTCGTCCCTCCCAGGTTGACCTACTCGAGGTCGTCGCCCTTGTGGCGTTAGGGCGGAAAATAATAAGAAGCCTTCGCGCTGCGGAATGATTTTGGAAACTAAGTACGGGGACCCGCCCAAGCCGTCCTGCTCGATCGCCCTTGTGGCGTTGGGGCGGAAAGTATGGGGCGTTAGGGCTTCTTTGCTGATGGGGGATTAGTATGCCCGGGCTTGGTTGGGGAATGCCTGGTCTAGTGAGGCTTGGAGTTTTTCGAAGGATGTCTGCAGGTTGAGGTGTTGGTCTGCAGAGCGTTTTGCTTCTGTGGTGGGGGAGTCGAGGAGGCCGTTTCTCTGTGTCGGGGGGAAGGAGAAAAGGTTTGCATGATTAAGGGATGGCTGCTGTGCTGCGTCGTTGGAAGAATGCATGCTTATG
Source organism: uncultured Collinsella sp. (assembly GCA_900549025.1). GTDB lineage: Bacteria > Actinomycetota > Coriobacteriia > Coriobacteriales > Coriobacteriaceae > Collinsella. The sequence continues at coordinate 8,368 of URMZ01000008.1, forward strand.
CGGCCTCCTCGATGTCCACCAAAAGGTTGCGCACGGGGTGTGCTGCTAGGTCCCGTGCGTTGGCAGTATTATGCCGCGGCTGCTGCAAAGAAGCGCTAAAGAAAGGCTTAACCTGGTTTGGTGTTACGATGAAACTGCAGGTCAGAGGTATCGAATAACACTTTTGAAAGGTTTTGGGCTTAAGGGCTTTCTAAGGTTTGTGGCGCGGATGTGGCTCGCCTGTGTGGGGCGTGTGGATGGCTCGTTCCTAGCGCTGCGGCTCTGCGGCGCGCACCTGCTCGATGACCTTTTTCATCGTGGCGTCGATGCGGTCTTTTTTGAGCTCGCATTCCCAGATGGTTATGGGCGTCCAGCCCATTTGAGTGAGTGCTGCCACGGCAGCGCGGTCGCGCTCGACGTTGCGGCGAAACTTTGCCTCCCAAAACTCAACGTTGCGCTTGGGCTTGCTAGGGTTGCATTTGGGACAGCGGTGCCAAAAACAGCCGTTGACGAAGATGGCGATCTTGCGCCCGGGAAAGGCGATGTCGGGTTTGCCGGGAACCTTCCATTCCAAGCGATAGCCCGTAAGGCCCGCGGCGCGCAGGCGCTGGCGAACGAGCAGCTCGGGCTTGGTGTTCGCACGCTTGTTGCCCTTCATGGACTTTTTTATAGCGGCGCGACGGCGTACCAGTTCGCGCTCGTCAGCGGAGAGGTCCGAGGTATCGATGCCGTCGAGCAGACCGGGCTTGGGACGCTTTTTGCTGCGGCGCTTGGCTTTGCGCTTGGGTTTGGTAACGGGCTCGTCGGCTGTGGTGGACTCGGTGCGGTTGGCGGCGTTGGCCTCAAGCCGGTCTTCCTTCAGCTCAATCAGGGCATCAATGAGCCCCTTGTCGGCGGGCATCCATTCCACCGTGGCAAGCGAGGTGCGCGGAATCCAGCGGATATCGAGTTGGCGGTCGTGCTTCTGCGGCTCATCGGATTCATCGGCGAGCGAGCAGTAGTAGCACTCCATGGAGAGATGGAAATCGGGGTAGTCGTACTCAACGGTGTAAAAATCGCGCAGGTTGGTGACTTTGACCCGTAGCTCTTCCATGAGCTCGCGGCGTACAGCGTCCTCGGGCGTCTCGCCGCGCATGAGCTTGCCACCGGGGAACTCCCAAAGTCCCTGCATGTCGCCATAGCCGCGCTGCACGGCAAGCAGCTCATCGGATCCTTCCTTGCGAATGATCCCAGCGGCAACATGAACAGTCTTCAACAGGAGTCCTCCCTCAACATCAAAACATAACAGGGTGGCTACCCGTACCTTACACAACGGTAAGGCAAGCGTAAGCCATATCGATGGTAGCCGACTCGTCTTCTTGCGACTATAGATGCCGTAGACTAATCGCAAGAAAGGACTCGGTATGCAAACCACGCACATGGCGACCCCGGTACTGGAGGTCGCGCATCTCGAAAAGGTATATGGAGCGCTGGGCAACGTGACCCGTGCGCTCAACGACGTCAGCTTTACCGTCAACCGCGGTGAGTTCGTGGGCATCATGGGCGCTTCGGGCTCGGGCAAGTCGACGTTGCTCAACTGCGTGTCGACCATCGATAGCGCCACGAGCGGCACGATCCGCATCAACGGGCAGGACGTAACACGCATGAAGCAGGCTAAGCTTTCGCAGTTCCGCCGCGAGGAGCTCGGCTTTATCTTCCAGGACTCCAACCTGCTCGATACGCTCACGGCACGCGAGAACATCGCCCTGCCGCTCACCATCGCCCGCACAAACTCGGCAGAGATCTCGACCCGCGTGCAGGATGTGGCAGCGCGCCTTTCCATCAGTCAGGTGCTCGACAAGTATCCCTACCAAATGTCCGGCGGCCAGCAGCAGCGCGTCGCCGCGGCTCGCGCGCTCGTCACCGACCCCACCATGATTATGGCCGACGAGCCCACCGGCGCCCTCGATTCCAAGAGCGCTCGCCTGCTGCTCGAGAGCCTAGAGGCCCTTAACCGCCGCCTACGTGCCACCGTGCTCATGGTCACGCACGACAGCTTTGCCGCCAGTTACACGAGCCGTGTGCTGTTTATTCGCGACGGCAAGATCTTCACCGAGCTGCGCCGCGGCGACACCGACCGCCGAGAGTTCTTCGACCGCATTATGGAGGTCGTTGCCATGATGGGCGGTGAGGGCTCCGATGCTCTGTAAACTCGCTTGGGGCAACGTCCGCCGCGCCGGCCGCGACTACCTCGTCTACCTTTTGACGCTCACCCTGGGCGTCACGGTCTTCTATGCCTTTAACACCATCTCGATGCAGGTCGACATCGCCGGCATCGATGAAAAGGGCTTAGCGCAGGTAATGGGCAGCATGCTCGGCGACCTGACGTACTTTTTGGCCGGTGTCATGGTCTTTTTGATGGTGTATGCCAATAACTTCATCATGAAACGCCGCAAGAAGGAGTTTGGCCTGTACCAGGTGCTCGGCATGGGGCGCGGGCGCGTCGCCACGATCATGGCGCTCGAGACGGTGATTGTCTCGGTCGGCGCCTTTGTCGCCGGCATTGTGCTGGGTGTGGGACTCTCCCAGCTCATGACGTTCTTTACGGCCTCGCTCTTTAAGACACAGATCGCCAATTTCCACTTCTTTTTCTCGGTGCATGCGTTCAATCTGACCCTTGCCTGCATGCTCGTAATGTTTGTGCTCACGCTACTGCTGAACCTTCGCGCCGTGCGTCGTACCAAACTCATCGAGCTTATGGGTGCCGAGCGTCGCAACGAGAGCATCAAGACGCGCAACCCCTGGATCGCGATTGCCATCTTTGCCGTGGGCGTGGTGCTTGTGGGCGTGGCCTATTACCGTCTGCTACGTGATGGGTTCCCGCTAACCGCGACGGACAGCAAGCTGCAAGAGGCCATGAACCAGCTTGGTATTACGACCGCTATGGTTACCGTGGGCACCTTTGCCCTGTTCTGGGGACTCTCGGGCATGCTTATCAAGCTGCTGCAGAGCCTGCGCAGCGTGTATTGGCGCGGCCTCAATATGTTTACCGTGCGCCAGCTTGCGGCCAAGGTCAACACGGTGTGCTTTTCGATGGGCGTCATCGCGATGCTCCTGTTTTTGGCCATCACCTCGGTGACGTGCGGTATGTCGATTGCCAACGTGATGAACGAAAACCTGGAGCGCTATAACCCTGTTGACGTGTCTCAGAGGTATGTCTATTACACGCCCGATACGCTCGACTACTACAAAAAGTATGTCAATCCGTCTGAGGCTGATCGCATGGCGCTGGCCGATAGTACGGTCGATTTGTACTCCGCATGGCACGGCGATCGTGTCGACCCCGATAACGTTGCAGACGGTATTAAAGGCAAGTCGGCGGACAACAACGACGAGACCGGCAAGAAGGTCAATATCGCCGATGTTGCCGGTGAGCATGTGCAGATCGATTCGTATCTGAGTTACCCGCTTGGCGGCTCGGATCCTTCGGTGACCCCAAGTGAGATGTGCAAGACCATGGGCGAAAAGCTTCCCAAGGCGTTCGGGGGTAGCAATGCCGACATGACAGGCCTGTCTGTGACGCCGGCAAGTCAGTACAACAAACTGCGCCAGATGATGGGCAAGGAGCCGGTGCACATCGGTCACGACCAGTATCTGCTCACGTGTGATATGGGCGGCGAGCTGGTCGACCTGTACACCAAGTATATGGCTGGCGGCCATACCCTTACCTTGGGCGGGCATACGCTCAAGCCCGCAACCGATAAGTCGGACGAAGATACGGCGGCCATCGCCAACTCGGCGATGGGCAGTAATGGGGGTACCGTCGTCGTTGCCGACGAGCTGTTGTCCCAACTTAATCTGCAGCCGTATTCCAGTAGTCTGCTCGTTAACTACAAACAGGGGATGGATACGACCGAGGCAGACGAGAGCATTGAATACACTGTGCTCGACAATCTGCTCGTTGACGGCAAGGAGCCGGGGTCGTGGGGAACCTTCATCACACGCTCCGAGATGTACGCGCAAGCAGCGCAAATGAACGGTCTTATTAGCTACCTAGCCATCTACATCGGCTTTGTATTGGTCGTTGCATGCGCGGCGATTCTGTCGATCCAGCAACTCTCCAACGTGGCCGACGGCAGCCGCAGCTATCGTGTGCTGGCACAGATCGGCTGTGAGGACCGCCAGATTCGTCATTCGGTGATGGCGCAGCAAGCGGTATTCTTCCTGTTCCCGCTGGCAGTGGGCCTGGCGCACTCCTTTGTGGCACTTAAGGTGATCATCGAGCTGGTGAGCATTTTCGGAAATATGAGCATCGGCGGCACCGTGAGCCTCACCTGTGCAATCTTCCTGGCAGCATACGGTGGCTACTTCCTGGTGACCTACCTCATGAGCACCGGCATGGTACAAGCCGCCATCGCCACCCGCTACAGCGAGTAACAAGCGGGCAAAATCGTCGCAAAATCAGAGGCGTATGACCGCCGCGAAGGGACCAGGGGCCCTTTCGCGGCGGTTTTTGCCAATCTGGTGCGTCTCAGATACAAGTGAGTAGACTTTTTTGAACCTGCCGAGCACATCGCGACAAATGCTCAATAAAACCGCAGGTCAGAGCTATGTCGTTTTGGGGCGTGCTCGGCCTTCTGCAAAAAGCCTACTCACTTGGTTTTTCTGCTAGAAGACCGCCACGAGGGAAGGCAATTCCCCCGGGTAGTCGTTGGGGACGTTCTTAAACGACTAGTCAAACAAGAACGTCCCCAATGACTATTTTGCGGGTAGCTAAAAGAGCCCCATCCTAAATTAGCTACCCTGCCAACACCGCAGGTAGAGCAAAAGTCAGCGAAAGCCCGCCAGAGCGAGCAAGGTGCCTTGAAGCGAGGCGGCATTGACCTCCTGGTCATGCCGCCGAAGCTGAAAGGCAGATTGCCGCTCTGGCGGGCTTGCAGCGTCGAGCCGTTACGGCGTTTGGTAAAACGCCGTAACTCTAAATCCGCTCCGCGATCTCGTGGATGAGGTAGTCGGTCTTTTCCCAGCCCAGGCACGGGTCGGTGATCGATTTACCAAAGACGCCGCCGTCGACCGGCTGGTTGCCGTCCTCCAGGTAAGACTCGATCATAAAGCCCTTGACCAGCTTGGAGATGGACTCGTTGCGGCGGCAGCTGTCGAGCACTTCCTTGCAAATGCGATACTGCTCCAGCGGACGCTTACCCGAGTTGTCGTGGTTGCAGTCGATGACCGCCGCCGGGTTGGCGTAGCCGGCGTGCTCGGTATAGCGCTCGGCCAGGCGCTCGAGGTGCTCGTAGTGATAGTTGGGGTAGGTGCGACCGTCGAGACCGATGTAGCCACGCATGACGGCATGTGCGAGCGGGTTGCCGTCGCACTCGACCTCCCAGTTGCGGAAGATGAAGCTCTGGTGCGCCTGCGCGGCGTAAATGGAGTTGAGCATAACGGTGGTAGAGCCGGCAGTGGGATTCTTCATGCCGACGGGTACCGAAATGCCGCTCGACACCAGGCGATGCTCCTGGTTCTCGACCGAGCGTGCGCCCACGGCAACATAGCTCAGCAAGTCGACGAGGTACTGGTAGTTGGAGGGATAGAGCATCTCGTCGGCGGTGAAGAAGCCTGTTTCCTTAATAACGCGCAGGTGCATATGGCGGATGGCCTTGACGCCCTCGAGCAGGTCGTCGGGAGCCTCGGGGTTGGGGTTGTGCAGCAGGCCCTTGTAGCCGGTGCCCTTGGTGCGCGGCTTATTGGTGTAGACGCGCGGAATGATGATGAGCTTGTCCTTGACCTCCTCGGCGGTCTTGGCCAGTCGGTTCATGTACTCGAGGACCGAATCCTCGCGGTCGGCAGAGCACGGGCCGATGATGAGCACCTTGCGTGCGTCCTCGCCGGTAAAGACTTTGGCGACCTCGGCGTCAAATGCCTGCTTTTTGGCGGTAAGCTCGGCAGAAAGCGGCATTTCCTCGCGGATCTCCATGGGGATCGGCAGCCTGCGTTTGAATTCCATGGCCATAGGGGCCTCCTCAATCTATAGAAAGAGCAATAAGCGTATTGTCGAGTGTTCGGCATTATCCGCTGTCGCACGCTAAAGTGCAAGCCCTTGCCACCCCGAAACCTGCCAAAAGGGACAGGTTTATTTTGGCAGGTTTTATATGGGTAAACGTTGGCGCTCACCAGGATGGGATGACGCCGTGAGGGACCCTAAGCCTGCCGCCGATTCCCCGGGGAGTACCCAGTGGGCAAAAAATGCCAAATATGAGTACTGTTGCTAACCTAGTAACATATCCGTCTAGCGAGATAATAGACAAAGTGATTAATATGTTCATTAACGTTGGCAGACGGAAGCCTGCTAACGGGCGTTTTATTAATTTGAAGGCGTATAGAGGCCGCAAAGAGGTCGTTTGAGGCGGTTTTGGCTGTTACTAAAAAGGTAACAGTACTCATATTTGCCATTTTTTGCCCACAGGGTCTGGAAAGCGCCGTCAATGAGGTCTCAGGGAAGGCGTTTCGAGGGCTGCAAAACAAAACGGGGGCGCAGGTTGTCCTGCGCCCCCGTTCTCGGGCGTTATTCGTTCCCTGCGGCAGAATTTACGCCGCCTCGTCGAACTGCGAGTTGTACAGGTCGGCGTAGAAGCCACCCTGGGCGAGCAACTCGTCGTGTGTGCCCTTCTCGACGATGTCGCCGTCGCGGATCACCAAGATCACGTCGGCGTTGCGAATCGTGGACAGGCGATGTGCGATAACAAAGCTGGTGCGGCCTTGCATCAGCGCATCCATGGCACGCTGAATTAGCTCCTCGGTACGAGTGTCAACGTTGGAGGTCGCCTCGTCGAGAATTAGCGCCGGACGGTCGGCCAAAATGGCGCGGGCGATGGTCACGAGCTGGCGCTGACCCTGCGACAGGTTGGTGCCCTCCTCGTTGATCATAAAGTCGTAACCGCCGGCGAGCGTATGGATAAAGTGGTCGCAGCGTGCGGCGCGTGCGGCGGCCTCGACTTCGGCATCGCTTGCATCGGGGCGTCCGTAGCGGATGTTCTCGCGGATCGTGCCGTTAAACAGCCAGGTATCCTGCAGCACCATGGCAAACTCGCCGCGAAGTGCCGCACGGTCCCAGTCGCGCACGTCGATGCCCTCGACGCGCAGCGAGCCGCCGTCAACATCGTAAAAGCGCTGAAGCAGCTTAATGAGCGTGGTCTTGCCGGCGCCGGTGGGGCCGACGATGGCGATGGTCTGGCCGGGCTGCGCCTCGCAGCTAAAGTCGTGGATGATGGTCTTGTCGGGCGTGTAGCCAAACTTGACATGGTCAAACTCCACGTGGCCGGGGCGCTTCTCGGGAATCTGCGCGTCGGTCTTTTGCTCCTCCTCGGGCGCGGCCAGGAACTCAAACACACGCTCGGTGGCAGCTGCCATCGACTGCATCGTGTTGCTCACGTTGCCCAGCTGCTGCACTGGCTGCGTAAAGTTGCGCACGTACTGGATAAAGCTCTGGATGTCGCCGGGCGTGGCATTGCCGGTCAGCGCGAGCTGCGCGCCCACTACGACAACGCCCACGTAACCCATGTTGCCCACCAGACTCATAAGCGGCATCATCAGGCCCGACAGGAACTGCGAGCGCCAGCCACTAATAAACAGGCGGTCGTTTTGACGGTCGAACTCCTCGATCGAAGCTTCGGCGCGGTCGAACACCTGAATGACGTTCTGGCCGGCAAAATCCTCCTCGATAATGCCGTTGACGGCGCCCAGAACCTGCTGCTGCTCGCGGAAGTACGGCTGCGAGAAGTGAATCATCACCATCAAGATAATCGCGGCGGCCGGCAGCGTGAGCACGGTGACGCCGGTGAGCGGCAGGCTGATCGAAAGCATCATGACGAGCACGCCGATAATCTGCGTGACGGACGTAATAAGCTGTGTCACGCTCTGGTTGAGCGACTGGCCGAGCGTATCGACGTCGTTGGTGATGCGGCTGAGCACGTCGCCCTTGCTGTGGCCGTTGAAGTAGCTCATCGGCACGACGGCGATCTTGGCGGCGATTTCCTTGCGCATACGGTAGCAAATCTTTTGCGTGACGCCGGTCATGAGCCAGCCCTGGATGAGGCTGCAAACAGAGCTCGCCAGATACAGGCAGAGCAAAAAGCCGAGCGTCTTGGCGATCCAGTTAAAGTCGACATCGCCGGTACCGTTGACCTTGGCAACCAGGCCCTCGAACAGTTTGGTGGTGACCTGGCCGAGCACCTTAGGTCCCACAATATTGAAGATGACCGAGCACACGGCAAAGGCGACGGCGGCAAACACGGCAATCTTGTGCTGGCCGATATAGCCGAGCAGCTGCCTCATGGTGCCCTTAAAGTCCTTGGCCTTTTCGCCACGGCGCATGCCACCCATGCGGCCCATGGGACCACGCTGGCGGGTGGGCTTGGGAATCTGAGTTTTGGTCTCGTCTGACATTAGCGCTCGCCTCCTTCCATAACGGCTGCAATCTCTTCTTGGGTAAGTCCCAGCTCCTCGGCGGAAAGCTGCGACTGTGCGATCTCCAGGTACGCCGGGCAGCTGCGCAGCAGCTCCTCGTGCGTGCCGGTGCCCACCACGTGGCCGTCGTCGAGCACGATGATCTGGTCGGCGTGCATGATGGTCGCAATGCGCTGGGCCACGACCACGAGCGCGGCGTCGGTGACGTTTTTGGCGAGCTCCTCGCGCAGGCGCGCGTCGGTCTTGTAGTCGAGCGCGCTAAACGAATCGTCGAACACCACGACCTCGGGCTTCTTGGCCAGGGCGCGGGCGATGGCCAGACGCTGGCGCTGACCGCCCGAAACATTGGAGCCACCCTGGCTGATGGGGGAGTCGTAACCGCCCTCGCGCTCGGCGATAAAGTCCTCGGCCTGGGCGATGCGCGCGGCCTGGCGCATGTCGTCATCGCTCACCATGTCGCCGGCAAACTTGAGGTTGCTCTCGACGGTGCCCGAGAACAGGCGTCCCTGCTGCGGGATGTAACCAATGCGGCGGCGCAGCTCGGAAAGGGTCATATCACGCACGTCGATGCCGTCAAGCGAAATGCTGCCGCCCGTGACGTCATACAGGCGCGGAATCAACTGCACGAGCGTGGACTTGCCCGAGCCCGTGGAGCCAATGATGCCGAGCATCTGACCGGCATGCGTGGTGAAGTTCACGCCGCTGATGACGTCGGCGCGGGCATCGGGATACTGGAAGCTCACGTCGCGGAAGGTGAGCTCACCGCGCGGCGCGCTGGCCGCGGGCAGTTTGGGCGAGACAGGGTCGTTGATGCTGGTGGGGCAGGTGATGACCTCTTCCACGCGCTCGGCGGCGACCTCGGCACGGGGCAGGATAACCGAAACCATGGTGAGGATCATAAACGCCATGACGATCTGCATGGTGTAGGAGATAAACGCCATCATGTTGCCGACCTGCATCACGCCGTCGGACACACCCTGCGCGCCAAACCAGACGATAAGCACGGTGATGCAGTTCATGACGAGCATCATGAGCGGCATCATAAAGCTCATGGCGCGGTTGGTGTAGAGTTGCGTGGTCATCAGGTCGAGCGAAGCCTTGTCAAAACGCTCGAGCTCATGTTCCTCGCGGTTGAACGAGCGGATGGGCATAAGGCCGTCGAGCAGCTCGCGGGCGGTAAGGTTCACGCGGTCCACAAAGCTCTGCATCTTTTTGAACTTGGGCATGGTGAGGCCCATGAGCACGCCGACAACGGCCGAGACCGCGATGATGGCTACGGCGATGGTCCACTCCAGGCCGGTGTGGTTGGCCAGGACACGCATGACAGCGACGATGCCCATGACGGGGGCCATCAGGCACATGCGGATAAACAGGGTTGCGGCCATCTGGATCTGCTGAATGTCGTTGGTGCAGCGGGTAATGAGCGAGGCCTGGCTAAACTTGCCCACCTCGGCCGGCGAGAAGTGCATAACCTTGTTGAAGGTCTCGCGGCGCAGGTCGCGGGCGATGGAGCAGGCGGTGCGCGAAGCCACGGCACCGGTCAGGATGGTGGCGACGAGCGACACCAGGCACAGGCCAAACATCGTGGTCGCCATGCGGCTCAGGTAAGCGTTCTGCACGTCGGCGGGGTCGATGCCCTGCGCTTTGTACTCTTCTTGTACGTAGGTCACGGCGCGCTGGGTCACGATGGAGCCCGACATGGAGCCCATTTTGTCTGCCATATCGTTGGCGCCCTCGACGAGCTTGCCCTGGTCGATTAGGCCGCCTTCAACGCCCAGGCGCAGGCTCTTCATGGTGATCTTGCCGCCGTCGGCGTCGATCTGCTTTTGCATGCTCTGCGCGGCTGCGGCCTTCTGCTGCATCTCGGCGAGCTGCTCGGGCGTCATGGCAGCCATCTGCTCGGGGGTGGGCATGGCCTGGGCAGCGTTGTTGTCTTTCTCGCTGGACGAACCCATCATGTCGCCCATGGAGTTGGCGTCAATGCCCTGGTCGAGCGAAAGGACGACAGTCTCGGGCAGGCTCATAATGTCGGCAATCTTGCCTCCATCGGCACGTTCTTCCTCGGTGCCCTTGTACGTTCGAATGCCGTTTTTGTCTGCCTTGCCAAACACGGCCTCCACAGCTTTGGCGTCCTTGGTGCTCATAAAGAGCTCAAGGTCATCGAGCGATTCGGCGCGAATGGTGTCGGGCACGGGCGAGGCGATGCCGCCTTGCTGCACGCCCACGTCGACGATGTCGCTCATATAGGTAGGCAGTGCCAGATCGGCGTTGCAGCTGATTACGATAAGTACGATAGCTGCGAACAGTGCCAGGACATGCTTTTTAAAGAGCTTGAGAATTCTCACTCGGCATCTCTCCTTTCTTGATTGCGGTCGATAATTTCGTTGGCACGCCTAAGAAGGCGCACCATCTCTTGGGTATCTGTTTCGCCGAGCTGCTCGAGGAAAGCCGCGGTGCGGTCCTCGAATTCCCGGCGTTTGATTTCGAGATCCTGGAATCCCTTGTCGGTCACTATGACGTGTACGCGACGACGGTCAGTCTTTGAGTGCTCGCGCTCGACCCAGCCCTTGGCCTCGAGGGCGCGTAGGATATTGGCGATGCGGGCACTCGAGACCCAGGCGCGATCAGCGAGTTCGCTCGGCGTGAGCGAACCGCCGGCGAGTATGAGGGCGCGCATGACGGCCATCTCGCCGCCGAGGGCTTTGTCCGCAAAACGCGAAATGCGCTGATGCATGCTGCCGAACTCGGAAAGGAGCTGACGCCCAAGTTCACGGAAATCGGTATCTTCCACCGAAAACCCCTAACACTAGAAACTATTTTCGGTGAAAGATGATACCCTTGCACGCGTACCCTATGCGGTAGATTTTGGGACATGTCTAGAAAACTACCTTTAGGCGACCTCCGTACACCGTCGGTGCCAGCAAAGTTAGGGGCAGATCGTTAGGCATGTCCTAAAGCCTACTCAGAGGCACTTTACCCTGCTAAAGCTGGCATAACAGCTAGAGTGAACGTCGTACAAAGGCAAGGAAAAATACCGAACAAATCGGTGAACGGTAGTTGTTTGCGCTCGCATTTCCTGCGGATTTGTAAAAAACGCCCTTTTGATATAAAAAAAGAAACATATAACAGCCCAGATGGAGAGGGTGGCTATGTTATCCTTCTCAGACGGGTGAAATCTTGGGTTTTGGGTTGTAGTTCCAAGGTGGACAAACGTTTTTCCTGCACCAACGTGTGGTGAAGAACGGAAGAAGCCGGTAGTGCAAGCCGAAAATTCAAGAATTCAATAAGCAGCGGTGTGAGAGAGCGCCGCATTACACGTAACTAGGAGCGTGGTTACACAATGCAGGAGGCATGGGAAGGCTTCAAGGAAGGTATCTGGACGGGAGAGGTTGACGTCCGAGACTTCATCCAGAAGAACTACACCCCCTACGAGGGCGATGAGTCGTTCCTCGTAGGTCCGACCGAGCGTACCAAGGAGCTGTGGGGCGAGGTTCTCGACCTGCTGCTTAAGGAGCGCGAGCAGGGTGGTGTCCTCGATATGGACACCAAGACCGTCACGGGTATCGTGAGCCACCCCGCTGGCTACATCGATAATGCCCATCGCGACAAGGAGACCATTGTTGGCCTCCAGACCGACAAGCCGCTCAAGCGCGCGCTGCACGTCAACGGTGGTATCCGCATCGCTTGCCAGGCTGCCAGCCAGCACGGCTACAAGGTCGACGAGAACGTTGTCGAGCGCTACACCTTCGAGCGCAAGACCCACAACGCTGGCGTCTTCGATGTTTACACCCCCGAGATGCGTGCTTGCCGCTCGGCTCACATCATCACCGGTCTGCCCGATGGCTATGGCCGCGGCCGCATCATCGGCGACTACCGTCGTGTTGCCCTGTACGGCGTCGACTACCTGATCAAGGACAAGGAGGCCCAGAAGGCTTCCACTCCGACGGTCATGACCGCCGACAACATCCGCGATCGTGAGGAGCTGCAGGAGCAGATCCGCGCCCTCGGCGAGCTCAAGATGATGGCCGAGACCTATGGTTTCGATATTTCCAACCCTGCTACCAACACGCAGGAGGCCATCCAGTGGATGTACTTCGCCTACCTTGCTGCCGTCAAGGAGCAGAACGGCGCCGCTATGTCCATCGGCCGCACCTCTACGTTCATCGACATCTATGCTGAGCGCGACCTTGCCAACGGTACCTTCACCGAGGAGCAGATCCAGGAGTTCGTGGATCACTTCATCATGAAGCTCCGCATGGTCAAGTTTGCCCGTACCCCCGAGTACCAGGCCCTGTTCACCGGCGACCCGCAGTGGGTCACCGAGTCCATCGGCGGCATGGGTGTTGACGGCCGTACGCTCGTTACCAAGATGAGCTACCGCTACCTGCACACGCTCGAGAACATGGGCACCAGCCCCGAGCCCAACATGACCGTTCTGTGGTCGACCCGTCTGCCCGAGAACTTCAAGAAGTTCTGCGCCAAGACTTCTGTCGCCAGCTCCTCGATCCAGTACGAGAACGACGACCTCATGCGCGTCTATCACGGCGACGACTACGGCATTGCCTGCTGCGTGTCCTCCATGCGCATCGGCAAGGAGATGCAGTTCTTCGGCGCCCGCGCCAACCTGGCCAAGTGCCTGCTGTACGCACTCAACGGCGGTGTTGACGAGGTCTCCAAGAAGCAGGTCGGCCCCAAGTATCGCGCCGTCGAGGGCGATACGCTCGATTACGACGACGTTGTGGCCAAGTACAACGACATGATGAAGTGGCTCGCTGGCGTGTACGTCAACTCGCTGAACATCATCCACTACATGCACGATAAGTACTGCTACGAGCGCATTCAGATGGCTCTGCACGACAAGCACGTGCACCGCTGGTTCGCTACGGGCATCGCTGGCCTTTCCGTCGTGGCTGACTCCCTGTCCGCCATCAAGTACGCCAAGGTCCACCCCGTCCGTGACGAGAACGGCATCATCGTCGACTTCGAGACCGAGGGCGAGTTCCCCAAGTACGGTAACGACGACGACCGCGTCGACCAGATCGCTCACGACGTTGTGCACCAGTTCATGGAGTACATCCGCATGAACGACACCTACCGCAACTCCGTGCCCACGACCTCGGTTCTGACCATTACTTCCAACGTCGTGTACGGTAAGAAGACCGGCTCCACGCCCGACGGCCGCAAGGCTGGCCAGCCGTTCGCCCCGGGTGCTAACCCCATGCACAAGCGCGATAGCCACGGCGCCATCGCTTCGCTGTCTTCGGTTTCCAAGCTCCCGTTCCGCGATGCCCAGGACGGCATCTCCAACACCTTCTCCATCATCCCGAGTGCGCTCGGCAAGGAGGACCAGGTGTTCTTTGGCGATATCGACCTTGATCAGCTGGGCGAGTAACTATTGTTAGTGCTATACTAACAATAACGATTACTGATTAGCGCGCCGGTTTCGGCCGGCGCCTATTAATCGAAGGAGACATATTATGAAGGTTTCTGAAGTTTCCGAGACCCAGGCCGATAACCTGGTCCACATGCTCGACGCTTACGCCGAGAAGGGTGGCCACCACCTGAACATCAACGTCTTCAACCGTGAGACGCTGCTCGACGCTCAGGCTCACCCCGAGAAGTACCCGCAGCTGACCATCCGCGTTTCCGGCTATGCCGTGAACTTCCACACGCTCACCAAGGAGCAGCAGGACGAGGTCATTGCGCGTACCTTCCACAACAAGTTCTAAAGGGATTTAACTCCTGTAGGATTACTGGGGCCGGTTTTGGGTTATTTTCCAAAACGTCCTCGGACATGCAAAGAGGCTCCGCTGCGCGCGTTGCGCGGCGGGGCCTCTTTGCGTCCTGCGGGATGTTTTGGAAAATAACCCAAAAACGGCCAAGCGGGGTTCTTCGGAGTCACCCTTTAGGCGGAACTCTCCTAATTATTTGGATGAGTCGTTTACTTACTTGTGCTGTTACCGTCTTCCCGCTGTTGTTGGGGTATGCTTTGTTCGTATGTAAACGTATGACATGTTGATAGGGGAGGGTGCTATGGCTCGCGAGGGCACTCGTTCTAAGGATTCTGCTAAGCCTGGCATCAAGGAAGTTGCAGCGGTGGCGGGGGTTTCGCCTACTACGGTATCTCGCGTGCTTAATAACCGCGGTTATATTAGCCAAGAGACCCGCGATAAGGTCCACGCCGCGATGGAACGCATCAACTATACGCCCAACGATATCGCCCGTGCCATGCTCAACGGCCGTCTGAACCTTATCGGCATGATCGTTCCCTTTGTGAGCAGTCCGTTCCATGCTCAGGTTGTGCAGGCGGTCGAGCGCACGTTGGCGGAAAACGGCTTTAAGATGTTGCTGTGCAACAGCGCCAATCGACCTGATCTTGAGCGTTCCTATATCGACATGCTCCGCCGCAATATGGTCGACGGCGTCATCGTCAACTCCCTCAATATCGGTGCCGAGGCATATGCCGAGATGGGCTTGAGCCTGGTTGGCATCGACTGCGATCTTGGCGAGGGCTCTGTCCAGATTGCAAGTGACAGCTATGGCATCGGCGAGCTCGCCACGCGCCGTCTGATTGATGACGGCTGCAGGCGTATCCTGTGCCTGCGCAGCAATAGCCGCATGCGCATGCCTGCCAATAAGCGTACCGATGCCTACCTCGATGTTGTTGAGCAGGCCGGTTTGTCCGCGCTTGTCCGTGAGGTTGAGTTCGTTAAGCCCGACGACGAAAAGGGCGCGGTCGTTGCGAAGATCCTCGATGAGAACCCCGATATTGACGGCATCTTTGCGGGAGACGATACGATGGCGGCCATCTGTCTCAACGTGATGAAGCAGCGCGGCTTGAGCGCTCCAGACGACATTAAGGTCGTGGGCGCGGATGGTGCCCGCCGCACTATGACGTTTATGCCTGATTTAACAACCGTACGTCAAGATATCGATCGCATCGGAGAGCTCGCGGCGCAATCCATCATTGCTCTTATTAACGGTGAAAAGCCCGAGTCGAATATCAAGCTTCCCGTTGAGCTTATCGAGGGCAAAACCGCGTAATTCGCCCCGTGCCAAAAGAATTCCTCAAACGCCTCTGATGACCGTTCACCGGCATATGTCAACCGTTTGCCGACGACTGGAACTGCGAAAAGACGTATTGGTGTGAAAACGTTTGACATATCAAAACGATTGACATATCTTGCCATTGTACCGAGTTAGTATGTCGTGGAAAGGAAGTCTCGGATGCACAAGGTGTATTACCAGCCTGAGGGAATTTGGGTAGGCGACATCATGCCGTACGGCGAGGACGGCACGTTCTATCTCTATCATCAGCGTGACACGCGTAACCCCGAACCTTTCGGAGAGCCGTTTGGCTGGGCACTCGCTACGACCAAGGATTTCGTCAACTACAAGGACTTTGGCGAGAGCCTTGAGCGCGGCGGCGACGAGGAAGTCGACCAGTACATTTATGCCGGCACGGTGTTTAAGGTGGGCGACAAGTACCATGCGCTCTACACTGGTTGCAATCGCGATAAGGTCCGCGCACGTTTGATGAAGCAGGTTCTTCTTCACGCAACGAGCGACGACGCCGTCAAGTGGGAGAAGAACATCGCCGAGACGCTGCTTCCGCCCCAGGAGGGTTACGATGACCGCAACTGGCGCGATCCCTTTGTGCTTTGGGATGAGGAGAACGAAGAGTACATGCTCATCCTCGGCACGCGTGTGGGCGAGGACAAGCGTCTGATGACCGGCCGCCTGGTCAAGTTCACCTCCAAGGATCTGACCAACTGGGAGTTCCAGGGCGACTGGTGGAACCCGGGCCTGTACACCATGTTTGAGATGCCTGATCTCTTTAAGATGGGCGACTGGTGGTACCTCGTCTTTTCCGAGTACAGCGACGGCAACAAGACCCGTTACCGCATGTCCAAGTCCATCAACGGTCCTTGGATTACCCCCGCTGACGACTCCTTCGACGGCCGCGCGTACTACGCCGCTCGCACCGCATTCGATGGCGAGCGTCGCGTTCTCTTTGGTTGGGTTCCTACGCGTGACGAGGGCGGCGACCCCAGCTCTTACCTATGGGGTGGCACCTTTATGCCCCTCGAGATCGTTCAGCGTGCCGACGGAACGCTCGGCACCAAGCTCCCCGACAGCATGCTTGGCGCCTTTGGCGAGGCTAAGGCAGTCGAGACCTTTGAGCTTTCCTGCGAGTCGGGCAAGGTCGAGCAGGTGCTCGCCGCGGATGCCGGCTCCACCTACTTGCTCGATGCCGACATTGAGCTCGGCGGTAACGCTGCCGGCTTCTCGGTCAAGTTCGCCGAGGACGCCGAGACCGGTCTTGCCTATGAGTTCCGCGCCAACCTGCGCGAGGGCAAGCTCGAGTTCACGCCGGCTCCCCAGTACCCGTGGTTCCAGGTCAACAACATGGGCCTCGAGCGTCCGTTGTTCTTTAAGGGCGAGGGCACTCACCATGTGCGTCTGGTCGTCGACGACGACATCGCGACCATCTTTGTCGATGATGTTGCGCTCAACGCTCGCTTCTGCAACAAGCAGGGCCAGGGTGTGGCGCTTACCGTCACCGACGGTGCGCTCAAGTGCGCAAACGCAACGATCGCGTCTCTGTAGCGGCAACGAACCGTTTTATGATTTAGAAAAGGAATGGAGAGGAACATGGACTACAAGGCAGTGTCCCAGCAAGTCGTCGACAACGTCGGCGGACTGGAGAACATCGAGGGCGCCACGCATTGCGTGACCCGTCTGCGTCTGGTGCTCAAGGATACGAGCAAATACAACAAGGCCGAGCTCGAGAACATCGATGGCGTCAAGGGCGTGCTGTACAACAGCGGCCAGCTCATGATCATCTTCGGTACCGGTACCGTCAACAAGGTTTACGATGAGTTTATGGCTCTGACGGGCGTTAAGGAGATCAGTGCTTCCGAGGTCAAGGGCGCTGAGGCGGACAAGAAGGGCAAGTTCTTCTCGGTCCTCAAGGTATTCTCGGACATCTTTATCCCCATCATTCCCGCCTTCGTCGGCGCTGCAATCATCATCGGCCTTAAGTCGCTGATCGTTGCCAACGGCCTCTTTGGCATGGAAGGCAGCCTCGCCGATCACAGCGAGTTCCTCAAGAACCTCGCAAGCTTCTTTGCCATTATCGCCACCACGTTCGACTACCTGCCTGTCCTGGTTATGTACAGCGCGGTCAAGCGTTTTGGCGGTAACCCGATCCTGGGCATCCTCGTCGGTATCGTCATGGTTCACCCGAGCCTTATGAACCGCAACACGTTCGTTATGGACCCGACGGGTGCTGAGTACTGGAACTTCGGTCCGCTATCCATTCCCATGGTTGCTTTCCAGGGCGGCGTATTCCCTGCAATCCTGACTGCCTGGTTTATGGCCAAGGTCGAAAAGATTGCCCAGAAGTACATCCCCGAGGTCGTTTCGTTCGTCTTTGTCCCGACCGTTACCCTGATTCTCGCTAACGTCGCCCTGTTCACCGTGTTCGGCCCGCTCGGCAACCTGATCGGCGACGTCCTCGCTGGCGTAATCGATGTCCTGTACAACAGGATGGGCGTCTTTGGCGCCTTTGTCTTCGCCGCGTTCCTGCAGCCGCTCGTCGTTACCGGTACGCATCAGTTCATCCAGGGTATCGAGGCAAACCTTGTTGCCACGACTGGCTTCAACTACATCCAGGCCATCTGGTCGGTTTCCATCATCGCCCAGGGCGGCGGCGCCATCGGTATGTACCTCATTCACAAGAAGCACTCCAAAGAGCGCAACATCTGCATGTCGTCCTTTATCCCGACGCTGGTCGGAATCTCCGAGCCCGCTATCTTTGCTGCAAACATGCGCTATTCGATTATTCCGTTCATCTGCGCATGCATCGGTGCAGGCTGCGGCGGTGCCTTCGTCAAGCTCTTTGAGGTGCGCGCTATCGGTCAGGGTCTGACCGGCGTGCTTGGCCTGCTCATCGTCACGCCCGAGACCCTCGTGTGGTATGTGGCTGGCAATCTCATCGCCTTTATCGTGCCGATCGTCTTGATCTTTGCCTACAACAAGGCAAAGGGCGTGCCGACCACCGATGAAGAGGGCGCTGGCGCTGGCTTCGACGTTAGCTTCTAGTTGAGCCGTTCAGTGTAATCTGAGGATAAGTCCATTTGAGGAAGGGCGTTCGACTCGTGTGAGTCGAGCGTCCTTCCCCATAGACGAGAAAGTCAACGGCGATGTTAAATCAAAAAAACAAGGTGACACGCGCGGACTATGAGCAGTGGCGTGTCGGACAGGATGAGACGGCGGCTCGCATCGCGTCCGACCCCGATAGGCTTCTGTTCCATGTGGAGCCTGAGCTTGGCTGGCTCAACGACCCCAACGGTTTGGTTCAGATTGGTGATACGTATCACATCTATCATCAATACGATCCGTTCGATGCTGCGCATGGCGGTCCAGTGCTTTGGAACCATCTGACGACAAAGGATTTTGTGACGTACGAGAATCACGGCCCCGTGCTGTTCCCCGATTCCGATTTGGATTCGAGCGGAGCGTATTCTGGTTCTGCCTTTGTACGTGATGGCAAGATTCACTACTTCTATACCGGCAACGTCAAGCATTTTGACCGCGATGATTACGACTACGTGTTGACGGGCCGTGAGCAAAACCAGATTCATATGGTTGCCGAGAATCCCGACGAATTGGGCGAGAAGTGCATAGCTGTTGGACCGGTCGATTACCCCGACGATATCGGTACGCACGTGCGCGACCCCAAGATCCTTGAGCACGATGGTATCTACTACATGGTTCTGGGTGCTCGTACGAAAGACGACCGTGGCTGCGTGCTTGTCTATACCTCGCGCAATCTTGAGGACTGGAGCTATGCGACGCGCATTGAGTTGGGCGAGAAGTTTGGCTTTATGTGGGAGTGCCCCGATCTGTTTGAGCTCGATGGCGAGCTTATTCTCGTTTGCTGTCCGCAGGGTGTGCCTGCCGATGGTTGGCGTTACCGCAATCCGCATCAGTGCGTGTGGTTCCCCATCGAGGCCGATTGGGAGGCGCCGAGCTTTAAAATCGTCGGGCAGGGCATGCCCCCGATGGTCGATGCCGGTTTTGATTTCTATGCTCCGCAGTCCTTTGAGGATACTGCAGGCCGGCGTTTGATGATCGGATGGTCGGGTTGCCCCGATGCGACGGCAGAAAACCCGACGGTGGCGCGCGGGTGGCAGTGCGCGTTGACGGTGCCGCGAGAGCTGAGCATGCGCGATGGCAAGCTCTGCCAGCAACCGGCGCACGAGATTGAGAGGATGCGCGGCGACTGCGTTCGCGCGACAGGCGGTGAAACCGTTGAGGAGCCGGGCCGCCTGTTTGATCTTGTGGTTTCCTGTGAGGGCGCCAAGATGGTCGAGCTCGAAATCCGCAAGGGTGTCTTTGTGTGCTATGCAGACGGGATGCTTACCCTCGACATGGGTGACGAAGGCTATGGGCGCGACCAGAGGTCGATCGAGCTCAGCGAGCTTCGCGACCTGCGCGTGCTTTCGGACACTACGATGGTCGAGATTTTTGCAAATGGCGGCGAGGCGGCACTTACGAGCCGTACCTATTCGCCGGCGGTTCCGGCGATGGGGCTTCATGTCAAGGGTGCGGCGTCGATGAATTTCTACCGCCTCGTGCATTAACCGTGCATGGAGTACGATTGGACTTGCTGGGCGGAATGTGTCGCAGTTACCGCGGCCAACTACCGTTTATCGCGTATAGCGACCGTTTGCGGAATAAGTAACACTCCTCAATAAACCGTGTAGAATCCTAAATAAGCACGGAGTTTTCCAGGGAGACGCTGTCCTTTGTTGTGTGCAAGGGACGGCGTCTCTTTGGCGCTTGGAGGCCGTTGTGTAGCAGGGCGGTGAACGTGCGTCACATATTAAAAAGCCAACGTCGAGATGGGTCGTGATGATAATGGGCAAGTACGTAATCGTGGTTGAATCTGGTTCGGATGTGACGCCAGAGCTCTGCGAACGCTACGGCATCGTGCGCGTGCCTATGCATGTCACGATTGGTGACGAGACCGTCGAGGACGGCTCGATCGATCCGCTCGAGATTTATTCGCGCTGCAACGAGTTTGGCGTGATGCCAAAGACCAGTGGCTGCGCACCGGCAGATTTCTCTCGCGTGTACGATCGCATTCACGCCGAGCAGCCCGACGCGACCATTTTGCATCTTGCATATTCCGAGGCCACGACCTGCTCGCATCAGTCCTCAAAGATTGCGGCCCAGGGGCGCGACTACGTGTTCTCCATGGACACGCGCTTTGTCTCAGTAGGCCAGTCGCTCGTTGTCGTCGAGGCCGCCAAGTATATTGAGGCCCACCCCGATGCCACCGTTGACGAGATCTTTGCATTTACGAACTCCGTCATGGACCGCGTGCTGTTGGGCTTTGTTCCTACCGACCTTGCCTTCCTTAAGGCGGGCGGTCGCTTGTCCAACGTCGCGTTCCTAGGCGCCCATCTGCTCAAGATTAAGCCCTGCATTGAGGTGACGGGTGGCAAGTTCGTGGCGACCAAGAAGTTCCGCGGCTCTATGCTCAAGTGCGCCCGTGCCTTTATTGACCACATGGTTTCGAAGGGCGAGATTGACTACTCGCACATTGGCTTGGCGTATTCGGTAGGTCTTTCCGAGGAGCTGCGCGACGACATGGAGGTCTATGCGCACGACCTAGGCTTTAAGGACATTACCTGGACCCAGGTCGGCGGCGTCATCTCGAGCCATTGCGGCCCGACCGCCTTCGGTGCGGTGCTCACGCTTAAGGCGTAAAGGCTGCAGACGAACATTTTCTCGCTTTTGCGAGTGCTCGGCAGCCATATGATCGATATAAGTCCCTGCCATGGCGGTAGGGGGCAGATTAAAGCATGCCACTCTGGCCGAGACGTTTAAACGCAAGCGTATGGGCTAGAATGGCTCTGGCATTTATGTAACTAAAACCAAAGAGAGGCAAGGTAGCGGGAATGGCTGAGATGACGCTCGAGGGTGTGGACGCTCGTCCCGAGGACTCCGCGTTTGCCCTGGGCCGCGTACATTCGATTGAGACGATGGGTACGGTCGACGGTCCCGGCATTCGCTTTGTGGTGTTTGTCCAAGGCTGTCCCATGCGCTGCGCGTATTGCCACAATCCCGATACTTGGTCTGTTAACGGCGGCACCATGGTGACTGTCGAGCACCTCATGGACGAGTTCCAGAGCAACCATGAGTTTTACCGCAGCGGCGGCATTACGGTTTCGGGTGGCGAGCCGCTCCTGCAGCCCGAGTTTTTGGCCGATCTGTTCCGTGCAATGCACAACAACCCCGATGGCCGCGTGCATACCTGCCTCGACAGCTGCGGCTATGCGTTTGACCCCAACCATCCCGAGAAGTTCGATGCCGTACTCAACGAGACCGATATGGTGCTGCTCGACATCAAGCACGCCGATCCCGTCGAGCATAAAAAGCTGACCGGTTGCGATCCCGCACGTATCTTGGCGTTTGGCGATGAGCTGGCGCGTCGCAGGATCAAGGTTGTTATCCGTCACGTGGTGGTGCCGGGCATTACCGACACGGTGGAGGAGTGCGAGGCACTCGGCCGCCTGATTGCCCCGTGGCATAACGTGGTCGGCCTGGAGATGCTGCCGTATCACACGATGGGTGTCGTCAAGTACGAGCAACTGGGCATTCCCTATAAGCTTGAGGGCGTGCCCCAGATGGATACCGCGCGCATGCCCGAGCTGCGCAATGCCGTTATGACCGGCATGAAAAAGCGCCGCACGGAACTCAAAAAAGCCATCGGCTAGCGAGCCATATTCGCTCCCCAAAGGCACTCATTGGGGACAGACTTAAATGAGTGCCCCTGGGCACCAAGTTGATTGCCAAAGAGCCCCGTCAAGTTGCGGTGGAATAGTTCTTGTTTTTCGGCTTATGCCGCCCAAATAGGAACTATTCCACCGCAACTGCGTTTTGGGCGGAGATGCGCAACAGAATCGCGCCATTTGGATAAATACGCTTGTGGTTTCTTTAAAGACGCCTTAAACGCCGCTGAATATCTTTGGAAAGAAATGCCTGCTCGGTATTATGCTGCTCGTATATGAACGGTAGCAGTCAGGAGACCACGTGCGAAACAACGCATCGCGGGACGAGTATATGCCGCAGCATAGCAGCAGATATGAGACGAAGGGCACGTCTTCGCGTGGCCTTGCCGACGCTCGCGTCCGCGTGACGAAGATTGCCGCCATTGGGATGCTAACGTTGGCGGTTATTATCCTCGGAATTACCGCCAAAACCTATGCGTCGGAGCGAATGGCACACTCAGATGCGTCAACGGTACAGACGCAAAACGAGAAGGTTTCAAAGTCCAAAGCGTCGGCAGATCTCAAGACGAAACTTTCGAAGGCGGACTTCAACGATATCCCTTCGGGTGATACCGTTCAGACCTTCTCGTTGGTAGATAACAAGACTCCTACCTTGGAGAATGAGAGCCTTGCCTTGCTCCAGGATGCCCTGAGTCGGGCGCAGGAGCTAGGCGATGTGGGCGTGGTGTTCTACGACCTGTCAAGCGGCAAGGGCGTGACGTATAACCCCGATGTCGAGGTTTACGGCGCGAGTAGCTACAAGGCGCTCTATGCGTTGTACATCTGCGAATCTCTGGTCGAGACGGGTCAGGTTTCACTCGATGATTCCCTTGGCACCTATGGTGGCTACAACATGGGTTGGCAGACGGTGCGCGACCTGATCGATGCCGCGGTCGTTAATTCGGACAACGATTCGTTTATTGCGTTACGCGCGGCGTTTGACCGTGTCGGTTACGAGGATTGGATTGCCAGTCTTGGCATCGATTACGATACCGCACTCGATCCGATGAGTGATTTTCCCACCTATTGCCCGCGCACCTCGGCCAAGTTGTGGCGCGAGATGAGCGAGTATTTGAGCCGTGATACCGAGACGTCGCAATGGCTATCGGATCTTCTGGCCTCTACGACCCGGTCCTTTATCCGCGACGGCATTGCGGACGACCAAGCCCTGGTGCGCAACAAGGCCGGCTGGATTAGCGAGGATGGTTGCTATTCGACATGCGATGCGGGCCTCATCGATGTCGATGGCGACACCTACATTATGAGCATCATGACATCGATGCCATGGAGTGATCGCTCGAGTGAGCTGGTGGCTGCGATTGCTAAGATATTCTTTGATACGCGAGCTGCGCTGGCCTAACGTGTTCGTTTGACGAGGTCAAACAAAATGCTGGTACCATACCGTGGTTGAGAATTTCGTATAGGTTTGGGGAATGGCATGGCTACCATCGCGATTATCGGTGCGCTCGAAAAAGAGATCATGCAGATTAAGGAAGAGTTGAGCAACGTTTGCATGGTACAGGAGGCGGGCTTGAACGTTGTGACCGGCGGGCTCGACGGCCTGTCGATTGTCGCCACGACGGCGGGTATGGGCACGGTAAACGCTGCCGCCGCAACACAGCACCTCATTAGCAAGTATGCTCCACAGGCAGTTGTGTTTTCTGGTATCGCAGGTGGCCTGAATCCCAAGCTCCATATCGACGATGTCGTCATTGGCAAATGCCTGCGCTATCTAGATACCGATACCGCGCTTATCGCCGAGTCTGCACCAGGGCTCGAGGAGTTTGTCTCGACGCCTGCGCTGGTCGATATTGCCGCCGATGTGCTTGCTGAGCGTGGGTTTGTTGATGCTTCGACAAATACGACCGCTTCGAACGAGGGCGCAAAGCAGTTCCTGGTCGGCACGATTGCCACGGGTAACCGCTTTGTGACGGGCGCCACTATGCGCAATGATGCCATCGAGGCGACGCATGCCGATTGTGTCGGCATGGAGGGCGCGGCAATTGCCCATGTCGCAACCAAAAATGGTGTCGATTGCCTGGTGCTGCGTGCTATCAGCGATAATTGTGACGAGGCGTATGATGCGATTTGCGACCGCGAGTTCGATTTGTTCGAGTATGCGCGTGCCGCAAGCGATATCACGCTCGATATCGTTCGACGCATTGCCGCTGCGCAATAGCGCGTTTTTTGCAAGATCCTACGACCAAGGAGTGTCCATGGCCGATTCCATTAACTACCAGCTTGCCAAGTTCGTCGCCAGCTACGGCAAGGTTTCGCAGATCCCCGAGTCCACCTGTCCCGAGGTGAGCTTCGTTGGCCGCTCAAATGTGGGCAAGTCGTCCATTATGAACAAGCTCTTTGGCCGCAAGAACCTGGTGAAGGTTTCGAGCACGCCGGGCAAGACGAGCAACATCAATTTCTTCGAGGCCGACGACGTGCACTTTGTGGACCTGCCGGGCTATGGTTTCGCCCGTCGTTCCAAGGCCGAGCGCGACCGCTGGGCCGAGCTCATCGGCGACTTCTTCGACTCCGAGCGCAGCTTTAACTTGGTTGTGTCGCTAGTGGACATTCGCCATGACCCCAGTAAGCTCGACCATGACATGATCGACTACCTGCAGGGCAACGAGTTCAACTTTATCGTCTGCCTCACCAAGGCCGACAAGCTCAGCCGCACCCAGCAGGCCCGCCAGGCAGCTGCCATCAAAAAGCAACTCAACGTCCCGGCCGAGAACGTGATCATCACAAGCTCTCAGACTGGCACCGGCATCGACGAACTCAAAAAGCGCATCGCCGAGGCCTGCCTCTAGTAAGGGCTCTTGGCAGGCAATAGTTTGCATCTATCTATATCACCCCAGTGATAGTTGTTGGTACACTATCACTGGGGTGATATTTGTATTTGGAGGTCACAATGGAGCTTTGGCACGGGTCGGAGGTTGTTGTCGAGCATCCGTCGTTGGATAAATGCAGACAATTCAATGACTATGGTCGTGGGTTTTATTGCACGCCACATGAGGAAATGGCGATGGAATGGGCATGCCGGACCGAGGCCGATGGCATTGCGAATCGATACGAACTCAATGCGGATGGCCTTTCAGTTTTGGATTTGGAGTCCGGCGATTATTCAATTCTCAACTGGCTTGCGATTTTGGCCGACAACAGGGAATTCAATGTCTCGACGCCGTTGGCGCGCGAAGGGCTTCGTTATTTACTCGATAACTATCTGATTGACATTTCTTCATATGACATCATCCGGGGCTATCGTGCTGACGACTCATATTTTTCGTTCGCAAGACAGTTTGTCAGCGGCATGATTTCGCTCAGGCAGCTGCAGCGCATTATGCGTTTAGGAGATTTGGGTATCCAATATGCGCTCATGAGCGAGAGTGCGTTTTCGGCAATTACATTTTGCGATTGGAAGCAGGCAACCGGCTCCGAATACTATCCCAAGCGTTTTAAGCGAGAGCAGAACGCGCGATGCAAGTACTTGGACACAGTAAATGGATTCGACGCTGAGGGCGTCTACATTAGGGATTTAATGGCAGGGAGGGTTGATTTAGATGATCCAAGTGTTAACGGATTGTGGGCCGAGTAGAACATATCCCGTCTATTATCTTGAGGACGCAATGAACAACCTCGGCGACTGCTTCGACTATGCCGTGAACGATTATGGAGCAGAAGGATCAGAAGTCGCTGAACTCTTTTGCCTGAGCGGCGTAGCCCGCGAGTTTGAGCGTGGCAACGCATGGGTAGTATCGGGAAAATCGGGCGTGGAGTTGTTTGCGCTCATTGCTGAAAGGTCTGGCTATCAATCGGGGTCGATGCCTGATCGTGCCTATCGATTTGAGAAGACGCCGGAATACTGGGCAGGCTGGATATTGGCATACCTGCAGTGGCGTCTAGGAGAGTCGTTCGAAGACCTGTTGCATGTTGTTCCCTTTGATGAGCTCTGCGGCATGTATTACCCCTGGCATGAAGCCTCGGAAGAGCGCGTGGCGCGTCTTGTTTGCGACATGGCGAAGAAAACGTCTCGCCAAACCAAACTGGCGCTAGCAAGAAAGAGGCTCAAGAAAACCCAACAAGACCTGGCATACGAATCGGGTGTGTCACTCCGCTCAATCCAAATGTACGAGCAGCGCCAGAGAAACATCAATGAAGCTTCGGTAACAAGCGTAAGAGCCATAGCAAAAGCCCTCCACTGCAACATCGAAGATCTCCTAGAGCCAGTCTTCGAATACAAAGAAACCAGCGCCGCCTAAACCAATATATTGCCAAGGTTTGTATCTAGTAAGCGCTCCTTACCAGCAAGAGTCCCTACCAATAGATAGCGGCTTAAAGGGCCGAAATCGTATGAATGGCATTGCGACTTCCAAATGGGTGACTGCTGCTTGAAAAGCTATAGAAATAGGGGCCGATTTAACGGCCCCAAGCATCGCATAAATGGCATATACGTTTTATCAACTATTTCTTGTTTTTAACCCATTTGCAGATACGCCAAATAAGCACTCCGACGAGAATCCAAACGAGAGCGATCATAATGTCTGAGCGTGCAGGAATTGGGATCATTGAACTTCCTCAATTGATGTGAGTCTAGTTTGCATAGGTGTGGAGCGTGCTGCCTTCCATGGTCGCTTGCAACACGGCGATACCGGACGTCATCCCCATCGATTCATAGTTGAGTCGATATGTCGCCTGTTTCGAGTTCCATATAAAGGACTCGTTAGTTACCGTACAGCCGATAGTCGTATAGTTTTGTCCCCAAGCGCTGGTAATGAGCGAGTTCGCTATCTTGATCTTGAATTCGCGATAAATAAAAGGACTGTTGTAATAGATAGTCCAAGTTCCAGATGCATTGTTGTAGTAACTGTCCCATATCAGGCTGGGCTCATTGGTTTTTTTAATTCCTATAACTGCAACGGTCCCATCCTTAAGCTTGATTTGATGAGACTGCTCGGGACCTTTCGTTAAATCAAAATCTTGGGTTGCGCCAGAAATTGCGACAGCATCGCTTTCTGCAGCATAAGCAGTCGAAGGGCTAAACGAGAAACATATCGGTAATATCAAAAGTATCGAGAGGAAAAACGAAGCTTTGAGTGTGCGTAACACTTTGACCACCTCCATACTGCGATGCCTAGTTAAATAGTAGCATAGATAAACAGTTTATTATGTAACCTAAAAAGCCCCTATCTGCCCGGCGCCCCTTCAAAGCGTGGGTCCCTGTAGACATCCTCAGCAAGGTAAACGCAGGAATGGTCGGGGTGTTCCCCTCAAAATTATTCCGCAGCGCGAAGGCCTCTCGTCCGTGGCTCCGTTGGAGTACAAGATTAAATCAGCGAATGCGATTATCCTGTCGAGGCTGCGCAGGTCCCCTTGGGGCTTCCCCTGAAAACAATCCGCAGATCGAATTGCCCCGTCGCGCGAAGCGCACGACGGGGCAATTCATGATCGAGGACGTTTTCAGGGGAAGCCCCAAGGGGACCGGTGAGAGCAATGAGGCAGGGCGCTACAGGTACTCGATTTGAGCGCCCTCGGTGTCGCACGTCAGAATATGCGTGTCACACTTGGGGAACTGCTCACGCAGCTTGACCTGCAGGAACTTTGCCACGATGGTGTCGTCAGTCACGGCCATGAGGGTCGAGCCGGAGCCGCTGATCCAGATGGTCTTTGCGCCTCCGTTAAGGCAGGTGTCGCGCACGGCGTTGTAATCGGGGATGAGGCGGCGGCGATAGGGTTCCTGGATGCGGTCGTCGTTGGCGGCGGCAATCAGGTCGAGGCCGCCGGTCTCCAGGCCGCGCGTCATGCCGGCGATGCGGCCCATTTGCCATACGGCGGTGGAGAGTGGAATCTCCTGCGGCACAACCTTGCGCGCCTCGCTCGTATGCACCTCGTAGGGTGGAATTACGGTAATAAAACGCAAGCGATCGCTCACCTCGTAGCGCAGGCACTGGGGGAGCGAATCGGTCGGCGTAAAGGAGCAGACGGCGCCGCCCAGGATGGCGGGGGCGACGTTATCGGGATGGCCCTCGACCTCGGTGGCAATGCGGACGAGCTCGGCACGGTCGACGGTGTGGCCCGTCAGCGCGGCGGCCGCCATAATGCCGGCGACGACGCAAGTGGAGCTGGAACCCAGGCCGCGGGCGACGGGCACGTCGGTCTGAATGTCGATAGCGACGGGGAAGGCCGGCTCGCCCCAGGCTGCCAGAGCATCGACAAAGCTCACGTAGACCAGGTTATTCTCGTTTTGGAATTCCTCGGGGCAGCCCGTGATGGTGAGCTTGTCGGCACGTTCGAAGGTAAAGTGCGAGTAGAGGCTGACGGCCATGCCGAGGGTGTCGTAGCCGATGCCTAGGTTGGCGCTGGTTGCTGGGACGGTGATTTTGATCATGTGGGTCCTCCTGGGCGGGTCTGGCCGTTTAGTTCGCTGCTCGGGCAGTCCTGGCTCGCTCGGAAAGCACATTAAGTGCTTTCCGGCTCGTGCGGAACTCGCGACGAACTAAACGGCCAGACCCGCTCGCATGCTCGTCATCATCCCGAAAGCTAAATAAAAAGAAGGTGCGCCGGCTTTCGCCGGCGCTTAATAAGGGATCTAGTTGGTGCTCATTCGTTTTGCTGCAGACTCGACGTAGCTTGCCATCTCATCGACGTCGCAGACGTCTTCGAAGCGGACGGGCTTGGACTCGAGTTCGGCGAGCTGGGTCGGGGCGACCGTGTTGGTGGCCTGCTCGAGCACACGCATAGCCTCAAAATCATCTTCGGGAACGTCGAGGCCCAGGGCGTCGCAGCAGGCGCGCGGGAACTTGTAGGGGCTGGCGGTCGAAAGCAGCACGCGGGCTTTGGCACCCTCGGCGGGAACGACCTGCTCAAAGACGTGATAGCCGCAGGCGGTGTGCGGGTCGATCACGTAGCCGTTCGCATCCCAGCAACTCTTGATGGCAGCGCGGACCTCGTCCTCGCTGGCCCAACCGCAGCCAAAGACGCTCTGAATCTTTGCCAGCAGGTCGGCGGGAACCTCGTAGCGACCAGTCTGTGCCAGCTGCTCCATAAGGCCGGCAACGAGTTCGCAGTCGCCATCGGACAGGAAGTAGAGCATGCGCTCGAGGTTGGAGCTGATGAGGATGTCCATCGACGGCGAGATGGTCGTGAAGAACGGGCGGTTACGGTCGTAAACGCCGGTGGTCAGGAAGTCGGCAAGCACGTTGTTCTTGTCGCTCGCCACGACGAGCTTGGCGACGGGCAGACCCATGCGCTTGGCGTAGTAGCCGGCCAAGATATCGCCAAAGTTGCCGGTCGGTACGCAGAACTCCACGGCGTCGCCGGCCTTGATGGCGCCGGCGCGCAGCAGCTGCGCATAGGCGGCAAAGTAGTAGACGACCTGCGGTACCAGGCGGCCGACGTTGATGGAGTTGGCGCTCGAAAGCACCGTGCCGGCGGCCTCCAGACGCTCGGCAAGCTCCTTATCGGCAAAGATGCGCTTGACGGCGCTCTGGGCGTCGTCAAAGTTGCCGCGGATGCCGCAGACGGCGACGTTGTCGCCCTCCTGCGTGGACATCTGCAGGTTCTGGACGCGGCTGACCTTGCCCTCGGGATAAAAGACGGTGATGCCCGTGCCCGGAGCGTCGGCAAAACCGGCGAGCGCAGCCTTGCCCGTGTCGCCCGACGTGGCGGTGACGATCATGATGCGCTCGGCGCCGCCGTCCCTGGCGGAAGTGCGGGCCATCAGACGGGGGAGCATCTGCAGGGCGACGTCCTTGAAGGCGCTTGTGGGGCCGCCAAAGAGCTCCATCACATAGGTCTGAGGGGCGTCAGCGCCCGGTGCAGCGTCGAGTTTGACGAGCGGCGTGACCTCTTCACTCGCGAACGTGCCGCGGTATGCCTCGTCGACACACGCCGAAATTTCTTCGGCCGTGTAATCATTCAGTAACATTCCCAACACATCTTGAGCGATTTCAAAGTACGATTTATCTGCAAGCGAGCTGATATCGACCTGCTGGGTGCCGAGCTCGTCCGAGACAAACAAACCCCCGTCGGGAGCGATGCCGGTACGGATTGCCACCTTACTTGAGCACGATAAAGTGCGCCCTCGTGTACTATGATAAGTTCCCATATAACACTGCTCCTCGGATGCCTTGGTCCCAATCGGTGAAACCATGGTATCAGAGCGCGCAAAATAGGTTCGCAGAGGCTTTTTAGAAAGGTAACCTCCAGCCCATGATTAAGATTGCCAAGTTTGGCGGCTCGTCGGTCGCCGACGCCGAACACTTCAAAAAGATCAAGGCCATCGTCGACGCCGACCCTGCCCGCCGTTTTGTGGTGGTTTCCGCCTGCGGGCGCCGCTTTAAGGGCGACACCAAGGTGACCGACCTGCTCTACCTGGTTAACGCGCACGTTAAGTATCACGTGTCGTGCGAGGAGCTACTCGAGGACATTGGCCAGCGCTATTTTGATATCGCTGACGAGCTGGAGCTCACCTATCCCATCCGCGAGGAGTTTGCGGCCTTTGCCGAGCGCGCCCGCTCAGGCGGCTACTCCACCGAGGAGCTTGTGAGCCGCGGCGAGTATTTCACCGCTCGCCTGATGGCCGAGTACCTGGGCCTGCCGTTCCTGGACGCCGCGACGGTTGTGGCGTTCCATCACGACGGTACGCTCAGCATGAATCGTACCTCCGAGCTGGTGCAGGAGTACGGTCAGCAGGGCGGCTTTGTTATGCCCGGTTTCTACGGCGCGACGCGTGAGGGCCAGATCAAGCTGCTCGACCGTGGCGGCGGCGATATCTCGGGCTCGATCTTGGCTAAGTGCCTGGGTGCCGACCTGTACGAGAACTGGACCGACGTCTCGGGCTTCTATTCTGCCGATCCGCGTATTGTTCCCGAGGCTCAGCCCATTGCGCGCGTTACCTACGAGGAGCTGCGCGAGCTTTCGTACATGGGTGCAAGCGTCCTGCACGAGGAGGCCGTGTTCCCCGTGCGCGAGGCGGGTATTCCGCTGGTCATCAAGAACACCAATGCGCCGCAGGACCCCGGTACCATCATTAGCGAGACGGCTGACGAGGGCGAGGCAGAGCCCATCATTACCGGCGTGACCGGCAAGCGCGGTTTTGTCGCCATCAACGTCGCCCGCGACCGCACCAAGCCCCGTGTCGGCTTTATGCGCCGCGCGCTTTCGGTGTTCGAGCGCTATGACGTTTCCGTCGAGCACATGCCCACCGGTGTCGACCGCTTTGGCGCCGTGGTGCAGGAGCAGGACGTTCACGATTCGCTGTACTCGCTCGTGGGCGACATTCAGCAGGAGGTCGAGCCGCTCGAGATCGAGGTTGTCGAGGGCTTGGCGCTCATTGCGACCGTTGGCCGTAACCTGCGCGGTCGCGCGGGCATCTCGGGCCATCTGTTTGGCATGCTTGGCCAGGCCGGCGTGAGCGTGCGCATGATTTCGCAGAGCTGCGACGAGATCAACATCATCATCGGTGTGGAGGAGAAGGACTTTGATCTGGCGATTCAGACCATTTACCGTGCCTTTTCCGACGAAAACGGCATTGTGAAGGTTTCCGACCTGGAGGCTCCCGCGCCGGTCGATCCCGCTCTGGCCGCGCTCCGTAAGTAGCTGTCATCCCGGTGATTTTTTGGGACGTGTCTCATAAATCTACGGCGGGGCGTTTCGTTTCGGTTTCGTTTCGACGGGGCGGGTTTCGTGCCCGCCCCGTTCTTGTATACACTGGCAACAATAATTGGCCTGCTCAGCGTGTGGGCAAAAGCCACAGCCTTTAAAGGGGGAAGCATGAAACAGTACACGGTTGCTATTTTGGGCGCGACGGGAGCCGTGGGCACCCAGATGCTCGAGTGCCTCAACGAGCAGGAGTTCCCGGTCGGCAAGCTCAAGCTGTTGGCAAGTGCACGCTCCGCGGGCAAAACCGTTGAGTTCCGCGGCGAGCAGATCGTGATTGAGGAAGCTTGCCCCGAGGCCTTTGAGGGCTGCGACATTGTGCTCGGAGCCGCCGGCGACGATATCGCGAAGGAACTGCTGCCCGAGGCCGTCAAGCGCGGCGCCGTCGTGGTCGACAACAGCCATGCCTTCCGTATGGATCCCGAGGTGCCGCTGGTCGTGCCCGAGATCAATGCCGACGATATCAAGTGGCATCACGGCCTTATCGCCAACCCCAACTGCGCGACCATTATCGGTCTGGTTCCCACGTGGCCGCTGCACCAGCTCGCCGGCGTGAAGCGCATGATCGTCTCGACGTATCAGGCGGCTTCGGGTGCCGGCGCTCCCGGCATGGCCGAGCTCGAGGCTCAGCTGGCCGCCCTGGGCCGTGGCGAGGAGATTCCCGAGCCGCGCGCGTTTGCCGCCCAGCTGGCGAGCAACCTGATTCCCCAGATTGGCGGCGTCAAGGAGGAAGGCTTTACCTCCGAGGAGATGAAGCTGCAAAACGAGGGCCGCAAGATTATGCACCTGCCCGAGCTGCGCGTGAACTGCACCTGCGTGCGCGTGCCCGTGCTGCGTTCGCACTCCGAGAGCATTACGCTCGAGTTTGAGCGCGATATCACGGTGGAAGAGGCCCGTGCTGCGCTGGCTGCTGCTCCCGGCGTCAAGCTGGTTGACGATATGGCTGCCGAGGATGCACACGACCGCTTCCCCATGCCGATGGACACCTCCGACCAGGACTTGATTTGGGTCGGCCGCGTGCGTCGCGACATCTCGAACCCCGAGGCCGCGCGCGGCATCACCTTCTGGTGCTGCGGCGACCAAATCCGTAAGGGCGCGGCAACCAACGCCGTCCAGATCGCTAAGCTGCTCTGCGAGTAGCGGTTGACCTGTCCGGCGGGGGCCGGGCTTAGTTTTCAGAACGTCCTCGACCATGTGTGGCGCCTTGTCCTGCTCCTTCGGAGCCGCGGACAAGGCGCCACACTGGTCTGCGGAGTGTTCTGAAAACTAAGCCCGGCCCCCGCCTGCGGTGACGCTGTTACGAGCGGCCTGCGATGGGGGCGTTGTTGGTTGGGGCCGCTGGGCTGATGGGAGCACGTGGCTGTTGCGGGCCCTGGTCCCGGCGGCGGCCTCGGCGCTTTGCGCCTGCCGCCTTGGGGGACTGTGGGGCGCGGCCGGCAGCTGCGGCGCGTTCGCGCCTACTGCCTGAGGTGACTTTGGGGTTGGGTGAATCGGGGTCTAATACTTTCCCGTGAAGTGAACGACCTTATTTGGACCCCCGAAGCATTGGCATATTTTGACCGCTATTTCCTGCGGTTTTGCAGCGTGAATCCTGCGGTTTTTTGGGCTAAAGGTGTGGATGCTTCGGGGCTTCGTTTTTACTCGTTCACTTCTCGGGAAAGTATTAGAGCTCAGCTGATAGAGGTACCGCTCTGGCGTCGAAGCCCTGCGTCTTCTTCGCTTGATTGGGGAAAACAGCCTCGCTTAAGCAATTGCGAGCCCGCCCAGACGTATCTGCGGGGTTGTCTGCACAATTCGCGGTATTATGTTGCGGAGTTTTGAAGGGAGCCGCTGGTGGTCACGACGACGTTTGCTTCGCCTTTGGGCGAAATCCTGCTTGCCGCTGATGGCCGCGGTTTGACGGGGCTTTGGTTTGAGGGGCAGGAGCACTTTGGCTCCACGCTTCTCAAAGAAGATCCCGAACATGTTGAAGGCGCCGATGCGGTTTCCGGTACTGGTGGCATGTCGTCGGTGAGTCCGGCAAATGGTGTGGCGTCTTCGGTGCTTGAGCGTTCCTGGGCTTGGTTGAATGCTTATTTTGCGGGGCAGGAGCCTCGGTTTACGCCGCCGTTGCATATGATTGGTACGGCGTTTCAGCGCGAGGTTTGGTTTGAGCTGCTTTCAATCCCGCGTGGCGAGGTCGCTACGTATGGTGAGATCGCCCAGCGTGTTGCGGCTCGACATCGTGTACCGGGAAACGAAGCACCCGTTGTGTCTCCCCGTGCCGTGGGGGCTGCGGTCGCCCGCAATCCCATTTCGATTATCGTGCCGTGCCATCGCGTGGTGGCGGCCGACGGATCGCTCAACGGATATGCCGGCGGCCTCGACCGCAAGGAGTGGCTGCTTCGGCTTGAGGGCGCGTACGAGGAGTAACGCTCGAACACTTTGCATAGCCAAGACGCCGTGAAAGAACGAGTCGCCGTCTTTTCGCGACCGGCATGCGTCCAAGCGCTCGACATCTGAGCCTTAAGTTTGGTTAAGCCATATCCTGCGTATTTGAAAACGCGCAGGTTGAGCAGCTAAGGCTGCACTAAGGCAGCTTTCGGTGCGCTATCATCGGCAGTATCGAAACCTGTATAGCCGTGCGCTAAAGGAACAACTATGAAGCTGATGCTTGCCGAGGACGAACCCGGCCTCTCCCGTGCCCTTACCGCGATTCTTCAACATAGCGACTACGAGGTCGACACCGCCCTCGACGGTCTGACGGCGCTCGAATATCTGCTCGCCAACGACTATGACGCCGCAATCCTAGATATCATGATGCCCGGCATGGATGGCATCGAGGTGCTCAAGCGCACGCGCGCCGCCGGCAAGCGACTGCCCATCATCATGCTCACGGCAAAAAGCGAGGTGTCCGATAAGGTCGAGGGCCTGGATGCCGGTGCCAACGATTACCTGACCAAGCCGTTTGCCGCCAAGGAACTGCTTGCGCGTATTCGTGCCATGACGCGCGCGGCGACGGCAATTGACGCCACGACGCTCAGTGTGGGCAACGTGCGCCTCGACACGGCGGCTTGCACACTCGTTGGGCCTTTGGGCGAGGAACATCTGGCCAACCGTGAGTTTCAGCTTATGGAGCTCTTTATGCGTAACGCCGGCACGCGCATGCCCACCGAGCGTCTGATGCTCGGGGTTTGGGGTGAGGACGCACCCGAAGGCGCTAACGTGGTGTGGGTCTACATCTCGTACCTGCGCAAAAAGCTGACGGCGCTGGGTGCCAATGTGGCCATCCGCGCGTCGCGCAATCAGGGATATTCGCTTGAGGTTGTCGAGGAAGGCGAACAGGCGTGAGCGTGCGCGCGTGGTGCAAACGCATGACGGAGCGGTTTCACGCCGCCTCGAGTAGTACGGGGCGGGCAAATTCTGTTGACGCATTGGGCTGCCGCCTGCGTCGCAAGTTTATCCTCGTTGCCATGGGCGCCGTGACCGTGGTGCTCACGCTCATCATCGCCGGCATCAACATCGTCAATTATTCGCATGTCTGCAAGATGGCCGACGCTCGCCTGGACTATATCCTGGCGGGCAAGGACGGTATCGATTGGGGGGACAAGCCAAAAGACGATCCCGCTAATGGCAAGGATGCCGGCGATAGCCAGGCGGGCGTTCGCATCAGGCACTTCGAAGGTATGACGGCGGAGTCTCCCTTCGACACGCGCTACTTTACGGTGTCGATTGCCGGCGGGCAGGTGACTGATGTCAACACGGCCCGCATTGCCGCGGTGGGTGCCAAGCGTGCCGCCCGCATCGCTGCAGGACTATATTCCAAGGGCTGGACCTCGGGCTTTTCTGGTAACTACCGCTATACGGTTACGGTTCAGGGCGACGAGACAACCTATGTGTTCGTGGACTGCTCACGCGAGCTTGCAAGCTTTCATTCGTTTTTGAGCGCGAGCGTGGCAATCAGTTGCATTGGCTGGCTGGCGGTGCTGGCAATTGTGGCGGGTGCCTCGGGCGCGGTGATTCGACCGATGGTCGAGAGCTACAGCAAGCAAAAGCGGTTCATTACCGATGCAAGCCATGAGATCAAGACGCCGCTGGCCGTGATTGACGCCGCTAACGAGGTGCAGGAAATCGAGAGCGGCGAGAGCGAATGGACGCAGAGCATTCACGAGCAGGTCGCGCGGCTGACGGCGCTGACGGAGCGTCTGGTGTTCCTGGCGCGTATGGACGAGGGCTCGGCGGGCTTTACCATGACATCGATCGATCTTTCAGAGGCAGTGGACAAGGCGGCGGCGCCGTTTGGGTCGGTGGCGGTTTCGCGCGGAAAGCGGCTGGCGACGTCGATCGCGAGCGGCGTGCGAGCCCATGCCGATGCCGCGGCAGTGGCGCAGGTTGTTGAGCTGCTGCTGGACAATGCCACACGCTACGCAAGCGAGGACAGCGTGATTGAGCTGAGCCTGCGTGCCGTTTCGCGCGGTCAGGGTAAAGGTGCCGCCGAGCTTGTCGTATCGAACGCCGTGGACGAGCTGCCCGAAGGCGACCTGGACCGATTGTTCGACCGCTTCTATCGTGCAGACGTATCGCGCAGCTCCAAGACGGGCGGCTCGGGCGTGGGCCTATCCGTGGTACGAGCCATCGCCGAAGCCCATGGCGGGAGCGCTTCTGCCTGCGGCCACGGCAACCAGATTACCTTCACCGTCCGCCTCTAAAACCTACCAAAATAAACCTGTCCCTTTTTGGTCGGTGCGAAATGGGTAATACTAAGGAGTTATCCGACCAGATGGGAATTAATCGATGGCTTATATCGAATTCAAAGACGTCATCAAGGCGCACGGCGAGGGCGATGCCCGCATTCACGCGCTCGACGGCGCGAGCTTTACCGTTGAGCGCGGTGAGCTCGCCATTATCCTGGGCGCCTCGGGTGCCGGCAAGACCACGGCGCTCAACATCCTGGGCGGCATGGATACGGTAACCTCCGGCACCGTGACGGTGGACGGGCGCGACGTGAGCTCCGCCAACGAGGCGCAGCTCGTGGAATACCGCCGTGCCGACGTCGGCTTTGTCTTCCAGTTCTACAATCTGGTCCCCAACCTGACGGCGCTCGAAAATGTCGAGCTTGCGGCGCAGATTTGCCCCGATTCGCTCGATGCCGAACAGACGCTTCGCCAGGTTGGCCTGGGCGGGCGCCTCGCCAACTTTCCGGCGCAGCTTTCGGGCGGCGAGCAGCAGCGCGTGTCCATTGCACGCGCACTGGCCAAGAATCCCAAGCTGCTCCTGTGCGACGAGCCCACGGGTGCACTCGACTACAAAACCGGTAAGCAGATTTTGCAGCTGTTGCAGGATACCTGCCGCAAGCAGGGCATTACGGTCATCATCATCACGCACAACTCCGCGCTCGCGCCCATGGCCGATCGTCTGATCCGCTTTAAGAGTGGTCGCGTGGAGAGCGAGACAGTTCAACAAAATCCCGTGCCTATCGAGACGATCGAGTGGTAGCGCCCATGGACCAAGATCGCCAAAACAGCCAGCGCCGCGACGCGCAGAACGCGGAGTGCGAGCAGGATTTTACGACCTACCGCACTGCTCAAAGCTCAAACGATATGGTCCCGACGGTTTTTCGCCGTGGCATCTACCGCACAATCCGAGGCAGTCTTAAGCGCTTCTTGTCAATTGTGGTCATCACCGCGCTTGGCGTGAGCGTGATGTGCGGCCTTAAGGCGGGCTGCGAGGATCTGCGCGATTCGGTTGACGCCTACTTTGACCAGCAGAGTGTCTATGACATTAACGTGCAGTCGACCTATGGCCTTACACGCGACGATCTTGCGGCTATCCAAGAGGTCGACGGCGTCGAGACGGCCGAGGGCATCTACACCGAGACCGCCTACACCGCCGTGGGCACAACGCGCGAGCGCGTGGTCGTACAGAGCCTTTCCAAGGAGAATATCGATCAGCCGGTGCTGGTGAGCGGCGATTTGCCCGAGAGTGCCGGTGAGGTTGCGGTGACATCGAAGTTCCTGAAGGCTTCGGGCAAAAAGCTCGGCGATACCGTGAGCTTTGCCGCCAATGACGCTAGCTCGTCGAACCAAAGCGCCAAGGACCAGTTTGCCGCGGGCGATTACACCATTACGGCCGAGGTCCTCGATCCCACCGATGTGAGCTCCGACTCGACCGTCAACGACTTTCGCGCTGCTTCGGCTGCGGACTATAAGTTCTATGTGAGCGAGGATGCCGCGACATCTTCCTCCTACTCCGCCGTCCGCGTGATCGTCGAGGGAGCCAAGAGCCTCAACTCCTATTCCGATGCCTACACGGCAAAGATCAACGAGGTCAAGAGCAATATCGAGGAGATCCGCGATGAACGCGAGAAGGCACGTGTTCAGGAACTGACGGTCGACACGCCGGCAAGCTTGGATGCGGCCGAGCGCCAGGCGAATATGCTCTTTGGGATAGAGCAGGACAACATCAACCGCATGGCAGAGGGCAGTGAGGAGCGCGTGCAAGCGCAGGCCGACCTGGACCAGCGTCGCGCCGCCGCCGACCAGCAGTTTGCCGATGCCCGCGCCGAGCTCTCTGACCTGGGCGAATGCACCTGGTACATCCAGGACCGCGGCAATATCGCAAGTTACTCGAGCGTGGAGAGCGATAGCTCGTCAATTGAAGCCATCGCCACGGTGTTCCCTTTCATCTTCTTTATCGTCGCCGTGCTCATCAGCCTCACTACCGCCACGCGTATGGTCGAGGAGGAGCGCACGCTCATTGGCCTGTACAAGGCGCTCGGCTACTCGCGCGAGCGCATCCTGTCCAAATACGTGGACTATGCGCTGTGGGCGTGCCTGATCGGCGGCGTGCTCGGCAATATCATCGGATTTGTGGGCCTGCCGCTGTTCCTGTTTACGGTGTTCGACGACATGTACTCGCTGCCCCAGATGCTGCTTTCGTACGATATCGTGTCGTCGCTCGTGTCGGTGGCGCTGTTTGCCGTGGGCGTGGTGGGCGCCACGATTATTGCCTGCCGCCACGAGATGGCCGAGACCCCAGCCTCGCTCATGCGCCCCAAGGCCCCGCGCGCCGGCTCGCGTATCTTGCTCGAGCGCATCGGCTTTATCTGGCGCCGCATGGGCTTTTTGAACAAGGTGGCAGCACGTAACCTGTTCCGCTACAAAAAGCGCGCCTTTATGACCATCTTTGGCATCGCGGGCTGTACGGCGCTTGTGATTTGCGGCATGGGCATTCGTGATACGTCGGTCGCGCTTTCGCCCAAGCAGTACGGGCATATCACGCGCTATGACCTGCTGGCGGTTGCCAATCCCGACGATTTTTCGCAGACGTGCGCGGCGCTCGACGAGCGAAGCGCAGCCAAGGATTCCGACGTGACCGTGACTTCGACGCTGCCGATTATGACCGACAACGTCACCTTTACATTTGGCGGCAAGAGCGAGACCGTGCAGCTGATCGTGGTGCCCGATGACCGCACGAACGACCTGGACGACTACGTGCGTCTCGAGGATGAGTCCAAAGAGCCTCTATCTTTGCGCGACGGAGATGTGTATCTGAGCAAGAGTTCACAGCTGGTACTGGGGATTCAACCGGGCGATACGGCACACGTCCAGGATTCGTCGCTCAACGTAGCCAAGGTCAAAGTCAGCGACATTTCGCTCAACTATCTGGGCAACACGCTTTACATGACGCAGGGCACCTATGAGCGCGCGTTCGGTCGAAGCGCGCGCCTTAACGGCGTCTTTGTGCTGCTTAAGGGCTCGTCGGCCGATCAGATTGCGTTTAGCAAGAAGCTTAAGAGCGACGGTTGGCTCACCATCTCGAGCACGGCTGAACATTGGCAGAACTTCGAGGCGAACTTCACTATCATCAATTCCGTCGTGGTGCTCGTGACCTTTATGGCGGCGTGCCTATCGTTTGTGGTGGTGTTTACGCTGTCCAACACGAATATCTCCGAGCGCGAGCGCGAGCTGGCGACCATCAAGGTGCTGGGCTTCCGCCGTGGCGAGGTGCACCACTACGTCAACAAGGAGACGTTGATCCTCACGGCGATCGGCGCTGCGCTGGGCGTGCCGCTGGGCGGCTTGCTGGCCGAGAGCTTTACCTACATTTTGCAGATGCCGTCGCTGTACTTTGACGTCGAGGTCGAGCCACTGAGCTACGTGCTCGCCGTGCTGCTGGCCTTTGGCTTTACGTTTATCGTCAACCTCGCCACCAATCGTACCCTCAACAAGATCGACATGGTCGGCGCCCTCAAGAGCGCCGAGTAACCTGTCCTGGGATTCAAGTTCTAGCGAGCTGCCGACGCGCCCGCAGCAGTATTTTTGCATAAACCGCTCCGCCAAATGCATACTTCGGTGGGGCGATTGCTTTTTGCCCACAGGTGCCCCAGGGGGCGCCGTGCAAATTCCGGAGTATTCAGCGTCCCGGGGTCCGCGGGCGCGGGGGCGGGTGCACAAAACCGCGCTGAAAGCCCCGATTCTGAGTCCCAACGCCTCTAGAGCCGCTCGTTTTTTTACAGGATGCGGCTCATGGTGCCTGCCTTTCGCCCAAAATCCAGTATGCAGGCACCCTCGGCTGCTGAATACTCCCAAAAATGCACGCCGCATTCTACCCTAGGCACCTGTAGCTACTCTGCGGGTGCGTGGCCTGATAGTAAGTTGCGGTGGAATAGTTCCTGTTTTATGGCTCTGCTATGCCAAACAGGAACTATTCCACCGCAACATATTGAGAGGGCTCTTGGCTGTTATGCGTACTGACATTTGTCATGAAATGGCGGGCCATTAGGGGTTGCTACTCGTAGTTGCGGTAGGGTTGGGGCAGATTCTAACTAGAAATGGTGGTCGCTACCGGTTGTTCTCGGCATACTCGGCTCATTCGATTACGGTCGCCACATGAAAGGAACTGTCATGGATCTTGCGATGGCACAGCGCCTCGTCGTTCGCCGCAAAGCTGCCGGTCTTTCCCAAGAGGCGCTTGCTGCTCAGCTTGGCGTAAGTCGCCAGGCTGTCAGCAAATGGGAACGCAGCGAATCCTCGCCCGATACCGATAACCTTATTGCGCTCGCCGCGCTGTATGGCGTGTCACTGGATGAGTTGCTATATGGGGAAGCGGCTAGCGATGTCGACACCTCGGCCGACGATGACGTTGACGCCAATAATTCAGGCGAGTCTGAAGGCGCCGAGTCTTCTACCGAGCACGTGGATTCTGACGGCAAGCCACTTGTCGACATTTCTCTCGCACATGGTATCCACGTTATTGATCCCAACAAAGGCGAAGAGGTCCATGTTGGCTGGAATGGTATCCACGTGGCTAACGAGCGCAAGGGTGAAGAGGTCCATGTGGGGCCGGGCGGATTGCATATCGATACGCTAGAGGACGATGGACACAGCGTACATACCAATGCCGACGGCACCGTCACCGTCGACGGAGAGACCTTTTCGAGCTGGAAAGAGGCGCACGACAAGCTCGACCATCATGGCAAGCATTTCCACACCAAGCTCGGTCGCGCATGGAATAAGTTTCCCTTTCCTGCACTTGTCGTCCTCGCCTATCTCGCGCTCGGCATCGTCTGCGGCAAGTGGGGCATGGGGCTCTTTCTGGTCTTTCTGATTCCCGTCTACTACGCGATGGGCGACTTCATCGACCGACGTCATCTATCTAAGCTAATCGGCAGCGTCTATCCAACAGCCGCCATTGCCTGGTTCCTCTATATGTGGCTTTGCTTGGCGCAGCCCCATCCCGCATGGGTCATCCTCATCACCATCCCAGTTGTAAAAGCACTCATGCGCTGGTGCCGAAAGCAATGGAAACGCCGCAAACAAACCTAAGCCGCTCCAACCCGCCAGCACTGCTTGGACAACGCCGCTCGCCCCTTCCAAGTTGCGGTGAAATACGGACTGTTGAGGACCTTGGAGCGTCTAACAGTCCCTATTTCACCGCAACTCACGAATGGAGCGGGCAATTCCAGCACGGGAACTGGCATTTAACTCACTGCGTGCCAAGAAAAGGCCGATTTACTACGATGAACTCGATGAGGCCGACCACACCCATCTTTTTCAAAAATCGGCAAGCTTTCTACCTGCGGTTTTACTTTCACCCTTTTCGGCATGGTCGAAGGCATTCGAATCATCGTAGTAATTAGGCGCATTTTGTAGCAAACGGTTCATTCAAGCTCGAACTCGAAGACCGATGGTCCCCTCATCCACGGCTGCGAGCGAAAATACCAAATAGAATAAAAATCGAATGGCTAAGTCTGTTTGGCGAACGGAGGCAATATGGGCAAGGTAGCTGAAAGCGACTGGAAGCTGTTTAAGGAGCTGCTCCCAAAATGGCAAGAAAGCTATATGGAAATGCTCATCGGCCAATACATCGAGATACTAAACGGCGGCAGCGAAGCGTCTAGTAGATTTTGGGCGCTAGAAGAGCGCATCAATAGGGACAAGCTGTCCTCGGGAGTGCTAGCAAACGATATTCGCCGCAGCACCATGCATTATGAGATTGCCAGCTTGCTTTCCGATAACGTGATCACGCTCGACGACCTTGATGGTTTCACCGAAGACATTAAGGGCTACGCACGACGTTGCATCGGTCGGCAAGAACGCTGAGCGACATGCGCATCCACAGGCGCTATACTGCATAAACTGCCCCGTCGAATGTATATTTCGGCGGGGCGGTTGCTTTTTGCCCACAGGTACCCCAGGGGGCGGCGTGCAAATTCCGGAGTATTCAGCATCCCGGAGTCCGCAGGTGCGGGAACGGGTGCACAAAACCGCGCTGAATGCCCTGGTCCTGGACCCCCAATGCCTCAAGAGCTGGTCATTTTTTACAGAACGCGGCCCATGGTGCCTGCCTTTCTCCCAAAATCCAGTATGCAGGCACCCTCGGCTGCTGAATACTCCCAAAAATGCACGCCGCATCCTACCCCAGGCACCCGCAGCAAGAAGACGAATAGCCTCGACCTCCCTAGTTGCCGCAGGAGGCCCCAGGGCTTACCTCCCAAATCTTTCCGCAGGACGGAAGGATTTGGGAGGTAAGCCCTGGGGCCTCCGATGAGAGCAGTTTCGGCCGAGGCTATTCGTCGCCGAAGCTGATGCCCAGCGCCTTGGCCTCGCGTACCAGATCGCTCTGGGGGTCGACATACTTGAGCTTGCCGGCGACATCCTCGAGCGGCATGTGGCACATCTTGCCGTCGCGCAGGGCGATCATGTAGCCAAACTCGCCGCGCAGGCAGCCAAGCGCGGCCTCGACGCCGCACTGGGTCGCAAAGATGCGGTCCTGAGCATCGGGCTGGCCGCCGCGCTGCGTGTGGCCGGGGATGGCGACGCGGGTCTCGCGACCGGTCTTGGCCTCGATCTCCTTGGCGATGTCGTAGACGATCGACGGGCTCGTGCGCTCGGCGAGCTTCTTCTTGTACTCCTTCTTGGACAGCGCCGCGTCCTCCTTGGAGATAGCGCCCTCGGCGACGGCCACGATGGTAAAGCGGCTGCCGGTCTCCATGCGATGCTCGATGGTCTTGATGACCTGGTCCATGTCGTA
Organism: uncultured Collinsella sp.; assembly: GCA_900549025.1. Taxonomy (GTDB): domain Bacteria; phylum Actinomycetota; class Coriobacteriia; order Coriobacteriales; family Coriobacteriaceae; genus Collinsella. Next base: position 51,804 of record URMZ01000008.1, read on the forward strand.
GGGAATCTCGGGAATCAGGATGACGTCCGCACCGCCCGCGACGCCGGCATACAGCGGGATCCAGCCAACCTTGTGGCCCATGATCTCGATGACGAACACACGCCCATGACTTGAGGCGGTGGTGTGGATGTCGTCGATGCACTTGGTGGCGACGTCGATAGCGCTCGTAAAGCCAAACGTCATCTCGGTGCCCCAGGTGTCGTTATCGATGGTCTTGGGCAGGGCGATAACGTTGAGGCCCTCTTCGCGCAAGCGGTTGGCAGTCTTGGTGGAGCCGTTACCGCCCAGCATAAACAGGCAGTCGAGCTGCAGCTTATGATAGGTGTGGACCATCGCCGGCACCTTCTCGACGCCGTCGGCCTCGGGAATGTTCAGGCGCTTGAACGGCGTGCGGCTCGTGCCCAAAATGGTGCCGCCGCGGGTGAGGATGCCGCTAAAATCGGCGGGCGTCATGACGCGGAACCTGCTGTAGATAAGGCCCTGGTAGCCGTCCTCAAAACCATAGATCTCGATAGGTTCTTCGCTATTGGTCATAAGCGTTTTGACGATGCCGCGCATGGTGGCGTTGAGCGCCTGGCAGTCGCCGCCACTAGTAAGAAGACCGATCCTAAGCATGGTGAATCCTTCCGGGCAAGTTATAACATGCGCATAAGTTTACCCCCGCACACTGTTGATGCGGGGGTAAAACGTGTTAGCTCAAATGTATAGAAATGTAAGCAACGCCAGGCGAGCGTAAGGACGACGGTGCCAGCTCCTTACAGTGCGAAGGCGTCGACGTCGCCCCAGTGGCGGCGCAGCGTAATAGCGGCAGCGGGTTCGGTATTGTCAAAGACGACCGACCACTGCGTGTTGCTGGTGATGTCTTCCGGATTGGGCTCTTGCGCCGCAGCGCGTAGAGCCTTCCAAGCGACTGCCTCGTCCTGGGCACCGACATGGGCGTCAAGGACATCGGCGATTGCGACGGCGCGCTCTTTACCATGGCCCAGCTCGCCATTCTTTTGGTTGGGCAGCACTTCGTCACCATAGCAGGCGTAGAAGTTCGTAACCTGGCGTACAGGAGTCACTTTGCATGCACGGTCGGGGTCGCGCGGATCCCACTCCACCACCCGCGCGTCACCGGCGGCGTCGTTGATAAAGAAGTGGTAATCGCGTCCTGCCATGGCGTGCATGTCGTAGGCGGAAAGCAGGTCGACAGCTTCTTGCGTGGTGGCGGCACGGTCGAGCACCAGGCGGATGGCGAGCGAGGTATTGATGACGGGGCGCTGCGTGTCCTGGTCACAGGGTTTGGAATCCAGGGTGAGTACGGCAATGGACACGCCGCATTCGTTAACACCGTCGAGCTGGGCAAACGGGCCCATGAGTGCGGCGGCACGTCCGGCGACAGAATCAAGCGGAGTGTTGGCGCCCAGGTTGTTAAGGGCGGCAAAGCCGATGGAGGCATAGCCGTCGCGCGGGTGATTGCGCACCAGCAGCGCCGAGGTGTCGTCCTTAAAGTCGTAATTGCGACCGGTGCGCACGCGGCCTTCGGCATCTACGGCGGCAAAGGCGCTGCAGGCAAACTGCGGCGCTTGGACATGTGCTGGCACACCGGGCAGCACCTGCGCCACCACGGCATCGATGTAGGCCTGGTCGTCGCGCACATCGGCGGCGATGATGCAGTCGAGGTCGTAGTCGTAGGCGATGTCGATCGCGTACAGGTCATAGCCATCCGCGTAGCCGGTCAAGCGTTTGAGCGACGCAGCGGATTTGATTTGCTTGCGGTAAACAATGCCGGTGGCAGCGGCAAGGCCGACGGTGACTCCCGCGACACCGCAGGCGATGGCAATGTTACGTGGCTTCATGACGGCTCCTCTCGTCCTGTTAGCGTAATTGTCGCAAAAGGAGCGCGAGCATGATGGCTCAACTTGGTGAGCGGCGCGGGATTAAACATGGAATGAAAGGCGCGGCGCTGGCGCGACGGGGTATGCTGGAGGGGACCATCAACCCAGCGAAAGGGGAGAGCATGACGGATCAGGAAACGCCCGAGCGCGTGCACGTGACGGCCGACGATATCGAGGCCGCCAACGACCTCATCGACTTTATCGAGGCATGCCCCAGCATGTTCCATACGGCGGCGACCATTATGGCCGAGCTCGACGAGGCGGGCTTTACCTACCTGCCCGAGAACGCGGCGTGGGACATCGAGCCGGGCGGTCGCTATTACACGCAGCGCAACACTTCGAGCGTTGTTGCCTTTAAGGTGGGCGAGGACCTGGCTGCTACGTGGGGCGAGGACGGCGTTGCCGGCGACTATCATTTTCAACTCACGGCGTCGCACAGCGATTCGCCGACGTTTAAGGTCAAGGCCGTGCCCGAGCTTGACGGCGCGGGCGAGACGCTGCGCCTGAACACCGAGGCCTACGGCGGTATGATCGACTACACCTGGTTCGATCGCCCGCTGGCGCTCGCGGGCCGCGTGTTGGTGCGCGAGGGCGACCGTATCGAGAGTCGTCTGCTTGTCACCGAGCGCGAGGTCGCTATCATTCCGAGCCTTGCCATCCACATGAACCGCGGCGTTAACGAGGGCTTTGCTCCCAACCGAGCCGTCGACCTGTGCCCGCTCATCAGCGCCGGCGAGCTTAAGCAGGGTGACTTTGACGCCCTGATCGCCGAAGAGCTGGATGTTGAGCCCGAGCAAATTTTGGGCCGCGATCTGTTCCTGGTTAATCGTCAGGATGCGCGCATTTGGGGTTGGGCCGACGAATTTATCTCGACGCCCAAGCTCGACGACCTGGCCTGCGCCTACACCTCGCTGCAGGCATTTTTGGGTGCCGAGAACGCGCACGACGTCTCGGTCTTCTGCTGCTTCGATAACGAGGAGGTTGGCTCCGAGACCAAGCAGGGCGCCATGTCGACGTTCTTGGCCGACGCGCTGCGCCGCATTAACGGCTCGCTGGGCTTTGACGACGAGTCGTATCATCGCGCCCTTGCCGCATCGATGCTCGTGAGCTGCGACAACGCGCATGCCGTGCACCCCAACCACGCCGAGAAGTGCGATGCGCGCAACCAGGTGGTGCTCAACGGCGGCATCGTTATCAAGGAAGCTGCCAACCAGCACTACTGCACCGATGCCTTTAGCCGCGCGGTGTTCCAGGCTATTTGCGATGACGCCGACGTGCCAACGCAGACTTTCGCCAACAAGAGCGATATGGCCGGCGGCTCCACGCTTGGCAATCTGTCCAATATGCAGGCGAGCATGCATGCCGTGGACGTGGGTCTGCCGCAGCTTGCCATGCACTCGAGCTACGAGACCGGCGGCGTGCGCGACGTGATGTACGCCATCCGCGCCCTCACCGCCTTCTACGAGCGCAACCTAACCATCAACGGCGCCGAAAGCGTGGAGCTCTAAAACCTGCCAAAAAGGGATGTTAATTTTGGCAGGTTTTATCTGGGCGAATGCAAAGGGTAAAACCGAACTAGATCTGTGATACGTGGCCGCCGAGGTGCAGTGTGCCTCGGCGGCTTTTTGTGTACAGAGTACGGCTAATGCTTATCAATGCTATACATGCTTTACGTATCTACCATAGAGTTTTATGATAGTTTTGAAGTATTAAGGAGGGGTCATGACCACAACAGCCGCTCAGATCAACGTGCGTCTCGATGCCGATCTCAAAAGGAGTGGGGACGCCGCTCTCTCCAGGGCCGGTATGACGCCGAGCCAAGCGGTGCGAGCGCTCTGGCAGCTTGCAGCGTCGCTGGCCGATCGCCCCGGTGCGCTCGAGGATATCCTGCTGCCCAGTCGTGCCCGGGCGGAACAGCGCGAGCGCGAAAAGGCCGCCAAACGTAAACTCGAGCTCATGGATCAGGGATCGAAGCTGTTCGCTGCCGCTTGCCGTGAGTCGGGAATCGATATGGTCAGGGCTCAGCCATCGGACGACGAAGAGCTCAAACGGAACGCCTATGCTGATCGCTATGGCGAGGAGATGAGCTGGCTCTATGAGTGAGGCTCTAAAGCGCATCTTGGTTGACACCAACGTGTGGCTCGATTACTTCATTCCCTCACGACGTGGTCGTTCGGCGGCGATTGAGTTTTTACGCGATGCATGCACGGCGCAGGTGGATTTGCTGTATGCGGCGACATCGTCCAAAGACCTGTTCTATTTGATTTCAAGTGAACATAAGGCATGGTATCGGCGAGAGCGCGGTTCGCTGTCTCAAGATGCCGCTTCGGCGGCGACATCACTCGCATGGGATTGTCTTGATGTGTTGTCGCAACTTGCTACGCCCGTGCCCTGCGACCTGAGCGACATATGGATGGCGAGTAAGCAGCGTGAGCTCCATAGCGATTACGAAGACGATTTAATCATCGCGGCAGCAATGCGCGCAAAGGCAGACCTACTGGTCACCAACGATGTCAAGCTCTGCTCGCACGCACCAGTCGCCGCAATGAGCGTAGAAGACGCAAAGAATTACTTAGCAACGCTCTAACAATTTGAAGACCCCACAGGACGAACAAAAGTCAGCGAGAGCCCGCCGTTTGAGCCAATGTGCCGTGAAATGAAAAGGCGCTGACCTTCTGGTCGCGCCTTTGAAATTGAACGGCAGATTGGCCAAACGGCGGGCTCGCAGCGTCGGCCCATTACGTCGTTTGTAAAACGGCGTAATTTTTAGGCCATGCCCGACGATTGAACGTCAGATTGCCGCTCTGGCGGGCTCGCAGCGTCGAGGGGTTCCGGCGTTTGGAAAACGCCGGAACAATCAGTGTTCGATCCAGCAACGCAGGGTCTCGCCGGCTTGCAGGTGACGCAGATTCTCCGCGGCAATGTCGACCACATTGTTGAGCGTGGCGGCTAGGTGGAACCAGCCGGAGACGTGCGGCGTGATGAGCATGTTAGGCGCATCCCACAGTGGGCTTGTCTCGGGTAGCGGCTCGGGGTCGGTGACGTCGACCGCGGCGCCGGCGAGACGTCCCGACTCCAGAGCGGCAACCAAGTCGTCGGCAACCACAAGATCGCCGCGGCCGCCGTTGGCAAAGAAGGCGCCCGGTTTCATCGCGGCGAAGAACTCGGCGTTTGCCAGGCCGCGGGTCTCGGGTGTGCTCGGCATAAAGGATGCGACGACGTCGGCTTCGGCCAAGCGCTCAGACAGGGCATCCATGCCGTCCATGTCCTCAAACACAATGGGGTAGACGAGCGGGTGGCGCTTGATGCCGCGGACGTGCGCACCCATGCTGCGGCAGAGCGTGGCGAAGTGGCCGCCGATATCGCCCGCGCCCAGCACCAGCACGTTGGCGTTTTTGAGCGAGGTGACCGGGCCCAAATCCTCCCAGCGATGCTCGCGCTGCAAGTCGCGATAACCGGGCAGGCGCTTCATCATAGACAGCACCATGGCAAACATGTGCTCGCTTACGGCCTGACCGTAGGCGCCTACCGAGCAGGAAAGCTTAGCGTCGGCCGGTACGGTGCCGGCGGCAAGGTAGTCGTCATAGCCGGCGGTCTGCAATTGCAACAGCTGGAGATGCTCGCATGCCGTGAGCATGCTAGGGTCTATGTTGCCCAAGATCACGTCGGCGTCGGCGACCTGCTCACGCGTGACGGCAACGGCGCTCGTGTAGATAAAGTCCTCGCCCGGAGCGCTCGACTCAAGAATTGCGCGATGGCGGTCGTTGACGGGCAACAAAACCAGGATGTTCACAAGCAGTCCTCTCCGCTCGACCCGCCAAAAAGGGACAGGTTTATTTTGGCAGGTTTTATCAGGCAAAACGCTCAATTAAAACGCCGGGCGCTCATGGACGGTTGTAAGTCCATGTGCGCCCGGCGTCCGCACAGCTACCAGCTGAGCAGTTCGTAACCGTCCTCGGTCACCACGAGCTGTACCTCGCACTGGGCCGAGTCGCTGCCGTCCTTGGTGCGCACGCACCAACCGTCACCCTTGCTAATCTTGATGTCGGGCGCTCCGGCGTTGACCATGGGCTCGATGGTAAAGACCATGCCCGGAGCCATGATGGTGTCCACATCGGGCGCCTCGGTGGTAAAGCCCACAAATGGGTCCTCGTGGAACTCTTTGCCAATGCCGTGCCCGCCGTACTCGCGCACCACGCTAAAGCCGGCGTCCTCGACCGTCTTTTGCACGGCCTCGGCCATAACGGACAGCGGCAGCCATGGCTTGACGGCAGCCAAGCCCGCCTCCACGCTGGCGCGGGTGACGTCGACCAGGCGCTGGCGCTCGGCAGAGACCTCGCCGATGCAGAACATGCGGCTCGAATCACTAAAGTAACCGTCCAGGATCGTGGAACAGTCCACGTTGATGATGTCGCCCTCGTGCAGCACGTCCGTATCGCAGGGGATACCGTGGCAGACGACGTCGTTGATCGAGGTGCACACGCTTTTGGGGTAGCCCTCGTAGTTGAGGTCTGCCGGTGTGCCGCCGTGCTCGACGGTGTAGTCATAGATCATCTGGTCGATCTGGTTGGTGGTCATGCCTGCGGCGATATGCTCGCCCACATAATCGAGCACGCCCACGTTGATGGCTGCCGAGCGCTTGATGCCCTCGATATCGGCGGGCGTCTTGTAAAGCGTGCGGGGCAGGACCTCCCAGCCCTCTTCCCACAGGCGCTCAAGGCGCTCATCAAAGGCGCTATGGCATTTCTTATATTTTTTGCCGCTGCCGCACCAGCAGGCGTCGTTGCGGCCAGGCACGGGTCCTTTGTCATACATGGCTAACTTCCTTTCATCCGCAGCTAGTATAGCCCACTCACGCGTCCATAAAAGTTGCGGTGATATAGTTCCGATTTAAGCGGTTTAACAGCATAAACAGGAACTATATCACCGCAACTGATGGAGCGGGGTGGCGGGCACTAGCTGCTGCGTGGTTTTGCTAGTAGCTCACCTGGCAGGGGATGCCGAGGGCGCGCACGCGTGCAGCGATCGTGTCGAGCACCTCGGGCGTTGCTTTGGCAAGGCCGGCGACCGGTGTCTCGCGCGCTACCGTGTAGATAGTTGCTTCTTGTGGGCGAATGCGCTCAAGCGCCGCGAGCCAGGGGGCAACGTACTCCTCGCCGGTGTTATCGATGAGCTTGCCCTGATACTCGCCGGTCAAAAAGATCGTCTGGATAATAACGTGACCGTCAAAGCTTGCGAACGTTTCGATCTGGTGCTCGACGTCGTAGGGGCCAACAGGCTGGTCGAGCAGCTGGATAAACGTCGGGTCGACGGTATCGAGCTTGAGGATGTTGTCGTCGACCATCATGAGCGCGTCGTGCACCTGGGGGCGGTCGGCGCGCGTGCCGTTGGAGAGCACGGCGATCTTGGAGTTTGGGGCAAGCTCGTCGCGCAGCGCGACGGCGCCGGCGATGGCCTGCGGAAACTCCGGTGCGGCGGTGGGCTCGCCGTTGCCTGCGAAGGTGATCACATCGGGGAGCTCGCCCTCGGCTGCCATCTCGCGCAGCTTTGCCTCGAGCGCGTCGAGTACCGCGGTGGCTGTGTTGTACGGCTCATGACAGGGGCGCTCGGCGTTGAGACCGTTTTCGCAGTAAATGCAGTCGAACGTGCAGATTTTGCCGCTGGCCGGCATCATGTTGACGCCGAGCGAGAGGCCAAGGCGACGGCTGCGAACGGGCCCAAAGATGGGGCTGGCATTCAAAAACGTAGACATAGGCATATGCTCCTCAAGACAATTGTGCCTAAGCATAGCATCGGCTCCAAAGCAGGGTGCGGGCTCTTGCTTTACAAGTTTCGTTTTTTCACGTCGCTCATTATGCCGTGTCATGAAAAGCCTCGGGTCGGGTAAAGTTAATCTGTTAACAAGGCGTAAAGCAATGCGGGTCTATCCAGCCGTACTGACGCGCAACTGGATGGGCGTTGATGATGGGGGCACAACATGGATTTTACGGTCGAGAATGCGGGCACTACGATTGCCTGTCGCGAATATGCCGGCCCGGATGTGTCGCCTGATACTCCTGCCTTGGTGTGCGTGCACGGCGCTTGTGTCGACGGCACATTTTTCGACGGCATCGCATGTGAGCTCAGTCGCAACTACCGCGTAATTGCCTACGACCGCCGCGGCTGTGGCGGCAGCAGCGAAGCGGCAGACGGCAGCTATGATCTTGCCGCTCAGGCCGCCGACCTGCAAGCCGTGATCGAACACGTTGGCGCTCCGGCAAATGTGCTTGCGCATAGCGCCGGTACGTTGGTGGCGCTGGAGCTTCTTCGCACCGAACCCCATCTCGTCGCCCGTGCGATTCTGCATGAGCCGGCTGTGTCGGCCGAAGGCGTCGGTATGGGCGCAGCTCCGGTTTTGCTCGATATGATTGCGGCTGGAAAGGTTTCAAGGGCGCTCCGGCTTTTCTTGGGAGCCCTCGGCGACCTGGACCCCGAGGCTCCCGGGACGACCGAAGCGGAAGCCAAACATGCCCTGCGCAATGGTCGTTGCTTTATGGCGAACGAATATGGAACAAATATGACTTACGTTCCCAATTGGGATAGTGTCTGCGCATCGAAGTCCGTTGCTGCTGTGCTTCTCGGCGAGCTTTCGGTCGATACGCCCCGCGAGGCTGGCACGCGAGCGGCTGCCGAATATCTCGATTGCCCCCTTGTGACGATCCCGGGCGCGCATAACGGTCTGCGCGATCGCCCCGTTACGGCGGCAAACGCCGTTCGCGATGTCTTGGAGCGTTAGCACGCTCGATGACCTGCGGGGAGAGGGGCTGTTAGCGTTTCGTCATTGTTAACGAATACGCCCATAAGCGCGCGCCCGCGGCTCCATTATCGCCGCTTGCCAGGTCATAAAAATGTAACGATAATCGCGCGTTTGCCTTCAGCTGTTAGATGTTACCCTTGTACCAATTGATATGCACTGTTGCCGTGCGTAACGATAGAAAGGGCCCCATATGCTCAATAATCACGAGGTCAATCTAACCGACGAGGAGGCTGCCGCCGAGGTCGCCCGCGTCGCGAAGACCTACCCCGTGGTGCGCTTACTGTCGGCAGATCAGATTAAGAGCGAGCCTAACTGCCTGCTCGCCGGTAATCGGTGCCCTTGTCTGCGTCAGTCGAGTCTTGAGGCCTTGGCAGATTCCGATGAGGTGTCGGAGCAGCTGCTCAATGATGGTACCGAGTACCGCGCTCGCCTGCGCCCTCTGAAGGTCGAGGGCGAGCCTCACGTCCTGCTGATGGTGCGTCCGATCGATGAGCAAGAGGCTGCAGAAGAGGACCTCGTCTACACCGACGTGCTGACGAGTGTGCGCAATCGCCGATATTACGAGGAAAAGCTCCGTAGCGCCCGCATGAATGCCGGCGTTGCGGTGATCGACCTTGATGATTTTAGGGTCTTCAACGATACGTGTGGCCGTCATGCCGGCGACCTTGCGCTCGGTGCTGTGGCGACGGCCATACGCAGCGGAATTCGTTCGACTGACGAGCTCGTACGCTATGGCTGCGACAAGTTTGTGGTCGTCATGCCCAATATTCCCTCCGATGACTTCACCCGTCGCCTGCATCAGGTATCCGATGCCGTTCATGCCACTATTATTCCGGGCCATGAGTACGTGAGCTTGACGGCATGTGTTGGTGGCGTTCGCATTCATGGCGAGACGGTCGATGAGGGAGTTGGCCGCGCTGTCCAGTTATTGAGCCGCGCTAAGGCAAAAGCCGGTACGGTCGTGACCGATGCCGATTTCATCGAAGCCTTCCAAAGCGAAAAGCCTTTGGTGCTTATTGTCGATGACTCCGAGATGAACCGAGCCATTCTCAACGAGATGCTCAAGGACGAGTATTGCATCCTCGAGGCCGACAACGGTCGTACGGCGCTCGACATGGTCGACCGCTATGGCGATGAGTTGTCGCTCGTGCTGCTGGATATTGTCATGCCGGGCATAAGCGGCTTTGAGGTGTTGGCCGATCTGTCTCGCCGATCGGGTATCGACAATCTGCCTTTCATCATGATTTCGAGCGAAGATTCCGATGATATGGTTCTGCGCGCGTACGAGCTGGGCGCCTCGGACTATATCAACCGCCCGTTTGACTCCCGTGTCGTGCGCCGCCGTGTAAGCAACACCATCCGCCTATACGCCAAACAGCGCCGCCTGACGAGCCTGCTGTCCCAGCAGTACAACGAGCGCGTCAAGAACAGTCGCATGCTCATCGACATCATGGCCGGCGTCATGGAGCTTCGCAACGGCGAGAGCGGCAGGCACGTTACGAACATCGAGAAGCTGACCGAGCTGCTGCTTGACTGCCTGGTCCAGCGTAGCGACACGATCTCCCTCGACAATGAGGAGCGCTCCACGATTGCCCTGGCTTCGGCGCTGCACGATATCGGCAAGATGTCGATTGACGATGCGATTCTCAACAAACCCGGGCGCCTTACGCCCGAGGAGTTCGAGATTATGAAGACGCATACCACGATCGGCGCCGACATGTTGCTTGAGCTGGGTCGCCATCACGTCGGCAATGCGCTTATGGAATATGCGTACCAGATTGCGCGTTGGCATCACGAGCGCTGGGACGGCAAGGGTTATCCCGATGGCCTTAAGGGCAACCAGATTCCCATCGCCGCACAGGTGGTTTCGGTAGCTGACGTGTACGATGCGCTGACGAGCGTGCGTGTGTACAAGGACGCTATCCCGCACAAGGAGGCTATCCAGATGATTCTGGACGGTAAGTGCGGCACCTTTAACCCGCTGTTGCTCGACTGTCTGCTCGAGGTGCAAGACCGTATCGCCGAGACGTTGGCGCGCCCCGCCGACGTCGTCGCGTTTCCCACGATTTAGTTTGACCAAAGGAGTTTTAATCCATGATTTCCATGCGTGAGGCGTATGAGAAGATCGGCGCCAATTATGATGACGCGTGCGCTCGGCTGATGGGCGGGGAAATGCTTGCCCGCTTTGCCCTCAAATTTTTGGATGACGAGAGCATGGACAAGCTGGAGGCCGCCATGGCGGCAGGAGACGCCGAAGGTGCGTTTATGGCAGCGCATACGCTCAAGGGCGTGAGCCAGAACCTGGGATTCGATAATCTGTACGAGCCGGCGGTCGTGGTGACCGAAGCGCTGCGTGGCGCCGATGCCGTTGACGGCGCTCGCGAGGGAATGCATGCGTTGCAGCAGCAATATGCGGCTACGATGTCGGCCCTGCGCGAGGCGGCTGAATAAGAGCTTACGAGCCTTGGGCTGCTTGCCGGCCACATATAGGTAAAAGGGCGCCCCGCCGGACCATGTGGCCG
>URMZ01000009.1 GCA_900549025.1 uncultured Collinsella sp.
GGATAGATTGACTTGGACGTCAGCTCAACCGGAGATGCCATGAAATCTGCCACGTCATCGACGTCGACGCCCATCAGATCGGCCAGCTCGCCCATGGGCTCGGAGGTCTGCAGCGCCGCGATGTCATTGGCGGCGGTTGCAAGCTTGTCCTGGACCTTGGCAAGCGAGGAATCGGTCTGGGACAGCGTGGTCTTGGCCTGGCCGAGCGTAGCGCTAAGCTGCGCCAACGTGCCGCGCGCATTTGCAAGTGTAGGTGTCATACCCGAGACGATACCGGTCAGGTCGCCCGAAACGGCAGCAAAAGAGTCGAGCGCGCTCGAGGCCTTCGGCAGCGCGTTTTGGCCCAAGTCCGTCTGGGCTTGGCCAAGGTTGGTCGCACCGGTATGAATTGCGTTATTGATAGCGTCACTGGCACCCGAAACAGCCGCTGCGTCATTCGCCATGGCGCTCGACTGCGCGGACAGACCGTCCTTGATGCTCTGAAGCTTTTCATTCTGCTCTCGAAGCAAATCGATGGTCGATACAATGCGCGCGTCAATTTCCTCGGAACCTGTCGACGTGTCATTGGCGAGAATCTCCAAGTGCCCGATAACGGCCTTATTGTGGTCGATCGTCGCTTGAAGAGACTCGAGCGAGTTGTCGATACGGGTGGTCGTAGATGTGACCGCGCCCGTCAGCTTGCCGATGGCAGCGTTCGCAGAGGCCGACGTCTTGGTGAGCGCAAGGCTGCCTTCCGAGAGCGCCTTGGAGAGCGAGGCGATAGAGTTACCCGCCGTGGTGCGAGCTTCGCTCAGCAGGTCGTTGCCCTGGGAGATCGCCTGCGTCAGCGACGGTGCCTGGCCTTGCAAGCCGGCAAGTGCCGCATCAGCCGAGGCGATAGCGCCACTCGTCTTATCGATGGCGGCATTCATATCGCCAATCGAATCGCGCACCTCGCCCAAGGTGTCGGACGCCTCGGACACCGAACTTGCCAGCGAGTCCTGAGTCTGGGTTGCCTTGTCCTTTAAATCGACACCGGCATCCTTGGCGATACCGGCAACAGTCTTGCCTACCGTAGAGACAAATTCCGAGTTGATCTGCTCCTCGATGGTGTTTGCACCGGTATCGGTAACCTTGGGCGCAATGGCGCTCTTCTTCTCATTGACGTAGTACGTGAGCTTGGGCTGATGGTAGTTGCCGTCGAGCATCGAAACCAGGTTATCCGAGAAGTTCTTGGGAATCACGATAGCGGCATAGTACTCGCCGCTCTCGACGCCCTCCTTGGCATCGGCCGTCGAGTCGACGAACGTCCAGCCCAACTGATGATTCTCCTTGAGCTGGTCGACCACTTTGTCGCCAGCGTTGAGCTCACCCACCAAGTCGTTTTGGGTGCCTCGATCGTTGTTGGCGATAGCAATCTTGATGCCTTGGGTGTTTCCATACGGATCCCAGTTTGCCACGATGTTATACCAGGCATACAGCGAGGGAATAACGCACACGCCTAGGGTAACCACCAGGGCGACGGGGTTCACAAGCAGTCGCTTAATGTCGCGCTTAAATATCGCAAAGGACACCTTTGCATTGGATAGTTTGCTGCCGAGACTCACGCTTGGACCATCCATCCTGTCGTTAAATCGAATCGTACTATCGACAACCATTGTAGTAGGCGCTTTAACGTCTCAAAGCACAATGGTGTTGAGTTTTGCGGGTAGCAATATACTACGAAGATGAGTTAACGTACAGATGTACAGTATCCTAAATTTCAGCAGGTCACAAAACCACAACCCGCACAAATTAGCAATTCAAATAGTCATTTAAGAACGTCCCCAACGACTACTCCGTACAAAAGGAAACGAGAGTGGAAAATCTCCCACTTCAAGCCCGCATTCGAGCCAAAAGCGGGAGATTATCCACTCTCGTTCTAATCTAGTTACGGTGCCGTATCCCCGAACTACATCAAGTTGCAAACAGCCGCCGCGAAGGCCACGGGGTCCTCGGGGAGGATGCCCTCGACCAGCAGGGCCTGATCGTAGAGCAAGCCTGAGTACTGCTTGATCTTGTCAGTGTCGCCCGCCTTCTGAGCAGCGACGAGCTTGGCAAAGACCGGGTGCTTGGCGTTGAGCTCGAGCACGCGCTGGCTCTTGGGCATACCGTCGGGCGCGCCCTCGGGTCCCTTCTGGAGCACCTTCTCCATCTCAAGCGAAAGCGGGCCCTCGGTGGTGATGCAAGCGGGGGCATCGGTCAGGCGCGCGGAGACGGCAACTTTCTCGACCTTGTCACCGAGCGCCTCCTTCATAGCGCTAAAGAGGTCCTCGTTTTCCTTGGTGGCGTCCTCGGCCTCCTTCTTCTCGTCCTCGGTCGCCAGATCAAGATCGCCAGTCGCAACGTTCTTGAGCTCTAGATGACGATCCTCGACCTCGGGCTCGGCACCGTCGGCCACAGCCTTCTCGGCAGCCTCGCGGGCAGCATCGTCCTCGTAGACCTTGGGCATATCGGCGGCAACGTACTCACGCATGGCCTGGAAGGTGAACTCATCCACGTCCTGCGTCAGAAGCAGCACGTCATAGCCGCGGTCGAGCACGCCCTTTACCACGGGCATCTTGGCCAAGCGCTCACGCGAGTCGCCGGCGGCGTAGTAGATGGCCTTCTGATCCTCGGGCATGCCCTTGGCATACTCGGCCAGGGTAATCATCTTCTGTTCCTTGGCAGACCAGAACAGCAACAGATCGGCGAGCTCATCGGCCTTCATGCCATAACTCGAGTAGATGCCGTACTTGAGGCCGCGGCCAAAGTTCTCAAAGAACTTCTCGTAGGCCTCGCGGTCGTTGTCACGCATATCCTCAAGGTCGGCGGTGATCTTCTTTTCCACACGCTTGGCGATGGCCTTGAGCTGACGGTTCTGCTGAAGCGTCTCGCGCGAGATGTTGAGCGACACGTCGGCGGAATCCACGACGCCGCGGACAAAGTTGTAGTAGTCGGGCAGCAGGTCGTCGCACTTCTCCATGATCAGGACGTTGGAGCTGTAGAGCGCCAGGCCCTTCTCGTAGTCCTTGCTGTACAGATCGAACGGCGCGCGTCCCGGCACAAACAGCAGGGCGTCATACTCGAGCGTGCCCTCGGCATGGAAGCTGATGGTGCGCGCAGGATCGTCAAAGTCGTGGAACGTGGACTTGTAGAACTCGTCGTAGTCCTTCTGCTCGACATCGGAGCTGCGCTTCTTCCAGATCGGTGTCATGGAATTGACGGTCTCGAGCTCCTGGTAGTCCTCGTACTCGGGCTTGTAATCGTCGCCGGCGTCCTCGGGCTTGGGTTTCTGGCGGCTCTTGGACACCATCATCTGAATCGGGTAGCGCACATAGTTGCTGTACTGCTGAATCAGGCTCTTGAGACCCCACTCGGTCAGGAAGCGATCGTAGGTCTCGGCCTCGCCGTCGGCATCGAGCTTCTCGTTCTCGCGCAGCGTCAGGATGACATCGGTACCGTGCTCGGCGCGCTCGCCGTCCTCGATGGTGTAGCCCTCAAGACCGTCGGATTCCCACACATGGGCGACATCCTCGCCGTAGGCGCGGCTGACGACCTTCACATGGCTGGCGACCATAAAAGCCGAGTAGAAGCCCACGCCAAACTGACCGATGATGTCGACATCGGAGCCCTGCTGCTCGGCGTTCTCGGTCTTAAACTCCTCGGAGCCGGAATGGGCGATGGTGCCCAGATTGCGCTCCAGCTCCTCGGCGGTCATGCCAATGCCGTTATCCGAGATGGTAATGGTGCGGGCGTCTTTATCAAAGGAGACGCGAATGGCCAGGTCGCCCTGGTCGATCTTGACGCTCGGGTCCTGCAGGCTCTTAAAGTTGAGCTTGTCGACGGCGTCGCTCGCGTTAGAGATAAGCTCGCGCAGGAAGATTTCTTTATTGGTGTAGATGGAGTTGATCATGAGGTCGAGCAGTTTTTTGCTCTCGGTCTTAAATTGACGCATGTGCAGTCCTTTCGCGCTACCCCTGTCCGCAAAAACGGCCCGGTCGCCCGAGCCGCATCGCAGACCTGCTATGTTCAGACTTAGATTTTATAACCCATTAACGCGCATATATACATACGGAATCGAAAAACTGTATGTCCGAGCGCTCCAATGCGTCAATTGCCAAGGAGTGTCCCCAACTGCCGGCAGAAAAGGAACGTCCCTATCTGCCATCTACGCGCTTGGCCATCCAGACATGGGGTTGGCCCTCGTCTTCGTAATCTACCGGGGCAATTTGCGTGTAGCCCGCCTTTGCATAGAGCGGCAGCACGTATTCCTGCGCATGCAGCTTAATAAGCTTAGCGCCGGCATCGCGTGCACACGAAGCACTGGTCTCGACGATCGCACTCGCCAGTCCGCGACGACGCATAGCCGGCAGCACGGCGACGCGCCCCATAATGTAGGTCTCCCCCGCCGCAACGCCTTCGTCCAAGTCGCACGCCGGCGAAACCGGAGCCTCTGCATCTGCCGCGCGCTCCAGTTCCTCGGGAAACACGCGCGAGCAACCGGCAAGCTCGCCGTCTACATAGAGCGTCACATGAATGCAGTTTGGATCCTCGTCGATAGCGTCGAACTCATTCTCGTAGCCTTGCTCGTCCATAAAAACGACGCGGCGCACCAACGCCGCGTCATCAAAGCATCCCGTCTTAAGTTGGATATCCATGGCTGCCCTTTCATTCAATGCGAACGTTAGGGACAGATATTAGCGAAAATGAGCTCCGCGCACGCTAAACTTCGCGCGAGCCTTCGCCAGGCAGTCGTAATGACCCACGTTATGGGCATCGCTCGCGATGAAGCTGTACAGGTTCTGATCGAACAGACGCTGTGCCGGCTTTTTCTCGCGACCAAAGCGACCGCCGGCAATAAAGTCCGCCGAAGCCTGCAGCTTGCAGCCCATATCGACCAGGCGCTCCGCCACGCTTACATCCTTTTGAACCGCACGATAGCGCTCAGGATGAGCGATGATCACCTGGTAGCCACGGCACTGCAAATCGTAAATCGTGTTCTCGTACTCTCTAAACGCATACGCATCGGCATGCGTCGAAAGCTCGAGCAGAAACTCGTTGGTTCCATCAAAATGCAAGTGCTCCGCGGCATCGATACCAAGCTCAACGAGCTTTCGATGGTTGACCTCGAAGCCCATCTGGAGCGGAAAACCGTCAGCGTTATCACGCAGCAGCTCAAAGGCATCCCACATCTTGTCGTAATCAAAATAGGGATCACGGCAGTGAGGAGTGCAAACGATCCTGGTTACACCGGCCCGCTTGGCAGCCTCGAGCATCGCCAAGCTCTCATCAAGATCGGCGGCGCCGTCGTCTACACCCGGCAAGATATGGCAATGAATGTCACGCATAGGTCAGCCTTAATCAACTAAACGTTTGCTCGGTTGGTGAAGATGCCCTTTTTGGAAGCGCCCTGATCGTCGGAGCCCTTCTTAACCTTCTTACCGTCCTTGGTATAGTAAGAATAGTAGTACTCGCTGGTCTCGGTCTCACAGTAATTCATGACGGTACCGATGAGCTTGACCTTTTCGGACTTCTTAAGCTGACCGATGGCGTTGAGCGCCTCCTCGCGCTTGGTGAAGTCCTCGCGCACCACGAACAGCGTGCCGTCGGTCAGACTTGCGATCTCGGCAGCATCGATGAAGGTGCCGACCGGGGGAGCATCAAAGATGACGTACTGGAACTTGGCAGACAGTGCCTTTACCAGCTTGGCAAAGCGGTGAGAGACGATGATGTCGGCAGGATTGGGAATATGCGGCTCGGCATCGAGGAAGTAGAAGTTCTTCTGACCCGTCTCGACAATCGCCTGGTCAATGGAGATCTGCTCGGAAAGAACCGCATAGAGTCCGCCGCGCGAACGAACGCCGAGCATATCGGAAAGAGACCTGCGGCGCATATCGGCCTCGACCAGGAGCACGGACTTGCCGCTCGTGGCGATTGCCTGAGCAAGGTTAATGGAAACCGTAGACTTGCCCTCGTTGGGAATCGAGGAGGTAACGGTGATGGTGCGAATGGGGTCGTCCACGCTCGCAAAGCGGATGTTGGCCAGAAGGGTCTTGGCGGCATTCTGTACAACGAGCTTATCGGTGTTCTTTGCCTTAGCCATGCCTATTTACCACCTTTCATAGCCGGAATTCGGCCAACAACGGGAATGCCCAGGAGCTCTTCTGCCTCTTCGGCACCGCGGATGCGGGTATTGAGCATGTCTGCCAAAACGACATAGGCAACTGCGATAAAGATACCGGCGAGGAACGCGACAGCAACGTACAGCGTGCGCTTGGGGCCGCTGGGGACTTCGGGAGTCTTAGCCTCGTCGATAACGTTGATGCTCTGGGCAGCGCCGACGTTCTGAGCGACCGTACTCACCGAGCTGGCCATGGCCTTTGCGACCTTAGCCGTCTCCTTGGCATCGGTGCCGGTAACCGAAAGCGTAATGACACGCGTGGTGGTCTCGGAGGAAACAGACACCTTGTAGTCATCCAGGTCAGCAAGGCCCAGCTCATTGGCAGCACCGCTCTTAACGCTATCGCTATCCAGCAGCGTGGCGATATCGTTGGAAAGCATCTGGCTCGCCGAGAGATCGTTGTAGCTCATCTGACCGCTATCGTCGGTTTTGGCGAGAATGTACATGCTCGTCGTCGCGGTGTAGGTGTTGTCCATCGCAACGAAGGACACGATGCCCATGGCGATCGCGCAGACCACCGGAAGGGTGATGACCAGCTTAAGGTGCTTTTTGAGCAGCTGGAACAGTTCGAGAAGGGTCATGCAGCTTGCCTTTCATTTCCCCAGTTCGGATTGACAAAACTGTTCGTATGTTATCGCATCTTTTTACCGAGACCAAACTCTATACATAAGAAACAGGCTCTCCTGTAAAAATGTCGGAAGCAATCGTAAAATTGCACAACAACGCCGCACCCGAAAGTCAAATGCGGCGTCTACATCAATATCTATGTTGTATCGCTATGCGAATGGCTCGTCCTGCTGTATGGGAAACGTCACCGTAATGGTGGTTCCCACGCCCAACTCGCTCGACAGATCGAGCGTGGCGTGATGATACAGGGCCGCATGCTTGACAATGGCAAGCCCCAGACCGGTTCCGCCGCGTGCCTTGGACCTACTCTTGTCCACGCGATAGAACCGCTCAAATACCTTGCCCTGTTCTTCAGGCGCGATACCGATTCCCGTGTCGGCGACCGCGAGGAACGGATGGCCTTCGTCGTTGGTGCCGCACTGCAGCGTAACCGTACCGCCGGGTCGATTGTAGCGGATGGCGTTGCTTGCCAGATTATAGATGAGCTCGTCGATCAAGCGCGACACGCCTTCGATGACCACAGGCTTGACCTCATGACTTATCGTCACATTCGCCTGACGGGCGACCTGTTCAAGACGCTGCTCAACCGCATAGACGGCACGCGAGAGCTCAATAGGCTCCGTGGACCCAATGGGCACCGCCTCGCCCTCAGTTGCACGCTCGGCCTCGTCCAGGTTAGACAGCGTAAGGATGTCGTTGACGAGCGCTGCCAAGCGGCCCGCCTCACGATAGATGCGACCGCCAAAGTTGCGCAGGTCGTCCTCGCCCTCGACCATGCCGTTTGCGATGAGCTCGGCATAGCCCGAAATCGCCGTAAGCGGCGTCTTGAGCTCATGAGTGATATTCGCCGTGAACTCGCGGCGCATACGGTCGTTGTCCGCCAGCACCGCCATTTGGCGCTTGAGCTCCTGGCGCTGCGACTCGATACGCTCAAGCATGGGGACCATCTCGGCATAGGCGTGCTCATAGCTACGGCGTGGGTGGTCCAAATCCACCTCTTGCAAAGGCGCGATGATGGCACGGGACTCGCGGCGCGCCATAAAAAACGAGAGTACCGCACCCGCTGCCGCGATAAGCAGCATCGGCGCCACCATCGACAGCAAAATCGCCGCAACGCCAGGCTGGGCCTGTGCCAAGCGGACAACCTGGCCGTTATCAAGGGCGACGGCGCGATACAGCATAATCTCGTCGAGCGTAGAGCTTGCGCGCTCCGCGGAACCCGAACCATTCTCAAAGGCCTCGATGACCTCGGGGCGATCGCCGTGGTTGGGCAGTGTGGAAGGCGACGCCTCGTTGTCGTAGGCAACCGATCCATCCTTGTTAATCAGCGTGATGCGCAAGTCCTCGCGATCGAGGCTACGCAAGAACGGGATGGGCTCCTGCTGCTCGTCGAGGGCGGCAGCAATGAGCTCGGTTTCCTGCGCCAGGTTGGCACTCGTGGCATCCGCCAAGGTGTTTTGCACAAAGAACGCACCCAGCACCGTAAACGCCACGATAACCGCCATGGCACAGACAAAGATCGTCACAAAAACGCGGTGCGACAGCGTATGTTTTCCCTGGGGGGCGAAGACCACGGGTTACTCCTCCGATGCGGTGGCCGCGGTGTCGTCACCTTCGGCACCATCACCGGCAGAAGGCTCGGCCAAGCGGTAGCCCACGCCGCGTACGGTCTCGATGGCGCTGGCATGCTCGCCCAGTTTTTGGCGAAGCGTCTGCACGTGCACGTCAACGGTGCGCGAACCGCCGTCGAAGTCCCAGCCCCACACGCTCTGCAGCAACGACTCGCGGGTAAAGACCACGCCGGGCTTGCGCATGAGGTACTCGAGCAGGTCGAACTCGCGCAGGGTGAGCTTAAGCGACTCGCCGGCAACGGTCACCTCGCGATGGCTGGGCGAGAGCACAATGTCGCCCACGCTGAGCACATCGCTTGCCTGTTTGACCATGCCGCCGCGACGCAGCAGTGCGCGGCAGCGGCTGGCGAGCTCCATGAGCGAGAAGGGTTTAGTCAGGTAATCGTCGGCACCGCCATCGAGCGCCATCACCTTGTCGAGCTCGGTGTCCTTGGCGGTAAGCATCATGATGGGCACCGTCGCCGTCAGGCGGTCGGCGCGGAGGCGGCGCATAATCGCCAAACCATCGGTATCGGGCAGCATGATGTCGAGCAGCACAGCATCGGGCACCCGTCGCGCCACGGCGGCCTTAAACTCGCCGTCGCACGAAAAGCCCTCGGCCTCGATTCCCTGCTTGCGCAGCGCATAGACCGTCAGATCTCTGATGTTGTCATCGTCCTCGACGTAATAGATCATGTTGAACCCCTTTGCGGCCGACATGACCGCATCTTAACCCTAAAGGTGCCTGTACTAGATGGTATCAGCCAAAACGGCCCGTCAAATAATCCGCCGTGCGCGGATCGATCGGGTTTTTGAAGAGCTGGGCAGTGGGCGCATGCTCCACCAGCTCGCCCAGCAAAAAGAACGCGACCGAGTCGGAGATGCGCGCAGCCTGCTGCATGTTGTGCGTAACGACCACCAGCGTGCAGGTCTCCCTGAGCTCGCAGGCCAGCTGCTCCACCACCAGCGTCGATACGGGGTCGAGCGCCGAGGTCGGTTCGTCCATCAGCAGAATGTCGGGCTGCACGGCCAGCGCACGGGCGATGCACAGACGCTGCTGCTGGCCGCCCGAAAGGCCCAGACCCGATTCTTTGAGCTTGTCCTTGACCTCGTCCCACAGAGCGGCGCGTCGCAGGGAGTCTTCGACCAGCTCGTCGAGCACGACGCGGTCGCGCACTCCCATTCCGCGAGGACCGTAGGCGACGTTGTCGTAGATGCTCATGGGAAACGGGTTGGGGCGCTGAAACACCATGCCCACGCGCTGGCGCAAACGGCAGATGTCGTAATCGCCCAGGATATCTTGACCATCGAGCGCAATCTTGCCCTCGATTCGGCAGTCCTTGATGCCGTCGTTCATGCGGTTAAAGCAGCGCAGCAACGTGGACTTTCCGCAGCCCGAAGGCCCGATAAACGAGGTGATCTGCTTGTCGCGAATCTTGATATTCACGTCCTTGAGCGCATGATGGTCGCCATAGAACAGGTCGAGGCCCTCGACATCGATGCGCGTCGGCGAGGCGGCAAGATCCTCTGCCGTGGGGCGAGTCGCATCCCCAACCTCGCGCTCGTGCGCGGCCTCGGCCTGCGCTTTCATGAGTTCTTCAAGCTCCGTGGGCTCCACAGCCGCAGCAGCCGTCATACCGCATACCTCCACATCGATATCAATTCAGCAGTATCGATAGTAGAAATCGCGGCTCATATGCACGTGAGCGCATTGTCAAGTGTTTGTAAGGGCACGCTGGCTATGCGGCGGGCAGCTCGATGGTGAATATCGTGTGTTCGGGCGTCGATTCACATGCAACGGTACCGCCGTGTGCCGCGATGATCTCCTTGGCGATGGCAAGCCCCAGTCCAGCGCCGCCGCGATTGGTCGCACGCGCCGCATCCAGGCGATAGAACTTCTCAAAGATCACCTTGAGCTTAGCCGCAGGGATAGGATCGCCCTGATTGATAAAGCGCACGCGCACGCCGCCATCGTCTTGGCGCCCGGCCTCAATCGTGATAGTCGAGCCCTCATAGCTATAGGCGACGGCGTTTTTCATGATGTTGTTGAACACGCGAGCCATCTTGTCGCCATCCACGAGCACCGTCAGGTCCTCGCGAATATCAACTTGGGCTTCCTTATGCTGCTCGTTGAGGATGGGATAGAACTCGTCAGCCACCTGAGCCAGCAGCAACCCCAGGTCAACATAGCCGCGCGTGAGCACGATATCGTGGAAGTCAAAGCGCGTGATATCGAAGAACTCTTCGATGAGCGCATCAAGCCGGTGCGCCTTGTCGAGCGCCACGCCCGTAAAGCGCGCACGTTGCTCAACCGGCAGCTCAGGAGCCTCTTGCAGCAGCGAAAGATAGCCCACCACGCTGGCAAGCGGGGTGCGTAGGTCATGTGCCAAGTACGTGACCAGATCGTCCTTGCGATGCGACTCGTCACGCAGAGCTTGCTGCACCTTGCGCTCACGGTCACGCACGCGGTTAAGGGCGCCCTCGACCTCCAAGAAGTCGCCGTCGATGTTGTCCCAGGTGTCGGGGTGATCGATCAGGCGATCTTGAATACGAGCGGCCAGCACACAATCGGCATGCTGCTCGCCCTGTTCGTAGCCCTGGTAGTACAGGGCGCGGCCACACAAGAACAGCACGCACGCGGCAAGCGCCAGCACAAAGCCAAGCATGTTGAATACAAAGCCGGCATCGAACAGCACCGGCCCTTCGATGCCGCCGAGCGCCATGGCGCCAATCGCCAACGTCATGGCCCACGCGGCGCCGCCAATCACCATGCAGCGGCGCACGATCTCAAATCGATCGATCAGCAAAAAGCCGACAAGCAGCACCGCCAAGATTCCAGCGATGTTATCGATGCCAATCAGCAGCAGGCTCAGCAAAAAGAGCAGCACCGTTGCAAGCGCGCGGTTGTCGACGACTGACCTCACGTATTCAAAGAGTCGATCGGGCACCTCGAACGCTTGCCTATCGTCTTTTGTCATATCAAGATCCTCACAAGCGAAAAGCGTTATTCGATGATGTAGCCGACGCCCCAGACGTTTTTGATAAAGCGCGGCTTTTGTGCGTCGTCGCCGATCTTTTCGCGCAAATGGCGAATGTGCACCATCACCGTATTGTTGGAGCCGGGCATAAAGTCCTCGTTCCATACCGCGCGGAACAGGTCCTCCACGGCCACCACGCTGCCGCGATGCTCGACCAGATACAGCAAGATTGAATACTCGGTGGGTGTGAGGCGTACCGGTGAACCGTCCACCGTTACGGAACGAGCATCGCGGTTGATCTCCAAGCCGTCGAGCTGAATGGTCGGCGACTCGGCCGCCTGTGCACGGCTACCGTAGCTGGTGTAGCGGCGAAGCTGAGCGTGCACGCGCGCGATGAGCTCCAGCGGACGGAACGGCTTAACCACGTAATCGTCCGCGCCAAGCGAAAGGCCCTCGATCTTGTCTTGCTGGGCATCGCGCGCCGTCAGCATGATCACGGGATAGGTATGGCTGGAACGGATCGTACGCAGCAGCTCAAACCCATCGATATCGGGCAGCATGACATCCAGCAGCGCCAGATCGAACTCCTGCTCCAAGATTGCCTTGGCAGCATCGGCCCCGCTATAGGCAATCTGGACATCAAAGCCCTCTTTTGTAAGGTAGATACCAACCAAGTCGGCGATGGCCTTTTCGTCATCAACTACCAAAATGCGCTCGTTCATGCGTGCTCCTCTCGCGCTCCATTATGCCCGAGGCGACGCATGCCACACACAACAAGCGTGGGTGATTAAGTCGGCCTTAAGCACCCTTGTGCCCGTTCGGGCGCGGATGTGGGCCACGCACGCACGCGATGATCGCCGACGCCGGCAAACGATATACTCTAGTTCCAGAAGAGACCATCCCGTCGAAAGCGAAATCCGTGAAGTCCCTCACCTCTTTTGCAAAGCGCTCAGCCCAGCTTGCCGCCGGCTTTGTCTGCGCTATCGCCCTTGCCGCTGGCGTGCCCACCGTCGCCGGCGCCCAAGTGCTCACGACCGACAATGTTTGCGGCAAAACCGCCGATGCGCGCGGCATCACGGCCGAAAACCTGCCCGATATCGATGCGACCAATGCCCTCGTCATGGGCAAAGACGGCACCGTCTACTATGCCCGTGGCGCCGATGAGCAGGTCAAGATCGCCTCGATCACCAAGGTCATGACCGCGATCCTAACCGTCGAGAATTGCAAGATGGACGAGAAGGTCACGGTAAGCAACGCCGCAGCCACCGTGGGTAATTCGACCGCCGGCTTGCTCGAAGGCGACGAGCCTACCGTGGAGCAGGCACTGCGCGGCCTGATGATTCCCTCGGGCAACGACGCCGCCATCGTGCTCGCCGAATATGTGGGCAAGAAGATCGACCCTAAGACCAAAGACGCCGAGGCCACATTTGTGAAGGCCATGAACGAGCGCGCTAAGAAGCTCGGCTGCACCGGCACGGTCTTTGAGAACCCACACGGTCTGGACTTTGATGAGTGGGCTGGCGATATGCACTCAACCGCACACGACGTAGCGCTGATGATGCAGGAGGCCATGAAAAACGACACGATCCGCGAGGTCGTAGCGAGCGAGGATTCCTGGATCGAGGTCACGGGCGCCGACGGCGCCGACCATTCGCATTCCATGGACACGCATAACTATTTGCTGGGCCAAGATGGCAACATCGGCGGCAAGACCGGCACCACCGACGACGCGGGCTATTGCTTTACGAGCGCCTACAACCGCGACGGCGACGAGATCTACACCGTCGTTTTGAACTCCACCACCACCGACCAGCGCTTTACCGATACCGCAACCCTTGCCAATTGGTACTACGGCCACAAGGTCACGGTCGCGATCGCCAACACGCAGGAAAAGACCGCCAACGGCAACCCGCTTATGGCACGCATTAGCCAGACAGATTGGACGGACAAGACAATCGACGCCACGCTCGCCGACCCCACGGCGCAAGCGACCGTGTTTTCCCTTGCCGGCGAGGTGACCGAAAAGGTTAGCTACGACGATCTTTCGGGCACGGTGCATGTGGGCGACAAGGTGGGCAGCGTTACGCTCAAGCAAGACGGCACCAAGATCGCCGTCATGGACCTGGTTGCTGACGAGGAAGGCGCAGGGCCGAATCCCATTGAGTGGCTCCTTGTGAAGCTCGACCGCCTGGGCCGCCGCATCGACAACCGCCCACTCACGGCAGAAAGCGAGACCGTCGCCAAGGCGCCCGAGATGTAAGATCGAAGAACAATACACTCGCTGAAAGGAGGTGTCCGAAAGGATGCCTCCTTTTTTTGAAGGTTCGAATCCCCAGCGCCCTTTCTCGATAATAAAAAAGGGCCCCCGATGGGACCCTTCTTTAAGGTTAAACTGGCGGAGAGCTGGGGATTCGAACCCCAGATGCCCTTTTGGGGCATACTCGCTTAGCAGGCGAGCACCTTCGGCCTCTCGGTCAGCTCTCCGTAACAGCCGTTCTATAGTAACCAAACAGCCAAGGATGGGCAAGAGGAAATTTTCTAATTGCCTAGCATCCTTTCCCCCTTGGAGGCTTCGCCTACCCCAGCGAGCGGTTGAGGGAGCCGAGCTCGTCGTTGCCCATGGTGCGCCACATTTGGAAGATGCAACCGCGTGCCAGGAAAAAGAAGCCGTTGTCGACCAGCTGCACAGCGGCATCTGCCAGCTGATTCGTCACGGCGGACACTGGCGGCAGCTCGAGTCCAGCCTTGCGGATGGTCTCGACCGCCTCCTCGAACGTCGGAGGCTCGCTGACGCCCATCTCATTCATAAGGCCCTGCATTTCTTCCAGCGCACTACTGCCCGACTCCTCGCCGCGCGGCACCAGACGGTAACAAGCCAGCGCCAGGCCGAGCTGATCGCAATTCCAATAGGCAAACGCCAAGCGATAGAACAGGTAGCCGATTGCAGAACGATCGCTGGCAATACGTAGGCCGTGGCGCGCCACCTCGATAATCTCGTCAAAACGCTCCAGACGCGCAAGCACGTTGATGAGCGCAAAGTGCGATTGCATGGACGAGCGCGCCAGATCGTAAAGATGGCGCACCTCGGGCAGCGCTCGTTCAAAGTCCTCTTGCTCGGCGTAAAAACTGCAGATCTCGTGCTGGGCAAAGTACAGCGCATCGGGCGCACGAAGGATTCGCACAGAGCGGTCTTCTTCCAACACCGGTAGCACCATGCGCACCAGCTGGTTATCGCAAAACTGCGTTTGAACCGGACCTGTCGCCAAAAGCTCGGCGACGGCGCACTTAGCCTCCAACTCCTCGACAAGACGGGAAAAGCCTTCAAAGGCACCTGTACGGTCGACTTTTGCCTGCTCGCGCAATTCAACAACGCGGGCCACGTATGGGTCGTCGTCCTCTTCCATGACCTCCAACTCGTCAGCCGTATCGGCAAGCAGCAGATCGCGCAGCGCCGGCGGCAGTGTGCGATGGTCATCACGCGGACGAGCATGAACCTCCGCAGGCTCAATCGTCTCCGGAGCGGTTGACTCATACGCCTCAAGCACACGCTTGCACGGCATATCGTCCATGTCCATGCTCTCAAGATCCTTGGCGACAGGCACGCAATCGGCCAGATAGGCCGCGCGCCCAAAGAAATACGTTGCGACAACGCGCTCGCCCTGCTCACTGTCGGGAGCAGCAATCTGCACATAGCAGCGCGTGATGCAGGTGCCCGCGGCAAAACACGCTGCCGCAAGCGTAAGTGCCACGCGCGCATCGTGCTCCGCGGCCCAGATCGCGCGCATGTCCTCGTCCAGCTCGCGCCAGGCGTCATCCTGAGCGTCGTATTCACGTTGCGGCATGGCATCAACGACAGACCGCCCAAACCGAACGAGCATAATCCCCTCGGCAACGTTTGCCCGATAGGTATAGTCGAGCCGTGTGACCACGTTAAGCGCCTCGACAATACGCGCGAAGCGGGTACGCACATCCCACTCACCGCCCGGCTGGCAAGCCACCGTACCCGGTTTGCCCCACGGGTTATCGCTCGAGGCCGTATCGAGCAGTCGGGGAACATCGTTGGTCGTCTTGGCGATATGCCACGCATCAAAGAGCGCGCAGCCCTCAAGGCTCGGCGAGGATGCCGCAGGGGCCAATCCGGCCCCGATGCGCTCGAGGATGCCAGAGAGGCGGTTGAGACGGCACTCGATGGCAAGCAGCATGTCAATCTCGTCCTGGTCCAGCAGGCTACGATCAAAATTGAGATAGAAAAGCTTTGAGCGATCGATGCGAGCCAGGCTCATCTCGGACTTGGCGGCGATGGTGCGCAGTCGGGGCAAGTCGACCTCGCTCATAAGGGCGGCCGCATAACGCTCGATACCGCTCGGATTCTCGGCATGGTCGACACGGTAGAGCAGCGTCTCGATAGCGTCAGGTAGCGGTGCCGTGTTAAAGCCCAAAAACACCTCGACCGGCTCGGGCAACTTTACGAGCTTTATTTTGTCGACAACGTTTTGCATGTCCGCATCGAGACCGTCGACGCCCGCCGTGTTCGCAATAGCGCTTTCGGAGTTGGCAAATATCACGTAGCGCAGGAACATCGACGCCATGAACTCGCCGTAAGGAAGGGAGCGGGCCGAATTCCATGTCTCGTGATCGGACTGCTCGCGCATGGGGCCTTCGGGAGAGCCGATGACTCGCGCCCGGGAGCGCATCGTCCCATCGGTACCCCTGACTGCAATCTCACCGATGTTGGAATCGGACTCGTCAAGAATCAGCTGCATGTCGGGATCGTCGGGCAGCGATACTTCGTTAACGGGACGGTCCACCTTATAGACCTCACCCGAAACGCTCACGTAGCCCAAAAGCGACACATGGCTTTTGCCGACGAATTCGACGACATAGCATGATTCATGCGGGTCCTCGCCAAAGAGTTTCCAGACCACGCCATATGAGCGCCCCGCAGGCTGCTCGGGCATCGCCGGAAAGCGCTTCTTGGGATCGAGAAACCTGAGCTTGTATGTCGGACGCTCTGCCACGAAGTATCACCCTGATCGGTCGCTTGAAGAAGGAGTGGTCACGGATGGGCCGCGACACCTACTCGAAATCTTACACGAGTCGACAGGAAATAGTCCGCTTTACGCCCGCGCCTCGACCGAGGTTCGAATCCATGCGGTGTTGCCATAAAAGAAAAGCCCCCGTTGCCGGAGGCTTTAAGTTCGATTGGTGCGGCGTATAGGATTCGAACCTATGACGTTCTGATTCGTAGTCAGACCCTCTATCCAGCTGAGGTAACGCCGCAGCGCAAGACATATAAAACCACTTTAGCTTATTGGAGTCAAGCACAATCTCAAACTTTTTTGTGGAACGCGGTTTTGTCATGCTGCCCCGCATATACTGCCGTTCCCCGTACGATTGATTGGCTTTTCGATCACGTCAAACTTGGCATCAAGTTCCCTCAGGAGCGATCTCACCCGCTGGGCACAATCATAATCGGCAAACGAGATGCTCAGCATGCGCGCGACCTGGTTGGAAGTCCCAACTCCATAGAAGTGCTCCAGCGCCACAAGCCCCTCGTGCGTCACAAAGGTCTCGACCACATGCAGCGACTCCTCAAAGCACCATTGGGTCAACGGACCCTCGCTCGTCTGTCGAACCACCAGGCCACCCATGCCAGACGGCTCACACGTTACATGCAGGTACTCCCCGCCCTCGTCGCTCTCAAACAAAACCACCCGATCATCAAACAGCTCCATCGCGTCCCCTTTCTCTCGCTCTTATTTAGCAAAAGCATAGCAGATAGATAGCTGTATACAGAACAGTTGTTCGTGTGTTTTCCATTGAGCTGTCCGCACGGCATGGTATGGACCTGCGCACGAAATAGGGCGCCCCCAAAGGAGCGCCCTTGCATATCCCCTATGCAGCCAAGTTACGCGACCGGCTCGATCTTCTCGAGACCGCCCATGTAAGGACGCAGGACCTCGGGGATCGTGATGGTGCCGTCGGCGTTCTGGTAGTTCTCCAGAATGGCGGCCATGGTGCGGCCGGCCGGCAGGCCGGAACCGTTAAGAGTGTGCAGGTAGCGCGAACCCTTGAAGTTCTCGGGGTCGCGATACTTGATGTTGGCGCGGCGAGCCTGGAAGTCACCGCAGTTGGAGCAGGAGCTGATCTCCTTGTAGGCGTTGTAACTCGGCAGCCAAACCTCGACGTCGTAGGTCTGACGGGCAGAGAAGCCCAAGTCGCCGGTGCACAGGCTAATCACGCGATACGGAAGGCCCAGCTGCTGCAGCAGGTACTCGGCCTCGGCGGTCATGCTCTCGAGCTCCTCGTCGGACTCCTCCGGCTTAGCGAACTTGACCATCTCGACCTTGTCGAACTCGTGCTGACGGATGATGCCGCGGGTGTCGCGACCGGCGGAACCGGCCTCCTCGCGGAAGCAGGGGGTGAAGGCGGTGTAGCGGCGCGGCAGGGTGTCGGCGTCAAGGACTTCGCCGGCGTGCAGGTTGGTGAGCACGACCTCGGCGGTGGGGATCAGGAAGTTGTCGCCCGAGACGTGATAGGCGTCGTCCTCGAACTTGGGCAGCTGGCCCGTGCCGAACATGGTCTGACGCTTGACGACGATGGGCGGCCACCACTCCTTAAAGCCACGGCTGGTGTGCGTATCGAGGAAGAAGTTGATGAGGGCGCGCTCAAGACGGGCGCCGGCGCCACCGAGAACGGTGAAGCGGCTGCCGGAGAGCTTGTTGCCGCGCTCGAAGTCGAGGATGTCCAGATCGGTGCCCAGATCCCAGTGCGGCTTAAAGTCGAAGTCGAACTCGCGCGGGGTGCCCCAACGACGGCGCTCGATGTTCTCGTCCTCGTCCTTACCGTACGGGGTGGCATCGCACGGAATGTTGGGCAGGTGAGCCATGAAGTCGTACTGCTCCTGCTCGAGAGCGGTGCGGCGCTCGGCCAGACCGTCAATCTTCTCGTTGACGGCGCGCACGGCCTCCTTGGCGGCCTCGGCCTCGTCCTTCTTGCCCTCCTTCATCAGGGCGCCGATCTTCTTGGACTCGGCATTACGCGTAGCCTGGAGTTCCTCGACCTCGGTGATGACGGCGCGGCGCTCGTCGTCGAGCTCAAAGAACTTCTCGCGATCCCAAGACGTCTGGCGGTTAGCCATGGCGACATCGATGGCATCGGGGTTCTCGCGAACAAACTTGATATCAAGCATTAGATCCTCCGGCGATATACATTCCATTTAGGTTGCAACCTTGTACATGTATGGGCAAGTATATACTTATGAGCGTTTACGACCCAACTCAACTACGCAAGAAGGCACCCAATGGACGCAGTTTTTTCCTTTTTGTTTGGCACCCGCACCGGTTTTGCCATCCTTTTCGCCGGCGGCATCCTGTTATTTGCGATTCTTGCCTTTGTAATGGAGAAGCGTACCCATAAGATGTACGTCGACCGCGGACCCAAGTCCGAGGATGAAGAAGACAGCTTCTGGGACTAACCTGCCAAAAGGGACAGGTTTATTTTGGTCGGTTTTATCTGGGCAAACGCAAGCGCCCCGCAACCGGTAACGTTCCGGTTGCGGGGCGCTTTTCGCTAAAAGGACAAAACCGCAGGAAAAAGCTGCCAAAATAAACCTGTCCCTTTTTTGGTCGGTTTTACTGAAGAGTTGCGTCGATTGCCTTGACCAGGGCACTGCGCATGCCGGCGTCCTCGAGCGCAACGACGCCCTTGATGGTGGCGCCACCGGGCGAGCATACGGCGTCCTTCATCGCCGCAGGATGTTGGCCAGTTGCAAGCTGCAGCTTTGCCGTACCCAGCACCATCTGGCTCACAATGCGATAGGCATCGACACGCGGGATACCGTGCTTGACCGCCGCATCGCCCAGGGCCTCGATTGCCATAGCGACAAATGCCGGAGCGCAACCACCCACCGTGCCGCCCACAAACAGTAGGCTCGTATCGAGCTCGACCACCGCACCGAGCTTGCCAAGCAGATCAAGCACCACTGCGCTCTGCTCATCACTAAGCGTGGAAGCCTTCTCGCAAGCGATGACGCCCTCGCCCACCGAAACCGGTGTGTTGGGCACCGTCGAGATATGCGCGACGCCCGGCAGGACCTGCTCCCACTTGGCACTGTCCCAGGTCCAGGCAACCGACAGAACGACTTTTTTGGCAAGAGCATCCTTGAGCGGGGCGAATACCTTCTCGATCATGTACGGTTTGACCGCAGCGACCACGATATCGGATGCGGCGACAACCTCGGCGGCATCGTGGCAGGCGACCATGCCGCGTGCCTCGCAGCGCTCAACCAGTGCGTCGTAGCGACCCGCGCAGGCGCACATGTCGCTCGCAGCTACACCGGCAGCGATCCAGCCATCGGCCATAGCGCTCGCCATATTGCCAAAACCGACAAATCCAATCTTCATATCTCATAGTCCTCTCAGACACGCTCTTCAAAACGAAAGATATTGTCCCACGCCATTGTTTCGTATTGCCGACCTATTTGTGATACGGCTCGCCACGGCTGATCTTGCAGGCGCGGTAGATTTGCTCCAGCAGCACCACGCGCGCCAAGTTATGCGGCAAGGTAATGCGTCCAAAGCTGAGCATCTCGTCGGCTCGTGCGCGCACGTCATCGCTCACGCCGTCCGATCCGCCAATCACAAAGGCGATGTCGCTGCTGCCTCGCAGCATAAGATCGTCGAGCCTCGCCGAAAACTCCTCGCTCGAGCGCTCTTTGCCCTCAATGGCCAGCAGGATCACATGCGCCCGAGACGGCAATGCAGCAAGAATCGCCGCCCCCTCCTTGTCGCGCGCGGCATCCACGCCGCCCGCCTTAGCCGGGTCGATATCGGCCACCTCGCGGATATCAACCTTGGCATAGGCACCTAGGCGCTTGGTGTACTCAGCGCACGCGTCCTTCCAAAAGCGCTCCTTTAGCTTACCGACGCAAACGACGGTGTATTTCACGCGCGTCTACTCCTTCGAATCGTTTTGAACTTTGCCGGCGGTCAGCATCTGTTCGAACATTGAGGCCGACTGCGAAAAGTCGCTCGGCAGCACGACCGTCGAGGTTTTACCCGTGCGAGCAAACTCCGTCATCATCTCGGACCACTGCGTAAACATGAACAGTTGGTTGGCCTCGTCATTGCCGACACCCGTCTCTTGGATGATCTCGAGCGAATCTTTGATACCCAGCGCGATGGCCTTGCGCTGGTTGGCGATGCCCTCGCCCGCCTTTTCCATTGCCTCGGCCTCGGCGGTCGCCTCGGTGACGCGCTTGATGCGGTCGGCCTCGGCGAGCTCCTGTGCCGCAGCGCGCTTGCGCTGGGCGGCGTTGATGTCGTTCATGGAGTTCTCGACCTCGGTCGGCAGTGCGATTTTGGTGATGAGCGTCGACACGAGGGTGAAGCCGTAGGCGGCCATCTGCTCGGAAACGGTAGCGTTGACATCCTTGGCGATGTCATCCTTCTTGGCAAAGACCTCATCGAGTGTGTAGACGGGAATCGAAGAGCGTAGGGCGTCGGTGATGAAGTCACGCATCTGGTCGACGGGCTCCTGCAGCATGTAGTAGCTCTTGTAGATACCCGAATCTGCCGGGCCGGCGCCCATGTCATAGCTCACGTGGTACTGAGCAGAGACCTCAAGGCCGATGGTCACGTTGTCCTGGGTCTTAACGTCGATGCCAAAACCGTTTTTCATGGTGAGCAGGCTCACCGTGGCGGCCTTGCGGTCGATCACGGGCACCTTCATGTGGAAGCCCGCGTTGACGATGCGGTTAAACTTGCCCAGACGCTCGATGATCACGGCATGCTGTTGTTCAACGACATAGCAGGCGTTGGGAAGCAGTAACAACAAAATGATGATGGGAATCAAAAGGCTGGTAAGGGCGGCGATGATACCGGACAACAGCATGGTCTCTCCTCTGATAGGCATACGTTGGCACTAGGATACCCGCACGAAGCAGCAACGTGACATCAACAAGAGGCCCATAACAAAAAAGCTCCCATTGCTGGGAGCTCTTTCAATCAATGGTGCGGGCAAAAGGACGTTCGCGTATCCGCTTCGCGGATTCGCACCGGCTTCGGCCGCCTGCCGGCGTCCTCGCCAGCTCGCTAAAAACGCTCCGCGTTTTCTTGGCGCTCGCTCCTTCGCAGGTTCAAGTCCCCGCGATGGGCCCAAAACAAAAAAGCCCCCATTGCTGGGAGCTTTTCAATCAATGGTGCGGGCGAAAGGACTTGAACCTTCATGGGGTTGCCCCCATACGGACCTGAACCGTACGCGTCTGCCAATTCCGCCACGCCCGCGTGCAGGAATTAGAATAACGGAGCGCCACCGCGAACGCAAGAACTATTTTTGAAAAAGTTTGCAGGCATTTTCCCAAGCGGCTTGCGCGATTGTTTCGGCGTCCTCACCTGTGCGATCGACACGGTCGTTAACCAGCGCGTTTGCCGTAATGGAAATCATTGCGGACTCGCATTCAAGACCGCGGATGGGCTCCGGAGCCATATACGGGCAATCCGTCTCGAACAAAATTCGATCGAGTGGGGTTGCCGCAAATGCCTCGCGCACGTCGTCGTTGCGCTTAAAGGTGGCCGCGCCACCATAGGCGATATAGCAGCCCAGCTCCACAAAGCGCTCCATCGTGGCGCGGTCCTCGCCAAAGCAGTGCAGCACACAACCGGCCTGGGGCACGCCCACCTCACGAAGCACGTTGTAGGCGTCCACGTGCGAGGTACGCTCATAGTCCGTGTCCTCGTGGCGCAGATGCAGCTCCACCGGCACGTTACGGCACACGGCAAGCTCGAGTTGGCGCGCCATGCAGTCAATCTGCACGTTATGGGGTGCCGGCGCGATATCGTCGTCATAGTCCATGTGGTAGTCCAGGCCGATTTCGCCAATACCGGCGCATAAGGGGTCATCGAGTGCGGCAACGACCTGTGCGTGAACGTCGTCGGTATAGTCCGGCGCGCCATACGGATGCACGCCGGCAAGATACTTGATCTGAGGGATATCCTGCATCGGCAGAATTTCGCGCACGAGCCAGTCGCTATAGTCCGTCACGCTGCGTTTGTCAGCGATGGGGTCGAACATCGTCACCAACAGGTCGACGCCCGCGGCTTTGGCGCGCACGAGCGTCTCGGGCACTTCTTTGCCCCAAAACGAAAGCAGATGCGCATGCGTGTCGGCAAGCGGCGCCAAGGGCACGGGACAAGCAACCGTCTTCTTTTTCTTGGTAAACGTCACGCGTTCGGCATTAAGCGTCATGGATTAGCTCCTGGGCCAGGCGGACAAAGTCGGCAACATCAAGCGTTTCGGCGCGCGTGGTGGATGCGATACCGCAAGCCTCAAAGGCGGCATCGAGCACGTCCTTGGCAAAGCCGTTGGCGCTCATGGAGTTGCGAATGGTCTTGCGACGCTGAGCAAATGCAGCATCAATCACGCGGGCCACAAACTCGCGGTCGAGTCCTTCGGGCACCACGCCGTCAACACGGTCGATACGCACGACGGCCGAGTCCACGTGCGGTGCCGGCATAAAGCAACGCGGCGGCACCTCAAAGCGACCCGTCACCCGCGCATACAGGCCGAGCTTTGCCGTATAGCCGCCATAGGTCTTGTTGCCCGGCGCTGCGGCAATGCGATCGGCAACCTCCTTTTGCACCATGACGACGGCGCGCTTGAGCGCGGGCATCGTCTGGAAGAACTGCAGGATGATTGTCGCCGCCACGTTATAGGGCAAGTTCGCGACAAACACCGTGGGTTCACCACCGGCGGCCTGCTCAATCTGCTCCGGCGTCACTTTGAGCGCGTCGCCCATGATAAAGCGGAAGTTGGCATAGTCAGCGGCGTGAGCATCGAGCACCGGCTCGAGCTCGGGATCTGCCTCAATCGACGTAACGCACGCCGCCTCCTGCAGCAGGGCCAACGTCAGCGTGCCGCAACCCGGGCCGACCTCGAGCACGCGCTCATCGCCCGCAAGTTCAGCGAGCTCACAGATACGTTCGATCACATGGTTGTCGATCAGGAAGTTCTGGCCCAGGCGATGCTTGGTCGCAAGGCCAAACTCCTCTAGCAGCTCCCTAGTTGCCGTGGGGTTTGCCAAAGGCGAAGTTGTCATGGTTGCCTCCTTAACATGGTGGCTGCATCGTAAAGCAAAAGGGCATGGACCGTTGCGGCCATGCCCTTACAGCTAAACAGCAAATTGCCGATATGGCGCGCAGCGGCTTAGCCCAGACGCGGGAACAGCGGCTCGCCCTTCTCGACGGGCTGACCACCGGCAAGCAGGCCCCAAGCGCAAATGCCCTTGAGGTCGTCGCTCGCGGCCTCGTCCTCGCAGGACAGGCGGCGCAGGGCCTCGGCAGAAGTCTGGGGCATGAGCGGCATCAGCAGGTGAGCGGCAATGCGGATGGCCTCGAGCAGGTTGTAGATCACAAACGCCAGCTCGTCAGCCTTGGCCTCGTCCTTGGCAAGCGCCCAGGGCTCGGAGTCCTCGATGTAGTGGTTGGCGGCATGGATGAGCTCCATGACCTCGTCCTTAGCTCCACCATAATCGAGCACGTCCATCTTGGCCATGTAGCGATCGACCAGGCCATCGACAATCTTTGCCAACGGGTTGTCGAACGCATCGAACGATGCGGGCTTGGCGGGCGCGCAACCGTCAAAGTACTTGCCGCTCATGTTGAGCGAACGCGAGATAAGGTTGCCCCAGCTGTTGGCCAGGTCGGCGTTGTAGACCTGCTCCATGCGGTCGAAGCTGATGGCGCCGTCGGTACCGGGGACGACGTCGGTCATGAAGTAGTAGCGATAGCCCTCGACGCCCAGCATGTCGATAACGTCCTGCGGAGCGATGGCGTTGCCGCGGCTCTTGGACATCTTCTCGGCCTTGCCAGTCTCGGCATTGCGCACGGTCAGGAAGCCGTGGGCAAAGACGTGCTCGGGCAGGGCCTCGCCAATGGCCATGAGCATGGCGGGCCAAATGACGCAGTGGAAGCGGATGATGTCCTTACCCACGATGTGGAACTGCGCGGGCCAGCGATAGGCCAGCTCGGCACGCGCCTCATCGGTGTCGACACCGTAGCCGACGGCCGTCATATAGTTGAGCAGCGCATCGAACCACACGTAGGTCACGTGACCCTCGTCAAACGGGACCTGGATGCCCCAGTCAAAGCTCGTACGGCTCACGGAAAGGTCATTAAGGCCGCCCTCGACAAAGCTGCGTACCTCATTCATACGGAACGCAGGCTCGACAAAGTCGGGGTGCTCGTCATAGAGCTTGAGCAGCTTGTCCTGGAAGGCGGAAAGCTTAAAGAAGTAGGACTCCTCCTGCACGCGCTCAAGCGGACGGTGGCAGTCGGGGCACAGGTGCTGGCCGACGCTGCCGTACTCCTCGTCGCCCTTCTGGACCTGCGTATCAGTGAAGTAGGTCTCGTCAGGCACGCAATACCAACCGTCGTAGCTGCCCTTATACAGGTAGCCGGACTCCTTCATGCGCTCCCACAGGTACTGCACAGCATGATGCTGGCGCGGCTCGGTGGTGCGGATGAAGTCGTCGTTAGAAATCTCGAGCTTGCTCCAAAGCTCCTTGAAGTGCGGGGCCTGGCTGTCGGTCCACTCCTGCGGCGTCATGTTGTGCTTGGCTGCGGCCTCGGCGACCTTCTCGCCGTGCTCGTCCATGCCGGTCAGGAACTTGACGTTATAGCCAGCGGAGCGGCGATAGCGAGCCTGAACGTCGGCGATGATGGTGGAATAAGCCGTGCCCAGGTGCGGATCGGCGTTGACGTAGTAGATGGGCGTCGTGATAAAGAACGAAGGCTTGCTTTGATCCATGGGGTTTGTCCTCCAGAAAAACGTTGCATACAGGGGATGATTCTAGCGCAAGGGCTGGATATCCTCCATCTATTGCATATCGAGCACCATGGCATAGACATCGCGCTTGCGGCGCGAATACTTCTGAGACAGGCGCTTGGCCACCGCAGAGGCGGGCTCTCCCTCCTCGAGCGCGGCGCGGATATCCTCGCGCAGGGCCTCGTCGGGATCCGCTGCCGCTGCGCCAACCGGCACGATACCGGCCTCCTCGTCCTCGCTCGGCGGCGCGATGACCAGCGCAATCTCGCCCTTTACCTCGCCGCGAGCACGCAGCTCCTCGGCGAGCTGGGCGGCGGGCCCGCGCAAGACTTCCTCGTGCAGCTTGGTGAGCTCGCGGCAGACGGCAACCTCACGCTGGGGAAAGACCTCCACCACGGCCTCGAGCGTCGCCACGATGCGATGTGGAGACTCGTAGAAGATGAGCGCGCCGGGCACCACGGCAAGGCGCTGCAAACGGCGCACACGGTCGCCGTGCTTTCGACCCAAAAAGCCCTCGAAGAAAAAATGCTCGCAGGAAATGCCGGACGAAACGAGCGCCGTGACGCAAGCAGAGGGCCCGGGAATAACTTCGACGGGCACATCGGCCTCACGCGCCGCCTCGACCAGCGCCTGGCCGGGATCGGACACGCTCGGCATGCCGGCGTCCGAGGCAAAGGCGAGGGTCTCCCCCGTCAGCAGACGGTCGACCAGGCCGGCGGCGCGGCTGGCGATCACATTCTCGTCGCAACGGACAAGCGGCTTGGAAATGCCCAGGTGCATCAGCAGCTTTGACGTCACGCGCGTGTCTTCGCAGCAGATGACATCGGCAGCGGCAAAGGTCTCGCCAACGCGCGGGGACAGGTCGCCCAGGTTGCCGATGGGCGTGCCGACCACATAGAGTTTGCCCGTATGGGCGCTGTTTTGCGTCATATCAACCTATTCAATCATGCCGCGCTCGAGCGTACCGAGCGCCGCGCGGGCGTCCCATGCTGCAATGCGCTTCTCGGTCTTCCACGTTTGGAAGAACCAACCGGCAGCCGGTGCAAACGAAGCCAGTTGGTTGGCGATAAACACGCGCTCGTAGGCATTGCGGCCCTCGGGCGTAACCGACGAGTTGGCAAAGATCGCCGCGCCCGACCATTCGCCCACCAGCACGGGGAACCCAGTCGAAATCGCTTCTTTGAGCTCGCGCTTGTTACGCGAAATCGCCGTCGTCAGCCCGCGGGGGCTCGTGATGTCGAGCGCATGCTCGTCGCGGTAATGGTACAGGTGAAGGTCCATGTAGACGTTCTTGTACTTGGCGCCGCGCATAAAATGCTTCCACTCGCTGGGATGCCCCGACGACGAGAAGACGACGATCTTATCCTCGGGCATATACGAACGGACGAGCTCGTAGGCATCGCGATAGAAATTGCGCAGGTAGTGAGCAGGAATGCCATCCGTCATGGTGAAGAGGCTCTTGCGGACACTCATCTGCGGCGTGTCCAGCAGCTCAATGCCCAGCAGGCTCTCGGCCTCGCCGTAGCGATCGGCCAGGCGCTCGAGCACGTCGAGCGCGACATGACGGCCGTTGGTGGACGAATGCCACTCGGCGACAGCCTCCGGCGTGGCGGGCGAATCGTTGGAATCGCCCTGGCCACCGGGCACAGTTGCCAGATCAAGCAGCACGCGAATGTCGTACTTGGCAGCCCACTCAATTGCACGGTCGATGTAGTCGACAACCGAGATGTAGGACGCATCGGACTCCTGCGAGCCAAAGGCATACCAGGGCACCGGCAGACGCACGGCGTTGAGGCCGATCTGCGCCATGCGACGGAAATCGTCCTCGCTCACAAACGTCTCGTAATGACGGCGCATGCGCTCGTTATAGGCGGCGGTGCCCATGGCCTCCTGCAGCTCGGCCGCGTTGGATGCACCGGTCGCCGCGTATAGCGACGGGGTCACCCAAGGCTCGGGAATAAACCAGCCAGAGAGATTAACGCCGAGTATCCTCTCCATCACTGCCCCCTTCGGATCGTGCAGGCCGAGCCTGCATCGTATTGCATAGGAAAAGTATCGTTTTGAGTATACCCGCGCGTGCGGACAGACGACCGAACGGTCTGTAAAGTGGCGCAAAAGCGGGAGGAATATCTGGGCGGGCCCGAGATGGCGCGCCGAGATGTACATATGCGCCGGAAGTAGGCGGCCGGAAAGCGCATCCCGTTTTTCGCAAAAGACTGGGATGCATTTTCCGTTCGAGGCCTCAATCGGAAAATGCATCCCGTTCTGAGCGCGAGATCTGGGACGCAGTTTCCGCCAAAGGCCGCAAAAGGAAAGCACGTCCCATTCTGACGCCGGATTCCGGGTCGCGCTTTCCCAAGCGACATCAAAGCGGAAAACGCATCCCACTCTGAAGCCAAATTCCGGGACGCAATTTCCGCAGAGCCCTCGATAAAAGAAAAGGACCCCTTTGCAGAGGTCCTAGTCAATTCAAGGTGGCGGGGAAGGGAATCGCGTCCGCGCGCTGCGCGGACGGACCGCTGCGGCGCTTACGCGCCTTGCGAGCTGCGCTGGCAAACGCTTACGCGTTTACTCAGCTCCGCGCCCTCATGGGTTCGATTCCATGTGGGGGCTGCATAAAAGAAAAGGACCCCTTTACAGAGGTCCTAGTCAATTCAAGGTGGCGGGGAAGGGAATCGAACCCCTGACACGAGGATTTTCAGTCCTCTGCTCTACCAACTGAGCTACCCAGCCATTTGAGGTGTGCCTTGTTTCAAGGCTTGATTAGTATAACCAAGGACGCGTTCCGGTCAACCGAGAATTTTAAAAAAGTTTTTGAGCACAGCCTCGGTTCTATAAATCGGCACGTCAGAGGCATCAGCCGGCAGCAAGAAGTTTTTCACTCAGAGCCGCACGGGCAAACTCACTTGGCGTCATCCCCTCGGCAGCCGCCCGTCGACGAATGGCCTCCTTCATTCCCAGAGGAATCTTGACCGACAGCGTTGCCGTCCCCTCACCTGAGAGCGGGGGCCGTCCACGCACGATCCCACCAACGGTGTGTTCGCCATCCGGAAACTCTCCGCGCTCGTACGACTCGCACCACGCGTCAATCATTTCATCCGTTACAACCTGACCATTAGCGGCCGTATACGTCTTGCCCATCATCGACCCCTTTGCCGAGCCTGTTCAATCTCCTGCCAAAATTTCTTCTGGACTGGAGACAAGGCATGAATGATAAGCCACCCACGGACAAGCTCGACCGCGACAAGCTCCACGCTTCGTCCGTCTGGAAGCCATCCAATGGCAAGCCATCTCGGCGGCTCGTCCTCCGACTCGCGGCGAATGCACTCAGTAACCGCGAACCAGGCACCTAGCACTTGCTTTTCCGTCAAGTGTTTTTTGGCGTTCGGATGGATCTCAACATCCATGCATCTTCTCCTCCATCTTACCAAATTTCGTATGACGAAAGTCCGCAGTCGCCAATTCTTAAGCCGGCACGCGTTGGAGAGCAGGGGTCGAAACAATGATTGAAGGACGCTCTAGTGCGGCCCAGGCGCATGGGTGGGAGCACATGCGCCAAGGACGAACGTTTTCGTATCGCGCGAGGATATTGCCGTCGCGATCGATGAAGGCGATGTCGATGGGATAGGCCATAAAACACGTATGGACCGAAGAGCAGCGTGGAAACGCCATGACGAGCGGCAGGCCGTTGGCGGCAACCGGACGCCGTCCCAGCATGCCGCGCAGGCGCACGACAAACGACTCCGCCACCACAAACTCGGCCGGCGTCCAACCCAGTCTGTTGAGTGCCCGCGCGTAGACGATGTAGGACGAGACCGCGGTCACATGACCACCCCCGGACGCCATGGATCGACCGTCACCGCACGCTCGTGCGACAACGTTGTCGGCGCCCCCAGCGAAACGCCAGCGATGCTGAGAAAAGTCGGCCACGGCTCATAGTGCATGGTGCAGGTGTAGGTCCTAAACGTACCGGATAGGGAGAGCAGGCCACCATCCGATGCCTTCGCGCCTTGCTCGCTCGACACTTCGATCTGTAAGTCATAGCCTTCCATGGCATTCAGAATTTGAGTCTGAACCGTCGCCGAGGCATCGGCAGAGCTTTCGTCGCCCTCCCCCTCCGACGCCACGGCATGCGCTAGCACGATGTCGGGCACCACGCGGTCGAAGCGCGCGACAGCGCTGGCAAAGATCATGACGTTGTACACGATGAGTGCCAGCACCAGCAAAACGGGCATAACCACTGCCATCTCCACCGTCGCTTGGGCGCGCTCCTCGCGCAGACGCATGCGGATACTCATTACGACCCACCGCCCAGAGCGCCAACCAGCGTGGCGACATCGACGGTGAGCGGGATGGAGCCGCCGCCGGGCAGAGGAATCTCCGCAAGTGTGAACACCGTACCGCTAATGGTGCGTTCGACTTGATATTCCAACGCCTCGCAAAGCGCCTTGGGATCGGTCACGCCCAACGGAATACTTCGCAGTTTGTCTTGCGCTTGAGAGAGACCCGCAATGTCAGACCCCGGACTCTTAATGATATTGGCGGAATCGGTCAGCACCGGCTTTCGCAGGCGCAAGTCGCACGGTTCCAAACCCAGCGCCGCCACGGACGCCGAAACGGTATCGCCGAGCCACGATGCGATGGAGCCCAACGCGCCGCTGCCCCCTCCTAGGCCTTTAATCATCTCGTCCATAAGTTCGTCGGCTGAGCCTTGGATATCACCGTATCCCACGAGTAGCCGTCCCCAAACATCCATGACGCCGTCGAGCACGCCGGCAACGCCGCCCGAGCGCTCCTTCAATGTCGAGAAAAATCGCGAAAGCACGTTGTTTTGCGCCGTCGCCTCATCGGGCGCCAGCACCGCGGCAGAGATAGCACCGCGATCGCCAAGCCTGACTGCCGCGTTAAACGAGGAGTTAAGTTTATCGGGGCTGGTAATGTCACCCGAAACTGCAAAGGCGACCACGCCGTTGCGGCCAGGTGGGGCGATACGCGGGCGCTCGCCGGAAAGCGCTTTAATGGCCTGGTCAAACGCATTGCCCGCACGGTCGGCCTCATCCTCGGTCTGACGCTCAAGTTCGAGTTCTTTGTTGCGGCATTCGACGTAGTCTTCCAGAGCCTCTTTGAACTTATCGAAGTGGTACTCGAAGCCCCTTTCGACAGAAGTCGTTGCAATCGCAACGTACCCTAAAGACGACACACCGAAATGGCATTCGCTACACGTTTCGTGACCGTCAAAATCTGCGACGGATGCCAGCCCACCCGGCTTTCCTTTTTTGTAATTTGGACAGTCAGTCCCATAATGCAAATAGGTAACTTTATCTACTTCACTCGTGGGCCAACGCGCATCGGTATAGAGTTCAGTCGTCCGCGCCTCATCTGGATTTCGCGGAAGGAAAGGGATGCGGGCGGAAACTTTGCCGTCCTTTTCAGTTATATATGCCCGCTCGACTTCTTCGCCCGCATAAGCGAAGAACACCTTTCGTGCAGCAGAATCTGCCTGTTTTTCCGGACCCTCGCCAAGCGGTTTCTCATTTGCCAGGCGCTGGCGATAGTAGGCCTTCGCGCGATCGAGCGCCACTTGCGGTTCCCACGTAACGCTCGAAGCGTAATGCGGATTTTGAGCACCAGAGAGATCCGTTAGACTTTTCACACGCTCCCACATGCAAGAACAGCTGCTGACCGAGCCCTTGTCAGACCCGCCACAATCCGCCAGCCAAGCGCGCTCTTTAGCCTTCGCCGTGTCCTCAGAAGCCTTCCGCAGCTCCTCGGCCGCACGCTCTAAATCATCTGATGTGTCTTTAATGGTATCGGTCGAGATCTCTGACCCTTTGAGCGCAGCGAAGTCCGACTCGGATGTCCTGGGCACGGCAAGCGCCGTACCGGTATAGGCCACACTATCGGTATCCTGCGCCGACACCGCCTGCGTGGCACGCGCGGCAATCAGATACGGCAGAGCCGTCTCGATTTTCTGCAAGCCTTCCGATGCGCTTTTGGCAAACTTGTTGCGCGTTTTAATGATCTCAATCCCGGTGTCGACCATATTGCCGGCAACTGGTTCGGCACCTGGGATGAGAATGGCAACCAGGCCCGTCCCGATTGTGGCAAACCCCGCTAGCCCCAGACTCAAGATGCTCGCATCAACCACCGTGGCAGCCGTGTGATAGGACGACACCACGTTGGCACCCGCCAGCGCGCCGCTATCGGCCGCCACCTGGGTATCCCCGGCACGCGACATGCTCCATATCGCCGCGGTCGACGAAAACAACAACGTGAGCACCACTAGGATGACCACGGCAGAAGAAAGCGTGGTGTAGGCACCGTCTTCGATAAACAGGTCGATACCGGCACGGCCCATAAAGCCGCCTCGCTTGCGATGGCAGCTCGGACGGCGCGTCAAAACGCATCTAGACCAGAAACGCTTAATCCCATGCAGCAATCCACGAATCATAATCTCCCTCCAGCCATTCGGGACGCGATTGATACGAGACATCGACCTTGAGCTCAACGTAGCCGCCCTCGGCGGTACCACCCATAGCCTGCGCAAACGCACCGATCACAGGCAACGGCTTGACCTCGCCGGAAACGGACACGGACGAGACACCACCCGCACCGGCCCGGCCAAGCTCGATATCCCACGACAACGGCCCGCCGGCATGAAAGATCGAAACGTTGGGCACTGCGGCAAGCCGGCGGCGGGTGAACTCCTTAAGATCGTCGTCCTCCGCCGTCGTCGTGGTCATGAGCCGCGCGGTCTCGGCAGCGGCAGACTCCATGACCGCGCGCGTATAGAGCAAACACACCGGTTGCAGTGCGAGAAGAATGAGCATCAGAAACGTCGGCAGCAAAAAAGCAGCCTCGACCGTAGACTGCGCCCGGTCCTCGCGCGCGATATCAATACAACGCGATGTCCTTAGCGCCCGCAGCGGCGTCGATAACCGACGTCGAGGCAACGCCATGGGATGCCGCCCGCTCAACCAGCGCCGCCAAGTGCCCATCGGTGCCAGCACGCCAAAGCCCCGCAATCGCCAGCACGATCGATAACAGCGCCACCGTGACGATGGCGTATTCGACCGTCGCCTGGGCAGATTCCTCGCGCAGGACGTCATGCATTTCACGACCCCTCCTTTGAGCTTATTGTTTGCGGGGCCAGGCGCACCGCGCGCAGACGACACGAAGCATCGCCAGTATCCGCGGCAACCGTCACCATATCGACCCAGCCGCGCCCATCGCGCACAATGGCGCCCCATACGTTACCCTTAATATCGAGATAGCCGCTCAGGGCGAGCTGGGCCGTTGGCACCTCGCGGTAGGCGCGTAACATATCCGCCGCTGCCTCGGTCATCGGTCGGTCCTCGGACCATGCAAGCCGGACCGCAATCGCGTTGTCCTCAGGCGAATCCGTCGCAGTGCCAGACCGCTTGTCGAGCATCCGCAGAAAGGTTTGCGCCGTGACAGCGACATCCGAATCGTCCGCATCTCGCATCTCATCTTTTTGAGACGCCACCGCCGAATCTGAGCCCGAATCGAAGGCGGCCCCAGGACGCTGCTGCCGCGCGGCGTTTAGCCCCCAAACCGCCACTGCCACCGCCACAACCACACAGGCAAACACCAGCAGTGCGCCGACAGGCCGCCTACCCTCTACAGGCTGTTGATGCCCTCGCTGATAGCGTTCCATAGATCTTGGACCTTGCCCTTAAAT
The DNA here is from genome assembly GCA_900549025.1 of uncultured Collinsella sp. Taxonomy (GTDB): domain Bacteria; phylum Actinomycetota; class Coriobacteriia; order Coriobacteriales; family Coriobacteriaceae; genus Collinsella. The sequence continues at coordinate 32,923 of URMZ01000009.1, forward strand.
GCGACAATGGCAATGATGGCGATCACCACGAGCACGCCGACCAAGATGGCGTATTCGGTGGTGCCCTGCGCACTCTCCTCCTGCAGCAGCTCCCCGGCATGCTGGCGAGCGCGAATTGACTGGCAAACAGCCCAGCTCCAGACCTTGCCAGCAACGTCAGTCATCGTGTTCATGTATTCCTCCCTACATCATCCCGCCTGCTCCCAACAGCGGGCCCAATATGGACAGAAGCAACGCCGGCAAGATGAGTGTGCCGGTGGGAATCAGCAGCTTGACGGGCGCACGCTCGATCTCGCGCTCGACCGCGGCGCGATGAGCCGCACGGATCTCGCGACTTTGAGCGGCCAGTGTCTCGGCAAGTGGGACACCCAGAGCGAGCGCCTGCCCCACCGTGATGGCAAAGGTCTCGAGCGCTCGCACGTCCAGGTCGCGTGCGGCGGCCAACAACTCGTCCTCACGCGTGCCCACGCCCACCTGCCATGCCATGCAGGCCCGCTCAAGTCGAAGAGCCAGCACTGACCGGCGGTTGGCGCAGAAAATCTCAAGCGCCGCATCAAACGAAAGACCGGCCGAAAGACCCAAGCGCACAACATCGATCATCTCGGACACTTCGCCGAGCGATACTCGCGCCGGGCCGCCCGCTCCAACCGCGCCCTTCATTCGCGCGGTCAGAGCATCGACCACCGAGCGACCCGCGGCAGCGACCAGCACCGCCTCGCGCTTGCAGGCCTCTGCGATCTTGCGTGCATCCGCCCGATCCAAACCCGTCGCGACAAATGCACTCAGAGCGCACAGGCAAGCCGCAACTGCAACCAGGGCGCTCACAGCTCCACCCGCATAATGCGCCTGATAACCACCAGGGCAACGGCGTTGAGGGCAAGACCCAGCGCCACAGCGCCCGCGCCGGCAGGCGTCGCAAGACCGCGACGAAAATCTGCCGAAAGCAGCGCCAACACCGCGCACATGCCCGCCGGCATCGCCGCGACCATATGCGCAGACATGCGAGCCTGCGACGTCTTGACATCCAGGCGGCGCTTGAGCTCAATGCGCTCCCCCACCATGCTCGACGCCTCGGACAGTAAGTCGGCAAGCGGAGCACCGGTGCGCTGAGACACCTTAAGCGCCAAGGTCACAAGCGAAAGACCGGGGGCGTCGATGCGCACGAGCAAGTCATCGAGCGCATCGGTCGCCGAGATGCCGCAATCGATCGCCGCCGCCACCCGCAAAAACTCGGTATGCACCGGCTCTTGCGCATGAGCGCCCACAAAGCGCATGCCCTGGGCCAGCGAATGTCCCGAGGCAAGCGACATGGAAAGTGCGGTAAACGCCTCGGGCATGGCCTCTTCTGCATCGTGTTGCTCGCGCCGGCTCTCAAAGCCATCCCGAGCGGCGCCAGCGGCAATCGGAGCAACAAGTCCCAAGGCAAATCCGAGGGGCGATAACGACACCATCGTTAGTAAAACGCAGCAGACACCGCTCGATAGCAGCAGAAACGCCAAACGCCCCGAAGCATCTTCGATCACGAGGCCAAGGCGATGCGCCGGAGCCAGCGATGCCCACGAACGGGCGATCTTTTTCAGCAGATCGTTTTCCACCAGCTCACGCGGCAGCTTCTCTGCCGCCGTCTCGAGCGCCTGACGCGCCAGCTCCGCCGGCGGCACCTGCGGCACACGAGGTTCCGCCCCGCACGCCGTCGCAACAGAAAACCCTGCCAAACCCCCTACGACGAGGGGCACAGCGACCTCCATTCGTCCACCTCCTCTTGTGTGAGCGTCCCCGACCGCAGGCCTTCTGCAATAAACGGCGGCTCGCGGTCAAGCGTCCAGGTGCGCTCGGCGGCATCGAAAGTCACATAGCGCTCGAGCTCTACGCCGCCCGACGCGGCGCGACGCACCCCCGAATACGAGGAGACGAAACGCCTGCCATCGGCGTGGCGCTCGGACATCACGATGCCGTCGAGCGCCATGGCAATCTGCTCCTCGATGAGCTCGCTCGGCAGATCGATGCCATAACGTGCAAGCAACGTCAGACGCACCACGGTCTCCTGCTCGGAACCCGCATGAAGCGTGGTGAGCGACCCGTCGTGGCCCGTGTTCATGGCCTGCAACATGTCGCAGCACTCGGCACCGCGCACCTCGCCCACCACGATGCGGTCGGGGCGCATGCGCAGGGCATTGGTCACCAGGTCGCGGATCGTCACCGCGCCCTCGCCCTCAATTGAAGCCTCGCGCGCCTCTAGGCGCACCACGTGCGGATGATGCGCAAACTTGAGCTCGGCAGAGTCCTCGATCGTCACGATGCGCTCGCCGGTGGAGATCTCGCATGACAACGCGTTGAGCAGGGTGGTCTTACCAGATCCCGTGCCTCCCGCAACCGCCAGGTCCTGTCGCAGCGACACCGCGCACGACAGCAGCTGCGCATACCAAAGCGGCAGCGACCCCAGCCCCACAAGCTCGTCCAGCGAGCAGATACGGTCCGAGAACTTTCGGATGGTGAGAATCGGTCCGTCAATCGCCACAGGCGGAATCACCGCGTTGACGCGATAGCCCGTTTTGAGGCGGGCGTTGACGATGGGGCTGCGCTCGTCGATACGACGGCCAAGTGGCGAGATGATGCGGTCGATAAGCACACGAATCTGCTCATCATCCTCAAACGCATGCTCGATGGGGTACAAGACGCCGCCGCGTTCAAAGAAAGCCGAGCGGCAGCCGTTGATCATGATCTCGGTAACGGTGTCGTCCTCGATGAGCGGCTGCAACGGCCCCAAGCCCACCACGTCATCCAAAATCTCGTCGATGATGGTCTCGCGCTCGGGCGTCGCGAGATCGGTCGGCTCCTCAACATTGAGCGCCGCCTCCACCGCGGGACGCAATTCCGAGCGGGCAAGTACCGGGTCGATATAGGCGCTGATACGCGCCACTTCGTCGTAACCCATGCGGTCCATCACGGCGCGCTTAGTGCGTCGTTTCACCGCGCGGCGACGCCCCGCATCTACAGGAGCTGCCGCCGCTGCAGCGCCGGCAGCCTTAATCCTCGTTTGCAGGCTCATCGCTGATCACCCTCGCGCGACCAGGGAAGGCGGATACGCGGGCGTTCGGTACGCGTTGCACGGTCGGCGACTATATCACTCCAAGGGCCGACGGCGCACCCCAGTTCCACGAGCATCTCGCGCGTGGCCTCGCGCACGCTGGTCGCAAAAGCGCTCGTCTGACCCACTGCCTCGTCGGCGCGCCCAAACGCCATGAGCGCGGCGAGATCCTGCCCGCCATCGGCGATACGAATCTTGGAGCTCAACGCACAGGCAATCTCAAAGCGCATGGCGACGTCCTCGTCTGCCCCGCGCGCACCGAACCGGTTGAACACGGCGCTCATGCGCGTGCGCGGCACACCTACTCGACTTGCCAGTTCAATGACGCGCGATGCCGATGTCGCGGACGACACCGCCGCATCGCCAACGACCAGGCAACGGTCGCTCGCCGCCACCGCAGCCGCCACGGCATCGCCCCAAAAGACCGAGGTATCGATAAAGACCACGTCGGATTCGCGACGCAGGACATCGAGCAGTAGCTCCACCGGACGTGCCATGAGCTCGGCTTGCTCGGGCGCCGCGACGGGACCCCAGAGCGTAACGCCCGGCGCCACGCGCTGGGATGCGGCTACGATATCCGGCTCGGTGAGCGTGCCCGCCGCCGACGGCTCGATAAGTGCCGCCATATCGCGCGGAGCATCGACGCCTAACAAGTCGTAAAGGTTTCCAAACATCAGGTCCAGGTCGAGCACGGCGGCACGCAAGCCCAACAGCGACGATGTGTGTGCCATGGTGGCAACGATCGTCGACTTGCCGCAACCGCCCGAACCCGAAATGGCGCAGATGACCGGAGCTCGATGCTGCGGAGCGGCAGCGTCTGCCGGCGGCATCGGAGGCGGCGGGGCGGGCGTCGGCGACAGCGTCCCCGTCTCCCCCGCCGCAACCACACGCTGCGTCCAAGCCGGCATGGCGGCTTGTTCGGTCTGCAAGGCAGGCTCGTTCTGTGCAATCTGCTCATGCTGCATCAGCGACAACTCGCCGCACCCGGCAAAGCCCTCAACTTCGTCGAGTTCATCCGCCAGATTCACGCCGTGCACGTATCCCATATCTACAGCCGGGGAGTCGCCAGCATGCTGTGCCGGCCCTCCAGCGTCATCGTATACAAGGGGGTTCCGGGGGCGCCGACCATGCTCGGCTTCCGCTTTTCCATAATCATCAACACGCGGGCCTCTTGTAGCGCGAGGCGCCCCGGGTTCCCTATCAACAAAAGCATCGGGCTCAATCGTCATGCGCCGATCGGAATCAACCGCTCCCTCGCCCGCGCGCCCGTTGCCGCATATACTGTGCGCAGCGATGACCTCGGTCGCCCCCGCGCGAAACAGTCCCTCGATATCCGACGGATCGAGCACTTCTATCAACACGACCACGCGACTCACGCGGCCTTCGGCCGTCAGGCGCGCAACAGTCTTGCGCACATCTTCGATATCAAACAGAGACGCCGCGATGATGGCAGCCCCGCGGCGCGACGGAAACGCCCGCGCCATGGAAACCAGCCCGTCCAGGTCACCCACGCGAAGCACCTGTGCACCCGCATCACGGCCCTCGACTTCCTGCTGCAACAGCCCGTAATCGCCGCACGCGCAGCACGCAAGCCAGATCGCCTTCATCACTCGTCGCCTCCGCTCTTTTTGCCGCGCGCCGTGGCGGGAATCGTCAAGCTGACCGTTCCCTTGCCCGAGGCTCCCAGCAGTTCCTTGACGTCTTCGGGGTCAGCCGCCAGCGTCACCCATTCGATCTTGCCCTCGCGCGTGGCACCGGAATTCTCACTGGTATCGATCACGTGCGCGCCGCACAGTCGATCGGTTACGTCATCTTTTTGCACGTACACGTCCACATAGCTGCCCACGCCCGTGGCACCGCCGACCGAGTGCTCGGCATCGACCGCCACCGAAACGGCGACCTTGCCCTTAGGCACCTCGAGCTTGTGGCTCTCGGCCTTGGTGTAGACATTGCAGATCACGGCGTTTTTGGGAATACGCGAAGTCGTCACGTCGCCGCGCACCTGGCGCAGCTCGGTCGCCGCGTCACGCGGCAGCAGACTCGTCAGCCATTCCTGGGTTATGACATTGGTCTCATCGAGGGTCTCGCCCACATCGATATCGCGCGCCGCGACGCATACCTCGACGCGATCGCCACCGTACTTGGCCAAGGTCTCAGCCTGGACCTGTTCGGCTTGCGAGCGGATCGACGAGCCGTAAACCATGCAGAGCAGAGCAGCGAGCACGCCCGCGACCAGACTGATGGCGATGCGCTTGCTCTTGTTCACGGCCGCTCCTCTCATGGCAGTGCCGGGCGAATGCCCGTACCACCATTGTCTGGGCGGTCAGAGCGCAAAGCGGCGCAATCGCGATCTTGGTTTTCGATGTCAAACCAATCGCTGACCAAAAGCTGACCAGCCCGTCAAGCTCGTGGCAAGGTTTTGGTCAGCACGTCAACAAACTGCATGTTTCGAGGCTTTTCCGCAGGAAAAAAGCCGTCTCCCGAACAGTTGGGAGACGGCTGTCATAGGAAAAATCAATTACAGATGAACATCGGGATCGAGCATTTGAGCGCTCACGCGCATGGATGACGCCAAGTTTTGGAACGTTTCCAGACGCAGACTGTCGATCTGCCCGGCGTCCTCGGCCTCGCGAACGGCGCAACCCGGCTCATGGGTATGTGTGCAATCGCCAAACCGGCACGCGCGCGATGCCTCGACAATCTCGGGGAAGGCGCGCGCCAGACCCCGCTCGTGACCCACGAGCGGTAGGCTGCGCAGGCCCGGGGCATCGGCGATCACACCGGCGTCGCCCGGCAGCGCCACCATCACGCGCGCGACGGTAGTGTGACGGCCCTGGTCGTCGCGCTCGCGCACACCGCCGGTCGCCAACGTATCGTGGCCCAGCAGTGCATTGAGCAGCGTCGACTTGCCGGCACCCGACTCGCCCAGAATCATGGCGCAGCTCCCGGCAGGCACGCAGGCACGGACCCCGTCCAGGCCGCGGCCCTCGGCAGAGGACGTCACGATCACGCGCACGTCCGGACCTACCAGGCGGCGCACGCGGTCCAGATCGCGCTCGAGCTCCTCGGCATCGCAGCGGTCAGCTTTGGTGAGCACCACCACCGGTTCGGCATCGCAGTCGAGCGCCAACACCAGCGAGCGCGCCACGCGGTCGAGCAGCACCTCACCGGCACCGAGCGCCTGCACGATTAGCACGCTATCCACGTTGGAGCAGAGCACCTGACGCTCTCCACGGGCACGGCCGCGCCAACGCTCAAAGCTCGTACGGCGCGGCAGAACGCACTCAATCACGCCCATATCGTGCCCGGGAGCGCGGCGCACCGCCACACGGTCGCCCACGGCGGGCAGCAGCACCTCGTCCTCGCCGCGCGACTTGGCAAACCCCACGGCATGCTCGGCACGAAAGGTATCGTCGGCCGTCGCCACCAGCGGAAACCCGCGATCTAAGCGCACCACGGCGCCAAGCTGCATCTGCTCGGGCTCCTCAGCATGTGCGCAAAAGTCGTCAAATGCCGCCCGCTGAGCCCCATCGACCGGCAGGTCATCAAACGCCGGGACATCCTGCAGCGCGTCAAGTCCCGGCACGCTTGCCAGCAACTCCTCGGCAGACGCGAGAGCCTCGGTCGCAAGCTTCCGACGACGATCGCGCTTAGCCCGCGCCCCCGTCGTCTTTTTCTTCGCCTTAGCCTTAGCCTTGCCCACAAGCGCCTCCCAGCACCATAAATCACAACTGAGCAGGTATTTTAAATCAAAAAGAGCTGGCCGGGCAAAGCCCGACCAGCTCACAAACTTTCCCTCAGCCCTTTTCATCCGCACGGGAGAAAAGCCAGCAAAGCCACCGCAGGGCCCGCCCCGGAAGCCCTTTCTCCCGAACGATCCCGCAGCGCAAAGCGCGAGGACCAGTGAGGGAGAAAGGGCGTGGGGCGGGCCCGGACGAGTGCGCTACCCTTTTTCGACCGCGCGCATGATCGCCTTGTAGATCTCCATCAGCGGGATGATCAGGAAGGCCAGGCCCAGCGCGGCAAGAACGCCCTTGAGCTCAAGCGTCACAGGGCCAAAGAACATCTCGGCAAGCGTCGGCTGCACGGTCACGATCACCGTCAACACCAGTGCCAGCGCGGCAGAAGCCCACAGCCACTTGTTCTGCTTCTTCATGGTGAACAGCGACGCACGACGGCTGCGCATATTGAAGCAGTGGAAAATCTCGACCATGTTGAGCGTGATGAACGCCATCATCACGCCTTCCTCGTCGGCATTGCCGGCGATCATATCGGCGATGTGGATGTAGCCCATGTCAAAGTACACGCCCACAAAGAAGCTCGCCAGCACCAGCACGGTGATGATCAGACCCTGGACCACGCAGTCCAGGCCCATGTGACCGGCAAAGACACCGTCCTTGGCGTTGCGCGGCTTGCGCTTCATGATGCCACCCTCGGCATCCTCCATGCCCAGCGCGAGCGCGGGGAAGCAGTCGGTGACCAGGTTCACCCACAGCAGCTGCACCGGCTGGAAGATGGTAAAGCCGATGAGCGTGGCGATAAACACCGAGAACACCTCAGCAAGGTTGGCCGAAAGCAGGAACTGGATGACCTTGCGGATGTTGTCGTAGATGCGACGGCCCTCTTCGCAGGCACCGATGATGGTGGCGAAGTTGTCGTCGGCAAGCACCATGTCGGCAACGTTCTTGGTGACGTCGGTGCCGGTGATGCCCATACCGACGCCGATGTCGGCGCGCTTGATGGACGGGGCGTCGTTGACGCCGTCGCCCGTCATGGCCACGATCTGGTCGCGCGACTTCCAAGCCTCGACGATGCGTGTCTTGTGCTCGGGCTGGACGCGGGCGTACACGCCGTAGTCCTCGATGTGCGCGTCGAGTTCCTCGTCGCTCATGCGATCGAGGTCGGCACCGGTGATGGCATGGCTGCGATCGGTGACGATGCCCAGCTGCTTGGCGATGGCCACGGCGGTGTCGATGTGGTCGCCCGTGATCATGACGGTGCGGATACCGGCATCGTGCGCCTCGCGGATGGCGTCGGCGACCTCGGGACGAACCGGGTCAATCATGCCGGACAGGCCGCAGAAGACCAGGTCATGCTCGAGCGCGGCGGGACTGCAGTCGGCCGGGACCTCGGTGTAGGTGCGGCTTGCCAGCGCCAGCACGCGCAGGGCCTCGTCGGCCATGGCCTTGTTGGCGGCCACGAGCTCGGCACGACGTTCCTCGGTCAGGGGGACAACCTTATCGCCCTCGTAGATATGGGTGCACAGGCCGATCACCACGTCGGGCGCGCCCTTGGTGTACTGCTCGTACTCGCCATCCAGGGTCTCGACGACCACGGACATCATCTTACGGCCCGAGTCGAACGGGGCCTCGCCCACGCGCGGGTGCTCGGCAGTCAGGCCAGTAAGACCAGCCTTGCCGGCATCGTTGACGAGCGCGCACTCAGTCGGCTCACCAACGGCCTCGCCCAGGTCCTCGTCCCACTGGGCATCGGAGCACAGCGCCATACCGGCCAGGAACTTCTCCTTAGGCGCAGCGAGCTCGTGCTTGACGACGGTCATCTTGTTTTGGGTAAGGGTACCGGTCTTGTCGGAGCAGATGGTCTGCGTGCAGCCAAGGGTCTCGACGGCAGAGAGCTTGCGGATAATCGCCTGGCGCTTGGCCATTTTGGTCACGCCGAGCGAAAGCACGATAGTCACGACGGCAACCAGACCCTCAGGGATGGCGGCGACGGCAAGCGAGACAGCGACCATAAAGGTATCGAGCAGCGCGGTCGGGTCGGTGAGAACGTTGCCCACGCCGTGGCGGATGATGTCGACGCCAAAGATAACGACGCAGATGACGATAACCATGATAGTGAGGATGCGGCTGAGCTCGGCAAGCTTCACCTGCAGCGGCGTGAGCTCTTCCTTGGCCTCGGCCAGGGCGCCGGCGATCTTACCCATCTCGGTGTTCATACCGGTACCGACTACGACGGCGCGGCCACGGCCGTACACCACGGTGGAGCCCATGTAGCACATGTTCTTGCGGTCGCCGAGCGGCACGTCGTCGGTGCCGGCGGCGAGCTCGATCACGTTGGCATGCTTCTCGACGGGCACGGACTCGCCGGTAAGGGCGGCCTCCTCGATCTTCATCGTGGCGCTCTCGAGCACGCGGCAGTCGGCCGGGACGGAGTCGCCCGCCTCGAGCATGATCACATCGCCAGGCACGAGCTCGGCACTCGGCAGGTGCACGAGCTTGCCGTCGCGCAGAACCTTGGACTGCGCCGCGCTCATCTCCTGCAATGCCTCGAGAGCTTCCTCGCTCTTGGCCTCCTGAACCACGCCCAGCACCGAGTTGACGATAACGACGAACATGATGATGGCGACGTCGGCAAAGTCCGCCTCACCCTTGACCATGCCCGTGAGTGCACTGATGACGGCGGCAACGATCAGCATGATGACCATGGGGTCGGCCATCTGCTCAAAGAAGCGCTTCCACAACGGCGTCTTCTCGGCTTCCTCGAGCTTGTTAGGGCCTGTCTTGGCGAGGCGCGACGACGCCTCGTCGTTGCTCAGGCCGAGGTTCTCATCGACACCTTGGTCGCTGAGTACCTCCGCCGCGGCGGACAGGTATTCCTTTTGCATATAGAGTCCCCTCCTGGGATTCGGGCCACTCAGCAGATTGATGCCCGATCATAATTCCCAGGAGAAGGGCAAGGGCTCATCAAGGCTGCCGTGCTGAGCGGCAGTTGATAGTGGAGCTATGGTACCCCAAAGCGGCGCGTCTAGCCAAAACATTCCAATTGGAAACACGGCTCGAGTGCAACGATGCAGACCGTATGATGTTCGACATTGATAAAACGTTTTTTCTTCGGTGCATCATCAAACTGAAATATCGCCCAGATAGCAGCGGTTAGAACGGTTGGTAAAGTTTTTGCATATACCGTTTATTCGCAAAAAATGAACTTCTAATTCGGCATACGGTCGATTTTTTGGGGTATTCGGTCGGCATTTCGTTATAATCATCTCAGTTTTATTTCTTATGGTTTATCTATCAGCGCAAGACGATGTCAGATGGAGGTCTGAATGTACAAGCGCACCAAGATTGTATGCACCATGGGTCCCGCCTGCGATAGCGACGAGACCATCCGCGAGATGATCAAGGCGGGCATGAACGTCGCCCGTTTTAACTTCTCGCACGGATCCTACGACGAGCACCACGGTCGCATCGAGCGCGTCCGTCGTATTTCCAAGGAGCTCGGTCTGCCCGTCGGCATCCTGCTCGACACCAAGGGCCCCGAGGTCCGCACCGGCCTTCTGGTCGACGGCAAGAAGGTTGCCGTCAAGACCGGCGATAAGATCGTCGTCACCGCTCAGCCCACGTCCGAGGATTTCCACGGCACCGCTGAGCACATCTCCCTCGACTACCTGGCTCTGCCCTCCGAGGTCGAGAAGGGCTCCCTTATCCTGATCGATGATGGTCTGGTTGCCCTCGAGGTCGAGTCCGTCGACGGCCAGGACATGACCTGCGTCGTTAAGAACGACGGCCTGATCGGCGAGCGCAAGGGCGTCAACATGCCCAACGTCAACATCTCGCTGCCCGCTATCACCGAGCGCGATCGTCAGGACATCCTCTTTGGCCTGACCGAGAACATCGACTACATCGCCGCTTCCTTCATCCGTGACGGCGAGTCCGTCCGCGGCATTCGCAAGCTTTGCCGCGAGAACGGTGGCGAGCACGTGACGATTTTCCCGAAGATCGAGTGCGCCCTGGGCGTCGAGAACTTCGACGAGATCCTCGAGGCTTCCGACGGCATCATGGTCGCCCGTGGCGACCTGGGCATCGAGATTAAGCCCGAGCTCGTTCCCCACATCCAAAAGGAGATCATCGCTAAGTGCAACGCGGCCTACAAGCCCGTTATCACCGCTACGCAGATGCTCGACTCCATGCAGCAGAACCCGCGCCCGACGCGCGCCGAGGTTGCCGACGTTGCTAACGCCATTTACGACGGCACCGACGCCGTTATGCTCTCTGGCGAGTCCGCTGCCGGTAAGTACCCGGTCGAGGCCGTCAAGATGCAGGCCAGCATTGCTCTCGAGACCGAGAAGTACCTCCCGGCCCACGCTCCGCTCGAGGTTCCGGCCGACGCTCATGGCACCCGCGTTGTTAACAACGTTGTGGGTATGTCCGCTGTGAACATGGCCACCACCGTTGGCGCCAAGTGCATCACCGTGCCGACGACCACCGGTCGTACCGCTCGCCTGATTTCGCACTTCCGTCCCAACATGCCGATCTGCGCGTTCTCCCGCCACGAGTGGGCCGTCCAGCAGATGATCATGTACTGGGGCGTTATCCCGCATCAGGCCGAGATTACCCAGGGCACCGTCAACGGCACGATCGTCAAGGCGATCGAGACCGCTAAGGAGCTCGGCTACGTCGAGGCCGGCGACCTGACCGTCGCTACCGCCGGCGATCCCCGCATGAGCGTCCAGCTCGAGGACAAGGTCTCCTCGACCAACGTCGCTTACGTCGCTCAGGTGCGCTAAAACGAACTTGCAAGCATACTTGCATTGCAAAGGGCCCGGAAGGCTTCGCCTTCCGGGCCTTTTTTCTGTGCCAATGCCGCCGCACGGCAAAACACGCACTCATTTCTTTACCAAAAGCGCGAAATCCACCCTTCGAGGCCCAAAAAATAAAGCCCCAAGCGCTAAAAGTGTTCGCCCGGTGGCAAACCCACACCTCACACAGGGCTGATAAATCGTTTTAGCAAGAACCAAATCGACCTGGTTTTCGGAAGCATGCGGCAAATTCTGGAACCTCCGAGCACACCCTGTTTTTTCGCAACAAAATGCCTGATAAACTAGCCTCAAAAGCAAGGTCCGCTCATAGGGTTCAGATTTTGCCGCATACTTCCGGATTGACGCTGGCATCACTCGCTTCAAAGAGATGATTTCGGCCAGGAGGGCATTATGGACCTGACGCTTTGTGGGCAATCCGCCTTTAACTATTGCCGCATCCCGCCGCAGGTATTAGGCCTTTACCCCGCCATTAGCCTTGGCAATATGGATCGCAGATGTTGTGGCCTCGGAAGTCATGCAGTTGTAAAAGACCTGCTTCACGCACCACTTCACAGGCTTGTATTCACTCGGGCACAATCCGGGTCGCGAAGCCTGTTTAAATCGCACCTCCTGACCCAAGAACCACCTCCGGGGTCGTTTAGGCAGACTGAACATAGGTTTGATGTCACGTCACCGGAGTTCACGCTGCTCAACCTTGCTACGCAGGTTTCACGCAACCAGTTACTCATGGCTTGCTACGAGATGTGCGGCTCCTTTGCAGTGTTTAAGCCCTGCGAGCGAACGCAACAACAACTCGATGAAGCTATTTCGCTTAAGTTCATTCCACCCAACTGCGGGTGGGAGCGAGTTAACGACACCAAGGGCAATGACACCAACTTGTGGAAGCGCACGCCGCTTCTTACCGCAACGGATATCGCCGCGTTCGCCAAGCAAGCCGCAGGCCTGCGCGGCGTCAAACAACTGCGCTGGGCGGCCGAGCACATGACGGGGCAGGCCGCCTCGCCCTTCGAAGTACAGACCTCCATGCTTATCTCGCTCCCCCGCGACGAGGGCGGCCAGGGCATCGAGATCGCCAACAACGCGCGCATCCCGCTCAGTGAAGCCGCACGTTCGCTGTATGACAAAACCTGCTGCTACGCCGATATCCTCATCGAAAGCGCCACCGACAGCATGGGCGTCATTCTGGAATGCCAAGGCCGCTCTGCCCACGACAGCGAAGCCGCGAGCCTCTCCGATGCCGAGCGCGCCACCGCACTCACAAGCATGGGCTACGACGTCATCCAAATTACCTATGACCAGATCAAGGAGAAGAAGAGCTTCGACCACATAGCCGAGCTCATCCATAAAAAGGCCGGGCTTCCCCACATCCCAAAGACCAAACAGGAGCGCATTGCCGAAGATACCTTACGGCAAGAGCTACTTGTCGATTGGGTTGAGCTATTCACTGCCGGGCCGGCCAGCTAGCAGCTAGCAATCAGGGGCAGCGCAGGCACATCGGGCGATTCGACACGGGCGGCAAAACCCGCCTCGGTCAGCTCGATGACCTCGGTAAACGTTGCGTCGAAGAATTCCTCGGTTAGCAGGCGGTATGGCGGATGGTCGGGATCGCCGGGGTTTTCGCGTACAATCTCGTGCATGACGCCGATGGTCTTGAGCACATACTCCTTATGGATGGGATACTGCCCAAAACGCGTCGCCGCAGTATACAGGCGATCGGTCGCGCGCGGAATCGAAACGATGCCGAGCGTCTTGCCGAACCAGTCAAAGTCGCCTTGCTTTTTAATGCGGAACTCCTCGCACGGCTTGCCGCCGTGCGCCTCCAGGTACTGATTCACGCGCGTATTCCATACGGTATCGGCCACCAGATGCGACCAGACACCCAGTGTCAAATCGAGCAACGACTGCGCCACATCTTCGGACGCAAGCGAGAACTCACGAGCGCCGGGACCGACAACCGGCTCAGCATCCCTGTAGCGCTGGGGATAGTGCACGCGATTCAGTCGCTCGCGCTCCTCGATAATCGAGGTCGCCGCGGCTGGCGCACCGGTGGGCGAACTTTTAAGCAACGGTGCCACATAGGTATCCCAGAACTCGTGCTCACGCGGCTTAGGGATAGGCTCGGGCTTGGCAAAGTGCGTAATGCGGTACGGGATGGGATCGGCGATGCCAGGGACCATATAGCCCACGAAAATATCCGGAACCACGCAGCCAAACAAAAAGGCATTGCGGTCGCGCACGCTCTTGGCAAGCGCACCGGTGCGCTCCAGCAAACGCTCCGTCTGAGCGATATGAATGTTCCAGCTTGGCATAGCCACCCCCATAAAAAACCTGGATAACTATACCATCACGGCAAAGCCGCGCGGGCGGCTACGCACGCTCTACGCAGCAACTAGTCCGTAGCACCGCTTTCGGTTCCATACGACGGCGAAGGCGCCTCGACCACATGGTGATATCGATCGATATAGATTGCACGGGCACTCAGGCGTCGCACCAAATCCTGGTGATGTGTGCTCATCAAGACCGTCTTACCCGCCGCGACGTAGGCCAGCAAGAAGTTGACCACGATGTCGCATGAATCCTCGTCGAGCCCATTAGTAGGTTCGTCGAGAACCAAGATATCGGGGTTCATCGATACGACTGCCGCCAGCGCCACACGCTTCTTTTGCCCACCCGAAAGCTGATAGGGCGAGGCATCGACCAGGTCGGCAACTTGAAACAGTTCTATGGCATCGTGCACGCGACGGTCGAGCTCGTCTGCCGGCAGCCCCATCTGCGCGGGACCAAAAGCAACTTCCTCACCCACCGTAGCGCAGAACAACTGGGCGTCGGCATTCTGGAACACAAAGCCCACGCGCTGATGGAACCGCTGGGCCGTCGCGGAATCCTTGAGATATGCCGCATCGACCATACACCCGTCAAACAGGTATGCCCCTGCGTCCGCGAGTTCAAGGCCGTTAATAAGACGCATAATCGTCGTCTTACCGCAGCCGTTGGGACCGAGCAGGGCAACGAGTTCACCACGATCGACCTGCAGCGACACGCCATCGACAACCGTATGCCCCGCATAGGAGAACACCACGTCGCGCAACTCAATAAGCGGCGCGCCCTCGGCGCCGCCCGCACCGTTCGTGCCCGCCGCACTATTCATATCGATCGTCAAAACGTCGCCCTTCCCTACTCACATCGACGGCTAGACCGCCCGCGCTACAGTACCGCACACAACACGGCGAGCAACGCCACGCCGACCGCATAGACCCCATCGCGCCAGCCAAAGCCGCTCCGCGCGGGAGCCGGATACGCGCCGGCAAAGCCGCGGCAGAGCATGGCCTCGTCCATCGCGCGGCTGCATTCCATCGCCTTGATAAAGGTCATGCCCATGATACCCGCGACCGAGTCGGTGCGCGAAAACCCCTCAGGCGCGCGACCCACACTGCGCAGCATGACCGATTCGGTCAGATCGTGCGCCGTTCGGCCCAGCACCTCGATGTGCTTGAGCGCCATATCAAACGTAAAGATGACCTCGTCGGGTAGATGCAGCATCTTGAGCGCCGCCGACATGCGGCTCCAGGTAAGCGTCCACGAAACGCCCAGCACCAGCGACACATTAATGAAGGTCTTGAGCGCGATCTTGAGCATGGCGCCCGTGGCAGACGCGCCCAGCAGCAGGGCAGGCAATGCCAGAACCACCGCAAGCCCCGTGGCGCCGAGCGCCGGTACAATGGTCGCACGCAGCCCGCGTGCGGGGCGCACCGCGACCAGCACCAGCGCAATGGCCGCCATCAACATGAGGTACAGCGGGCTTTGTGTCAGGCACACGCACAGGACGCAAACGAATATCCCCACCAGGCGCACCGGAGCCGAAACGCAAGAAAGGGCGCGGTCGACCATCGACCCGCCCTCGTGCGCGCCTCCACCCAGGCGAACCCGCTCAAGCAGGCTCGCCAGGTGCAGGACGTTCTTTTGCATCACGCGATGACGAGCGCCCGTGGGCTCGTAACGCTGCTCGACCGCAAGCCAGCTAGGCAGCTCGGCTATTGCCATGAGCACCGCTTTCCTTAACCGTCAGCGAGATCAGACGGAATGCGATGGTAAGCACCGCCACGCCAATCACGCCGGACAGGATATACATGGCAGCCTGGCCGGCAAAGCCAAGGCCCTGCTCCTCGGAATAGGCCTGCAGATAATCGCCCGTGGGTAGAGCGTCGGCAAAGGTCGGGGTGTCGAGGCCGACCGAAGCCTGCAGACTGTCGTCACCAGCCTCCTGAACGGCGGTCGCGGCGCCCTCAGCGTCCCACTCGCCCCAGGCGTCACCCGTGGCCAGCAGGCCCAGCGGCGTGGCCACGACAAGCACGGCGACCAGGATGAACGTGGGGACCAGCGAGGTCTTCTTGGCGGTTGCGCCCTCGGTCTCAAGCAGGCCGTCGGAAGCCTCGGGGCCGACGATAATGCTCGGCGCCGTCTTCTTGATAAAACCGTAGATGGCGGCCGTCGCTACGCCCTCGACCACGCCGGCAACCAGCATATGTGGGATCAACATGGCCGGAATAGCCACGGACAGCGGGAAGGGGCAGTACAGCGGCGCGCCCGAAGCGTTGGTAAAGAGCATCGGCTGAATACCAAACTCGATTGCCGCGCACAGGGCCGCCAGGCACAGGCCGACCCAGCCGCTTACGATGGCCGAAACCGAGGTGCCCCAGCTTTTGTCGTGCAAACGGCTGTTGAGCGCACGGAACACGATAGCAGCGGCAAACGGCAGCACGAAGGCCATGTTAAAGCAGTTGGCGCCAAAGGACAGGATGCCGCCGTCGCCAAACAGCAGCGCCTGCAGCGCCAGCGCGACCGAGACAGCGATAGCCGCGGCCTCCGGGCCCAGCAACAGCGCGATGAGCGCGCCGCCGACGGCGTGACCAGTGGTGCCGCCGGGCAGCGGCACGTTGAACATCATGAGCAAGAAGGAGAACGCGGCGCAGATGCCCAGGAAAGCCATGTGCTTGCGATCGAGCGTGGCGCGCACCTTCTTGATGCAGTGGACCCAAACGGGCACCATCGCCACCGCCATGACGGCATCGGTCTGCGGGGACAGATAATTATCTGGAATGTGCATGCACGCCTCCCGGTTATCGGCGCACGGAATTGCAACGCCGTTTGAATCACCTTTCCAGTGTTACGTAATGTCAGATTCGTAACACGACGCGGGCTATCATAGCAAAACGGCGCACTGCCGACAAAGCAGCACGCCGTTATGTAATGCGCGTGTCATATATGCAGGCTCAACGGTGCCTTATACCGGGCATAGCAGTCACGTAGGACTCGGCAGCAGCCACCGCTGACCCATACCCCAGCGCAGGACCTAGCCGCGGACCTCGCCGTTTACGCCCTTGCACACCTTGGTGACGATCTTCTGGTGCGCTTTTTCGACCTCTTCGCTGGTGAGCGTGTGGTCGTCGGAGCGATACGTAAGCGCAAAGGCCATGGACTTCTTGCCCGCACCGATACGGATGGGATCGCGGTAGACGTCGAACAGGCGCACGCCCTCGAGCAGCTTGCCGCCGGCGCTGGTAATACGGCGCTCAAGATCCTCGCAGGTCACAGCGTTGTCGACCACGATAGCAAGGTCGTGTTCAACAGCCGGGTACTGCGAGAACTCGCGGTAGTTCTCCTGGTTGCGGGCACCCTTGATCAGCTTGTCCAGATCGAGCTCAAAGGCAACGACAACCTCATCGATGCCCATCGCCTCGCGCGCCTTGGGGTGAATCTCGCCGACCCAGCCCAGCACGGTGCCGCCGGACAGAACCTCGGCCGCACGACCCGGCTGCAAGAAAGCGTAGCCCTCGCCCTCGACGGGACGGAAGCGAACCTTCTCGATGCGCAGCTGGGCGAGCAGTTCCTCGACAATGCCCTTACCAAAGAAGAAGCGCAGCTTGCGGTACTTCATGCTCCAAGACTGCTCGCTCCACTGGCCCGAGAGCACACCCGCCACGGACTTGGTCTCCTTGGGCAGGCTGGCGTTCTCGCGACCGTGGAACAGGCTGCCGACCTCGTACAGATGCACGTTGGGCGTGCCGTGGGCCTCGTTATAGGCCACGGATTGCAGCAGGCCCGGCAGCAGCGAACGACGCATCTCGGTCTGCTCGGCCACCAGCGGGTTCATGAGAACCACGGGGCAGCCGCGGCCCTCGGTGGACATGCCAATCTTCTCCAGGTCGCCCGGGGCGGCAAAGCCAAAGGTCGTGGTCTCGTTGAGGCCACAGGCGCGCAGGATCTCGCCAACCTTGCGGGTAAGCTTCTGCTCGCGCGTCAGACCACCGATGTGGTTCTTGGCAGCCGGAATGGTCGCCGTGACGCGACCCATGCCCCATAGGCGCAGGACCTCCTCGATCAGGTCGATCTCACGCGGCAGGTCGGGACGGAAGCTCGGCGGCGTGACCATAAAGTCCTCGCCGTCGCGCTCGACGGTGCAGCCCAGGCGGGTGAGCGAGCGCTCGATAAAGTCGGGCTCGATGTCGGCACCGCAGATGGCGTGCACGCGGGCCAGGCGCAGCTTGATGCTGTCGATGGTCTTGGGCGCGGGGAACACGTCCACATAGCCGGGGGCGACCTCGCCGCCGGCGATCTCCTCGATAAGCGCGCACGTCACATTGGCGACGTCCACGCAGCCGGTCTCGTCGACCTGGCGCTCAAAGCGGATGGAGGCGTCGGAGATCAGCGACAGGTCACGGCTGGTGTGCGAGGTGCGGCCGGCATTGAAGCAGGCGCTCTCGACCATCACATCGACGGTATCGTCCTCGATCTCGGAATCCATGCCGCCCATGACGCCGGCCAACGCCACAGGGCGCTCGCCGTCGGTGATGAGGCCCATGCCGGCGTCGAGCGTGCGCTCCTCGCCATCGAGCGTCGTGAACTTCTCATCCTGCTGGGCGGCGCGAACCACAACGCGACGATGGCCATCGCGCTCGGCAAAGGTGTCGAGGTCAAAGGCGTGCAGCGGCTGGCCGGTGAGCATCATCACGTAGTTGGTGATGTCGACGATGTTGTTGTGCGGGCGCACGCCCAGGGCGTTGAGGCGCTTGACCATCCAGTCGGGCGACGGACCGACCTTCACGTTGCGCACGATGCGGGCAACGTAGCGGTCGCACAGGCCCTCGTCGGCAATCTCGACGGAAAGCTCGTCGTCGGTCGCGCGGCCGGTCTCGGCCTTGATGGCGGGCAGCTCAACGTGGAAATCTCGATCGAAGATGGCGCCGGTCTCGCGGGCCATGCCGATCATGGACAGGCAGTCGGGACGATTGGGCGTGATCTCGCAGTCGAGCACGGTGTCGCTCGAGCCCACGTACTCGGCAAACGGCATGCCGCAGGGCGTATCCTCGGGCAGGATCATAATGCCGGAGTGGTCGCCGCCCAGGCCGAGCTCGCGCGCGGAGCAGTTCATGCCCATGGACACGACGCCGCGAAGCTTGCTCTTCTTGATCTTGACGTCGCCGGGCAGGACAGCGCCGATCATGGCCGTGACGATGTGGTCGCCGGCCTCGAAGTTCTGCGCGCCGCAGACGATCTGCAGCGGGGCGGGGTTGCCGTCGGCGTCGAGGTTCTTGTCACCCACGTCGACCGAGCACACATACATGTGGTCGCTATCGGGGTGCGGGATCTTGGTGAGCACCTTGGCGGTCACCACGTGGTCGAAGGACTCGCCCACGGTGTCGATCGCCTCGACCTCGGTGCCGGTACGGATATATTCGTCCGAAAGGGTCTTGGGATCCTCCGGAATATCGATCATGGTCTTGAGCCAGTCGTAAGAAACGCGCATCTAACTGGTCTCCTTTCATAAATGCGGCTTTGAGCCGGAAACTGCAACTAAGAAGAAAGCGTTCTAGAACTGGTTCAAGAACCTCATGTCACCAGTCATCAACGTTCGCAGGTCGGGCAGGTCGTAGCGCAGTGCCGCGACGCGCTCGGCGCCAATACCAAAGGCGAAGCCGGTGTACTTCTCGGGGTCGATGCCGCAGTTGATCAGGACGTTGGGGTCGACCATGCCGCAGCCCAGGATCTCGATCCAGCCGCTGTGCTTGCAGAAGTTGCAGCCCTTGCCGCCGCAGACGTGGCAGCTCACGTCCACCTCGCAGCTAGGCTCGGTGAAGGGGAAGAAGTGCGGACGGTAGCGCGTCTTGCGGTCCTCGCCAAACATGCACTTAACAAAGTAGTCGAGCGTGCCCTTCAGGTCGCCAAAGGTGATACCCTCGTCGACGACCAGGCCCTCGATCTGGTTGAACTGCGGCAGGTGGCAGGCGTCGGCCGTATCGGGACGGTAGACGGTGCCCGGGCAGATCATGTAGATGGGCGGCTTCTGCGACTCCATGGTGTGGATCTGTACGCCCGAGGTCTGGGTGCGCAGCAGCACGTCGGACTCGCCATGGGCGTGAGCCTCGGGGTGCGCGACGCTGCCGGGGTTGTTATCGACCACGTAGAAGGTATCGCGGGCCGAGCGGCTCGGGTGATCCATGGGGGCGTTGAGCGCAGTGAAGTTGTAGTAGGAAGTATCGACCATGGGGCCGGACTCGACGGTGTAGCCGATGCCGCAGAAGATGTCCTCGGCCTCCTCGATGATCTGCTTGATCAGGTGCTGGTGACCGATCTGCGGACGGATGCCCGGCAGCGTGATGTCGACGGCCTCGTGCTCGAGTGCGTGCTTGAGGGCGGCGGCCTTCATCTCGGTGGTGCGCTCGTCGAGCATGCCCTCGATCAGCTGGCGCATCTCGTTGGCGCGCTTGCCCATCATGGGACGATCCTCGGGGGCGAGTTTGCCCATCATGCGCATCAGGCCGGTGATACGGCCTTTGCGACCGAGCAGCTCAACGCGCGCAGCCTCGAGCTTGGCGGCGTCGTCGGCGCTAGTGACGAGCTCCTTGGCCTCTTCCTCGAGTTTGACCAGATCATCAATCAGACTCATGTCTTCCCTTTCGTCTCTCGCGTTCCCCGCTTGCCGAGGCGGCTGCCGCCGTCTGACGTTGCGAAAACGCGGCCCGGTTCGGTAACAAAAAACCGCCCTCGGGCATGTACATTGCCCAAGGACGGTTGAATTCCGCGGTACCACCTTGTTTGACCCGGCGGATGTCTGGCCCGCCGTGCCCACTCTGCGCCCCTTGTCGCGAGGCTCACGGCTTCCCTACTGGAGCTTCGCTGCCACCGGCCGCGCGCCCGTTGAGGTCGCTGCTCGGGAGTGAACGCTTGGCCCTTGCCACCGCAGGAAGGCTTGCAGCCCATGACCTTCCCTCTCTTGCCGGCGACACGGCGGGCAAAACCCTCTCCGTCAACGCATTGGGCTATAGGATAACACATTTCGCGAGCGCATCGCCGCGTTCCGTTTTGTTCGCGCTGGGTACAAGGCAGGTAGCTGTGCAAACTGGCCGTGCACCCGTCTGCGGCGCTCGGCCTGCGAGATTAAGGATGCGGTATGGGAAAGAAACTCGATAAGAAGGCCAAGGCCGCCGTGGCAAAGGCTGCCAAGGGCGTCAAGGCTGCTAAAGTCGACAAGGCCGTCAAAAAGTTCCGCAAACTCGAGGGCAAGCTGTGGACTCGCGAGTACCTGCTCAAGATTGCCGAGTTCGATGGAGCGACGATTGCTCCTGCCAACGGCGCTGCCGCCCGTGCCGACGCCATGGGCACGCTTGCCGGCGAACATCACAAGCTACTGACCAGCGAGAAGTCCGTTGAGCTCGTACGCTCGTTAGCGCGCGAGACGGTTGCAGGCGGACACGTAGACGACCCGCAGCTGCTCGACGAGATCCGCGTGCTCGGCCGCGACCAGCGCGAGGCAAGCGTTATTCCTACCGAGGAGGCCGAGGCCTGGACCAGGCTCACCTGCGAGGCCGACGCCGTGTGGCACAAAGCCAAGACGGCCAACGACTGGGCGAGCTTTGAGCCCTATGTGGATAGAATCGTCGCCCAACTTAAGCATCAGGCAGAGCTCATGGATCCCAAGCGCGACCCCTACGATGTTTGGCTCGACCAGTACGAGCGCGGCCTTTCCGCCAAGAGCTTCGACGCGTTTTGCGAGGAGGTCAAGGCCACGGTCGTGCCGCTCGTGCACGCCATCGGCGAGCGCGGCCAGCAGCCCGATGCCGACTTTTTGCACGCCCGCGTGCCCGAGGCCGCCCAGCGCGCCATGAGCTTCGACCTGATGAAGCTCGTCGGCCTGAACCTGGACGACACCACGCTTGCCTTTACCGAGCACCCGTTTAGCGAGGGCTTTGCCGTGGGTGACGCGCGCATCGCGACACACATCTACGAGGACGATTGCATCTCCAACGTCTACAGCATCATCCACGAGGCGGGGCACACCATGTACGAGTTGGGCGTCAATCCCGCCTATGCGCGCACCTGCCTGGAGGGCGGCACCTCCATGGGCATCCACGAGAGCCAGAGCCGCTTCTTTGAGAACACCGTGGGCCGCAGCCGTGCCTTTATGGGACCGCTGCTCGAGGTACTGCGCCGCCATGCGCCCGAGGTCTACGGCAACGTGGACGAAGACGCGCTCTACCACGCCGTGAACATTGCGCAGCCTTCGCTGATCCGCACCGAGGCCGACGAGCTCACCTATCCGCTGCACGTTATGGTGCGCTACGAGATCGAGCGCATGCTGTTTGCCGGCGAGGCCACGGCCAAGGACATCCCCGCGCTTTGGAACCGCTTTATGGATGAGTACCTGGGCATTCCCGTTCCCGACGACACGCACGGCTGCCTACAGGATACGCACTGGAGCGGCGGCTCGTTTGGCTACTTCCCCACGTATGCGCTGGGCAGTGCCTACGATGCCATGTTTGTGCCGGCCATGTGCCGCGACGGTGTCGACCTTACCGACGCCTGTGCGAGCGGCGACCTGACACCCGTCCGCGCCTGGCTGGGCGAGCACATTTGGCAGTGGGGACGCGCCAAGGACGCACCGGAACTCATCAAGGGCGCCTGCGGCATGGCGTTCGATGCCCGCTACTACTGCAGCTACCTGCAGGACAAGTTCACCACGCTCTACGAGCTGTAAAGCTTAGGCGACACGCCACCGCAAAGGGGCGCCGCGGGTTGGTTCCGCGGCGCCCCTTTTTCATCTAAGCCAGAGACCCGGCACTTGGGGACGTTCCTTTCATGCCGGCACAATAGGAACGTCCCCAAGTGCCGGGTGAAATTGAACGTCAGATTGCCGCTTGGGGCCGTTTGCAGCGTCGAGCAGTTACGCGGTTTGGTAAAACCGCGTAACTATAAAGCCTCGAGCGCGTTGGCGATGCGCTTCATGGCGGCGTCGGCGGCGGCTTGGTCGGGGGCTTCGGCCAAAACGCGGATCACCGACTCGGTTCCGCTCTTGCGCACCAGTACGCGGCCCTCGCCTGCCAGCGCGGCCTCGGCCTCGGCGATGGCGTTCTGCACGCCCATGTTCTCGAGCGCGGCGTCCTTGTCCGCCACGTGCACGGCCACCTGCGCCTGTGGCAGCAGCTTGCACGGAGCCGTGAGTTGCGAGAGTGTCTCGCGCTCGGCACGAATCACTTCCATCACGCGCAGCGAGGTCATAATGCCGTCGCCCGTGCGCTCGATATCGCCAAAGATCGTATGGCCCGTCTGCTCGCCGCCCAGGCTGTAGCCGCCCTCGCGCATCTTGGCATACACGTGACGGTCGCCCACGCCGCTGGTCACGGCGCTCAGTCCGGCAAGCTCCAGCGACTTGACCAGACCAAAGTTGCTGGCGATCGTCGGTACCACGGTACCGCCCGAGAGACGCCCGTGCTTGTTCAGGTACACGCCGCACACGTACAGGATCTGGTCGCCGTCGACCACGCGGCCGCGCTCGTCCACGGCCAGGCAGCGGTCGGCATCGCCGTCGTAGGCAAATCCCACATCCAGGCCCTGCTCCACCACGTGGCGCTGTAGGCGCTCCATATGCGTGGAGCCGCAGTCGACGTTGATGTTAAAGCCATCGGGCGCGGCGTTGATCACGCGCACGTCGGCGCCCAGCGCGTCGAACACCGGCTTGGCCACCGAGGAAGCCGAGCCGTTGGCGCAGTCGATACCGATCTTGACGCCCTGCAGCGAAAAGTTCGCACTTGCAATGAGCGAAGCAATGTAGCGGTTGCGGCCCTGCATGTAGTCCACCGTGGCACCGATGTGGTTGCCCGTTGCCAGCGGCACCTCGCTCTTGCCATCGATGTAGTCCTCAATGAGCTCCAGGACGTCCTCGTCCATCTTAAAGCCGTCGCTGTTGACGAGCTTAATGCCGTTATCGCAAAACGGGTTGTGGCTCGCGCTGATCATGATGCCGCAATCGAAGCAGCCTTCCACAGTCTGATGCGCTACGCCCGGCGTGGGGATCACGTGCAGCATATAGGCGTCCGCACCGCTCGCGACCAGGCCGCTCACCAGCGCCGCCTCAAACATATAACTCGAGCGACGCGTGTCCTTGCCCACGATCACGCGTGCCTTGCGCTCGCGGTTGGCGCCGTAATACCAGCCCACAAAACGGCCAATCTTATAAGCGTGCTCTACCGTCAGCCCAACGTTGGCCTCACCGCGAAAGCCGTCGGTGCCAAAGTACTTCATGCGCTCTCCTTACAAAATAGGGGCGAACAGATTGCCTGTCCGCCCCAAAATGGTACTCGATTATCTGCGCTACCAGAAAAACCCTACGCCGACGCGCTGTCGCGAGCTGCCTGGCATGTAGGAGTCTGACGCAGCGTAAGCGGCTTGTCCCCCGCCTCGGCCGACGTGGTCAGCGTATACGTGATCGTCGTCGTCTCGCCAGCATGCAGGTCAACGGTGCCCGAATAGAAGGGGATTCCATGCCACGTAGCGGCGCCAAGACCAAACTGTGTGCCCTCAACCGTAAGGTCACTGATGTTGCCGCCCGTCGGGGCAAACAACGAGACATTCAGGCGTTCGTCGTCACGCGCGGCATCGGGTGCGCTCGCCGCAACGTAGTCGGGCAGCTTGCCTGCCTCCTCCTGCGTCATGATGTTCGTCAGAGTAACGGTGATGCGATACGAGCACGTGCCGTCGCCGTTCTTGATGCCCTGGCCGATCTGCGTGTCGGCGTTCAGATACCAGTCGAGCTTGGAGAAGCTCAGGTTGTTAAAGTAAACGCCGGCAACGGGATCGGCACTCGGATCATCCGGATCGGGCAGCGAAGCGTCAATGCCCGTCTCTTTGATGGCATTCTGCTCATCATCGTTTCTCATCCAAGCAATCAGACGGCCCTCTTCGGCACCGCGCTCGAATGCACCGACAAGCTTTGTAACGTCGACGTCACCGATGCCACCGAGAATCTTGTCGAAGGCGGCGCTGGCAACAGCCGCAAAGATGCCGTCCGATTCCTCGACCGGATAGTTCCAATACACATCGTGCATGAGAACCTTCGCCGCGTTGGTGCCGTCGACAACCGTTCCGTCGGGCAGCGAGACATTACCGACCAGGCCCAGCAGATACTGCAGGAACACCGGGTCGATACCGATGACGCCATCAACGTCCTGTCCATACTGGGACTTCCACAGCGCGGCGACACGCTGCGAGTTGCGGGGCCAATCAGGCGAATAGGTATTGCCCGAGTTGTACAGGTTACTGTGGTTGCCGAACAGCGCCTCATCCTCTTCGTCGACGCTCTCGACTGCCTCATCCTCGCTGAGTCCAATGCGGGGAACAAACTCGCCAATCGACATCTGGCCGTCAGTGACCGAAATCAGGCCCTGCGAACCGCCAAAGCCGCCGCAAGCACGAATCTCGACGTTGTTCATGGCGTACATAAGGTAGTTGCGCGTCTGGCCGTTGGCGCCGAGCATCTGGGGAAGGACGGGGGCGACCTTCTCCGCCGCGTCAACCGCACCGTTGAGGGTGGCAAAGCCGTCCTTGGCCTTATCGACCAGCTCGGTCACCTGAGAAATATGAGTATCGCCAATGCCCTGGATCTTCTCGTTGGCGCTCTTGAACACCTTCGAGCTGCTGGAAAGCGAATCGGCGACCGCCTGCAGCGCGGACACGTTAATCATGCCGTCCTGGAACAGTTTGCCGGGCGTAGCCTGCGAAAGGTTATCGGCCATGGGAACCAGCGCATTGCTCGAGACATCGGACAGGGCGTCAATCATGGTGCGGGCCGCATTGATATCGCTGCCATACACCGGGATAAACGAAGCCGCCGCCCACAGCGGGCTCGAGGTCTCCGCCTTCATGCTGTTGCAGAGCTCATCGATCTTCTTCGCGTCGTCAGGCAGCGTCGAAAAATCGCCCGACGTGACCTTGTCCTTAAGGCCACCGACGATCTCGACAGCCTCCTTCGCTTCGCTCTTTACGGTCTTTGCCGAGTTAAGCAGCATAAAGCCGCTTGCGCCAAGCGCAACGAGAAGCACCGCGACTACAGCGGCAATAATGGCGCCGGTATGACGCTTTTTGCGCTCGCCCTTGCGATGGCGATGACGGACCAGACCGTCAGAGGTCGAACTCGACGAAGCGTCGCTACCGTAGTTCAAGCCAAAATCGTAATAATCTTCCTTGGAACCCGAGCCCGCAAACTCGGCACCGCTATCATCCAGGCGGGCGAACGTGCCAGTCTCGGAGGCGCCGGTGTAGATCGTGCCAAGGTTGCCCGTAAGCCCCGCGCCACCGGCAGAGGGAGTATTGTTGTCGGCCTTGCCGGCATTAACGTTGCCGGCGGCATTCGCGGCGTTGGCAGCACCTGCGCTGTTCGCAGGTGCCGAAGGAGCCCCGCTCGGCTGCGACGCGGAGGTTGCACCGCCCGCAAAGACATTCCCTCTTGCACGGCCGGTCTTTTTTGCCTTTTGAGACTGCTCGTACAGAGCGGTAAACATCGCCGTCTCGCCCGGGGACACGCGCTTACCGGAACCGCCCTGTCCAGCGCCGCCCGGCGTGCCGGCCTTACCAGCCCCGTTCGGACGCGGCGGAACTGCAGGGCGGCCGCTATCGCTGCCCTTAAAGTGATTACCAGCCATAAAGAAATCCTCGCAATTGAGTCGCAATGAAAAAGTCCATAACGTTACTAGTTTATGGCATTTTGAGCATCGACAGCTAAACTCCAGACACGGACGTCAATTGGCGAAAATGCGGCACAACACCTTTTCTGTCTTGGCGGCGGTGCCAGCTACACCGTGAGGAACATCATCACGATGATCATGGCAAAGCCGATAAGGTCGGTTGGCAAAAACACCGTCCCCAGCATAACGGCACTGGTGATGGTCGCCGAAACCGGCTCCACAGTTCCGATGAGGCTCGCGCGCACCGAGCCGATGTCCTTAACGCCCTGCATATAGAGCATGTAAGCAAAAAACGAGCCGATAACCACGAACACCGCGAGCGCCTCGATGCCGGCAGCGTCGAGCGCCGGCATATGCGCCCAGGGCTGCACGAAGACGCACGAGACCACGCCCGCCGTGAGCATTGCCGAGCCCGTGACGATGGGGCTGCCGTATTCGGGCAGGATCTTGGCGGGAATCACCGCCATACACGCGGCGCTGACCGCACACATAAGACCTGCTGCCAGGCCAAGCGGCGAGATATTCAGGCTGGTGGGGTCGCCGCCGGTGGCGATTAAAAAGGTTCCACCCAGAGCCAGGCCAATGCCGATGACTTCGCGAGTACGCGGCATGCGGCGATCGGTCACGCAGGCGTAGCCCATGATGATAACGAGCTGCAGGCACTGGAGCACCGTCGCGGTTCCGGCGTTCGTCAGGCGCACGGCCGAAAGATAGCAAAACTGGTTGAACAGCAGGCCAAAAGCGGTAAAGAGCAGCAGCTGCTTGCGATCAGCGGGCGTCGTCCAAAGCTTGACCAGGCGTGCGCGGTCGCGCGTGACAACCACAGCCATAAAGAGCAGGCCGGCGAGAATCTGACGCACGCTCATAAGCCACAGCGTATCGACATGGTAGGTATCGAACAAAAAACTCGCGCTGGTGCCCGAGAAGCCCCAAAACGAACCGCCCACCAGCGTAGCCAAAACGCCCGTGATCATCTTGCGCGACGACGCATCGTTAAGGCGCTCGCGCCAGGCGCGACGGGTGTTGCGGCTGAGCTCGTCGGTGCCCTCGGGCACATCAATGTTCGATATATCGGTCATCGGCACCGAAGCCCCTGCGCCTTCGACCTGCTCGACACACTCTTTGCTCATTCCACTCCCCCGAAACAGCCTGGAAACAATTCGGCTTACCTTACCACGGCGAAGTCACCAGCTGGAGGCTTGTCCGCTTATCGGTAGGACAATTCCGCAGGCGTCTTTCCATAGCTCGATACCGCAATGGCCTTGCATTATGCGACAGCCAAATC
Organism: uncultured Collinsella sp.; assembly: GCA_900549025.1. Lineage (GTDB taxonomy): Bacteria > Actinomycetota > Coriobacteriia > Coriobacteriales > Coriobacteriaceae > Collinsella. Next base: position 60,870 of record URMZ01000009.1, read on the forward strand.
GCGGCAGCAGGCACTTTTGAGATGGATATGACAAAGCCCCCGAATTCCACAATGTAAGCGATTTTTAAAAATGTTCTTGCCACCGAGTTCAGGCTCCGTTATATTATCCCTTGCGCGCTTGCGTACCCTTGATCGGGCGTTTAGCTCAGGGGGAGAGCGCTTCCCTGACACGGAAGAGGTCAGAAGTTCAAATCTTCTAACGCCCACCAAATGTTCGCAGCTCAGAGGCT
>URMZ01000010.1 GCA_900549025.1 uncultured Collinsella sp.
GGTGGAGACGAGGGGGATCGAACCCCTGACCTCTTGACTGCCAGTCAAGCGCTCTCCCAGCTGAGCTACGCCCCCGTGACGAGGTAGTACTATAGGGGAAGTTGTTCGGGGATGCAAGGACTTTTTTGGGTTGTTGCCCTGCCTTACGGGTTTTCCTGGGACGGGGCTGAATTTGCTATTTTTGGCTTTGCCAAAAATAGCAAATTAACCCACCGTCCCGATAAAACCCTGATGGAGTAAATAACCGATTGCGACGCCTTGATGGACGGTTATCTCTGCGGTGGATCTTACTATATTGCTGATGCCCGTGTCGGCTAGCAGGCCTAGGGGGCTGTGGTCTAGTTCCCATTCTAGACCGCGCTCGGTTACCACCGTCCCGGGGGCTATGGCGATGATGGAGAACGTCTTGCCTTCGGCGCCCTCGATGGTCCAGCTCTCGTCCTGGTGCAGGATTCTGGCCGTTACTTCGTCTTCTTCGATCCAGACGGGGGCGTCCGCATAGCCTGCCAGTAGCCCTAACACAGACAGGGCCATGTCAGGGCGGCCGCCGGTGGCACAGGTCGCAACCACCTCGGCACCCGGCCAGCGACGGCGGACCGAATCGAGTGCCAGTGCCAGATCGGTATAGTCCTTATAGGGGTCGTGGCGCTCAACTTCAAAGTCGGTGGCAGCATCGACCAGCGCGCGACCCGCGTCGCTCACCGTGTCGGCATCCCCAACATACACGTCGCAGCCTAGCCCAGCGCCCAGCAGCGCGTCGAGCCCGCGGTCCACGGCGACAACGTGGTCGCACTCCCCTGCCAGCCGACGCAGCAGATCCGCGCTCGCTACCACGGGCGAGCCGCAGGCCACTAATACCTTGGAAGCCACAGCTCTCGCCTACCCCTCAAACGCAAGCACGCGGGCCAGATCCAGGTCCTCATAGCTATCGATAAAGATCTCACAGTTGGCACGCAGCTCGTCGCGCTCCATGCGGCCGTGCGGGTCATAGATGCCCACGCGCTTAAAGCCGGCGGTGCCGGAGCTCTTAAGCCCAAAGACGGCGTCCTCAAACACCCAGGCGCGCTCAAACTTGTGCCCGTGGCGCTCCTCCAGGCGACGCAGTGCCAACTCGTACACATCGGGGAACTGCTTGGAGCGCCCCGCCTCGCCCGTCGCGGTAATAAGCTCCATATAACGATCAAGGCCAGCACCCGCAAGCGCAGACGTAACCAGTTCGGCCGGCGTGGACGTGGCCACGCACATGGCAATGCCGGCGGCCTTCGCCTGCTCCAAAAACGTCAGCAGACCCTCACGGGGCGGCACCTTGGAGTAGCCATCGATCAGGATGTCGCTCAGCTCGCGGTAGAGCTCCTCGCCATTTTCGCCAATGCCCCAAGTGTCGTGGTAGGCCTGGCACTCGTCCTCGAGCGATAAATGCTCAAACTGGGCAAAATCATCGACCTTCACGTCAACCCCGTGGCGGTGCAGCAACTCGGGCTGGGCATAGGCCCAAACGGGGGTGCTATTAACCAGCGTGCCGTCGCAATCGAAAATAAAAGCGACACTCGGAGCAGCGATATGGTCCATGAACGAGCCTTTCGATGTCAAATGGTAAACAACCTGCTAAAAACGTTTTACCAAACGTCAACCTAACTATCTAGAAACCCTAATTGGTAAAACTGTCAAGAGTTTTACCATCGCAATTCTGCAAGTGGTATAAACATGGCGCTTACCGATTAAACGCCACCGCAAATCCTCTTTCATTCATAAAAGTAACGTACAGGTGTTATCGTAGTTTTTGCCGAAAGTTCCACCGAGCACGCGAGGTGGAACGAATCATAGAACTATCGCCGTCCCTTCGATTCGTGCAGCCTTGGACCTTTCGCATCTAGTCACCAAGGCAACACGCTGCCGCGTCATGATGGGATCAAACGTGAGCGATACAAAGCTAAAGCCAGCAACCAAAAAGCCTGCTACCCGTAAAGCCGCCCCGCACGCGCCGGAGCTCACCAAAGACGATGTCTATCTGTTTGGCATCGGTACGTGGGAACGCAGTTGGGAAAAGATGGGCGCGCACCCCGACACGCAGAACCGTACGCGCGGCTGGCGTTTTTGCGTTTGGGCGCCCGACGTAAAGAGCGTTCACGTCATTGGCGAATTTAACGACTGGGACGAGCAAGCCAACCCGCTGGTACCCATGCATACGAGCGCCATTTGGGAAGGCTTTATTCCTGACGCCGAGCAGGGCCAGCTCTATAAGTATCTCATCGAGACCAACGAGGGCGAAAAGCTCTACAAAGCCGATCCGTACGCCTTTAAGGCCGAGTGCCCTCCGGGTACCGCGAGCGTACTGTGGACCCTCGATGGCTACAAGTGGAACGACGCGGCTTGGCTCAAGCGACGTGCCAGCCATAACCACATGTCGCAGCCCCTTAACATCTACGAGGTGCATATTGGCTCGTGGAAGCGCCACGGCGACGCGCCGCAGGGCGAGCCGGACGAGTACGGCAACTACCCCGGTCCCATGGATCCCTTCCCCGCGCAGCGCGGTGAGTTTTACACCTACGACGACCTGTCGGTTGAGCTCGTGGACTACGTGCGTGACATGGGCTACACGCATATCGAGGTCATGCCGCTTATGGAGCATCCCTTCGATGGCTCCTGGGGTTACCAGACGACCGGCTACTACGCCGCCACGTCGCGCTACGGCAACCCGCAGCAGCTCATGCACTTTATCGATGCGTGCCACGAGGCAGGCATCGGTGTGATCATGGACTGGGTACCCGGCGGTTTTTGCGCCGACTCCCACGGCCTTGCCACCTTTAACGGCCACATGCTGTTTGAGCACGAGATTCACCCCAACTGGGGCACGCACAAGTTCGACTTCGCCCGCGGCGAGGTCCGCTCCTTCCTAGTCTCCAACGTGCTGTACTGGCTCGAGAACTTCCACGTGGACGGCATTCGCATGGACGGCGTGTCCAGCATGCTGTACCTCAACTTTGGCATCGACGATCCGGGCCAAAAGAAGTTCAACAAGTACGGTACCGAGGAGGACCTGGACGCCAGCGCGTTTATCCGCCAGGTCAACTGCGCTGTAGAGGCGCACTACCCCGACGTGATGATGATGGCCGAGGAGTCCACCGCGTGGCCGCTCGTGACCTATCCGCCGCAGGACGGCGGCCTGGGCTTCCACTACAAGTGGGATATGGGCTGGATGAACGACACCCTGCACTACATGCAGACCGATTTTCCGTGGCGCCCCGGCAACCACGGCCTGCTCACGTTCTCCATCATGTACGCCTTTACCGAGAACTTCATCTGCCCGCTGAGCCACGACGAGGTCGTGCACGGCAAGTGCTCGCTCATCGGCCGCATGCCGGGCGACTGGTGGCGCCAGTTTGCCGGCCTGCGCACGCTGGCCTTCTACCAGATGACGCATCCCGGTGCCAAGCTCAACTTTATGGGCAACGAGATCGGCCAGTTTATCGAGTGGCGCTACTACGAGTCCATCCAGTGGTTCCTGACCGAGGAGTACGAGACCCACCGTCATCATCAGGCGTTTATCAAGGCGCTCAACCACCTGTACACCGCCGAGCCCGCTCTGTACGAGCGCGGCTACACCGACGACGGCTTTACCTGGATCGATGCGGACAACTCCAAGCAGTCCATCGTGAGCTTTGTGCGTCAAGGCGAGGATGTCGATGACGACCTGGTGATCCTGATCAACTTTGACCCGGCGAGCTACGAGAGCTTCCGCGTGGGCGTGCCGCGCGAGGGCGACTGGGAGGTCATCTTCGATTCCGACCGTCCCGAGTTTGGCGGCAGCGGCTACGCCGGCGAGGAGCCCTACACCTGCTCGAGCGAGCCCTATCCCTGGAACGGGCAGATGGACTCCATCGAGATGAAGGTGCCCGGCCTGGCAGGCGTGGTGCTTAAGCGCCGCGGTCCCAGCAGCTATAAGCCGCCCGTGGTTAAGGAGCCCAAGAAGGCGACGCGCAAGCGGACGTCCTCGGTGAAGCCCAAGCCTGCGGCTGCTAAGAAGGCTCCTGCCAAGGCGAAGGCTGCCAAGTCTGCTGCCAAGGCTTCGGCCAAGTCCAGCACGGCCAAAAAGGCGGCCACCAAAAAGGCTGCTCCCAAGGCCAAGGCAGCTGCTGCTAAGCCATCTGCCAAGGATGCGTAACAAAAGCGTTACAGCTGTAATTACCCGCCCCGCGGGGGCGTAGGATGCAAGTCATAACCGTTCCGGGAGAAACATCCCCGGGGGAAAGGAACGTATGAATAAGATCTTCGACAACAAGCAGGAGTTTACTGAGCTCTATCGCGACGCCGTCATGAGCATCAGCGGCAAGAGCGTCGAGGCCGCCAGCGACCTGGACCGCTTTAACGCCCTGGCAAAGCTCGTGGCCGAGAAGGCACGCACCGTTGCAACCACCAGCGACGCCCGCGTGGCCGCCGAGGGCAAGAAGCGCGTGTACTACTTCTCGATCGAGTTTTTGATCGGCCGCCTGCTCGACAACTACCTGCTCAACTTTGGCGTGCGCGACATGGTCGCCGAGGCGCTCGACGACATGGGCTTTGACCTGTCCGTCATCGAGAACCAGGAGCCCGATCCGGCGCTGGGCAACGGTGGCCTGGGCCGTCTGGCCGCATGCTTCTTAGATTCCATGGCTGCCGAGGGCATTGCCGGCTACGGCAACGGCATGCGCTACCGCTACGGCCTGTTTAAGCAGGAGATCGTCAACGGCAGCCAGGTCGAGGCCACCGACGAGTGGCTCACCCACGGCTATCCCTGGGAGGTCCGTCGTCAGGACAAGGCCGTGACCATTAAGTTTGGTGGCCATGTTGAGGGCTTTGAGGAGAACGGCCGCACGTTCTACCGCACGGTGGACACGCAGGATATCCTGGCCGTCCCTTATGACATCCCCGTGGTGGGCTATGCCGGCGAGACCGTCAACAAGCTGCGCGTATGGGCCGCCGAGCCGGTCGAGGAGCACTTTGACCTGGAGGCCTTCAACCGCGGCGACTATGCCCTGGCCGACGCCGAGCGCGCCGAGGCCGAGGCCATCAGCGCCATCCTCTACCCCAACGACGCCGGCGAGCATGGTCGTCTGCTGCGCCTGAAGCAAGAGTACCTGTTTGTCTCGGCCGGCATCTACAGCCTGCTCGACACCTTTGAGAAGGAGCACGGCGAGAACTGGGAGCTGCTGCCGCAGTTTGTGGCCATCCACACCAACGACACCCACCCCGCCATGTGCGGACCCGAGCTCATGCGCATCCTGATCGACGAGAAGAAGCTTGAGTGGGATGACGCCTGGAACATCGTGACGCAGGTCGTGAGCTATACCAACCACACCATCCTGCCCGAGGCTCTGGAGAAGTGGCCCATCGGCACGTTCTCCAAGCTCCTCCCCCGCGTGTATCAGATCATCGATGAGATCAGCCGTCGTTGGCACGAGTCGTTCGACACCACCCAGGAGGGCTGGCAGGAGCGTTTGCGCCAGACCGCCATCCTGTGGGACGGCGAGATTCGCATGGCCAACCTGTCCGTGATCTGCAGCCACAGCGTCAACGGCGTGGCCAAGATCCACTCCGACATCATCAAGAACATCGTGCTCAAGGACTTCTATGCCCTGACACCCGAGAAATTCAACAACAAGACCAACGGCATCTCGCATCGTCGCTTCTTTGCCGAGGCCAACCCCACCTACGCCAAGCTCGTCACCGATGCCATTGGCGATGGCTGGCTCAAGGACGCCTTTGAGCTGGAAAAGCTCAAGGAGTTCCAGAACGACACCGAGTTCCTGAAGGCCGTGGGTGCCTCCAAGCGCGCCAACAAGGAGCGCCTGGCCGCCTACGTTAAGGCCGAGACCGGTCTGGTCATCGATCCCAACACCGTCTTCGATGTTCAGGTTAAGCGCTTCCACGCCTACAAGCGCCAGCTCATGAACATCATGAAGGTGATGGACATCTACAACCGTCGCATCGCCAATCCCAACTTCCACGTGACGCCGACGACCTTCATCTTTAGCGGCAAGGCTGCCTCGAGCTACACCTTTGCCAAGGAGACTATCCGCCTGATCAACTCGGTGGCCGAAGTCATCAACAACGATGCCCGCGTCAACGAGGTCATGAAAGTCTGCTTTATCCCCAACTTCCGCGTGAGCAACGCCCAGCTCATCTACCCCGCCGCCGAGATCTCGGAGCAGATCTCCACGGCCGGCAAGGAGGCTTCGGGCACGTCCAACATGAAGCTCATGATGAACGGCGCCATTACGCTGGGCACTCTCGACGGTGCCAACATCGAGATCGCCGATCTGGCCGGCCGCGAGAACGAGGCCATCTTTGGCCTGACCGCCCCCGAGGTCGAGCAGCTCTGGGCGTCGAACAGCTACTTTGCGTGGGATACGCTCAACAACGATCGCGAGCGTCTGGGCCGCGTGATGGACGAACTCAAGGACAACACGTTTGCCGGGCTTTCGGGCAACTTCGAGAGCATCTACAACGAGCTCATGAACAACAACGACCCCGACCTGGTCATGGCAGACTTCCGCAGCTATGTGGATGCGTGGGAGAAGCTCACCGGCAGCTATGGCGACCAGGAGACCTGGAACCGCAAGGCGCTGCTCAACACCGCCTCGAGCGGCTGGTTCTCGAGCGACCGCACCATTCGCGAGTACCGCGACGAGATCTGGCACGCGTAAAGGCGCGCGAGCTCCCTTATGCCAGCACGGCATTACTCGACGGGCGCGACCGAGCGCCGCGCCCGTCGCTAATGGGTTTAAGAACATCGATGACAGAAGGAGAAATCGATGAGTAAGAAAGAATGCATCGCGATGCTCCTCGCAGGAGGACAGGGCAGCCGATTGGGGGCACTCACCCAAAAGATCGCCAAGCCGGCGGTTAGCTTTGGTGGTAAGTTCCGCATTATCGACTTCTCGCTCTCCAACTGCTCCAACTCGGGCATCGACACGGTGGGCGTTCTGACGCAGTATCGCCCCTACCTGCTGCATGCCTATGTGGGCTCCGGCGAGGCGTGGGATCTGGACAGCCGCGACGGCGGCGTGTCGATCCTGCCGCCGTACGAGACGCAGACCGGTGGCGCCTGGTATGCGGGCACGGCCGACGCCATTACGCAGAACCTCGACTACATCAAGGCCAACGACCCCAAGTACGTCCTGATTCTTTCGGGCGACCATCTGTATCGCATGGATTACCGCAAGATGCTCAAGACGCACATTGAGAACAACGCCGACCTCACCGTGAGCGTTATGCCCGTGCCGTGGGAGGAGGCCAGCCGCTTTGGCATCCTGACCACCGACCCCGAGGACGGCCGCATCACCAAGTTTACCGAGAAGCCCGAGAAGCCCGATTCGAACCTCGCGTCCATGGGCATCTACATCTTCTCGGCCGACGTCCTGATCGAGGCGCTCGAGCAGGACGCTCTGGACCAGCGCTCGAGCCACGACTTTGGCAAGGACATCATCCCCAAGCTGCTCGGCGAGGGCAAGCGCCTGTACAGCTACGAGTTCCACGGCTTTTGGAAGGACGTCGGCACCATCGCCAGCTTCCACGAGACCTCGATGGACCTGCTGGGCAACAACCCCGAGTTCGATCTGTTTGACAAGAACTTCCCCATCATGTCCAACATCACCACGCGTCCGCCGCACTACATTGGCCCGGACGGCCGCCTAGACGACTGCCTGGTTTCCAACGGCTGCAAGATCTACGGCACCGCTCGCCACTCGATCCTTTCGACCGATGTCATCATCGAGGAGCGCGCTGTGGTCGAGGACTCCGTGCTGCTGCCGGGTGCGCACGTTAAGAGCGGCGCGCACATCTGCCGCGCAATTTTGGGCGAGAACTCCACGGTCGAAGAGGGCGTGAAGCTCGGCTCTGTCGATACCACCAAGGATACGGCCGTCGTTGGAAATGACGTCGTTATCGGGAAGGGGGAATGATCCGATGATCAATCGCAAGGCCATCGGTTATATCACCGCTAACTACTCTTCGACCTACGGCAGCGTGCTGCTCAAGGACCGCCCCATCGCGTCCGTTCCGTTTTTGGGCCGCTACCGCCTGATCGACTTCCCGCTGTCCAACATGATGAATGCCGGCATTAAGACCGTCGGCGTCGTCATGCCGGGCAACTACCGCTCGCTGATCGACCATGTGGGTTCGGGCAAGGACTGGGGCCTGGACCGCAAAAAGGGCGGCCTGTTCATGGTGCCCGGCAACGCGTATGGCACCACCAAGGGCGGTATGCGCTTCCTGCTGCGCGACATCATCTCCAACAAGACGCTGTTCCAGCGCTCGGACAAGCCCTATGTTGTGATGATGGGCACCAACATCATCTTTAACATGGACCTCAACACCATCATCGACGCGCACGAGAACTCCGGCGCCCAGATGACCGTGGTGTACTGCAAGGCCACGCGCAACGTCGATGACGAGACCAAGCTGCAAATCAACGAGAACGGCCGCCTGACGGGCGTGAGCGCCGGCGTCGTGTACGGCGACAACGCCTCTATGGACTGCTGCATCGTCAACCGCGAGACGCTGCTCGAGATTATCGACCACTACCAGGCCGCCGACTATCTGGACCTGCTCGAGGCACTCCAGGGCGACTTTGGCAACATCGACGTGTGCAGCTACGAGTACAAGGGCGAGGTCGTGGGCGTGTTTAGCGAGAAGTCGCTGTATCGCCGCAGCATGGATCTGCTCGACCAGACCGTGGCCGACCAGCTCTTTGACCCCGAGCGCCCGATCCTGACCAAGGCCCACGACGTGCCGCCTTCGCGCTATGCGACCGGCAGCCACGCGTGCAACTCGATTATCTCGGCCGGCTGCATCATCAAGGGCACCGTGCGCAACTCGATCCTGTCGCGCGGCGTTGTGGTCGAGGAGGGCGCCTCGGTGACCAACTCGATCATCAACCAGAGCTGCATCATCAAGAGCGGCGCCCGCGTCGAGAACGCCATCCTGGACAAGAACAACGTGGTTCCCACCAACACCGAGCTTCGCGGCACGCCCGAGAACATCCTGGTGCTGGGCAAGGCTCCGTTAACTTCCGATACCACCATCGTACGTTAACGTTGGCACCGCAACATCGCTCGTAACATGTAGAATAGCCGCCCGGTTCGCGCCTGGCGGCTATTCTCGAATAACAACATGGGAGACAATATGGCTGATTCCAGCAAGAAGATGCAGATCGTGTTTGCCTCGGCCGAGTGCGCGCCGTTTGTGAAGACCGGTGGCCTGGGAGACGTGGCGGGCTCGCTGCCTGCGGCGCTTGTGCGCGCCGGCGCCGAAGTCATCGTGATGGTGCCCAAGTACGCCACCATCAAGGACGAGTACAAGGCGCAGATGGAGCACTTCTCCGACTTTTACGTGAGCTTGGGTTGGCGCAACGAGTACTGCGGGCTCGAGAAGCTCGAGCACGACGGCGTCACCTATATGTTCATCGACAACGAGCGCTACTTTGCGCGCGACTATCCGTACGGCTTCTTTGACGACGGCGAGCGCTTTGCGTTCTTCTCCAAGGCCATCACCGAGAGCCTGCAGCACCTGCCGGCCGGCTTTGAGTGCGACATCCTTCACTGCAACGACTGGCAGACGGCACTGGCCCCCGTGTTTTTGCGCGAGTTCTACCAGGGCCTGCCGCTGTACGACCGCGTCAAGACCGTCTTCTCGATCCACAACGTGGCGTTCCAGGGCCAGTTTAGCGACACCGTGATGGAGGACATCCTGGGTGTGGCGCATATTCCGGCGGCTGCCTCGCAGCTGCGTTGCGACGCCTGCAGCATCAACTACATGCTGGGAGCCCTGCGCTATGCCGACGCCATCACTACGGTAAGCCCCACTTATGCCAACGAGATCCAGACGCCCGAATTTGGCGAGGGTCTGGATGGCGTGCTGCGCGAGCGTTCGTACGCGCTGCAGGGCATTTTGAATGGCATCGACGTCGCGGGCTTTGACCCGGAGACCGACAAGCGCATTGCCGCCAACTACACCGTCGAGGACCGTTCCGGCAAGGCTGTGTGCAAGGCCAAGCTGCAGGAGGAGCTGGGCCTCGAGGTTCGCGACGACCGCCCGCTTATGGTGATGGTCACGCGCCTGACGCGCCAGAAGGGCATGGACCTGGTCATGTACGCGCTCGACCGCATCCTGGCCGGCGGCGTTCAGGTCGCCGTGCTGGGCACCGGCGACCGCGACTACGAGGACGGCCTGCGCTACTTCCAGGACAAGTACCCCGGCACCATGGCCGCACGCATCGAGTTTGACCCGGCGCTGTCGCAGCGTATGTATGCCGCCGCCGATATGTTCCTGATGCCTTCGAAGTTTGAGCCCTGCGGCCTGTCGCAGATCATTGCCATGCGTTACGGCACCCTGCCTATCGTACGCGAGACCGGTGGCCTGAAGGACACCGTGATCCCGTATAACGAGTTTACCGGCGAGGGTACGGGCTTCTCGTTTAGCAACTTTAACGGCGACGAGATGGGCGATGCCGTGTTCCGCGCGGCACGCCTGTTCTGGGACAACCGCGAGGCCTGGGATCAGCTGGTCACGCAGGCTATGAGCCAGGACTTTAGCTGGACGCGTTCGGCCGATAAGTATCTGGACCTGTACTTCTTTATGCATCCAGAGATTGAGAGGCCGGCGGCAGTTGTCGACGAGTCTGAGGCTGTTGCTGAGCCGGTGGCCGCGGAGGAGCCCAAGGCCGAGGAGAAGCCGGTTGAGGCTGAGCCCGCAAAGGCCGAGCCTGAGGTGAAGGGTGAGGTTGCTCCTGAGGCAGAGGCCGAGGTAAAGCCCGCCGCAAAGCCCGCAGCTAAAAAGACCACGACCCGCAAGACGACCGCTAAGAAGGTTACGACGACCAAGGCTGCTGCCACCAAGACCGCCGCAGCAAAGACGACTGCTGCCAAGGTAACGACCACGCGCAAGCGCACCACCGCCGCTGCCAAGAAGGCCGCCGAAGCCGAGGCTGCTCCCGAGGTAAAGGCCGAGGTCGCTAAGGCCAAGCCGGCCACCAAGGCTCCGGCCAAGACTGCTGCAAAGAAGACGACCGCGACCGCCAAGAAGGCAACGGCAGCCAAGAAGACCACGGCAACGAAGTCGACGATCACGAAGGCCGCCACGACCAAGGCTGCCGCAAAGCCGGCCGCCAAGGTCGAGGAGACGCCTGCCGAGTCCAAGGTGGAGGCAACCGTCGAGGCCAAACCCGCCGCCAAGACCACCGCGCGAAAGCGCACGACGACGGCCAAGAAGACCACGGCAAAGACCACGACTCCCAAGGCAGAGACTAAGCCCGCTGCTGCCAAAGAGGAGCCCAAGGCCGAGGTAAAGACCAAGCCGGCGCCGAAGGCCGCTGAGGTCAAGGCCGCACCGAAGGCTACGGCCAAGCCCGAGCCCGCCAAGGAGACTCCGGTCTCCCCCGCCGCTCCGGCAGAGAAAAAGGCCCCGTCCAAGAAGACGTCCGTCCGCAAGGCAACGGCCACCCGCAAGCGCCGCTAGTCCACAGACGATCCAAAACCTCATCAAACCCTAAGTAAGGGGCGCTCCAACCGGGCGCCCCTTCTCTGTAGGTAGTTGGTAAAACGATTTTCTAGGACAACCGTTCGCCGATGGTAAACGGATGTTGTTTATACAGCCTGTGTACAACAGATATACTTACATCCTGTGCGTAAAGCCCATGGCCAGCAGGCCATGATTCTATTGAACTGGACCGTACTATGAGATTGATACACAACAGCCGTCTGCCGCAGTTTCGCACTCCGTTTGGCGCTGTGACCACAGGAACTACCCTTTCGCTCTCTGTGATTCTGGAGGATGCCGACCCCAACCAGGCAACGCTTACGCTGCGCACCTGGGTCGATGAAATCGGTGAGTCTCGGTATCCCATGACACATGAGGGCGACGGCATATTTACTGTAGAGCTTGAGTGCACCGAACCCTGTCTTATCTGGTACAGCTTTATATGCAATATCGAGGGCCAGCCCGAGGTTCGTCTGGGCGCACCGCAGGGCCGCACCGGCGGCGAGGGAGTAACCTACGACTACGCTGAGGTGCCGTCATTCCAGGTCACCGTCTACAAACACCGTGAGAACCGTCCTACCTGGTACGAGCGCGGTATGGTCTACCAGATCTTCCCCGATCGCTATGCCCGCGACGAGCACTGGCGCGAGCGCACGCTGGCCGAGGTCGAAAAACCGCGTAAGGGCATTCAGCGCCGCATGGTCGAGGACTGGAACGAGCCGCCTGTGTACGAGCGCGCCGAGGGCGGTTCCATCAAGACCTGGGACTTCTACGGCGGCTCGCTCAAGGGCATCCAGGAAGACCTGCCCCGCATCGCCGAGCTGGGCTTTACGGCCATCTACCTCAACCCCATTTTTGAGGCCGCGAGCAACCACCGCTACGACACGGCCGACTACACCAAGATCGACCCGATTCTGGGCACCGAGCAGGACTTTACCGAGCTGTGTCAGGCAGCCGAGAAGCTCGGAATTTCCATCATCCTGGACGGCGTCTTCAACCACACGGGCGACGATTCGATCTACTTCAACCGCTACGGCAACTACCCCGGCGTGGGCGCGTGGCAGAGCGAGGATTCGCCTTGGCGCGATGCGTTTTATTTTCACGAGGACGGCTCGTACGACTGTTGGTGGGGCGTGGGCAATATGCCCGCCATCAATGAGAGCTCCGAACTGGTGCGCGAGCGGCTCCTGGGCAAGGACGGCGTCATTCGTAAATGGCTGCGCGCCGGCGCTCACGGCTGGCGCCTGGATGTGGCCGACGAGCTTTCCGATGACTTCCTGACCGAGATCAAAAAGGCCGTGCTCGCCGAGAAGCCCGACGCGCTGCTGCTCGGCGAGGTCTGGGAAGATGCCTCCAACAAGATCAGTTACGGCCATCTGCGTCGCTACCTGCAGGGCTCCGAGCTGGACTCTGCTATGGATTACCCCTTCCGCGACATGGTCATCGGCTTTTTGATGGGCTACAAAAACGCCTACCAAGCTGCCGAGGATATCGAGACCCTGCGCGAGAACTACCCGCACGAGGCATTATCCTGCGCGCTCAATCTGCTGTCGAGCCACGACCGCCCGCGCATTATCTCGGTGCTCGGCGGTGGCCCTGACGAGTCGCAGCTGCCCGAGTGCGAGCGCAGCAAATGGCGTCTGGACGAGAACGCGATGGGCCTGGCCAAGAGCCGTTTTTGGCTCGCGACGCTCATGCAGATGACGTTCCCGGGCGTTCCTTCAATCTATTACGGTGACGAGTACGGCTTGGAGGGTCTCACCGATCCGGGCAATCGCCGCACCATGCCGACCAAGGAAAACCTGCACGACTTCGATACGTTTGCGATCGTCAAGAACGCATCTGCTGTGCGTCGCGCGCTGCCGTTTATGATCGACGGTGAAATTAAGGCCTTTGCGCTCAATGATGAGGTGCTGGCCTACAACCGTACCGGTAAAGACGGCGAGTCCGCGACCGTCATCATCAACCGCAGCCTGCGCAATTCACACCGCGTGACGATTCCGGCGCTCGGCGAATGCGCGAGCGATGTGATTAGCGGTCACGAGTGCGAGATCCACAACGGTACGGTCACGCTCGACCTGTACCCACTGGGTTCGTCGATCATCTATCACCACGCTGAGCAGCGCCTGCAGGAACCGCTCGATCACGGTGCGGGTGTTGTGTGCCATATCACATCGGTGCCGACCGACGACGGCAAGCCCGGTACGATCGGCGCGCCCACGCGTCGCTTTATCGACCATCTGGCCGCCATGGGCATGCGCTACTGGCAGGTTCTCCCCGTCAACCCCACGGACTTCTTCCGCTCCCCTTACGCCGGTCCTTCGGCCTTTGCAGGCAATATCGACCTGCTACCCGAGAGCCACGAGGAGCTGGCAGCCGACTTTGAAACCTGGAAGGCCCGCGGCGGCGAGGATGCCGACCCACTGTACACCGCGTTTAAACATCGCAATGCCGATTGGCTCGAGAAATACTGCGTCTACATGGCCGTTAAGAAGTACTTTGAGGGCGAGACGCGCCATGATTGGCCGGCAGATGTCGCGCGCTACAACGAGCATCTGATCGACGATAAGCGCTTCCACGACGAGGCCGAGCTTCAGGCGTACATGCAGTACCGCTTTGACCTAGCTTGGTGCGAGCTCATGAACTATGCGCACAAGAAGGGCATCGAGGTCATCGGCGATATTCCTATGTACGTGTCCGACGATTCGGCAGACGCGTGGAGCGAACCCGAGAACTTCTGGCTGTCCGATACCGGCAAGGCGATTGAGATTTCCGGTGCGCCGCCCGACAACTTTGCACCCGAGGGCCAGGTGTGGGGCAACCCGACGTTCCGTTGGGACCACATGAAGCAGAACGGCTATAGCTGGTGGATGGATCGCCTGCGTCGTGTGTTTTCGCTCTATGATCGCGTACGCCTGGATCACTTCCTGGGCTTCCACAGCTACTTCAGTATCCCCGCAGGCAAGGCTTGCGCCGAAGGTCGTTGGCTGGCGGGACCGGGCAAGGACCTATTCCAGACCGCCTATGACGAGCTGGGTCCGCTCAACTTTATCGCCGAGGACCTGGGCTATTTGACGCCCGGTGTTCGCGCCATGGCTTCGACCTGCGGTTTCCCCGGCATGGACGTGCTGGAGTTTAGCGATTACGACGTCCGTTGCGGCGTGCACCCCACGCCAGGAAAGATCCTGTACACCTCAACGCACGATACGTCTACGCTGGCCGGCTGGTGTACGCGTTCCTTTGCGGGCGGCGATGAACCGAGCGGTGTTGAGGTGGCGGCCAAGCTGATGAGCGATGCACTGGCATGCGACGCTCCCCTGGTGATGATACCGCTGCAGGACGTGCTGGGGCTGGGCGATGAGGCACGTATGAACGTGCCGGGCGTGGCCACGGGCAACTGGACCTGGCAGGCTGACGAGGCGGACATTGCAGCCGCCGAGAACAAAACCGCACAGCTCCTGCGCAACACTCATAGATTCTGGGGCGAAACGTGATAAAACCCCCGATATAGGGTACAGTTACAGACGTTTGAATTTTTGCGGGCAGAGTAATCTGCCCGCTTTGTGCTGAAAAGGAAGTATTATGGCGCGCTACGATTACAAGTGCTCGAGCTGCGGCAACGTGTTTGAGGTTGAGCATCCCATGTCCGAGACTCCCGAGGTCGTGTGCCCCAGCTGCGGTGCCCCGGCGGCCAAGACGTTCTCGGCCAGCGGCATTAAATTTGAGGGTAGCGGTTTCTACAACACCGACCAGCGAAGCGGCGGCTCCAGCACCAGCGCTACAAGCGGCTGCTGCGCCAACTGCCCACATAGCCACTAGAAACCAAGCAGCCCCGCGACCGAAACCGATCGCGGGGCTATTTCTTTGCTCTATGGGAAGTTAATTAAGCTACACAGGTTTCCTTGTGAGTTGCGGTGAAATAAGGACTGTTTGGCAGGTGGAAGCCGCTATTCAATCCCTATTTCACCGCAACTTAGTTGCGGTGCACCAGGCGGGCGCAGAAGTGGCCGTCGTAGGAGTCGGCGTTTACGGGGACGCTTTGGAAGAGGCCTCGATCGTTTTGGCGGACGGCTACAAGCTTCTTGGCCTGCGCGAAATCGGGCAGTTGCAGAATCTGTGCCTCGGAAAGCGGCGCCACGCTAAAGCCAGCGCCCTCAGGAGAGGTCAGGAAGGCATCCACGACCTGCGCGTTCTCCTCATCAAAGACCGAGCAGGTGGCATAGATGAGCTCCCCGCCGGCAGCCACGCGCGCGGCTCCTTCTTTGAGCATCGTCAGCTGTAGTTTGGGCAGTTCAACCGTCACATCCTTTTCGGTCAGGCGCCACGGAATCTCGGGGTGACGGCGCATAGTCCCGGTACCCGAACACGGGGCATCGATAAACACCGTATCGAACAGGGCGGGATTGCCGAGCATGGCGTCAAACGACGTCAGCACCTCGTCGAGCTCGCAGGCATCGCCCGAGACCGTGCGAACACCCGTAATACCCGCCTTATGCAGGCGTGCGAGATTCTGATCACACTTGCGATCGTGCAGATCGAGCGCGGTATGCTGATGCTCATACCCGGCACGCTTGGCCTGGCACATCATTACATAGGTCTTGGTGCCGCGACCGGCGCCAATCTCCAGGCAACGACCGGGACGTGTCGCGGCAGTAGCGATAAGCTGGGCGTTGAGGTCCGAGGCAACCGCGGCAGCACGCTCAAACACGCCCGACGCAACCGTGACCTGCGCATCAACCGGAGCATGGCAACCCGGGAACACGGGTGCCACAAGCTGCGAAATGTACGGGTCGGGTTTGGTCGCAAACGCATTCTCGTGCAGAGCAAGCGGCGCAGGAGCCAGATTGCCGGCAAAGTTGAGCGCGCCCTCGGGCGTATCGAACGAGGCCATAATACGAGCGCAGAGCCAGCGAGGAAGACCCATCAAACGAGACAGGCGAACCAGGCGGCGCTCGGACTCATCCACGTCGGATGCCGTGGCAAAGTCCTCAACGTTGTCCGCAACCTTGTGCAGCACAGCGTTAGCCAGGCCCGCGGCAGACTTAACACCGCTGCGCACCAGCTCAACACCCTGACTTACGGCAACGCGGCCCGGCGTATGCAGGTAGAGCATCTCGAAGGCCGAGATGCGAAGCGCCATGCGAACGCGAGGCGCGACCTTTTTGGGCTTATCCAAAAACTGATCGAGCAACTCATCCAAAATGCCCTGCGTGGCGGCAACACCGAGCGCCAAGCGAGCCGCAAACGCGGAATCGCGCTGGTCAATGGCCTTGGCGGAAGCACGAGAAGACAACACGTCGCGTGCGTACATACCGCGGCGATCGGCCTCCATCAACACATCGAGCGCAAGCTTGCGCGCGGGAGACAACTTGCTCATGACAGTACACCCCACACAAGGTCGGCACCCTGCAAGCCGGCAGCCCAGGCAGAAGCAGCCATGGCACGCTTGCCATCGGGCTTAACCTCAATCAGTTCAACCGCGCCATCGGAAAGGCCCAGGTAAACACGCTTGCTCTTGACGGCAACAGCGCCCTCGCCAAGCGACCCGTCGGCCGGCGCAGCATCGAGCACGCGAACCGACTTGCCGGCAATCACACAACGGGCAGGCGCGGTATCGGACGAAGCGAGCACATGACGCACGCAATCGAGCGCCGCCATGTGCGGATCCAAACGCATCTCCTGCTTGGAAATCTTGGCAGCATGAGTGACGAGCGACTTATCCTGCTCAGTCCAAACAGCCGAGCCATCCGCAAGCGAGGGAAGCGTATCGGCAAGCAACTTGCCACCAAGCTCACCAAGTTCCATCGTGAGCGCCTCGGCATGTTTACCGGCAACCGACGTAGACGCCTGGGCGCAATAAGCGCCCGTATCCACGCCATGCCCAATGCGCATAATGGAAACGCCAGCAACCTCATCACCAGCAAGAATGGCACGCTGAATGGGAGCAGCGCCACGCCAACGAGGCAGCAACGATGCATGAACATTCACAATACCAAGCGGCGCCATTTGCAGCACCTCATCGGGCAAAATGCAGCCATAGGCAGCCACACAGAAAATATCAGCATCCGCAGCCTTGAGCGCCCCAACAACCTCAGGCGTCATACGATTTGCTTCAACGACCGGCAACCCCAGCTCAAGCGCCTTGGCCTTAACAGGAGACGGCTCCAACTTTTTACCACGACCACGAACAGCATCGGGACGCGTAATAACAAGCGCAATCTCATTGCCAGCCTCAACAAGCGAAGTAAGCGAAGGCACAGCAAAATCTGGCGTACCCATAAACACAATACGCATAAAGAACGTCTCCCCTCAACCAAAGCCGAGACGGCTACAAATAACAGCGGAAAGCCAAGTACCCAGCCCATCCGCAATAACAATTCAACAAGAACAAATATACCCAAAACCAAAGAAAGAGCCGCAATAAAAGCAGCTCTTCCAACAAAGCAATTATCAGCGAAGACGCCCCTCCCTGGCCCAACGGCACCCGGGCGAAGAGGAGCACGAAAACGTAGCCCCCTTCCGCCGCAGGGCTTAGGTTATTGCTCCACGCGCAGTTCCGCACGAGCCGAAGAGCACTTAATGTGCTCTTCGTGCGAGCAGGACTGTTTGAGCATGGAGCAAAACCTAAGCCCTGCGGCGGAAGGGGACGGTGGGACCTACTCCGTCTCGCCCGGTCGAGCGCCGCGGGCCAGGGCGTCCTGGTACTCCTTGACGGCCTTGAGCCTCTGCATCGGCTTGAGTCGCTCGAACATGGTATTGCCGTGCAGATGATCGATCTCGTGCTGCAGACACACGCAGAACAGGTCGCCCGTGGCCTCATAGCGAATCAGGTTGGCATCCAGGTCATACGCCTCGACGACAACGTGATCGGGACGCTCGATCTCGCAGCTAATGCCAGGGATGGAAAGGCAGCCCTCGCTAAACGGCACCAGATGGTCGCTCTGCTCAACAATGACGGGGTTAATCAGCACGTACGGGTCATAGTCGTTCTTGTCGCTGTAATCGCAGTCGATGGTGACGAGTTGGATGAGCTCACCGATCTGCGGGGCAGCAAGGCCACAACCGCCGTTGTCGAACATCATCTTCTTCATCTTCTCGGCAAGCGCCTCGATCGCCGGGGTGATCTCCTCGATGACGGCGCACTCCTGGCGCAGACGAGGGTCGGGCGACAGTACGATTCCGTTGGCTTCCATGGCCATCCTTTCGGGTTGTTACATCAAATCATAGGCGTCGACGTCAACGCTCACGCTCACGCCGCGCACGGAGCCCACTTCTTTGAGGCAGGCGTCGATATCATCAGAGACATGGTACCCTACCGGCGACTTTACAAGCAGATGGAAGCGGTAACGGTCCTTGGCTCTCTCGATTACACACGAAGCCGGACCAAGCACCTGGGGCACGGCACTCCCCGCCCGCAAAAAGTCGGGCGCGGCGGCATGCCAGCGACGCTTGAGGAGCTTCGCGATGTGACCGATGTAGTCCCGCGCGTCATCCGCGTTCGCCGACCATACCAAGATGTTGGCCAGGCGCACGAACGGCGGATACAGGGCGTCGCGGCGCTGGTCCAGGTCGTAGTCGGTAAAGATCGAACGGTCGTGCTCGGCGACGGCGCGAATGACCGGGTCCTCGGGCAGATAGGTCTGGATGATGACCTCGCCGGGGCGATCGCCGCGACCGGCGCGACCCGCAACCTGCTCCAGCAGATCGTAGGCGCGCTCCCCTGCTCTAAAATCGGGGAGCTTCAGCGCAAAGTCGGCATTGACCACGCCCACAAGCGTGACCTCGGGAAAGTCGAGGCCCTTGGCAATCATCTGGGTGCCCAGCAACACGGCGCAATCGGCCGCATCGAACTGCTCGAGCAGCTTTTTGTGCGCGTCCTTGCCACGCGTGGAATCGGCATCCATGCGAATGATGGCGACGTCGTCGGGCAGCATCTGGTGCAGCGCATCCTCGATCTGCTGCGTGCCCAGACCCATTTTTGCCAGGTAACGGCTGCCGCACTTGGGGCAGCGACTCGTGGGCGCAGGATAGGGCTGCACGCGCCAGGACGAACCACAGGTGTGGCACTGCAGCGTATGGGTGCGTTCGTGGTACGTAAGCGCCGTGGAGCAGTGGTTGCAGGTGGGAACGCAGCCGCACTCGCGGCACATCAAAAACGGCGCAAAACCGCGTCGGTTGTGCAGCAGCACGGCCTTCTCGCGGCGCTCGACAACACGTTCCAAGCCTTCCATCAGCGGTTTTGAGAACATGGAGCGACTGCCGTGTGCGAACTCGCGGCGCAGGTCGGCAATGCGAACCGTAGGCAACACGGCGTGCCCCGGGCGCTCGGGCATCTCGACGCGCGTCCAGGTGGCGCCGTTGTACGTGCCGCGGCGGCAGCGGTCGAGGGCTTCGGCAGAAGGCGTGGCCGAGCCCAGTACGAGTGGGCAGCGATAGCGGCGCGCCATCTCGGCAGCCACTTCGCGCGCATGGTAGCGCGGGCTGGAACCCTGCTTGTAGCTGGTCTCGTGCTCCTCGTCGATGATGATAAGGCCCAAGTCGCTGAGCGGGCAAAAGAGCGCCGATCGGGCGCCCACGACCACGCGCGCAACACCACTGGCGACCATATCCCATTGGTCCAGACGTTCGCCAGCAGAAAGGCGCGAATGGAACACAGCGACCGTCTCGCCAAAGCGCGAGCGGAAGCGGCCGACGGTCTGGGCCGTCAGCGAGATCTCGGGCACGAGCACGCAGGCCGAACGTCCGACCGCCAGCACGCGCTCAATCGCCGAGAGGTAGACCTCGGTTTTGCCGGAACCGGTAACGCCATCGACCAGCACCACGTCGCCATGAGCGTCCAAGCGTGCGCGCTCAATCTGCGCGAGGGCCTGTCGTTGACCGTTGGTAAGTGCCACCGGGGCCTTGCCGCTCGCCGAGGACAGCGTGGTCTGCTCGCCGCAGCCACGCCAAGTGCGGCGCTCTTCCACCACCACTACGCCGCGTTTTTCGAGCGCCTTAATGGTCGCCGACATGCTGTTGTAGAGCAGGTTGAGGTCGCGCGTCGTGACCGGGCCGCATTGGAGCGCCTCGATGAGCTGACGTTGGCGAACCGCGGTCTTGGGCGGCGTGTAGTCGAAACCCTCGGGTGTGAGCATAACCCAGCGGTTTTGGATGGGTTTGACGGCGGGGCGCTCAACGGTCCACACGCCGTCATCGCCCTTGACCACGCGCGGGCTTCCACCCGGGGGCAAGAACAGACGCAGGCACTCGGAAAGCGTTGCGACGTACGCGCGACTCATCCAGTGCGCAATGCGTGCAGCCTCGGCGGTAAAGAGCGGCTTGCTGAGGATGGCCTCGATAGGCTTGATGCGCGAAGGGTCGAGAGCGTCGTTACCTTGCAGGTTGGCCAGCTCTGGCGCGATGTCGACGATGTATCCAGCGGCCGCACGATTGCCAAAATGAACTAGGACGGTGGAGCCGATCTGGGCATCGTTGGCGAGTGACTGCGGAATGCCATAGGCAAACGGCTCGGAGAGCGCTCGGGTCGGGATGTCGAGGACCACGCTCGCGTAGGCGGCGACGGGTTCGGGTGCGGGCTCGGGCTGCGCCGGGGCGGCGGCAGGGGCCGCGGACTTCGGAGCTTCTTTAGGTTCCGGCGAACCAAACAGCGACAGTTGCTCGGCCATGGCCCCAGCACCTCCCATCCCATACGTCTTTAGAAACAAGAGCCCCGCTCGGGTGAACGGGGCTCGGATACATGCGTTTACGCAGCTGCTACAGCGCCATCGTGCGGGCGCGGTCGATGCGCGCCAGGCAGTCGTCGCGACCGACGAGCGCCATGGTCTCGCCCAGCGGGGGGCTCACCATGTTGCCGCAGACGGCGACGCGCACGGCCTGGAACACCACGCGCTTCTTGAGGTCCATCTGCTCGGGCAGCGGCTCAAGCGCGGCGTCGATGTTGGCGGCCGTCCAGTCGTCCACGCCCTCGAGCGCGGCCTTGGCGGCATCCAGAATGGCGCCCATGCCTTCCTTGGCCAGGCCCTTGTTGACAGACTTCTCGTCATACTCGAGCGTCTCGGCCGTGGCAAAGATGGGAGCGGCGACGGTCACGGCGTCGGCCGGCATCTTGGTGCGCGGCTTGACGATAGCGGCAAGCGCATCAATCCAATCCTCGCCGTACTCGACATTACCCTCGATGAGACCTGCCTCGTGCAGCTCGGGAACCATGATCTCGTCGGCAAACTGAGCATCGGACATGCCGTTGATGTATTCGGCATTGACCCAGTCGAGCTTCTTGGGGTCGAAGGTCGCCGGGTTCTTGGAGATGCGGTCGAGCGAGAACTTGCTGGCCAGGACATCGCGCGGGATGATCGTGGTCTCGCCGTCGAGCGACCAGCCGAGCAGCGCCAGATAGTTGACGAAGGCGTCGGACAGATAACCGGCGTCGCGGTACTCCTCCACCGAGGTGGCGCCGTGGCGCTTGGAGAGTTTTTTGCCGTCGGCGCCCAGGATCATGGAGATGTGGGCGAACGTAGGCACGGGCGCGCCGAGGGCCTCGTAGACCATGACCTGGCGCGGGGTGTTGGACAGATGGTCGTCGCCGCGGATGACGTGGGTGATCTTCATCATGGCGTCGTCGACGACGGTCGCGAAGTTATAGGTGGGCGTGCCATCGGAGCGGAAGATGACAAAGTCGTCGAGCTCCTTGGCGTCGAAGGTCACCTCGCCGTGGACGGCGTCGTGGATGACGACGTCGCCGCGGTCCTCGGGCACCTTGATGCGCAGGACGTAGGGCTCGCCGGCCTCGATGCGGCGGCGTGCCTCCTCGGGATCAAGATCGCGGCAACGGCGCTGATAGCCCTGGAAGGGGTCCTTGCGCTCCTGCGCGGCCTTGCGGTCGGCGTCGAGCTGCTCCTTGGTGCAGAAGCAGGGATAGGCCTTGCCCTCGTCCCAAAGCTTCTGGGCGGCCTGCTTGTACAGGTCCAGGCGCTCGGTCTGGGCGTAGGGGCCAAAGTCGCCGCCCACCTCGGGGCCCTCGTCCCAGTCAAGACCCAGCCAACGCATGGCGCGCAGGATGATCTGCGTGTTCTCGTCGGTAGAGCGGGTAGGATCGGTGTCGTCGATGCGCAGGATGAACGTGCCGCCGTTTGCACGGGCGAAAGCCCAGTTATAGATAGCGGTGCGGGCGCCGCCGATGTGCAGCTTGCCCGTCGGTGAGGGTGCAAAGCGGACGCGAACGTCTGATGCCATGGATATCTCCTCGATTGCAGGATGGATGTCTAACCTCACCAGTATAAAGCATCAGAGCAACCTCCGCACAAAGGGCACCGACCTAGTCATTGGGGACAGACTTAAATGACCAGTCGTTGGAGACGTTCTTAGTTTAAGGCTGGTCATTTAAGTCTGTCCCCAATGAGTAGGTGCGGAAAGGGTGTGAATGTTTGAATTACGCGCTATGATGTGCCCTTGCATAGAGAGCCCGGCGGAATGGTAACGGTCGCCGGGACACGTTTTTGAAAGGACAATCATGTCAGAAGAACTTCGTTCCATCCCACCCCAACACGGGTCCTTCGTTTTTACGTCGGAGTCGGTGACCGAAGGTCATCCCGATAAGATCGCTGACCAGATCAGCGACGCCGTCCTCGACGCAATCCTCGCTAAAGAAATAGAGCTCCAGGAGCAGGGCTACATCGCCCCCAACGGCGTGCCCGCCAACGTCGAGAACGTTCGCTGCGCCTGCGAGACCCTCGTGACCACCGGCACCGTCATCGTCGCCGGCGAGATCCGCACCCAGGCCTACGTCGACGTGCAGGAGATTGCCCGTGGCGTTATCCGCCGCATTGGCTACAACCGCGCAAAGTTCGGTTTTGACTGCGATACCTGCGGCGTTATGAGCCTCATCCACGAGCAGTCGCCCGATATCGCCCAAGGCGTTGACGAGTCCTTCGAGACCCAGACCGGCGCTACCACCGACCCGATCGACCTGATCGGTGCCGGCGACCAGGGCATGATGTTCGGTTATGCCTCCAACGAGACCAAGACCCTCATGCCCATGCCGCACTACTTGGCGAGCCGCCTAGCCGAGCGCCTGGCCGCCGTGCGTCACGACGGTACCCTCGCCTATCTGCGTCCCGACGGCAAGACCCAGGTCACCGTGCGCTACGAGGAAGGCAAGCCCGTCGAGGTCACGACCATCGTCATCTCCACGCAGCACGCCGCCGAGATCGAGAACATGGGCAAGATCAAGGCCGACCTCATCGAGCACGTCATCACCCCGGTCATGGCCGCCGAGAACATGCCATGGGACAACGCGGACATCTACGTGAACCCCACCGGTCGCTTTGTCGTGGGCGGCCCCATGGGCGACACGGGCCTCACCGGCCGCAAGATCATCGTCGACACCTACGGCGGTTACGGCCGTCACGGCGGCGGCGCCTTTAGCGGCAAGGACTGCACCAAGGTCGACCGATCCGCCGCGTATGCCGCGCGCTGGGTCGCCAAGAACGTGGTCGCCGCCGGCCTAGCCGACCGCTGCGAAGTCGAGCTTGCCTACGCCATCGGCGTTTCCAAGCCCCTCTCAATCATGGTCGACACTTTCGGTACCGCACATGTTGCCGAGGACAAGATCGTCGAGGCCGTAGAGAAGACCTTCGACCTGCGCCCGGGTGCAATCATCCGCGACCTAGACCTGCGTCGCCCCATCTACGAAAAGACGGCAGCCTACGGTCACTTCGGCCGCGAAGACGCCGACTTCACCTGGGAGAAAACCGATCGAGTCGAAGAACTCAAAGCAGCCTGCGGCCTGTAAGCTAACTCGAAAAGCTACAGCCAAAAACAACGCACCAAAAGAAGTACCGGCCCCAACCGGTACTTCTTTTTTATTTAAACGGTGGTGAAGATGCTTCGATATGAGCCTACGCTGCGTCACCAGCTAATGAATTTTGCAGCACACGCGCCTCTACCATGTATCCTTAGTTCCGAGGGCTTTGGTATTTGGTCGATCGCGAGTTCCGCACGAGCCGGAGAGCACTTAATGTGCTCTCCGTGCGAGCCAGGACTGTCCGAGCAAGCGACCAAATACCAAAGCCCTCGGAACGGCGGGACAGAGTATGCCCCGCCCCTCGGGACGACAGGATAGATAAGGAGCAGCCATGGCAGGCAAGCCGCAAACACTAGCTACGACCTCGGCATTCGAGATCTTGGGCCCCGTCATGGTCGGCCCCAGCTCATCGCACACCGCCGGCGCCCTGCGCTGCGCCCAAGTTGCCGCCAGCCTGCTGGAAGGCCGCATCACCAAAGTCACCTTTGGCCTGTGGAACTCCTTCGCCCACACCTACCGCGGCCACGGCACCGATCGTGCGCTCGTCGCGGGCATCCTGGGCCTCGACACCGATGACGAGAACATCAAGCAGGCCTTCGACCTCGCGCACGAGCAGGGCCTCGAATATCACTTTGACATCAAGGGCGACGACGCCTCCATCCACCCCAACACCGTCGACATCGACATGGTCGACGACACGGGCGCCACGGCACAGGTCCGCGGCGAGAGCCTGGGCGGCGGCAAGATGCGCATCAGCCGCATTAACGGTGTCGGCGTCGACATCTCGGGCATGTATTCCACGCTCTTCGTGGCGCACAAGGACGTCCCCGGCGTACTCGCCGCGCTCACCAACCTGCTCGCCTACGCACACGTGAACATCGCCTTCTGCCGCACCTACCGCACCGAAGTGGGCGGCCAGGCCTACTCCGTCTTTGAGACCGACGGCGCGTCCGACGACACCGTTATCCCCATGCTGCGCAAGCTCGACAATGTCGATTACGCAACGTTTATCGAGCTCCCCGGTTCTGCCTCGTCGCTCTCCCCCGGCGTCTCGGCCAAGGAGATCTTCGACGACGGCGAGCAGCTGCTTGATGCGTGCGAGGAACTGGGGCTCAGCATCGGCGCCGTCATGGCCGTCCGCGAGGCGCGTCTGACCGGCGAGGCCCACGCCGTCGCCGCCATGCGCCGCGTGCTCGACGTCATGCGCGAGGAGACCACGGCCCCCATTGCCAATCCGCAGCGTTCGCTCGGCGGGCTTATCGGCGGCGAGGCCAAACTCGTCGATGCCACCAGCCGCAACGATTTGAGTGCAAGCCTGATGGGCCCCGTCCAGACCGATGCCGTGGCCCGCGCCATGGCCGTGCTCGAGCGCTCCGCCACCATGGGCGTGATCGTCGCAGCTCCGACGGCAGGATCCGCGGGTGTTGTGCCCGGCTGCGTGCTGGCGCTTGCCGATCGCCTGCAGCTCGACGACGAGCAAGTCATGGACGCGCTCTACTGCGCAGCCGCCATCGGCCTCAACCTCACCACAAGCGCCTGCGTTGCCGGCGCCGAGGGCGGCTGCCAAGCCGAGGTGGGAAGCGCCGCCGCCATGGCAGCCGCCGCGCTGGTGCAGATGCTCGGCGGCACGCCCGAGCAGGCGCTTGACGCCAGTTCCATCGCGCTGAGTAACCTGCTGGGCCTCGTTTGTGACCCCGTCGGTGGCCTCGTGGAGGTGCCCTGCCAAAACCGCAACGCCATCGGCGTGGCAGCAGCCTTCAGCTCGGCACAACTCGCCCTCGCAGGCATTAAGAGCTTGGTGCCGTTTGACCAGATGGCACATGTCATGCTCTCGGTGGGTCACGCGTTGCCGGCCACGCTGCGCGAGACGGCAAAGGGCGGCATCGCGCAGGCTCCGGCCGCACTTTCGGCCTGTGCAAAATGCGGTGTGTGCGGATAGCGGCAAAGAACGACTCAAAGGTGGGACAAATGTCCCACCTCTTTTGAATGCCACCGTTTCCGTACCACAAACAGCAGGGCAATCGCTATAATGCAAGCCCAGTAAAAACACGATGAACCGCAAGGCGATAATCGAAGGATAAGCATACGATGTCGCAAAACGATCGAACTCAACTGATTCCCGATCCGCAACAGCCGAGCAGGCACACCGGCGGCGTTCAGTCGCCGCGTCCTATCGCGCCGAGCCACGGTCAGCAGCGTAGTGCAGCAAACGCTTCCCAACGCCCGAACCAACAGCGACAGCAGCGTCAACAACGTCAGCAGCGCCAGGCAAACGGCAATGCGCCCACGCAGCCCCCCACGCATGCTCGAGGCGATCGCGGCCCCGCGCGCAAGTCCGCCGGCAACAATAAGTCGGGCAAGAAGACGACGCTCTTTGTCGTCCTGGGTCTTATCGTCATTGTCTATATCGTAGGCGTCGTAGCGTTTTCGAAGGTAGCCTACCCCAACACTACCATCGCCGGCGTCGACGTCTCGTTCTCCAACGCTTCGTCTGCCGCCACCAAGGTCAACTCGGCATGGAAGCACTATAAGCTCGCCGTGACAGGAGATGACTTTAGCTGGACCTATCAGCCCGAGTCCGATGAACCCATCGTCGACGGTGAAGCTGCTGCAAAAGAAATCATCAACCACAACGAAACCTTTATTTGGCCGGTCCGCCTTGTGGAATCCTTAAGCGGCAAGACCAAAACAACCGCTACCTCCAACGAAGTCGATCTTGATCAAGACGTCGACCTGTCCATGCTCTCCGACACCTTTGACCAAAAGAAGTTTGAGAAGGATCTGGGCGCCGCCATCGACGAGTTTAACGAGGGGCGATCGGGCACGTTCGAGGCCAATAGCTCCTATGACGAGCAAGCGGGCAAGTTTACCGTCGAGAAGGCGCGCTCCAACGAAAAACTCAACCGCGAGCATGTCATTAAGTATGCCGAGCTCGAGCTTGCCTCGCTGGCCGAGACCGTAGATCTTTCCAAGCTCGGCAACGATGCCTATGAACCGCTCAATGGAACGCTGACCGATGATCAGATTCAGGCCGCATGCGATGCCGCCAACAACTTCCTGGGCGTCAACGTGACCCTCAAGCTCAACGGCGAGGATGCCGGCAAAGTTGATGGCAGCTCCGTATTGCAGTGGATCAGCTTTGCCGATCCGGCCAACCCCACGCTCGATACGTCGCAGATCAGCAGCTGGGCAGCCGAGCTCGCCAACGGCTTTAATACCGTGGGCTCCACTCGCTGGTGGACGCGCGCCGATGGCAAGCAGTGCGCCGTCGAAGGCGGTGACTTTGGTTGGTCCATCGACAGCAGCTCGCTCGCCAAGCAGGTCGAGGACGCCATTAACAACAAGCAGACCGGCGAAATCGAAATCAAGTACTCCCAGAAGGCCGACACCTTTACCGCAAAGGGAGAGCCCGACTGGAAGGCGTATATCGACGTCGACCTGTCCGAGCAGCACGCGCGCTACTACGACGAGAGCGGCAATATCGTGTGGGAGGCCAACTTTATTTCCGGCAAACCGGGCGAAGACGCCACCCCCGAGGGCGTGTGGCAGATCAACAGCAACGACGGCGGCAGCACCCTGATCGGAGCCAAGGACCCCGAGACCGGTAAGCCCAAATACGAGAGCCCGGTGAGCTACTGGATGCCTTTTGAGGGCAACATGATCGGCTTCCACGATGCCACCTGGCAAAACGACAAGAGCTTCGATAATGCCGAGTCGTACAAGTGGTGCGGCAGCCACGGTTGCATCAACCTGCGCCTGGCAGACGCCAAGGCACTTCACGACTGCATCAAAGTCGGCCTGTGCGTGGTTGTGCACTCGTAGTGCAACGCGTGCATTCCTACAACGTGGAACCGCTTCGACCAATCTAACAGTTCCGAAAGAAACCGTCCTATGCGCCTGCCCCAACCGGTGGGCGCATATAATTATCGAGGTTCTTTCTATAAAGGAGACGCTATGCCGAATGTCCCCACGATCACCCCGGGCCCAGATGATACCGAGCACACGCCCGAAGGTGCCACCGAAACGATTCCTCTGATCACAAACGTACATGCCGATAAGCAGAGCGGACGCGGGAACGATGCGACCGAGATTTCCGATGAAGAGGCATATGCCAAGCTCAAGGCAAAACGTGCCGAACGTCGACGCAAAAAGCTGATTCGACGCGGTATTGCCGCCGGCGTCGTAGGTGCCATCGCGCTCATTGCCATTGTCGCAACCCTGGTTATCAATGCGCAGCCTCAGAGCGCTAGCGGGCCTGTGACCGACATGGTGACCGAGGGCACGTTTACCACAACGGTCGAGGCGAAAGGCCAGCTCAAACCCATTTCGTCCTCAGTGGTCTCCCCTTCTGTCGACGGTACGGTCGATTCGATCAACGTGCAGGCGGGCCAATCCGTCAACGAGGGCGACGTGCTTATGACCATTAAAAACGACGAGCTCGATCGCAACGTTGCCGAGGCGCAGCGTGCAGTTGCTGCCGCTCAAGAAGACCTCGCCAACGCGCAGAAAGCCGCAGCTGCCGCGCAGGCCACCCCAACGACGGACGTCGAGGGAGCTTCCGCAGCGGCTGGCGTCTCCGCCGCATCAGCGGACACGAACGCCGTATCGGCCGCGCAGCGCAGCCTCGCATCAGCCCAGGCAAACCTCGACCAGGCGAACGCCAAGGCCTCCAGTCGCACGGTCACGGCCCCGAGCTCGGGTAGCATCGTGGAGCTCAACGCCAAGGTGGGCGCCACGGCTACAGGCGGCATGATCATGGGCGAAAGCGATACGAGCGGCGGCAAGCAGTGCATGCAGATCGCCGACCTGTCCAAGATGAAGGTGACCGTGCAGGTGGGCGAAAAGGACATCGCCAAGATCGCCGTTGGGCAGAGCGCCAACGTCACGTATCCCGCGTTTCCCGATATCGTGAGCCAGGGCACCGTCACGGCTATCGCGTCGGTGGCAAACTCCGACGCCGTCAACGGTGGCGGCGGCAGCGTAACCTTTAACGTCGACATTCTCATTGAGGCGCCCGACGCGCGCCTGAAGCCGGGCATGACGGCCGAGGTATCGGTGGTGACCGAGCAGCTCGACGACGTGGTGATGGTGCCGACGATGGCGCTCATGACCGAAGACGGCGAACACTATTACGTCAACGTGGCGACTGATGACGAGGGCAAGCAAACCCGTCGCGTGAAGGTGACCGTCGTGACGCAAAACGACAACGAAACCGTAGTCGGTAAGACACAGGTCAAGCGCGACGACCAGGGCAACGAGATCAACCCCAACGTGCCGGTTACCAAGCTGCGCGATGACGACACCCTCGTCATGGACACCGGAGGGGACGCAACGGCTGACGGCGGCTACGGCGCGGATTCGGGCAGTATGTCTGCCGACGAGGGCATGTAATGCGTCCCGTTATCGACATCCGCAACGTGCACCGCATCTTTGAGAGCGAGGCAGGTTGCGCCCACATCCTGCATAACGTGAGCCTGGCGGTAGATACCGGCGAGTTCGTCGCCATTACCGGCCCTTCGGGCTCGGGCAAATCAACGCTCATGAACATCCTAGGCTGCCTGGATAAGCCGACGGCGGGCGACTACTACCTGCAAGGGCTCAACGTGGCCGAGCTCGATGATGACGAGCTCACCGAAGTTCGCGCCCTGAGCATTGGCTTTGTCTTTCAGAGCTTCAACCTGCTGCCGCGCCTGTCGGTTATCGAAAACGTCATGCTGCCGCTGGCCTACACCAATGTGTCCCGTAGCCAGCGCGAAATGCGCGCCGTGCACGCGCTGCAGGCCGTCACGCTGCCCGTCGACCACTGGGACCACCGCATATCCGAGCTCTCGGGCGGCCAGATGCAGCGTGTCGCCATCGCGCGCGCCCTCGTCAATGACCCGCCCATCATCCTGGCCGATGAGCCAACGGGAAACCTAGACTCCGCCACCGGAGCGCTTGTGATGGAGACCTTCCATAAGCTCCAGAAGCGCGGCAAAACCATCGTGCTTATCACACACGACCCCGGCATCGCCGCCGAGGCCGACCGTGCCGTGACCATCCGCGACGGTCGCATTCACGACGGCGCGTATATTCCACATGCACCGCGGACCCTACGCAGCGCCGTAGATAGCCTGCCCATGATTTCCACCTCCGCCAATCCGTCGAAAGGAGTGGTGGCATGAGCGCCCACGATCTCATCCAGGAAGCCCTACACTCGCTCGAGGCCAACAAGGGGCGCAGCCTGCTCACCATCCTGGGCATTGTCATCGGCATCGCCTCGGTTATCGCCATGACTTCGCTCATCGGCGGCATCCAAAACAGCTTGGTCAACAGCCTGGGCCTCAACGCAGCTCGTATGGTTCAGATCTATTCGTCGCAAGAACTCACCGAGTCGGACATCGAGAAGCTTCAAAAACTGGTGCCGCAGATAGAGCAGATCGGCATTGTCGACAGCGGGTATACCGAGTATAAGACCGGCGATAAAAGCTATACCGTCATGGCACAAGGTGTCGATAGCGACATGCTCGACGCCGTGGGGGCCAGCAAGCTCGTTGCGGGGCGCACCTATTCCCAGGCCGAGTCCCAATCAGGCTCGCGCATGGCGCTCATCAGCCGCAACGGCGCTGATCAGCTTTACGGCAACGAACAGGATGCGCTGGGGAAAACCATCAAGGTGTCCAACGGCGAGGTGCAGATTATAGGCGTGATTGATGGCGGCGGCGACTCCATGGGCTCGCTCACGCTGTATATGCCACGCGAAACCATCTCCGGGCTGTTTGGCGACGAGAATCCTTCATTCCCCAGTGTGACGGCACTTGCCGCCGAGGGCACGGATATGGATGAGCTTTGCAAGACCATCGAGTCCAAGGTGCGCGCGATGAAGGGCATCGCGGAGGATGATGAGTACGACAGCGTATCGGCGACATCCATGAAAAGCGCCATCGATGCACTCAACTCCTTTATGGGCGCGTTCTCGCTCATCATGGGTGCTGTCGCCAGCATCTCGCTGCTTGTCGGCGGTATCGGCATTATGAACATGATGCTCACCAACGTGACTGAGCGCATCCGCGAGATCGGCATCCGCCGCGCTCTGGGCTCCAGTCGTCGCGATATTACCGCCCAGTTTTTGGCCGAGTCCTCGGCGCTGTGCGTCACCGGCGGACTGTTGGGTGTCCTGATTGGCTATCTGCTGGCCTGGGCTCTTGCGATGTTTGCCTCCGGATCCGGGATTCTTGGCGAGCTCGGTGCCAGCGGGCAAATCACACCGAGTTTTTCAATCGCCACGGTGCTGCTGGCCTTCGCCGTCTCCGTCGGCATCGGCGTAATCTTTGGCTTCTACCCCGCTCGACGCGCGGCAAAGCTCAACCCGGTGGAGTGCCTACGCTACCAGTAAGTCACCACCAACAAGTTGCGGTGAATTAGGGACTGAATATGCTATCTAGCAGCAAAAACAGACACTATTTCACCGCAACTTATTGAAGGGCTGCTTGCGCCAGTTCCGGGCTTCGTCCTCGAGCTATTGGCGGATGACGGTCTTGTACGGTTCGAGCTTGCTCGAGGCGCTTCTCCTCGCTGGCGGGAGGGCGCACAGGCGCGGCGAGCGCCTAGCGCGCGAACTCCCGTAAGAGCGCGTCCTCCACTTCCCTAAGCGAAAGGGCCCCGCCTCCCTCGGCGGGACGGGCGACCACGATACAGCGCGCTCCCACGTCGCGCGCAGAGGCGATCTTCTCGGCCGTGCCGCCTACGGTTCCCGAGTCCTTGGTCACAAGCCACTGGGCGCCCACCTGCCGAAGCATCGCCTCGTTGAGCTCGCGGGTGAAGGGCCCCTGCATGCCGATGATGTGCGATGGCGAAAACCCCGCGTCGATGCACTTCGTTATAGCACCGGGCAGCGGGAGCACACGCACGAAGAAGCGCTCCGCGTAATCGACGACGCTCGTGTAGGGAGCAAGCTCCTTGCTCCCCGTCGTGAGAAGCGCGCGACCCGGGTTCTCGGAGAGAAAGCGCGCCGCGCAGGCGATCGACGTGACCGAGACGACGCCTTTGGGCAGCGCCTCGACCGGGCGCGCAAGGCGCAAGCATCGTGCACCCACGGCGAGCGAAGCGGCCCGGATGTTGCCGCTTGCGAGCGTAGCGAAGGGATGCGTGGCGTCGACGACGATGCGCGCGCCGGAAAGTTCGCGCTCCATGTCGGCCTCTTCGAGCCTGCCCGCATGCACCTCGATGCCCGGGAGCTCGCCCAAAAGCTCGCCTCCGTACTCGGTTGCCGCGTAGGCACGGGCGGGGATGCCCACCCCGCTCGCCCATTCGCACAGAAGGCGGCCCTCGGTGGTGCCGGCGAAGATACGCAGCGCCGGCGCGGATGCGGGCGCCGTCACTTCAGGCCGCCTGGGCGCGTGATCTCGTAGAGCAGCGCGTTCATAATGGCGGCCGCCACGGTCGAGCCGCCCTTGCGACCCCTCGCGACGATGGCCGGCACGCGTCGCGCGAGTAGCTCCTCTTTCGCCTCGACCACATTCACAAACCCGACCGGCACCCCAACGACGAGCGCGGGCGCGATCTTCCCCGCGTCCATGAGCTCGGCGAGGCGCAGAAGTGCTGTGGGAGCGTTACCGACGGCCACGATGAGCGGACCCTCGATGCCGCAAGCTTTGTCCATGCTCGCAACGGCGCGAGTCGTGCCCGCGGCGCGCGCCGTTGCGGCGACATCCGGGTCGGCCATGTAGCACACGGCCTGGCAGCCGATCTTCGCGAGCGCGGGCTTGCTTATGCCTGCGAGCGCCATGTTCGTGTCGGTGAGCACCGTGGCCCCTGCGCGCAGCGCGTCGAGCGCACAGTGCGCGGCGTCATGGGTGAACACGAGGGAATCGGCGTACGAGAAGTCAGCAGTGGTGTGGATGACGCGCTTCACGACGGGCTCTTCGAGCGGCGGGAACGTGCGGCCGCCGAGCTCTTCGGTGATGATCTCAAAGCTGCGCCGCTCGATGTCGCCGGGCGCCATCTCCTTGGAATCCATCTAGTACTCCACTCCTTCCCTTGCACATATCCCCTGCTCGTAGGGGTGTTTCTCGCACCGCATCTCGGTTATGTAGTCGGCCTTCTCCACGATCTTGCGGGAAGGCGCGCGCCCGGTGAGCGCTACTTCGACGCCGCGCGCGGACATATCGAGCGCGCGGTCCACGAGCGCCTCGTCGACAAGCCCCTTCGAAAGCGCGTCGAGCGCCTCGTCGAGCACGAGCAGCCCCTCCTGCGCGCCCTCGAGCTCGGCGAGCGCGGAAGCGAGGTTCCCATCGTGCAGCTCGCGCGTCGCGGCAAGTTCTTCCGACGTCATGGACCAGGTAAACTTGTCCGACGCCTTCCCCGCGAACACCGGCACGCCGAAATGCTCGGCGAGCAGGCGCACCTCCCCGCTTTCGCCGTCTTTCAGGAACTGCACGACGACGACGCGGCGGCCTGCGGCGAGCATGCGAAGGGCGAGGCCCATCGCCGCCGTGGTCTTGCCTTTGCCGTCGCCATGATACACGTGGATCATACGCCCTCCTCAATGATGCGGTAGACATACTCCATGTCGAGCGCCCCGCGCACGACGTCGGCCAGGCGGTCGAACTCGCGCGCACGATGATCGGCCGCGGACACCGCGCCCTCAGCACCCACGACGCTCTCGGGCAGGCCGCGCATGCGCGCGAGCGAGCGCGCGAGGGCGAGTGCCACCCCCGGTTCGTCGAACAGGCCGTGGAGATAGGTTCCGAACACGTTTCCGCAGGCCGCGCCTTCTGGTTTGCCGCCAATCGTGCCCGCAGGGGCGCAGGAGACGGTCGTTTCGCCGTCGTGAATCTCGTACCCGCGCGCCATCATGCCGTTCCACACCGAGAACGCGCCTTGGGCGCCCGTGATGCGCAGCTCCGATTGGGCGAGGCGCTTTTCCTCCTTGAACACCGTACTTGCAGGAATGAGCCCGAGCCCGCGCGCGGTGCCAGCGCCTTCCCTGCCGTGCGGGTCGGAAAGCTCGTCTCCCAAAAGCTGGTAGCCTCCGCATATGCCGAGCACCGGCGTGCCCGCGCCCGAAAGCGCGCGTACACAGGCTCCGATGCCGCTAGCCGCAAGCCAGCGCGCGTCGTCGAGCGTGGTCTTCGAGCCGGGGAGCACCACCAGGTCGGGTCGGCCCAGATCGGTCGTCGAGGAAACATAGCGCACGCCCACGCCGGGCACGCGCGAAAGCGGGTCGAAGTCGGTAAAGTTCGACAGATGCGGAAGGCGCACGACGGCGACGTCGATGACGCCGCGCGCCTCGCGGGCAGATAGGCGCGGCGCGAGCGAGTCCTCGTCGTCCAGGTCGAGCGTAAGATACGGCACGACCCCCACGACGGGGGCCCCGCACATCTTCTCAAGTGGGGCCAAACCCGGGCGCAGGATTTCCACATCACCGCGGAACTTATTTACTACAAGCCCCCGCAAAAGCGCGCGGTCCTCGGGCGCAAGGAGCGCGACCGTGCCGTAAAGCTGGGCAAACACCCCGCCTGGGTCGATGTCGCCCGCGAGCAGCACGGGGGAGGACACGGCGCGCGCGAGCCCCATGTTGACGATGTCGTTTTCGGCAAGGTTGATTTCGGCGGGGCTGCCGGCGCCCTCGATGACGATGACGTCGTTTTCCTCCGCGAGCGAATCGAACGCCTCCAAAATCTGCGGCATGAGCGCCTTCTTTCGCGCGAAGTAGTCCCTCGCAGCGAAGGCTCCCTGCTCCTTGCCGGCCACGATGAGCTGGCTTCGGTGGCCGCTTTCGGGCTTGAGCAGAATGGGGTTCATGCGCACGTCGGGCGCGATGCCGCACGCCTCGGCCTGCATGATCTGGGCGCGCCCCATCTCGAGCCCGTCGGCCGTGACACCGCTGTTGAGCGCCATGTTCTGGCTCTTGAAGGGAGCCACGCGCAGGCCGTCCTGCGAAAGAACGCGGCACAGCCCCGCCGCAAGCAGGCTCTTCCCCGCGTTCGACATGGTGCCCTGGATCATGATGGGCTTCGCCCTACCCACGGGTATCGACCTCCTTCGCCGAGCCTCGGCCATCCGCGCCCGCCATAGCACCGCTGCAAGAAGCGCCGCCCCGTTCGTCGGGTTCGCCTTCGCCTGATGTACCTTCCGCCCATAGCGCGCGGCTGAACGCCATCGCAAGCCGGGCGTTCTCCTTGCGCGTGCGCACCGCGACGCGGCACCAGAAACGGGACAGCACCGAAAACGAGTCGCACGTGCGGACCAAAACCCCCTGTTTATACAGGCGTTCGGGAATGTCTTTCGTCGGCGTGCGGACTAAAAGGAAGTTCGCATCCGACGGCACGACGGAAAGCCCGAGCGAGGAGAGCTCGTGGGAAAGCCACGCTCGCTCGCCCGCCAATACATCGCGCGTGCGCGAGACGTATTCGACGTCTTCCAGGGCGGCGATGCCCGCGGCCTCGGCGACCGAGGAGACGGGCCACGCCTGCCCCGCCCGGCGAATTCCATCGATGAGTTGGGCGTTTCCGCTGATCAGATATCCCAGCCGTAACCCCGCCATTCCGTAGAGCTTGGTGAACGCAGAGAGCACGGCCACATGGCGCGAACACGCGGCGCGTGCGGCCACGCTCCTATCGCGGGCGTCGGGCGCAAATCCGAGGAAGCACTCGTCCACGACGAGCAGCGCGCCCACCTGCTCGCAGCGGCAAGCCGCGGCATCGATCACGCGGGGGTCGACGAGGCGCCCCGTCGGGTTGTTCGGATTGCAGAGGTACGCCACGTCTCCCGGCCCCTCGATCGCGCGGGCGAAGGAGGCGGGCACGTCGAAGTCGTCCGCTTCGGAGAGCGGGAACTCCTGCACGCATGCGCCGTAGTACGATGCCGCCTCCGCATATTCAGAGAACGTCGGCGCGCACACGACGATGCGTTTCGGGCGCACCGCCGCAGCGAGCCGCCAGATGATGTCGGACGCGCCCGCGCCGCAGACGATAGTATCTTCGGGAATGCCCTGGGCGCGCGATAGGGCGCGAACAAGGGCGAGGCTTTCCCTATCGGGGTAGGCGTCGATTCGAGAAAGCGCCTTGCAGGCTGCGGCGACAGCGCGCGGCGAGGGGCCTGCCGGATTCACGTTCACCGAGAAATCGATGAAGTCGGAGGCGCCCCCTTCGCAAGCGATGCCAAGCGATTGCGCACTGCCCCCATGCGTACGGGCGCGCAGGATTCCCCCGGCAGCCCGGGACGCAGCGTGGTCTTCCCTCATGACATCGCCCCCACGGCGAGCACGACCGCCGCGCGCGCGGCGCCGAAGACGACGAGCGCGCATACGGACGCGGCGAGCATGAGCCTTGTCGCCCGGGCGATGTCGCCCCACTCGATTTCGCGGGATGCGTCGCCTATCGTCGGTTTCTCAACGAGCTTGCCGAAATACACCGCGGGTCCTGCCAGGCGCAGCCCGAGCGCGCCCGCACACGCTGACTCGGTCTGCGCCGAGTTGGGACTCGCATGGCGACGCCTGTCGCGGCGCCAGATGCGCGCCGCCCCGCACGCGTCGAGCCCGACGATCGGGCACACGGCGATCATGAGCAGGGCCGATAAGCGCGAGGGAATCCAGTTCACCGCATCGTCGAGGCGCGCCGAGGCGCAGCCGAAGTCGATGTAGCGCTCGTTTTTGTAGCCCACCATGCTGTCGAGCGTGTTCACCGCCTTGTACGCCATGCCCAAGGGCGCACCCCCGATCATAAGGTAGAAAAGCGGCGCGATGACGCCGTCGCTCGCGTTCTCCGCCACCGTTTCCACGGCGGCGCGCGCAACGCCCTGCTCGTCGAGAACAGACGTGTCGCGTCCCACGATGAGCCCGACGGCTTCACGAGCCGCGACAAGGCCGCCCTTCGAGAACGCGCGGGCCACGGCCAGGCTCTGGCGGCGCAGCTCGCATGCCGCGAGAATCTGATAGCTCGCCCATGCCTCGGCCACAAAGCGCAAGCCGGGGTGAACCATGCCGCAAAGATGCAGGATTCCCCAGGTCAAAAGCCAACACGCAAGCGGAAGCGCCACGGCGAGCACAAGCCCTGCGGCGCGCGTGCCCGCGGACGTTTGCGGGAATGCGCCCGGCAGGCGGCCTTCGGCCCACGTGATCGCGCGCCCCATGGCGACGACGGGATGGGGAAGCCAGCGCGGGTCGCCGAAGGCAAGGTCGGCCGCGAACCCGGCGGCGACGGCAAGAATCGTCATCACCGGGCATCGCCCCCCGAAGCGGGGCGAACGTCGCGAAGGCAGCGCCCATCCCAGGTGGCGGCCCATGCGCCGCCCGGCTCGGTATGCACGTCGAAATATCCCATTTTCGGGACAGCTAGCTCGGAGAGCAGCGCTTTCACGGTACCCGCGTGAACGACGAAGACGGCGCGCCCACTCCCCTGGGCGCGCTCCGATTCGCACGCCTCCCGAAACGCCGCGACGACGCGGCGGGTGAAATCGCTCTTGCCCTCGCCATGCGGGCAGCGCGTCTCGCACCAGGAGTCTACCCAGGCGCGGTAGCGCACATCCTCTTTAAGCTCGGCGGCGCTTCGCCCCTCGAAGTCACCGAAATCCATCTCGCGCAGACCGGGGCACGCCATAAGCTCCGCGTACG
This sequence comes from uncultured Collinsella sp., assembly GCA_900549025.1. Lineage (GTDB taxonomy): Bacteria > Actinomycetota > Coriobacteriia > Coriobacteriales > Coriobacteriaceae > Collinsella. Next base: position 37,908 of record URMZ01000010.1, read on the forward strand.
GGAAGAGGATGCGCGCCGTCTGGTCGGTGCGGGCCATTCCGCTCGTGATAACACGGAACACGTCACGATCGCACGCGAGATCGCGCAAAGCGCGCTCGCCCGCGCTCGACAGGGGCTCGTCGGTGCCCGCCCCGCTGTAGCGATGGTCTTCCGTGCCCGCCGTGGCACCATGGCGCACGAAGACGACTTCCAAAGGCGCGCTCGCGCCCTGCGTCCCTCGAGACGCATCGGCAAGGTTTCCTTTGATGACCTGGGGAATCCCGCACGTCATGCGCACGACGACGTCGGCGCGCGCAGCGAGCGCGCATCCCAGGCGCCCCGCGCGCTCGCGCCATTGGGCGTCTTCCGCACGCATGGGGACGACCCCCGAGCCGACCAAGGACAGAATCACTGCGTCGAAGCCGATCAGCCGCTCGAGCGCCCGGTCAACGTCGAGCGCGCGTACGAGTTCCTCAGCACGGTACGCGACGCGGCCGGCAAAAGCCGCGGGCACGCCGCCCTCCGCAAACTGCGCCGCGTCGACGAAATCGTCCGCCGCGAACCCGAGCTTTTCGCGCACGAAGGTCCTCTTCCCCGAATGCGCGCCACCTAACACGAGCATCATAGGAGCATGCCCCCCGCTACCAGCATGGCAAGCATCGCGAGCTCAGCCCATTGCAGAAACCATCCGGCCAAATCCCCCGTCACCCCGCCGAAGCGGGACAGGGCAACATGGCGGTACCACGCGAGCGCCAAAAGCCCCGCCACCGCCATAAGGGCGCCGACGGCCTGGGCGCACGCGACCATCCCTGCAGCCGAAGCCGCAGCGAAAGCGCAAAGCGGCACGACGATCGCCGCGCGCTTCTTCGCAGGCGAGAGCCCCGCGGCCATGCCATCCGCCCGCGCGGCAGGCCAGCATTCAACGGCGAGCCCCGAAAGCGCGCGGGAGAACACGAGCGAGCACAGAAGCGCGAGGAACGCCCCCGCCGTAAGCGGCAGCGCGGTGAACAGGGAAAACTGCAGAATAAGGTACACGACAACACCGATGACCCCGAAGGCGCCCGCCCGCGGGTCGTGCATGATCTCAAGCTTTCGCTCGCGCGGGGCCCAACTTGCAAGCGCATCGGAGGTGTCGCAGAGCCCGTCTAGGTGGATGCCTCCCGTCACCACCACAGGCAGCGCCACAAGCACGGCCGCGACGATGGTCGCGGGCACGCCGAGCAGGTTCGCCACGTACCCCCACGCCGTTATGAGGAAGCCTTCCGCAAGGCCCACTAGGGGAAACGCGGCAAGCGCATGGGTTGACCCGAAATCGGTCCATGTCGATTTCGGGACGGGGATGCGCGAGAACGTTCCGAACGCCGCGCCGATTGCCTCTGCTATCTTCACCTTGTAGGTCCTTCGCCTTTCATCCACACGGGAATCCCGCATACCACTTCGACTGCGCGGTCGGCCAGCGCCGCCACGCCCGCGTTTACGCGCGAGAGCGCGCGCCTCCATGCCTCGGTCCCCTCATCGTAGCGTATCCCATCGGCGAACACGTCGACGGTGACCACCACCGTATACGCAGCGGCCTGAGCGAGCCGTTCGATACCTACGAGCACCTCGCGCGCCGCAGCGTCAGGGTCACGTGGGGACAAGCCGCCTTCCGCGAAAAGCTCGTTTGCAACCAGGTTGCCCACGTCCTCCAAAAGAAGCGTGCAGCCGCGCGGAAGCCCGGACACTGCGGCGCCCACGTCACGCGTGCGCTCGAGGGTGGAAAACCCCTTGCCCTCGCGCAGCGCCCGATGGCGCGCGATGCGGCGGGCGCCCTCTTCCCCGAAGGGCTCCATCGTTGCCAGGTACACGCGAGGGCCGTCGTGCCCGAGGCACAGGGACTCGGCGTAGGCGCTCTTGCCGCTCGCGGCGGCGCCGATAACGAGCGTCACCGTCATTTCCCGGCCTCGAAATGCTCGTAAGCAGCCATGCCAGTCGCCGTGAACGTCTTCCCATCCCGGTACACGCGCAACGCCGAATCCAGAAGGGGCAGATACGCCATAGCGCCCGCGCCCTCGCCCAAGTGCATGCCTGCGTCGAGGGGTGCCTTTATGCCGAGCTCGCGAAGGAGCTCCTGGCTTGCGGGTTCGCTTGATGCGTGGGTGCCCACGAGGTAGCCCAAGGCGTTGGGGCACAGGCGCGCCGCGCACAGGGCCGCCGTGCAGGATATGACCCCGTCAAGGAGCGCCGGCGCCTTCGAGGCCGCGGCCCCCAGGTAGAAGCCGCACATCGCCGCGATGTCAAAGCCGCCCACCTTCGAGAGCACGTCGATCGGGTCGGCGGAATCGGGCGAGTTCGCGTCGATAGCGCGCTCGACCACGTCGCGCTTGCGCGCGAGCGAGGCGTCCGAGAGCCCCGCGCCGCGCCCGACGAGGCTCCGCGCGTCCGCCCGGATGAGCACTGCGGCCACCGCCGCCGAGGTGGTCGTGTTGCCGATGCCCATCTCGCCCGCGGCGAGAAGGCGCACGCCGGCGCGGACAAGCCCGCACGCTACGGCGATTCCGACCTCGATCGCGCGCACGGCCCCATCGCGAGACATAGCGGAGCCGTGCGCGATGTTGCCGCTCCCCCGCCGCACGTTCGCGCGCACCATGCGCGCGTCTTCTATGCCCCGGGCCATACCCACGTCGACGGGCACGACCTCGGCACCCGCGAACGCCGCCATGCGGCAGGCGCTCGTGGCCCCCTCGCACATGTTGCGCGCGACGGCTCGCGTCACTTCTTGCCCGCTTTGCGACACGCCTTCGGCAACGACCCCGTTGTCGGAGAAGAATACCGCGAGCGCACGGGGAAACTCGGCCACCTCGTCGCTCCCCTGAGCTGCGGCGATACACGCGACGGCGTCTTCAAAGTCGCCCAATCCCCCCAAGGGGTGCGCGATGGAGTCCCACGCGGCGTACGCGGCGGCGCGGGCGCACTCGTCTGCGGGCGCGATCCGGGAGAGCGCGGCCTCGAGCACGGCGCCCGGCGCCGACGAGAACGCGCGCTCGACTTCCTCGTGGATGCAGGCAAGCGCGGTTTCGGTTGCTTCAGCCATGCCGTCTCCTCTCTGCGAACGACGCTGCGGCAGACGCGAACGCGCGCGCAACGTCGGGGTTCGCAGGATAGTACACATGCGGGAAGCCCGCAACCAGGGACGGGGTGGTCGTCATGCACGGCCAGCCCTTGTCGCGCCGGGGCTTTTGCGCCCAGAAGTCGCCGCCCGGGCAGGAGGACTGCCAGTAGTGGAACTCGTGCGCGCGGATGCGTGTGCCGCGCGGCCCGTAAAGCCCGTCGCGTTGGGAAGTGAGCTCCACGTACCCGAAATGGGACAGCCTTCCCCCGTTCTCGCTTGCGCCCTCAAGGGCGCCCGCAACAGGCCAGCGCCGCCCCTCGCTATCGGCGATTTCGCGCTGCAGGTACAGAAACCCACCGCATTCGGCGACCGTCGGCATGCCGGATTCCACCGCGCACCGCACCGCCTCGCGCATCGGCGCGTTCTCGGTGAGCTGCCGCGCATGGAGCTCCGGGTAGCCGCCTCCCAGATAGAGGGCGCTTGTCCCCCGGGGCAACTCGCTATCACATAGGGGGCTGAAAAAGGCCAGCTCGCAACCCAGGTCCTCGAGCGCGCGCAGGTTCTCCTCGTAGTAGAACGAGAACGCCTCGTCACGCGCGACGGCGACGATGGGCCGCGCTCCCGCGATCGGCTCCAACCGGTAAGGTTCCTCGCGGATATCTGGTGCTGTCGCCGCTATTTCGAGCAAGCGGTCGACGTCGACGCTCTTTTCCACCAGCTCGGCCATCTTGTCGATGCGCGCGGAGAGCTGCTCGACCTCGTCGGCGGTCACAAGCCCCAGATGCCGGCTTTCGAGCGAGAACGCCTCGTCGGCGGGGATATTCCCCAAAACCACGACGCCCGTGTGCTTCTCGATCGCAGGCGCCGCGTAGGCGCAGGCAGCGGCGCTCGTCTTGTTCAGCACGACGCCGCGCACGTTCGCACAAGGCAGGAACTCGGCGATGCCGCGGATTACGGCGGCGAGCGATAAAGACGCCCCGCGCCCGTTCACCACTAAAACGACTGGCGTTTCCGTGTCGCGCGCAACCTGGTAGCTGCTCGCGTCGGCCACGCCGGGCGCCATGCCGTCGTAGAAGCCCATGACCCCCTCGAGCACCGCGACATCCGCGCCCGCAGCGCCGCGTGCGAGCAGGGCGCGCAGCGTCGGGGCGTCGGTGAAGAAGCCGTCTAAGTTGCCCGAGCGCGCACCCACGACGCGGCGATGAAAGAGCGGGTCAATGTAGTCGGGGCCGCATTTGAAGGCCGCGCATGCGAGGCCGCGGCGCGCGAGCGTGCGCAGGAGCGCGCACGTTACGACCGTCTTGCCGCTCCCGCTCGAGGGCGCAGCGACCATGAAGCGCGGAATGGTCGTGCTCACCGGGCGCCGCCTTCCCCACCTGCACCACGCGCGCTGACGAGGAACACGGGGTTTTGCGCCTTCATAAGATGGTGCGAGCCTACAGCCTCGGCGCGGGCGGCCGACACCTGGCACGCCTCGAACCCCTTAAAGCGCGAACCCGAGAGGAGCGCGCACGCCTCGGTGAGCGTCTCAACGGTGACGCATGGTACGCACAGGCGAACCTGCGAGTTCTTCTCGAGCGCCGCCTCCACGATAGAGGGAAGCTCGCCCGCGCTCCCGCCGACGAACACGGCGTCGGGGACGGGCAGTTTCGCGAGCGCTTCGGGGGCGACACCGGGGACCGCATGCACGTTGCCGCACCCGAATGCATCCGCGTTCTCTCGGATGAGCCGCACACCGGCCGCGTTGCGCTCGACCGCCCATACCGACCCCGCTCGCGCGACGAGCGCCGCCTCAATCGACACGCTCCCCGTGCCGGCTCCGACGTCCCACACGGTGTCGGTAGCGGTAAGGCGCAGCTTCGCGAGCGCGACGGCGCGCACCTCCTGCTTGGTCATGGGAACGTCGCCGCGGATGAAGAGCTCGTCGGGAATGCCCGAGGAAGCGTACGGCCAGCGGGAGCTCGCGGCGCGGGATGCGCCCGCAGGCGACCCGACGCAGCCTGCGAACTCGATAAGCATCACGTTCAAGTCGTCAAACGTCTGACCTGCGATTTCACTTGCGGTCGCGCAGGTGATGCGCTCGTCGGGGTACGACAGGCGCTCGGCCACCGTCACGCGCGCGTCCCCGAAGCCCGCCTGCACAAGCTCGCCCGAAAGCCGCGAGGGGTCTTCCCCGCCCGACGTGGCGAGGAAGAGCTCACCTGCGCGCTCGGCCTCGGCCACGATGTCGCACGCCACGCCGTGAGCGCTCGCGAAGCGCCAATCCTGCCATGGACGCGCGAGACGCGCGGCGAGATACGACGCTGAGCTTATGCCAGGAACGACGCGCACGTCCACCTGCGCATCGCCGGAGAGCGCCTCCACCAGGCGGCGCGCGCCGCTGAACAGCCCCACATCGCCCGTCATCACGACCACGGCGCGCCGCCACGACGCCGCATCGGTGAGCGCGGCGACGATGTCCGCCGTCTTCACGAGCTCGCATCTCGCCACGTCGGGCGGCACGTCGATGCCGGCAAGCGCGCGATGAGCGCCGATGACCACGTCGGCGAAGTCGATAGCGTCGAGCGCCGCGCGCGAGAGCAAGTCGGGGTTTCCGGGCCCCGCCCCGATGATCGTTACCTTTCGCATGGAATCTCCCGATACCCGCGCGGCGTGACCATACGGCCGCCTACGAGCTTCGTGTCCGCGTTGCCGACGAACACGGTGGTGAACATGTCGGCGTCGATCTCCCCCAGCTCAGAGAGCCTGCACATGCCCGACTGCTGCCCCTCGCGCCCGATGTTGCGTACCCAGCCGCAGAGCGTGTCGGGGGCCTTCCATTCGAGCATAATCTTCGCCGCGCGTGAGAGCCTGTCGGCGCGCTTTCTGCTGCGCGGGTTGTACAAACAGATGCAGAAGTCGGCGCTCGCCACGGCGGCGAGCCTGCGCTCGATGACCTCCCATGGCGTGAGCAGGTCGGAGAGCGACACGACCGCGAAGTCGTGGGCAAGCGGGGCGCCGAGCACCGCCGACCCGCTCTGAGCCGCGGTGGCCCCGGCGATAACTTCCACGTCTACATCGGGGTAGTCCTCCGCAAGATCCAGCACGGGGCTCGCCATGCCGTACACGCCCGCGTCACCGCTGCACACGAGTGCCACGGCTTCTCCGCTCTGCGCGCGCGAAAGCGCCAGGCGGCACCGTTCGACCTCGTGCATCATCGGCGTCGCGAGATGCGCCGCGTCGGGCACGGCGGCGAGCGCGAGCTCCACGTATTTCGTGTACCCCACAACGATGTCGGCCGCCTCGAGCGCACGCCGGGCCGCAATCGTCATGCCGTCGGGGCCGCCCGGGCCGATCCCCACCACGAAGAGCTTTCCCATCACCGCTCCTTAAACGAAAGTTCGATAGTTACCTTGGAAAACGCGACGGTCACGCCGCCGTGAGCGAGCTTCGGGAAGATAAGTTTGCCCCCGTCCGCGAGCGCCGCGCGCTCGCACACGTTGTCGACCCCCACCGTCGCGCGCACGAAATCAGATGGCGAAACGCTGCCTTCGACCTGCGACAACTCCTCTGCGGGATACGTCGCAAGCGGGATATTGCGCGCGCGGCAGAAGGCGAGCAGACCCTCCTCGTGCGCCTTCACGTCTATCGTCGCCGCCTCGCGCACGGCCGAAGGCGAGATACCCGCCTGCCCGCACGCGAGAAGAAACGCCTCCTCGATCGCTTCGGCGCACGCACCGCGACGGCACCCTATGCCCGCAACGATGCAGGGCACGACAAGGCGAAGCGGCACGGGCGCAGGCGCCTGCGCCCGCACGCCCGCCGGCTTCCACGTCTCACCGGCGGGCACGACCTCGTCCGTTGTCTCCGACGCGCGAACGGACGCACCTGCATTCGCGCCAGCGAACGGCGACACGACGATATCGGCCCGAGCGCGGTCGGACGCAATGTCAACCCCCTCAGGTGGCTGTCCCGAAATCGGCATGTCGGAATAGAGCGCCACGCGCCCGCCCGAAAGCAGCCGCGCCGACACTCGCTTGATGGCCTCGGGATTCGAAACGGCGAGCCCCGCACAGCGCGCCCACGTATCCACCGCCCACACGCCGCGGACGTCGGTCGCCGTGGTGATGACGGGGATGGCCCCTGCCGCGCGTGCCACAGTTTGCGCAAGCTCGTTCGCACCGCCCAAATGCCCCGACAAAAGCGGGACGGCAAAGCGCCCCGCCTCGTCAATCACCACAACCGCGGAATCGGTTGCCTTCGAGGCGACATGCGGCGCGATCGCCCGCACGGCGATGCCCGCCGCGCCCACGAACAGAAGCGCGTCCGACGCTTCCCACGCGAGCGCCGTCCATGTGCGCAGGTCGGCCTTCCCCTCGCCGAACCCGCGCGAAACGGAAACGTCCCAGCCAGGGTCATCTTCACCTGTCTGCGCGCAATCGGAAAGCGCGCGTGCGGTGCGCTCCGCCAACGCATACCCCCTCTCAGTGAACGCTATGCAGGAAACCCTCATCTAGCGCACCACCATCGTCGAGAAGTAGCTGCCCCGATCGGGCACATCGTCGAGCGAGCGGTACACGCGCTCGCCCGGAAGCCCACAGTCCTCTACGAGCTCGGCACCGTCGAAGGCGTCCTCCTCGCGAAGGATGCGCTTCGTGTCCTCAAGCGAGCGGCGCGCCTTCATGACCACCTTCGTCCCCGGCCAGCCGATTGCGCGGCGCACCCCGCACAGCACGCCTTTACTCATACGTCGCCCCCAATTCCCCGATTACTGCATCGGCGCCCGACGTGCGGAAAAGCTCGCGGCGCTGGGCGTCGAACACGACCGCGGCGATGTCGCATGCGCCCGCCGCGCGGCGGCGCAACCTGTCCTCGATTGCCGCAGCGAGCGAGGCGCGCACAGCGTACCCCACGCCGGCGGCCTCGATTGCCTCGAGCGCCGCCGTGGTCGTGACCGACGACATGATCTCGCGCACGGTCTTCGCGCCCGCGCCGGCCAAGGCCGCGTGGGCGGCCAGAATCTCCGCGCGGCAGTCGGCGGTACGCGAATGGGTGTCCATGATGCCGCCAGCGACCTTAACCAGCTTGCCGATGTGTCCCACAAGAAGGACATTGGTGAATCCCTCGCGAACGCAGCAATCAATCGCATCGCCCACAAAGTTGGAGATGAAGACCACCGGCGCACCGTTTAGGTGGAAATGCCCCGAGATGAACTGCCCGCCGTAGTTGCCGGGCGTGAGCACGACTCCGCGCCGCCCCATAGCCGCATGCTGCCGGATCTCGAGCACGATGCTGTCGCGCAAGGCAGCAAGGCTGCGCGGCTCGACGATGCCCGTCGTGCCCAGGATGGAGATGCCGCCCTCTATCCCCAGGTGCGGGTTGAAGGTCTTTTTGGCAAGGGCAACGCCCTCGGGTACCGAAATCGTCACAGCAATATTTCCAGAAAAGCCGTGCGCGGCGCACACCTCGCGCACCGCCGAAGTGATCATCGTGCGCGGCGTCGCGTTGATGGCGGCCGCCCCCACCGGCTGCTCGAGCCCGGGCAACGTCACGCGCCCCACGCCCACGCCGCCATCGACGGAAACTTCCGATTCGCGCGTGGGCACGCCCTTGCTGCCCGCAGCGCCCGTGCCCGACCCCGCATGTTCCACGCGCGCGTACACGAGCACGCCGTCGGTCACATCGGCATCGTCGCCTGCGTCCTTTCGCACGGCGCACTGGGCACACCCCTCGCCGATGCATGCGTCGACCACGTTCGCCTCGACGGGCAGCCCGCCGGGGGTGACGATCGACACGAGGCCGACGAGCTTTCGTGACAAGAGCATCTCGCAGGCCGCCTTCGCCGCGAGCGCGGCGCAGCTCCCCGTGGTGTAGCCGCAGCGCAGGCGGGTCGTCCCGGTATATATGTAGTGCTCGAAGGCCACGCTAGCTGCTCGCCTTCCGATACCCCGTGGCAAACGAAGGGTCGTAAAGCTTGCTGCGCTCGTACGACTCCGCTTGCGCGCCGTCGTGCGCAAGCCCGCCGCGAGCTCCGAGCACGCGGCCCACCACCACGAGCGCCGTACGGTCGATGCCCTCTCGCGCGCCCGCATCGGCGAGCGTGCCCACTGTGCAGCGCACCACGCGCTCCTCAGGCCAGGTCGCCTTGTACACGAGCGCCGCCGGCTCGTCGGAGCTGCGGCCCGCGGCCAAAAGCTCGGCGGAAAGCTCGGCGAGCATACCCGAGCTCAGAAAGATGACCATAGTCGAGCCGCTTTCCGCCATGGTGCGCATGCCCTCGCCCGCGGGCATGGGGGTACGTCCGGAAAGCCGCGTGATCACGACCGACTGGCTGATTCCCGGCAGCGTGTATTCCTGGCGAAGCGCCGCCGCGGCACCGCAAAAGCTCGACACGCCGGGCACCACCTCGTAGTCCACGCCGCGCGCGTCGAGCGCGTCCATCTGCTCCTGGATGGCGCCGTACAGGCACGGGTCGCCCGTGTGCAGGCGCACCACTTCCTCGCCCCGCGCATCTGCCGCGCACATCACGTCGAGCACTTCCTCCAAGGTCATGTGCGCGCTGTCGTAGACGATGCAGGATTCCTTGCACTCAGCGAGCAGCTCGGGGTTCACAAGGCTTCCCGCCCAAACGACCACGTCGGCCGCGCGCAGAAGGCGCGCCCCGCGCAGCGTGATAAGGTCGGCGGCGCCCGAGCCTGCGCCAACGATATGAATCATCCGAGCCTTCCCTTCCCGTTTCTCATCGCAACCGTTTACGCCGCCATTCGCGCAGCGGGCAAAACACGGCGCCTGCGGCGGCAATCGGCGCAAATACGCAGGCAGGAGGCGCAATGCCACCCGCCCTGGCTTTGACACGTTCACAAGTGCCCACTATCATAGTAAAAGATTCGGCAACGAGCATATGACAATCGGATAAAAGGAAATGACCGGCGCGGCGCCCGCATAGCCCGCGCTGGCTTGCGGAGGGAACCAGGTGGGAATCCTGGGCAAGGGACATTACTGTATAGGACGCGCGGGCGAACCGCCTCGCGCCCCAAGCCAGACTGCTTCGCCTTTTCCTCACGGCATCGCCGTGGCGTTAGCTCCTTGTGAACCCCGAGGGGTGCGCTTTTCTTTCGCTTGTGCCGACAAGCAACTGTCGCCGGGGGACCGGCAAACCGAGGAAAGGAAAAACCATGTCCGACCAGATGTCACGCCGCGGCTTCATGGGCGCCGCAGCAACCGGAGCCGTCGCGCTCGCCGGAGTCGCGCTCGCGGGCTGCTCCAGCACCTCCGCGAGTTCCGAGAAATCGAGTGAAAAAGAGAAGGCCGTGAAGCCGGTCATCCTCGTCACGAGCTTCGGCACGAGCTACAACGACTCGCGCCACATCACCATCGGCGCCATCGAAGACGCTATCCGCGAGAAGTACTGGCAGGACTACGACATCCGCCGCGCCTTCACCGCGCAGATCATCATCGACAAGCTGAAGAAGCGCGACGGCATCACGATCGACAACATGACCGAGGCGCTCGACCGCTGCGTGGAAGACGGCGTGAAGGAAATCGTCGTGCAGCCGACGCATCTCATGGGTGGCCTGGAATACACCGACGTGAAAGACGAGCTCGACAAGTACGCCGACAAGTTCGACAAGATCTCGCTCGGCGACCCGCTGCTCACCTCCGACGACGACTACAAGAAGGTGGCCGCAGCCATTAAGGAGAACATGGCGTCCTTCGACGACGGCAAGACGGCGCTGTGCCTCATGGGCCACGGCACCGAAGCCGATTCCAACGCCGACTATGCCAAGATGCAGGAAGTGTTTAAGAACGAGGGCTTGACGCAGTTCTTCGTCGGCACCGTCGAGGCTGAACCGACCTGCGAGGATGTTATCGCCGCCGCGAGCGCCGCAGGCTACAAGAAGGCCGTGCTCGCGCCGTTCATGGTGGTCGCGGGCGACCACGCGAACAACGACATGGCAGACGAGACCGACCCCGACAGCTGGGCTGCAAAGTTCGTGGCCGCTGGCTTCGAAGTGACGTGCCTGCTCCAGGGTCTGGGACAGAACGTCGAGGTCGACGACATCTACGTCTCGCACGTGGACGACGCCATCGCCAAGCTGTAAACTCGCCGCGCACGGGGGCGCCGGTCGCGTCCCCGTGCAACGGGCATGCGCCTTCCCCGACTGACGGCGCATGCCCGTTGCATTCGCATCCCGCGCGCCCACCGCACGGCGCGGGCGGTCGAAGCGATTGAAAGGAACCCCTCCATGTTGAAGAAAACCCTCGCCTTCGCCCTGTCGGCGGCGCTTTTCGCGTTCTCGCTCGCCGGCTGCGGCGGAAATTCAATCGACAGCGCAAAGGCAAGCGATGCCGATTCCCAGGAAAAAACTGAACAGGCGGCCGATGCGCCCGAGGGCGCAAGCGCTGCCCCCATCACCGCCGACAAGGTGGCCGACGGCACCTATCCGATTACCGTAGATTCCAGCTCGAACATGTTCAGGATTGTGAACGCCCAGCTCATCGTGGAAAACGGCTCCATGCACTGCGTGATGACACTTTCCGGCACGGGCTACGGCAAGCTCTTCATGGGCACGGGCGACGAGGCTGCCGCCGCAAGCGAGGCCGACTTCATCCCCTATGTGGAAAACGCGGAAGGCAAGTACACCTACGACGTGCCCGTTGATGCGCTCGACGAGGACACCGCCTGCGCCGCGTGGAGCATTAAAAGGGAGCGGTGGTACGACCGCACGCTCGTATTCGAATCCGCCGGCGTCGATCTGCGCGCCGACGCGCTGAAGTAACGCCATGCGGTCGATTCTTCCCAAGGGGGAAAGCAGAAAGCGCCGCAGCATCGCGGCGCGCGCGATCGCCTGCGTTCTCGTCGCCCTGCTCGCGCTTCCCTTCGCGGGGTGCAGTGCGAGCCCGAACGCGACCGGTGGCACGGCAGGCTCTCAGGAATACACTGTGAGCGTCTCGCTCTCCGGCGGGTCAGGGCGCGCAAGCATCGCCTCACCCACCACAATTGTGAAGGATGGCGACGCCTACACCGCGACCATCACCTGGTCGAGTTCGAACTACGACAAAATGACCGTCAACGGCGTGGACTACGCGCCCGTAAACGACGGCGGCAACTCCACGTTCGAGATACCCGTCACGCTCGACGAGGACATCGCCGTGTCGGCCGAGACCGTCGCCATGTCGACGCCGCACACCATCGACTACACGCTCCACTTCGATTCATCCACCATGAAGGAGAAATCGGGCGACGAAGCAAGCGGCGGTTCCCCTGCGAGAACGGCTTCAAACGCCGCGGCCGACTTCCACAACGCCGATTTGGGCTGCGGCTGGAAGCCGACGGGGACGCTTCAGCTTGAATACGCCGAGCACTTCACTGTCGACGAGTACGAAGGCGGCCTGCGGCTTATCTGCATTTCGAACGGGGAGCGCTTCCTCGTGGTGCCGCAAAATGCAAAGGTACCTGATGGGTTGAGCTCCGACATCGCGGTCATAAGGCGCCCCGCCGACAAGGTGTACCTCGTGTCGTCGGCGACGATGTGCCTGGTCGACGCGCTCGATGCGAACGACAATATCCTCATGTCGGGCACGAAGGCCGACGATTGCTCGGTCGGGGGCTTCAAAAGCGCGCTCGAAAGTGGGGCGATCGCCTACGGCGGCAAGTACAGCGCGCCCGACTACGAGCGAATATCGGCCTCGGGCTGCACCCTCGCCATCGAGAACACCATGATCAACCACACGCCCGATGTGAAGGAAAAGCTGCGGAAGCTCGGGCTCGTCGTGCTCACCGAACAGTCGTCGAGCGAGCCCGAAGCACTCGGGCGCGTCGAGTGGATTAAGCTTTTCGGCGTCCTGTTCGACAAGGAAGACGAGGCCGCGCACCTGTTCAACGAGCAGAAGGCCCGCGTCGAGCAAACGTCGGGGCTCGCGTCGTCAGGTAAAACCGTGGCGTATTTCTACATTAACTCGAACGGGGCCGCCGTCACGCGGCGGGCGGGCGACTACGTGGCGCAGATGATCGAGCTTGCAGGCGGCAGCTACGCGCTCGATGACGCGCAGACGGCGTCGACGTCAGGTTCGTCAGTAACGCTCGAAATGGAGCGCTTCTACGCGACGGCGAAGGATGCCGACATCATCGTCTACAACGGCACCATCGACGAATCGGTTGCCACCTTGAAAGACTTCGTAGGCAAAAACGCGCTATTGTCGCAGTTCAAAGCTGTAAAGAACGGCAACGTCTGGGTCACAAGCGCCGACATGTACCAGCAGATGACTTCTACCGCCGACATTATCGACGAGCTGCACGGTGCGTTCACCGGCGATGACTCGAGCGACTTCCATTATCTGAGGAAGCTCGGCTAGCGTCATGAGAAGCCGGCTTTCCATGACATACGACGAATCGGGGCGCGCCGCGCGGTGTCGCGTCGTGACGGCGCTGCTCGCTGTTGTCCTCATCGTGCTCGTCGGGGCCAACCTGTGCATCGGAAGCGTGCTCGTGCCCGCAGACCACATCCCCGGCATCCTTTCGGGCGGCGCGGCCAATTCCATGGAAAGCCAGGTCATCTGGGAGATTCGCCTGCCGCGCGTGCTTTCAGCCGTGCTTCTCGGCGGGGCACTTTCGCTCTCCGGGTTCCTGCTGCAGACGTTTTTCAACAACCCCATCGCCGACCCGTTCATCTTGGGCGTCTCCTCGGGCGCAAAGTTCGTCGTCGCGCTTACGATGATCGTACTTCTGGGCGCGAACCAGGCCATGTCCTCGCCGGCCATGGTGGCCGCAGCGTTTCTGGGCTCGCTTATCACCATCGGCTTCGTGCTCCTCATCGCACGGCGCATAAGTTCCATGGCCATGCTCATCGTGGCGGGCGTCATGGTCGGATACATCTGCTCGGCGGCGACGAACTTCCTCATCGCCTTCGCCGACGACCAGTCCATCGTGAACTTGCACAACTGGTCTTTGGGTAGCTTCTCGGGTTCGAGCTGGGACGACGTCGCGGTCATCGCGGTCGTGGTTATCACCGTGAGCGCATGCGTATTCGCGATATCGAAGCCCCTTTCCGCCTTCCAGCTGGGAGAAGCCTACGCGAAAAGCGTCGGTGTGAACGTCGCACGCTTCCGCGTGGTGCTCGTCCTTCTAGCGAGCACGCTCTCCGCCTGCGTGACCGCGTTCGCTGGCCCGGTGTCGTTCGTAGGCATCGCGGTTCCGCATCTCGTGAAGTCGGCGCTGAAGTCGTCGAAGCCCATCCGCGTGATTCCTGCGTGCTTCTTGGGAGGCGCCATCTTCTGCGCGGGCTGCGATTTGATCGCGCGCACGCTGTTCTCTCCCGTCGAGCTTTCCATCAGCGCCGTCACCGCCATCTTCGGCGCGCCGGTGGTTATCGCGCTCATGTTGAAGAAGCGGGTGAGGTAGATGGGGGAATTCATGCCGCGGCCCAAAACGCTCGGAGGGGACATTCCATGCTTAGACAATCCTGAGCTCGCACGAAAGTGCCAGAAGGCACTTTTGGCTCGTGCGGAACTGCGCGCGAAACGCCTCCTCCGAGCGGAGTCGAACCTCGGAACCCCGGTCGAAACGCAGGCTGACGGAGCGCCGCTTTTCCGCATAAGCAACCTGTCGGCGGGCTACGACAAGAAGGTCGTAGTCGAAGGCGTCGATCTGGAGGTTCGCGCGGGCGACGTCGTGGCGCTCATCGGGCCAAACGGCTCAGGCAAGTCGACCATCTTGAAAACCATCACACGCCATCTGGCACCGCTTGCCGGCGCGGTCGAGCTCGACGGGCGGGAGATTTCCCGATGGAAGACGGCGGAGTTCGCAAGGAACCTTGCCGTTATGCTGACAGATCGCCCCCGGACCGAGCTCCTCACCTGCCGCGATATCGTAGAGGCGGGAAGGCATCCCTACACCGGGCGAATGGGCACACTCACGCCCGACAACCATAATCGGGTCGACGAGGCCATGAAAACCGCACATGTGGAAGAGCTCGCCGAGCGCGACTTCATGCAGATAAGCGACGGGCAACGCCAGCGCGTCATGCTCGCACGCGCCATCGCGCAGGATCCGCGTGTGCTCGTGCTCGACGAGCCCACGTCGTATCTCGATATCCGCTACCAGATCGACCTGCTGCGAATACTTCGCCACCTTGCGAAATCGCGGAATGTGGCTGTCATCATGTCCATCCACGAACTCGAGCTCGCGCAGAAAAGCGCCGACAAGGTGATTTGCGTGAAGGACGGCCGGGTCTTCCGCGCCGGCGCACCCGAGGACATATTCACGCGCGAGACGATTGGCGAGCTCTACGGCCTTCAACATGGCACCTTCAACGAGCGCTTCGGCAGCGTGGAAATTGGGCGCCCACACGGCGATGCGCACACGTTCGTCATCGCTGGCGCAGGTACGGGGTCGGCTGTGTTTCGCCATCTCATCCGGCAGGGCAAGGCGTTCTACGCGGGCGTTCTGCACGAAGGGGACATCGACTGCGAGCTCGCGCGCGACCTGGCGACGGAATGCGTGGCCGAGCGCGCCTTCGAGCCGATCGGAGATAAAACCATAGCCCGCGCCAAAGAGCTCCTCGTCCACTGCGCGCGTCTTATCGTGTGCCCCGCCGCCTTCGGCACCATAAACGCCCGCAACGCAGAGCTCGTCGAGTTCGCACGCTCACATGGTATCGAGGTCATGCGAGCGTGCGAAGGCGCATCGGAGGATTCCAATGGATACGCCTAGGCGCGGTCCAAGGAATCGTCCGCATCCCCATCTGACACTATTTCACCGCAACTTAGAAGGTGTCGGCGTATAACGCTTCACCCCAAATTAAATTGATTCGTTGAATAGACACATTACAAATCTTTAGACTTCGTTTAATCCACAAGTGGGTATTATCACACATGAAGCACACGTGAAAGGATATACCCATGTCGCTTACACAGTCAGCAGAGCGTGCAGCGCTTAACAAGCTCATCGATTATCTCGACGACAACCCGCAAGAAAACATCGACAGAATCATGGATCTCGTGAACAAGCTGGTCCCCAATCGCGTATTTCCTGTACAGCGAGAGGCATTCACCAATGTCATCAAGAGCCGCGGCAATTGGTATGACCTGATCATGCGTGTGTTCAGCCTTAATCCCCAGATGCGAACCAAACTGCTTAAGACCCTCATTGTCGACGCCAACCTGCTTGCTTGGCCAGAGCAGGAAAAGAACCGCGAAAAGTACCAGTGCAACGTTCCGTGGGCCATCCTGCTCGATCCCACGAGCGCCTGCAACCTGCATTGCACGGGCTGCTGGGCCGCCGAGTACGGTTACAAGCAGAATCTCTCGTTCGAAGACATCGACTCTATCGTTACACAGGGCAAAGAGCTCGGTACGCATATCTACATCTATACCGGCGGCGAGCCGCTCGTCCGCAAGCACGACCTGATCAGAATTTGCGAAAAACACCAGAACTGCGCATTCCTGTGCTTTACCAACTCCACGCTGATCGACGAGGCCTTCTGCGACGACATGATTCGCGTAGGTAATTTTGTCCCCGCCATCAGCGCCGAGGGCAATGAGCACACAACCGACGCCCGCCGCGGCGAAGGTACCTACGCAAAGATCGAGCACGCCATGAAACTCCTGCGCGAGCGCGACTTGCCGTTTGGTATCTCCACCTGTTGGACCAGCGCCAATGCCGATACGGTTGCTACCGAGGAGAACATGGACTGGATGATCGGCGAGGGAGCACTCTTCTGCTGGTACTTCCACTTTATGCCGGTTGGCCGCAATGCAACCCCCGAGCTCATGCCCACGCCCGAGCAGCGCGAGCACATGTATCACTTTATCCGCAAAATGCGCGAGAAGAAGCCGCTGTTTACGCTCGACTTTCAAAACGACGGCGAGTTTGTAGGCGGGTGTATCGCCGGCGGCCGCCGCTACCTGCACATCAACGCCGCCGGAGACGTGGAGCCGTGCGTGTTCATCCACTACTCAAACGCCAACATCCACGATGTGAGCTTACTTGACGCGCTGCGCTCTCCCCTCTTTATGAAGTACTACGAGAACATGCCGTTCAACGACAACTACCTCAAACCATGCCCCATGCTCGAGAATCCCGACGTGCTGCCCAAACTGGTCGCCGAGAGTGGCGCAATGAGCACCGACCTAATCGAGAAGGAGTCACCCGAGCAGCTGCGCGAAAAGACCCAGGCTGCCGCCGAGGCATGGTCACCTGTCGCAGACCGCATCTGGAACGACTCCGACGATCCGTTATACGCCAAGCGTCACGAAGACAAGTCACAGGGTATGGCCGATAGCGACATGCACAAGTTCGAAAAACAGGGCCGCACACTCAAAAACGGCGATTAATGCCGCTTCACACGACAAACGCTCAGAAATGAAGCGGAGCAGCCTCGAAGATAAGCTTCGAGGCTGCTCCGCCTTACCATCAAAACAGTTTTCCTAAGTTGCGGTGAAATAGGGACTAGATCGGCCTTCCAATAGCCAAAACGATCCCTATTCCACCGCAACTTCTTTAAGTTGTTGAATTATCGATGCTATTCGAAGCGAGATTCCAGACTCGACAGGCCGTTGAGCGTGAGGTCGTTAGCAACCTCCGAGACACTCTCGATAGGAACCGAGCCGTCAGACAGCGCCCACGTGCGATAGATACCGATAATACCCGATAGCAAAAACGCCAAATAGTAGTCGAACATCTCGTCCTTGAGACCTTGAGGCAGCAGATCGCGCTCGGCAATCTCGTGCTCGAGCGGCGCACGAAGACGAGCCATAAAATCATCGAGCGGAATGTTCTCGATCAGCTGACGATTGAGCACCAAGTTGTTGCACAGTGCCTCGTTAACGGTTTTAAAGAAGGTCGCCGCCGCGCCAAGAGCGCGCTCATTGGTGTCGCCGTCCATGGAAGCAAGCGTTTTCTCGACCGAGTCGACAATCATCTCCACCACATCGACGGCAATGGCATCGAGCAGGCCATCAACCGTACCAAAGTGAACGTAAAAGGTCTTGCGGTCGACATTGGCCTCGCGCGCGATGGCACTCACCGTAATGTCTGCCAGCGGCTTTTCCATGAGCAGGCGCTCGAAAGCGGAAAGGATGGCATTACGGCTGCGAACGATGCGGCGGTCAAGACGCGGTTTGCTGGTTGCCATGGAAGTGTCCCTTCGATATGCGAGCATTCATCAACAGATGAGAGATAATCTACGTAAGAGGATTATCCCCCATACAGCACAAATATGCCCCGCATCATGAAGAACGCACGACTGCCCTACTGCGACTTAGGGTGCTTCTTCTTATTGAGTGCCGACGGAGATACGCGAATACCGTCGCCTGTCTGGCGCACATAGGCTTTATGAGCCGGCTTAGCGGTCCCAGAAGCCTTCTGAGCCTGCTTCTTGGGATCAACGGTAACAGCATTCGCGGGGTGCGGCTTAGTGGGCGCAGAGGGCGTCTGAGGCGTGCGGCCGAGCTTGCGCATCACGCGATCCCAGCGCGCATGGATGCTCTCGTTGTGGGCGCTCTTAAGGCCCAGCAGGGGCGCAGCCAAAATGGTCGGCGCAATAAACGTAATGAGGCGCCACAGCAGATAGCCAGCGGTCGAAGCCGACCCAAAGAAATGACCCAAGAACAATGCAAAGCCGCCCTCAGCGCCACCAGTTCCACCGGGCAGGGGGACCGCAGAGCTCAGCAGCTGGACAAAGGCGCTCGCGGCCATGACCGAGAAAAAGTCGACCTCGTGGTGGCCAAAGGCAAGCATCAGGAAATACGGCACGAGGTAGAAAAACGCGAGTTGCAGCATGGTGATGACCACCGTGAGCAGCATGGAAGAAAAATGTCCGGCTGAAAGCTTGAACTTCTCGGAGAAGGAGTAGATCTCGCCATCGACAAACGTGCGCCATCCCTCGATCTTAGTGGCCGAGACACCAATGCGCTCAAGCCAATTGATGATGCAATGGGCGACGCGCGTGACGGTCTTAGGCATGAGCGCGACGGCGAAGATGCCCAGCAAGATGCAGCAGTGCCCACCAAAGCTAAAGACGCACAGCAGCGTCATGTCGCCATAGCGATCGGCAAAAAACGGCATGCGAGCAAGCAGGAGGATAGCGCCCCAGGCAACGAGGCCAAACTGGTACACGATAAAGCGCGTGAACTGCGTGGCGCCGGCCTCGCCGACATTTTGGCCCGCTTTGGTCAGACGGTAGATCTGAGCAGGGGTCGAGCCCATCATCATGGGCGTCAGGTTGCCAAAGAAGATGCCGCTCGCCTCGACCGAGATCAGGTCGCGGATGCCGACGGGTGAATTAGGGTCGAGCCAGACAGCGATCGCATAGGCCACAATGCCAAAGAATAGATACAGGAACATGCAAAAGCATGCGGCAACGAGCCACGGAGCCTGGACGCTCGACATGGCAGCCCAGAACTGTCCCATCTGACCGGTTACCACCAGATAGACGATATAACCCACCAGCACAACGCCGATAAAAATGGCGCCGCGGCGTGCGCTCTTATTGTCATCGCCACCCGAAGCCTCAACCTCGACCTGGGGCTTGGACGTATGCTGAGAGGACTCCGTCATGAGACTCCTTCTAACAGTCAAAATATCTTGGATATTGTACCCGTAAGGGCCATAGGCAGAACGCAAAGCTCTGGTTCAAACGGGAATTGCAGACGGTTGTTTGAAAATAAAAACCCGGCCTTCCATGGGAAGACCGGGTATCAGATGCGTGGTAGCCCGTACCAGATTCGAACTGGTGATCTCCGCCTTGAGAGGGCGGCGTCCTAAACCGCTAGACGAACGGGCCA
>URMZ01000011.1 GCA_900549025.1 uncultured Collinsella sp.
AGCTCGCCATTCCCTATACCGTGGGCGGCGGCTTTCGCGACCTGGCGGGCATGCGGACCATGGTTGCCGCCGGCGCCGACAAGGTATCGCTCAACTCGGCGGCCGTGCGCGATCCGTCGCTGATCAGCCAGGCTGCCGCGGCGTTTGGTAGCCAGGCCGTGGTCGTGGCGATCGATGCCAAGCGCGTCGGTTTGCCCGGAGAGCCGGGTGCCGATAGGTGGGAGGTCTTTACCGCGGGCGGCCGCAACGCCACGGGTATCGACGCGGTGGCGTGGGCCGAGGAGGCGGCTCGTCGTGGCGCCGGCGAAATCCTACTGACCAGCATGGATCGCGACGGTACCAAGGCCGGTTTTGATTTGGCACTCACCCGTGCCGTGGCGCGCGCGGTGCCGATTCCCGTCATCGCGAGCGGCGGCGTGGGCACGCTCGAACATTTTGCCGAGGGCGTGATCGAGGGCGAGGCCGACGCCGTGCTGGCGGCGAGCGTCTTTCACTTTGGAACCTTCAGCATTCGCGAAGTCAAAGAGTATATGGCCAGTCAAGGCATCCCCGTGAGATTGGATTTTTAAATGGAGCAAGTGACAACTGCGTCCGAGCTCAAATACGACGCCAAGGGGCTGATTCCTTGTGTGGTTCAGCAGTACGACACCGGCGAG
Source organism: uncultured Collinsella sp. (assembly GCA_900549025.1). Classification (GTDB taxonomy): domain Bacteria; phylum Actinomycetota; class Coriobacteriia; order Coriobacteriales; family Coriobacteriaceae; genus Collinsella. Next base: position 657 of record URMZ01000011.1, read on the forward strand.
GTGCTTATGGTTGCCTGGATGAACGAGGAGTCGGTGGGGCTGACGCTCAAGACCGGCACCACGTGGTTTTGGAGCCGCAGCCGCCAGGAGCTCTGGAACAAGGGCGCGACGAGCGGCAACATGCAGGCGGTCAAGGAGCTCTGGGCCGACTGCGATAGCGATACGCTGCTGGTCAAGGTCGACTCGCCGGGTCCGGCCTGCCATACCGGCAACCGTACCTGCTTCTTTAGGAAACTCGCGTAGGGCGGGCGCTCGACTAGGCGCTTGGCCAACCAGAAAGGATTGAACCATGGGTGTGCGCACCGCGAATGTTCAGGATGGAAATATCGGTGAGACGCTGACGGGGCTCGCCGAGGTGATTCACGGCCGTCGCGACGCATCGCCGCAGGAGAGCTATACCGCTCGTCTGCTGACCGACGTCGAGGATGAGCTGCTAAAGAAGCTTGCCGAGGAAGCGAGCGAGGTCATCATGGCCTGCAAGGATAACGACCACGATCACATTCGCTACGAGGCCGGTGACCTGGTCTACCACCTGCTCGTGACGCTCGAGCGCTACGGCATCACCCTCGACGAGCTGGCCGGCGAACTCAACGCCCGCCGCCACTAGTTAAGCTTTTGGTGCAAGGGGGACAGGATATTTTGTACCAAATGATCCGTTTTCCTCCGTCCCCAACGGATCAAATTGAAGTTGCGGTGGAATAGTTCTTGTTTGATGATCTTAGGGCTATAAACAGGAACTATTTCACCGCAACTTATAAAGGGATGGCTAGTCGAGGGGTGTGGGTTCCCATTCGCCGGTGGCGTGGGGGATGCCGAAGGTTCGGTAGCCGCAGTCGTAGGCGTGTGCCTGGGCCTCACGGATGTTCCAGCAGATGTCGCAGGCGCGGTGTGCGTCCGAGCCAAAAGTTATCGGCACCTCGGCGTGGGCAAAGCAATGCAGCAATCCGGTCGTGGGATAGTAGTCGTCGAGGCCCTTGCGCGGTGCGGCGGTCGAGACCTCAATGCGGCGGCCCGTATCGTGGGCGCATTCGGCCATCTGCTGCCAAAACGGTGCGGGGTCAAAGTCGGGCGTAAAGCCTTCCTTCGAAAAGCGCATGACCAGGTCAGGGTGAGCCATCACATCAAAGCTGAGCGAGCTTTCGCAGGCGCGGCACCAGTCGTCGACATAGCGCTCCCACACGCCGCGCACGCCCAGGTTTTCCCAAACGTGCAGGTCGGTGTCGTCGTCGATCCAACCGCAAAGGGAATCGGGCGTATCGGGGCGAGCGACGTTTTCCGTTCCCGCCGTACCCGCGGCACCGGCCATGATATCGCCCGGGTTGCCAATCCAATGCACGCTGCCCAAGCGCACTATGGCACCCGCGGACCAGCGCTCAACCAAAGGCTCGCAACCTTCGTACCAGTCGCATTCAAAACCGTAGATAAAGGTGAGCTCCGGCGCGATCTGCGCGGCGAGCTTGCGGGCGTCCTCAAAAGCCAGACGATGCGCCGGCAGGTCGCCCTCGACAACCTGCACTTCGCAGTTGGCGTCCATGCTGGCGGGCAGGGTGAGATGATCGGTTGAGACCATGACGCGGCAGCTGGCCGCAGCAGCGGCGCGAACGTTGTCCTCAAACGAGGCATGACCGTCCGAGAACGAGGTGTGGGTATGGCAATCGATCAGCGGGCAAGCAGACATGGCGGCTCCTTTGCGTCAAGCGAATCCGCTCCATTGTAATGGGGCGGCCCCCGATGCGACGAGCGCTCCGGGGCCGAAATCGACTGGAAAGGGCGCGCGGTGCGGCCCCGCTCCAAAACGTGTACGTCAGCCTCCAAAAGCTGCAAAAAATGACATGTTTGGAGGCTGATGTACACGTTTGGTTAGGAGCGAGGGCGGCGACGGACGAAAGTCACGCCTGTGCCACGTCCGATGTGCTAGCGTTTGGATGAACAAAACGAGCCCGTGCGGAAAGGAGCCGGACCGTATGCCATGCGATAGCAAATCTCCGCTGTCCCGCGAGACCGATGCGCCCGAGACCATCGTCAAGCTGGAGTGCGACATCGACGACGCGTCGCCTGAGGTGCTCGCCTACGCCGCCGACCGCCTGCGCGAGGCCGGTGCGCGCGAGGTGCATTGGCTGCCCCTCTATTGCAAGAAAGGCCGCCCCGGCTGGCAGCTGCAGGTAATCTGTACCCACGAGGATATCGAGCGCCTGCAGACGATTATCTTTTTGGAAACCACGACCAATGGCATCCGCCGTCAAGTTATGGAGCGCGTTTGCCTGCCACGCCGCTTTGAGCGCGTAACAACGCCTTGGGGCGAGGTATCCGTTAAGGTGGCGACTCTGCCCGACGGCAGCGAGCGTGCAGCGCCCGAGTACGAGGACTGCGCCCGTCTCGCCCGCGAGCATAACGTACCGCTCCAGCGCGTGATGCATACGGCACAAGCCGCGGCGCTGCGATTTGAGTAACGCGGCCGGTGGCACGCCACGCCCAGCCCCATCAGCCCCACCCCGAAAGGATCCCTCATGAAATACCTCATCGCCTCCGACATCCACGGCTCGGCATACTGGACCGAGCGCCTGGTCACCGCCATCGAATCCGAGCAGCCCGACCGCATCGTGCTGCTGGGCGACCTGCTCTACCACGGTCCGCGCAACGACTTGCCGCGCGATTACGCCCCCAAGCGCGTAATCCCGCTGCTCAACGCCCTGGCCGACCGCATCATCGCGGTGCGCGGCAACTGTGACGCCGAGGTCGACCAGATGGTGCTCGACTTTCCCGTTATGGCCGACTATGCCACGCTGTTTGACGAGGCCGACCGCGAGCTGTTCCTGACGCACGGCCACGTCTTTGGCGCCGGCATGCACAACAGCGTCGACCACGCGCCCGCGCTGCCCGAGGGCTCCGCGCTCGTCTACGGCCACACGCACATCAAGGTTAACGAGGCAAGCGAGGCACACCCGGGCCTGTGGCTCTTCAATCCCGGCAGCGTGAGCATTCCCAAGGACGGTACGCACAGTTACGGCATCTACGAGGGCGGCGCGTTCCGTCATGTGATCCTGGAGGAGGACTAACCATGGCTCAGCAAAATGCCGAGGGCTCGCGCGATCTGTCCACGCTGGTCGACGCGTCGGCCGAGCTGCAGCATCTGGTGCAGACCATCTGGCGTCTGCGTCAGCCCGATGGCTGCCCGTGGGACCGCGAACAGACGCACCAGAGCATCGGCAAGAACATGATCGAGGAGGCCTACGAGGCGCTCGATTGCATTGAGGCGGACGACGCGGCGCACCTGCGCGAGGAGCTCGGCGACGTGCTCATGCAGGTAGTGCTGCATGCGCAGATTGCGGCGGACGCCGATGAGTTTACGCTGGCCGATGTGGCACGCGATATCGACGCCAAACTCATCCGACGCCATCCGCACGTGTTTGGCGATGCGGATGCCGATAACTCCGACGAGGTACTCAAGATCTGGGACGAGGTCAAGCTTGCCGAGAAGGCCGCCAAGGACAAAGCCGTGGCGGCAGGCGAGGCTGCGCCCGAGGGCCTGCTCGACGGTGTGCCCACGCATCTGCCGGCGCTGATGCAGGCCCAGAAGGTGTCGCGCAAGGCAGCGGCCGTGGGCTTTGAGTGGGAGACGGTCCAGGACGTGTGGGACGAGGTCGCCGAGGAGCGTGCCGAGTTTGAGGCCGAGGCTCCCGGCTCGCCCGAGCGCGAGATGGAGTTTGGCGACCTGCTCTTTGCCCTGGTCAACGTTGCGCGCAAAGAGGGCATCGACGCCGAGAGCGCCCTGCGCGCGAGCACGGCCAAGTTTCGCCGTCGCTGGGCTGCGATGGAGCAGATGGCGGCCGATGCCCATGTTGATCTTGCCGAGCTTTCGACCCACGGCCTCAACGACCTCTGGGATGCTGCCAAGGCAGAGGAGTAAGACTGCGGGAACGACGGGCTGACATGCCTTGTCGTTCCTGCTAATTTTTCGAAAAACAATTGTATCCCTCGGCTAACTTAGGGCATAATGCAAAAAGTGCGATATGGCTAACTTACGGAGGCGCACCGATGGTGCACAGTCGGCCAGTCGCTTGCATCAACTACGTTTCCAAGTGAGAGGGAGACAGCATGAGTGATATTTTGGACGTCTACGGTCGCGAGGTACTCGACAGCCGCGGCAACCCCACCGTCGAGGTCGAGGTCGTGCTCGAGGACGGCAGCTTCGGCCGCGCGATGGTGCCTTCGGGCGCTTCGACCGGCGCCTTTGAGGCATGCGAGCTGCGCGATGGCGACAAGGGTCGCTACCTGGGCAAGGGCGTCTCGCAGGCCGTCGAGCACGTCAACAACGAGTGCGCTAACGCCGTCGTGGGCCTCGACGCCTTCGACCAGCGCGCCGTCGATGCCGCGCTGATTGCCGCGGACGGCACCCCCAACAAGACCAAGCTCGGTGCCAACGCCATCCTGGGCGTGTCGCTGGCCGTTGCCCGCGCCGCTGCCGAGTCGGCAGGCCTGTCGCTGTATCAGTACCTGGGTGGCGTCAACGCCCACCTGCTGCCCACGCCCATGATGAACATCCTCAACGGCGGCGTGCATGCCGACAACAACGTTGACTTCCAGGAGTTCATGATCATGCCCGTGGGTGCTCCGAGCTTTGCCGAGGGCCTGCGCTGGTGCGCCGAGGTCTACCACACCCTCAAGGGCGTGTTGCACGAGGCCGGCCTGGGCGGCGGCGTGGGCGACGAGGGCGGCTTCGCGCCCAATCTCAAGACCAACGCCGAGCCGTTCGAGTACATTACCAAGGCCGTGGAGAAGGCTGGCTTTAAGCCCGGCGTCGACTTCATGTACGCCATGGATCCGGCATCGACCGAGTTCTACAACGTCGAGACCGGCATGTACGAGCTCAAGGGCGAGGGCGTTGAGTACACGAGCGCTCAGATGGTCGATTACTGGGAGAAGCTTGTCGACACCTATCCCATCATCTCCATCGAGGATGGTATGGCAGAAGAGGACTGGGACGGCTGGGTCGAGCTCACCCGCCGCATTGGCAACAAGGTGCAGCTCGTAGGCGACGACCTGTTCGTCACCAACACCGAGCGCCTTAAGAAGGGCATCGAGCTGGGCGCCGCCAATGCGATCCTGGTCAAGGTCAACCAGATTGGCACGCTCACCGAGTCGCTCGAGGCTATCGAGACTGCCAAGGAGGCCGGCTACGCTTGCATCGTGAGTCACCGTTCCGGCGAGACCGAGGACTCCACCATCGCTGACCTGGTCGTGGGTGTTAACGCCGGCCAGATCAAGTCGGGCGCCCCGTGCCGCAGCGACCGTATTGCCAAGTACAACCAGCTCATCCGCATCGAGGACGAGCTCGAGGGCAGCGCGCGCTACGCCGGTAAGGCCGCGTTCTACAACATTCGCTAAACGGGCGAATTTGGCGAGGGGGAGGCTGACTCGGTTCCTCCCCGCCTTGGCTGGATGCCGCAAAGAACTATGGGCGCTGGGCCATACGGCTCAGCGCCTTTTTTATGTCGAGCAAAGGCTGGCGAAGGCGGCGCGGGCGCTCGTGCTATAACTAAAGGACTTAGCGCAAACAAACCTCAACCGCACAAGGCGCACATGGATCAGATTTACGACAACAGGTACTATTCCGCCGGTTCGCGTGAGCCGTCGCCTCGTCGTGCGCGTACCGCACAGCTTGGCGGGTCTGGTTATGCTGGTGCTGATCGCTCCAGGTATAGCTCGCCGGCGACTTCGCATCCCAATGCTCAGCCAAATAGTTCCTCGGATAGTCCGGTGCGCCCATCGCGTTCCAAGCATGCGTCGCGCCCTTCGACCCAGGCGTCCGACAAGCCGCGCCGTCCCTCAAGCCGTCTTTCCGGCTCGGACTTTATGCACTACGCCAACGACAACGCAGCGGTCAAGGCAATTTACGACTTTACCCACGGTCCTCAGCGAGGGCTGTTTATCGGTATTGTCGTCGCCCTGGTGCTCGTGAGCCTGTACTTTCCCGTGCGCGACCTCTACGTTGCCAAACGCTCGAGCGATATCTTGGCCAAGCAGGTCGAGATTCGCCAACAGTACAACGACGAGCTGCAGAAAAGCGTCGACAAGCTGCTCTCGGAGGAGGGTATCAAGGACGCGGCATCCGAGGACTTGGGCCTGGTGATGCCCGGCGAGAAGAGAATTGAAGTGCAGGGCCTGGACGACGATTCGGATTCGTCTTCGAGCAATAAGTCGTCGAACGCCAAGAAGGCCAGCGAAGTTGCCAAGGAAATCGAAGACGTCGGTAAGGACGCGCCGTGGTACATCCAGGCGCTCGACATGCTGTTTGGGTTTAACGGTGTCGAGGGCCAGACGGTCGTGTCCAACGGCAAATAGCGCCCGGAGGGGAGCCTGCAATGGCAGATTGCAAACGCTATAAGGTAGCCGCGATCGACCTGGGAACAGTGTCGTCGCGACTGGTGTTAGCGCAGGTCGAGGCCGGGGCGATCGTGGAATCGTCCAAGCATACCGAGATCACCGACTTGGGCGAGGGCGTGGACGCGACGGGCCGCTTTTGCGAGGCGGCCGTTGAGCGCGTGCTCGCCGCATGCCGCATGTTTGTGGACGAGGCGTGTGCCTTTGGGGCCGCGTGCATCTGCACCACATGCACGAGCGCCGCGCGCGATGCGTCCAATGCCGCGCTGCTGCTGGACGGCCTGCGCGATCTGGGGCTTGAGCCACAGGTGATTCCGGGCGAGGTCGAGGCACGCCTGACGTTTTTTGGCGTGGCGCACGACTTTGCTGGCGAGCGCATCATTGTTGCCGATTCGGGCGGCGGATCCACGGAGCTCGCGACGGGCGTCTATGCGCCGGAGCGTGGGGTCTTTGCGCTGGAGGGCACGCGTTCGCTGGACATCGGTTGTCGCCGCGTGACGGAGCGGTTCTTCTCGGCGCTGCCGCCTGCGGACGGCGAGCTTGCTGCCGCTGCCGCGTGGGCAGGTGAGCAGTTCGCCGCCTATTTTGAAGGCCTGCCCAGCGACTTTGAGCGCGCCGAACGCCTGGTCGCCGTGGGCGGCACCGTCACCACGCTCGTGGCGCTCGTTCATAAGCTGGAACCGTACGATTCGAGCTTTGTGCACCTGCGCGAGCTTTCGCTGGATCAGGTTTCGGCCGCTATCGAGCGCATGTCTGTGTCGGATGCGGACGGCATCGCCGCTCTACCGGGTGTACAGCCCAAACGCGCGGGCGTGATCTTGGCGGGCGCCGTGGTGATCCGCGAGCTCATGCGAGCCGGCGGCTACAAGACGCTCACTGTAAGCGAGAACAGCCTACTCGCCGGCATGGCCGCTACCATCAACGAGGTTCTCGACGGTGCGACCCCCACCATCGCCTGGACTCCCAGCCTCAGCGCCCTTTAAATAAGTTGCGGTGAAATACGGACTAAAATCGCCCTTTCGGGCACCAAACAGTCCCTATTCCACCGCAACTCAACAGCCGGCACCTGGGGACGTTCCTTTTCTGCCGGCACCTGGGGACAGTCCTTGCGGGGCGTCCCCACAGCGCCTATGCCAGCTTGTCGATCTGCCCAATCTCCCAAAGCGGAATATTGATGAGCATGCCCTCGTCTCTATATGCCGCCAGGGAGCTCCTCACGCAACGCTCGAGTTTGAATTTTTCGCAGGCTATTTTCAGACTCTTCGCTTTAAGGTTCTCTGCCGCCTTGACCTCAAGCGGAAGCACGGTTCCCGCATGGTCGATGGCAAAGTCGGTTTCGGCATTGCCGGAGGTAGAGGACCAATACGCGGGAGTTTTGTCCTGGAGCAAAAGCTCCTGCGCGACGTATTGTTCGGTCAGCGAACCTTTGAACTCGGTAAAAACAGCGGATCCGTTAAGAACGATGGCCGGAGAGAGACCGGAGAGCGCTCCGAGGATGCCGGTGTCGATGCAGAACAGTTTGAAGCCTGAGAGGTCTTCGTAGCTCGAGAGCGGCGCCTTTAGAGCGGAAACACGTGGCACCTTATGAACGATTCCGTAGTCCGTGAGCCACTGGAGGCTTTCCTCGAAATCGCGTGCGCGCGCTCCGGGACGAAGGGCGCCATAGACAAACTTCTTGTTCTCCTTTGCAAGCTGGCCGGGAAGGGATTTCCAAACCAACCTCATGCGCTCGACGATGCGGGCGGGTGCATGTTTGCCAAAATCGGATTCGTAAGCCTCGATGATTTGCTGTTGAAGCCTTCGGGCTTCGATGAAGTCGCGTGTCTCGGCGAAAGTGGAGACAACTTCGGGCATACCGCCGACAACAAGGTATTCCTTGAGCAAGTGCTCGAGCTTTTCGGTAACGTTTGCTAGAAGGTTCATGTCTGCGGCAAGGATGGCGTCGGCGAGCGGGTTGCCGTCGACGGCACGAACGAACTCAGCAAACCCCATGGGACGCATGGTGAGCTGGTCGATTTTGCCGACGGGAAATGACTCGTTTTCGCGTCGGAGCGCGAGGCCCATATAGGAACCGGCTGCCACGATGTGGTATTCGGGTGCAAGCTCGTTGAAGTACTTGAGCGAGGTGATCCCGCGTGGCGCCTCTTGGATCTCGTCGAAGATGATGAGGGTGTCTTCCGGCGTTACGGTTTGGCCACGTAGGAGTTCTATCTGGGAGATGATGCGCTTGGGGTCGAGGTCCCCATCGAACAACGAGCGTGTGCTCGGCTCGAGCATAAAGTCAAAACGAATGACGTTTCGATACTGCTGGCTTGCGAATTCGTTAAGAAGCCAAGTCTTTCCTGTCTGGCGGGCTCCCTTAAGCAAGAGAGGTTTGCGATTCGCCCTTGATTTCCAAGCGATAAGTTCACTCATAAGCTGTCGCTGCATATTGCCTCCCAACCCTCTCGGCTAGTATAAGGCCATTTGGGAGTTTCCATCGGAAAATGTGGGAGACAACCACGTTTTTCCATCGGAAAATGTGGGAGACAACCACGTTTTTCCATCGGAAAATGTGGGAACACCAACCTAAGTCGCGGTGGAATAGTTCCTAAATGGGCTGGTAAACTGCCAAAACAGGAACTATTCCACCGCAACTTAGAGCCCCGCCGGCGTGTAAAAGAAACGAGCCCGCATCCCTGAGGAACACGGACTCGAAAGCTCCATATGGTAGGGGCGGTGGGACGTCCGCGCATTTGCTGCGCAAATACGCACCGGCTTCGGCCGCCTGTCGGCGCCCTCGCCGGCTCGCTACGGACGCTGCGCGTCCGCTTAACGCTCGCCCCCTCGCGGGTTCGAGTCTCACCGGCATCTAAAAGAAGCGAGCCCGCATCCCTGGGGAACACGGGCTCGCAAGCAATCATATGGTAGGGGCGGTGGGACTCGAACCCACAATCCTTGCGGCGAGAGATTTTAAGTCTCCTGCGTATGCCAATTCCGCCACGCCCCCGTGAGACTAGAAGTCTAGCACAAGCCGTCCGTTACGCGTTGACGGCCATCGAGTGTTGGCCCGACTTCTCCAGGAACTCCTGGAACTTGGCTTCGTCGCCCTTGTTCTGGTACTGCAGGGCCAGCAGGTACTCCAAGCGGCAGCGCTTGACCGGGTCGTCGCTGACATCCTCAAGCATGCGCTCCAGCTCGGGAATGTCGTTGTGGCGCTTGAGGATCATCGTGTCGTACATCAGTTGGCATTCGTGCGCGACTGCCTCGGCCTGGCCGCCCTCAAAGCCCTTGATCTCGTGCAACAGCTCTTTGGACTTTATGCGGTCCTCCTGGCCAACATAGTAGTTAAAGGCCTTAATCACCAGGTCGACGCGCTGCATCTTGGGCAGATTGAGGCTCAACAGCAGGTCGAACATCTCGCTGGCGTGCTCGTGGTCCTCGCGCAGCAGATAGGAGTTCAGACGCAGGTAGTCGCGGTTGTAGCGCGGGTACAGCATGCTGGTGAGTTTGCCGTCGAGCAAACGATCGAACTCGTCCCACTGCTTGGCAGCCATAAGCTGCTGCAGACGCTTGAACGTGGTGCGTTTTTTGACGCTAAAGAACACCGACACGGCGATGCAGATGATAACGACGGCGGTCCAGAGGGTGCGGGAATCGGGCATTTCAGAGTCCTTAGTCGCTCGTAAAGCGAGCGGTATGGCAACACGTACTAGATGTATTATACGCAGCGCGCAAGCAAACTGGCATAAAAGCTCATCGAGGCTGAGTGCCATCGCTCGCTGCGGTACACTTACCTAAAGTAAACCATGAAGGGAGACATTACCTATGAAGAAGATCGTTTTGGCTTGCGGTGCTGGCGCTGCTACTTCCACGCTCGTTGCCCAGAAGGTCGCTACCCTGCTCGACGCCAACGGTTATGCCGACAAGTACGAGATCGTGCAGTGCGCCATCTCCGAGGCCAAGGATTACTGCGACGAGGGCGCTGACCTGCTGATCGCCACCACCGTTGCCCCCGAGGGCCTCACCTGCCCGTACGTGAGTGGCGTGCCCTTCATGACCGGCATGAACCGCGTTGCCGCCGAGAAGGCCGTTCTCGACGTCATGGCTCAGTAGGCGCTGACTGCATGAGTGAGCAGAACGCCAACCCGGTAGAGCTCTTTGGTATGCGCGTTGCCCATGTGGGCATTAACGCCACCGACCCGGCAGACGCCCTGGAGATCGCGGAGCTGTTCTCGACGATGATGGGCCTGCCCGTCATCGAGACCCCGGTTTCGTACTTCAACGATTCGCTGGTCGAGATCATGAAGCAGAACGGTCGTGGCACCAAGGGCCACATCGGCTTTGCCGTTAACGACATCGATGCAGCTGAGAAGTGGTTTGCCGAGCGCGGGCTCGAGGTCAACGAAGAGTCGCGCGCGCTGCTGCCCGACGGTGGTACCAAGCTCGTGTATTTTAAGCGCGAGTTCGCCGGTTTCGCCGTGCACCTGTGCCGCGAGTAGCGCACAAGCTGCCATAGCTGGCAAAAAGGGATAGGGCCGCGTGGCCCTATCCCTTTATTTATGCCGAGGGGCTTCCTATCGTGGCAGGCGAATCGTAAAGCGGCTGCCGACCCCTTCGACCGAGGTCACACCGATGACGCCGCCGTGGCTGTCGACGATCCACTTGGCGATCGCAAGCCCCAGACCCGAACCCTGTGCGCCGGCATCGCGCGCGTTGTCGGCACGGTAGAACCGCTCGAACGCGTGAGCTGCGGATTCCTGGTTCATGCCGATGCCCTCGTCCTCAACACTTATGTCGATCGTGCCCGCGCCCGCATCTGGCGTTATGCCAAATGTGACGGTCGTTCCCGCATCCGAGTACTTGGCGGCGTTTTGCACGATCACGCGCAGAGCCTGCTTCACGAGCGCCACGTCGACGGGCGCGTCGCAGCGCGGGTCGCTGGCAAGCGCAGCGTCAGAAGCCAGCCGATACGTGTGCTCGGTATCGATCATCTGCGATTCTTCGCATACCTCGCTGACCAGTGCAGCCAAGTTGGTATGCGCGCGCCGCAGGACCGTGCGCCCGGCATCGCCGCGCGCCAAAAACAGCAGCTGCTCCACAAGCTCTTGCATGTGCTCGCTTTCGGCTTTAAGGGACGCGATGGATTCCGCCAGCACGTCCGGGTCGTCCTTACCCCAGCGGTCGAGCATGTTCACGTAGCCCTGAATCACCGCGATGGGCGTGCGCAGCTCGTGGCTCGCGTCGTTGACAAAGCGCATCTGCTGCAGCTTGGCCTCTTGCATCTGGCGCAGCAGGCGGTTGAGTGCGACCTCGATGCTTGCCAGGTCGGCGTCGCCGGTGGTGACGCTCGGCGAGTCGACGCTTGCGCGCTCGATGGCCTGCTCCAGTGTTTCCATTTTGCCGCCGGCGAGTTGCATGCGGCCGAGTTCGTCCACGCGCAGGGCCAGATCGTTGAGCGGCGCCATGGTGCGGCGCACGCGGCGGGCGCCGCCGAGCATGTTGAGCACGCTGATGACCTGCCAACCCACAACGACAAGGTAGAGAGGCCATAGCGTGACGAGGTCCTGCGCGAGGGGGAAAGTCTTGGTGGTACGCGCAAGCTCGACGGTATAGGCGAGCGTTGTCAGGTCCCAGCCGCGCGCGGGCGTCAGCGTCATGCCGCGAACGGTGGCGCTGGGGATCCATCCTGCGGTAAACGCGCCGTTGGGCAGCGTCTGGTTGTATCCATAGACAAGGATCGCCGCCACAATCATTACTAGCAGCAGGTCGAGCCAAACGTAGCTCATCAGGCGGCGCCACATATAGCTCCAGTTGATGGCGCGGGCGATGGAGGTGACGCGCTTGGCCTCGGCGTTACGCGCGGCAGACATAGCCCACCCCGCGCACGGTTTGGATGATGCGGGCGCCGCCGGCGTCCTCGATCTTGGCGCGTAGATGCGCGATGTGCACGTCGACGTTGTTGGTGTCGCCCATGTATTCGTAGCCCAGCGCTTCGTGCGCGATGCGTTCGCGCGTGAGCACGGTCTCGGCATGCGCCATAAGCAGGGCGAGGACATCGAACTCGCGGGCCGTGAGCGCAATGGGCGAGCCGCCGACCGTGACTTCGCGGCGGTCGGGGTCGAGCGCAACCGAGCCCACGGCGAGCGTGGCGGGGGAGAGCGAGGCGGAAACCTGGGTCGAGTCACTGACCGGGGGCATCGCAGTGGCGCCGACACCCGTGCCGCCTGCCGCGCCCGTCCCGATGCCGCCAACGCCCGAAGCCGCCCGCACGGCCTCCGAGCGCTTCAACGCCACGCGGATCCGTGCGAACAGCTCCTCAATCGCAAACGGCTTGGTCAGGTAATCGTCGGCGCCGGCATCGAGCCCGGCCACCTTGTCCATCACGGCATCGCGCGCGGTGACCATAATCACCGGCACATCCTTGTGCTTGCGGACGCGTCGCAGCACCTCCATGCCGCTGAGCTGAGGCAACAGCACATCGAGCAGAATCAGATCGTAGTCGCGCTCCAGCGCCAGGTCCACGGCGGTGCGGCCGTCGGCGGCGTGCTCCACCTGGTAGCCCTCGTGCTCCAGCTCGAGCGTCACAAAGCGGGCGATTTTCTCCTCGTCCTCTACGATCAGGATTCGTGCCATACGTGCCCCCGTCTGCGATTACTTGTCGTCGTTGAGATTTTGCTTGATGTCGTCCGCGGCGTCGGCGGCGTGATTCATAAGGTTGTTGATGCTGCCGGGCACGTCGCCGTTGCTGTCGATGCGGTAGCGCATGCCAAAGAACAGGCCAATCAGCATCAGCCATATCGTGGCGCCCCAGGCAAACAGCGCGACGATGGGGATCAGGATGGGAATGTTGAGGATGATCGCATCGCGGCGCGTGGCGATAAACTTGGTGTCCAAACTCAGGCGGAAGAGCTTTTTGAGGTACTCCCACACGCTGTCCATCTTCTTGGAGAAGTCGGTCTTTTCGCTCGACTTTTCGTAGGCGGCCTGCGCGGCGACCATCTCGGCCGAGGGCTCGTCGACCGGCGCGGACTCGGTGGCGGCGTGCGCCGATGTGGTCTGCGTCTTGCCCTGCGACTCGAGCCAAATGATGGCGTCCAAAACGTTGCCGTCGGCAGCGTCGAGCGCCGCCTTGGCGTCGGTGTAGCTCACATTGCACTTGGTGCGGATGGTTTCAACTTTTTCGAGGTCGTCCATGACCTGTCCCTTCGTTCGATGGGCGCGACGCCGGGCGATCTGCCCGGGCGCGAGCGTAGCGTTCGGCGGCCTGTATGGCGCCGCCCCGCCCTTGTTCGAACTCTATAGTGCAGGTTATAGATTAAGCGATTCTTGAGCCAAGATTAATGTTGGATGAGTTTTTGGGTAGCGGTGGGAAAAGTATTAGACCTCGATAGCGGGGGATGTGGTGCCGGTGCAAAACGGCGTCAAAGGTTGGTCGAGCAGGCGGTTTCTCCATTGATGTCCGCACAGCATGTGACACTTACCCTGCCGCCCCGCTCTGCCGCGGCGGCATGCGTCTGAACAACGACCCTCTAAGGAGTTCGATATTGATGAGTGACAACACCAAGCATCTCGCAAAGAAGTGCGTCAAGGACGCGTGGCCGTGCCTCGCGTTGTGCCTTGCCGGCACAGCGGTTGCGCTGCTGGCTGTTCTGGGGCCGTTCGACGTGCTCCGAAGTGCCGTCTCTCTGCACGTTTGCATGGCCCTTGCCGGCGCCATGATGACCGGCGGCGTGCTCGATCTGGTTTTTTGGGTGCTTGACCCGTTTGGATGGAAGAACGAGGGGTAAGCCCTAAGGGCTGGAACGGTTGGCTTAGTGATCGTGCAGAATGCGGGCTAGCGACTTACGGGGAAGTGGTGATCCGATGACGGTCTATGTGACGGGCGATATTCACGGCGGCGTCGACATGCAAAAGCTGCGCGACTGGGACCTTGGGGATAGTCTGACGAGCGACGACTATCTGATTATCGCCGGCGACTTTGGCTTTCCGTGGGATTTCTCTGCCGAAGAATGTGCCGACATCGCTTGGCTGGAATCGCGTCCCTATACCGTGCTGTTTGTCGACGGCAACCACGAGCGTTTCGATCACTGGGCGGAGCGCCCCATGGAGTTGTGGCACGGTGGGCTGACGCAGCGCCTGTCGGACACCTCTCCCATACGGCGCCTGACGCGCGGCGAGGTTTTTGAGCTCGACGGCTCAACGGTCTTTACCATGGGCGGCGCCACGAGCGTGGACAAGGAATACCGCATTCCGTATTCCAGCTGGTGGCCGCAGGAGCTGCCGGACGAGCGCAACTTTGAGGAGGCGCGGGCAAAGCTCGACAGCGTGGGCTGGACGGTCGACTACGTGATCACTCACACCTGCTCTACGCGCATGCTTTCGCCCACGCTTTATCCAGCGTCCGGCTGGAATTGCCCCTCCGTTGATCGGCTTACGGCATTTTTCGATGAGCTGGAAGACCGCTTGGACTACAAGCGCTGGTACTACGGGCATTTTCATCGGGATACCAACCCGGCCGAGCGTCACACCGTGCTCTACGACTGCATCGTTCGCTTGGGCGACGAACTCCAGCCCTGGGATGTTGCGTAGAGGCGGGGTGGCTGGCTACTCGACCGTTACAGTGATGTTCTCCCGATGCGCGCGGATGACGTCCCAGCTAAAGTGCTCGACCAGCTGCTCGGCGGTACGCGGCGTGGTGTCCGGCGCGATGCCTGTTTGCCCGGCGAGCCATCCCAACAGCGCCTCGGGTGTGCCAAAGCGGGTGCGGAGCTCGCCCAGGTCCAGATCGCGATCGCGCTTGGAAAGGCGGCGGCCGTCCGGTGACATGAGCAGCGGAATGTGCGCGTAGTGCGGCGTGGGCAGTCCCAGCAGATGTTGCAGATAGATCTGGCGCGGCGTGGAACCAAGCAGGTCGCATCCGCGTACGATCTCGGTGACGCCCATGGCAGCGTCGTCGACCACCACGGCCAGCTGATAGGCAAACACGCCGTCGCTGCGGCGCACCAAAAAGTCACCGCACTCGGTGGCGAGTGCTTCGCATTGGGCTCCGTACGTGCGGTCCACGAATTCGATCACGTCGCTGGCGAGGTCGTCGACGGTGGGCACGCGCAGGCGCGTGGCCGGAGCACGCAGGGCACTGCGGCGGGTGATTTCATCAGCAGAAAGACCTCTGCAGGCGCCGCGGTAGATGGGCGTGCCGTCGCTGGCGTGCGGCGCGCTCGCGGCGTGGAGTTCGGCACGCGTGCAAAAACAGGGATAGGTGAGGCCGGCGTCTTGCAGCTGGCGCAGGGCGTCCTCGTACAGATCCAGGCGATCGTGCTGGTAGTAGGGGCCTTCGTCCCACTCGAGCCCCAGCCAGGTCAGATCGTCAATCAGTTGAGCGGCAAGTTCCGGGCGCTTGCAGCGATCGTCCAGGTCCTCGATACGCAACACGATGCTGCCGCCCTGGCTGCGGGCCGAAAGCCATGCGCACAGGCAGCTGAACACGTTGCCCAAGTGCATGCGGCCCGAGGGCGACGGGGCAAAGCGGCCCACGACGGGGGTGGGCACTGCCGTTGCTGGTGCGTCCGCGGCGGGCGTTGCTATGTTGCGCGTTTTGATATCCATGCGGATGAGTATAGCGCGGGGCTTGGCAGGGAAGGCGTTGCCGCGCTCACAAGTTGGCGGCGGTGCGCATTGCGCACGGTGGGTTTGCGGCTCAAGGTCTCGATCGCTGCGTACCGACTTAGCCTCACAAACGACAGAAACCCCGGCAGCTCTTCGCAACTGCCGGGGTTTCCGCGGAAAAGGGGGACATGATCCTCGAGCGAACGGCAAAGGGGCAAACCGTTTTCGCTCAACTGCTTTATGCCCCTCGGCTGGCGGCTCAGTCAGCGCATGCCGCGCCCACACAAAGCCGCTACACCTGTGACGGAGCTGTGAAGTGGTATCTATTGCTGGCGCAGGCCATGCCAAGGGTGTCCCTAATGACTGGTCATTTAAGAACGTCCCCAATGACTGGCTGTTGGGGTGCGGGTGTGACTTTCATCCCGTTTGGCGCTCCGGTCGCCTAGATGTTCGTCATGCGTACCCGCAAACGTGGGACAATGGCGCTGTTGGTTTTACAGACAAAGGATGTGCCTATGAACACCCTCGCCGCCAAAGTCAGCCGGCAGCGCCACCTGTTTGCGCGATTCGCTTCCGTCTGCGTGCTCGTCGCGCTTGCGTTGTTGCTGCTGCCCGCCGCCGCGCACGCCGACGGTTATTCCATGACCCAAACCTATATCAGTGCCACGGTTGAGGCCGATGGATCGCTGACCGTTGTCGAGGGACGCCAGTTTGATTTCGACGACGACATCAACGGCGTGTTTTGGGAGATCAATACGGGCACCAACCAGCAGGGCGGCACGGCGGGCGTCGACGTGCTGAGTGTCGAGGAAGAGGACACCGCGTTTAACAAAGTCGATAGCGCGAACAAGGGCGATTCTGGCGTCTACACGGTCGAGCAGACCAGTGACGGCGTAAGGATTAAGGTGTTCAGCCCCCACGAGAGCGGCGACAGCGCGATCTATTTTGTGAGCTACACCATGACCGGTGCGGTTATGAACTGGGCCGATACCGCCGAGCTCTACTGGAAGTTCGTGGGCGACGGCTGGTCTGCGGATTCCGACGATGTCGAGATGGAAGTGCGCTTCGCAAATGCCGCTGCCGGGACGGCGGCCGTCAAGGGCGATAATTTCCGCGCATGGGGCCACGGCCCGCTGACGGGCGATGTATCGCTCGATGCGGACGAACCCATGGTCACCTATACCATTCCCTGTGTGCATCAGGGCGAATTCGCCGAGGCACGCATCGCCTTCCCTAGCGACTGGGTGCCGCAGCTTACCGCCTCGGGCGAAGAGCGCATGTCAACGATCATGAGCGAAGAGAAGGAATGGGCTGACGAGGCTAACGCCCGCCGCGCTCACGCTCGCATGATTGCCAATGCACTTGCCGTGCTAAGTGTTGTCGCGGCGTTGGCCTTTACCGGCACAATCGTTGTGCTTAAGCTGCGCCGCCGTAAGCCCAAGCCGCTTTTCCAGGACGAATATTTCCGCGATGTGCCTTCGGCCGACCATCCCGCCGTGCTTTCGGCTCTCATGAGCTGGAACGAGGTGCCCGATCAGGCATATATCGCCACGCTTATGAAGCTCACCGACGACCGTGTGATCAAGCTGGAGCAGGCGACCGTGACCAAGGCCAAGAAGGGCCTGTTGGGGCGTGAAAAAGAAGAGCAGACGTATCGCGTGACGGTGAGTGATGCGGGCTGGAAGTCGGCCAAGGGCATTGACCGCATGGTGCTCAAGGTCTTCTTTGCCGGTGCTAAGCCCGACGAGAACGGTGATCGCTCGCGCACGTTTGACGAGCTGCAGCACTACGTCAAGCAGCACGCTACGCCCGTGGGCGACAAGCTCGAGGACTATCAGAACACCGTTAAGGGCAAGTTGGCCGATAGCGAGTACGTTGCCTCGGACGGCATTGTCGCAATGGTGTTTTGCCTGGTTCTTGGTATTCTGATCGCCTTTATTCCCGTGGGATCCATCTTCTTTACCGATGGCGCACAGGCGAACATTACCGCCGCGGTTATCTCGGTGCCGATTGTGCTGGTGGGTATCGGCGTGGGCCTTACGTTCCGCCGCTTTACGCCGGAGGGCGCCGAGGTGGCGGCTCGCTGCAAGGCACTTAAGCATTGGCTCGAGGACTTCACTCGTCTAAAGGAAGCCGTCCCCGGCGATCTGGTGCTGTGGAACAAGCTGCTGGTGATGGGCGTGGCGCTGGGTGTTTCCAAGGAAGTGCTGCGTCAGCTTGCCGAGGCCGTGCCGCCCGAGGTGCGCGAGGCCGACGGCTTCTATGACAATTATCCCTGCTACTGGTGGTACTACCATCATTACGGTATCGAGTCTCCGCTCGATTCGTTCGACGACGTGTATCACGAGAGCATCCGTGAGCTGGCGTCGAGCTCCGACAGCTCGGGCGGCGGCGGAGGCGGCGGCTTCTCTGGCGGCGGAGGCGGCGGCGTCGGCGGAGGCGGCGGCGGAACGTTCTAGCGCGCTCTGATTTTTGGGATGGATCTTCTCCGGCGACTGCCGACGGATCCATCCCATTTTTATGCGCTACCTACGAAGACTGTCCCCAACGACTAGTCACTGGGAACGTTCCTAAATGACTAGGTATGGCTGCCGGGTTTAGGCTGTTAGGTCGAGTTCGTAGAGGAAGCTTTCGCGCGGCATGGCGTGGCGGCGCTCTTCGCGGTTGGCGCGGTGCGTGGCCGTGCGCTTAAAGCCGTGCAGTTCGTAGAACTGCCACGAGCAGTTGGAGTCGGTGTACAGGTGCGCCCTCGTCGCTCCAAGCGAGGACAGGTGCGAGACGGCGGCATCGAGCAGAACCGTGCCAACGCCTAGGCCATGGACATCGCGATCCACGGCAAGCAGCGTGACCTCGTTGTCGTGCGGCAACGGGCTGCTCTCGAGCAGGCGGTTGTTGGTTCGAATGGTTGCGCGCACAAACGAGAGGTACTCGGCGCAGGCATCGGGCTCTAGCTCACGCATCTGCGATAGCAGCGCGCGTTCGGTATCCATCCAATGTTCCTTAACGGTGGCGCCGGAGCTCTGTCCCGCACGCGCGAGCGAAATACCACGCGCCTGACCGTCGATTACGGCAACCTGTGAAAACGTCGACGACGAAAGGCAGTAGGCGAGGTCGCACGCGGCCTCAAGGCGGTTGTACTCATCGTTATCCGAATTGTTATGCCAAAGCTGCTGCAGAATCAACGCGATGGCGTCGAAGTCTTCGGTATCAAACGGTCGGTAGAGAACCCGCGAGACCATGGTGCCTCTTTCTTTTGCGGATGCATATCGAGCACAGTTCTACCACGCTATTGGCATCTAATTATGGTGCCCCTGTGTTCCATGAACTCACCGTGCCCGGTGCCGTGCCCATCCCCTCCGCTCGCAAACTTTTTCTGCATATGCGCCCGTTGCGGGGTGCATCGATGCGCTCGATGCGCTACATTGAATCAGTATTTTCAATGCCGCTGCGCGAGCGCTGCAGATCGACGTATCACCGGCTCACAGAGCACGGCGGCGTACCAGACAGGAGGACTGCATGGGATCTGATGTGAAGATCGCACGCGCGTTGATCTCGGTTACCGATAAGACGGGCGTCGTCGATTTCGCACGGACGCTGGTCGATGACTTTGGCGTCGAGATCATCTCTACGGGCGGCACGGCTCGTGCCATCGAGGACGCGGGCGTCCCCGTAACCCCCATCGAGGAGTTCACGGGCTATCCCGAGATGATGGACGGCCGCGTTAAGACCCTGCACCCCAAGGTTCACGGCGCGCTGCTGGCCCGCCGCGATTCCGAGCAGCACATGCAGGAGGCTGCTCAGCACGGCATTAAGCTGATCGACCTGGTCGTCGTCAACCTGTACGAGTTCGAGAAGACCGTCGCCAACCCCGAGGTCACCTTCGCGGACGCCATCGAGCACATCGACATCGGTGGCCCCTCCATGCTGCGCTCTGCCGCCAAGAACGCCGCGAGCGTTACCGTCATCTCCGACCCGGCCGACTATGATGCCGTCCTGGCCGAGATGCGCGAGACCGGTGGCTGCACCACGCTTTCCACCCGTCGTCGCCTGCAGGTGAAGGTCTACCAGACCACCGCCGCCTACGACACGGCTATCTCCCGTTGGCTTGCCGCCCAGGCAAGCGACGTGGCGGACACCTCTGCCAAGCTCGAGATCTCGCTGGAGAAGGTCGACGACCTGCGCTATGGCGAGAACCCGCAGCAAAAGGCCACGGTCTATCGCTTTGCCGAGGGCTGCGAGAATACCGCGAGCTCGCAGTTCCCGCTCGTGGGCTCCGAGCAGATCCAGGGCAAGCCGCTCAGCTACAACAACTATCTGGATGCCGACGCCGCTTGGAACCTGGTCCGCGAGTTCGACGAGCCGGCCTGCGTGATCCTCAAGCATCAGAACCCCTGCGGCTCCGCCGTGGCCGAGGACATCACGGCCGCCTACGACCGCGCCTTCGCCTGCGATCCCAAGAGCGCCTTCGGCGGCATCATCGCCTGCAACCGCGAGGTTCCCTATGAGCTGGTTGAGCACTTTGCCGATCAGAACAAGCAGTTCGTCGAGGTTATCATCGCTCCGAGCTACACTGCCGAGGCGCTCGAGCGCATGGCCAAGCGCCCCAACCTGCGCGTGCTGGCCACCGGCGGCGTGGACCACGGCGCCCAGGTGGAGCTGCGCTCCGTCGACGGCGGCATGCTGGTGCAGGAGGTCGACCACGTGACCGAGGATCCTGCGACCTTTACGTTCCCCACCGACCGCAAGCCCACCGACGCCGAGATGGCCGAGCTCGAGTTTGCCTGGAAGGTCTGCAAGGGCGTCAAGTCCAACGCCATCCTGGTCTCCAAGGGTAAGGCCGGCATTGGCATGGGCCCGGGTCAGCCCAACCGCGTTGACTCTGCACTGCTTGCCTGCGAGCGCGCCGAGGACTTCTGCGAGCGCGAGGGCGTGGAGAAGGGCGGCTTTGCCTGTGCAAGCGACGCGTTCTTCCCGTTCCGCGACAACGTCGACGTGCTTGCCGCGCACGGCGTGACCTGCATCATCCAGCCTGGCGGCTCCAAGCGCGACGACGAGAGCGTCCAGGCCTGCAACGAGCATGGTATTGCGATGGTCTTCACAGGGGCCAGGCATTTTAGGCACTAAGTTTCGCCCCGGGACAAAATAATCTCCGCAAAAGACGGTCGCTCCGTTTGGAGGGCCGTCTTTTTGGTATAAGAGGACGGAATGACTAACACGAAAGGTATGACCATGCCCCAGATTGATGATGCCGAGCTGTTTGGCAATGCCGAGGATCAGCGTGCGTACGAGGACTTTTGCGCCAATCAGGAGGCGGTCGAGAAGTTTACGCTCGACAAGCCCGCGCTTGTCTGCCGTTGGCGCATGTCCAACAAAAAGGTACCCATGCTCAACCGTCACATCCGCGCGCTGTCTGAGCGCCTGGTGCAGGGCGAGCCACTCACCCATAACATGCTCAGCTGGGCCAAACAGCACGTTGAGTGGTCGCTTGCCGAGGGCGATTACACCGCACGCGACGGCGTGCTCATGCTGGTGATCGACATCAACGGCAACGCCGCCATGACGGTGGGGGAGTACGAGCCGCTCGCCGATACGTCGGCCAAGGCGCTGCGTGCCCGTTCCGCAGAGGCCCGCTCCGAGGCCGACGAAACCGGCGTGGCGCCCGAGCTGCTCGCCGCCGTCAACAACGGCGAGCTCGCCTTTGTGGTGCCAGCGGACGAGTGTCTGTGTGGCACGGCGACGCTCATCGAGCAGCTGGCCCAGACCAAGGGAATCCCGGTCACGCGCGTAGACATTCCCGCGCAGCTCAAGGGTGCGCTGTTCCTAGTGAGCGACGAGCACGGCGTGGTCCCCGCGACCGAGACGAACGCCGCCGAGGCCGACGCCGCCACGGTCGCCTTCTTCGCCGAAGGCTACGAAAAGCTCCGTGCCCGCCGCTAAATGATTTTTCTGGGACGGGGATTAAAGAATCATTTTGGTCCCCGCCGCCGCTGCGAGTGCGAGGCGGACAAAACGCCCCCGCTCGCGAACAGTTCTGTCACCTTGGTACCGCGCGCGGTGCGCACCTGCAGTTTCGCAGCCATAATGGTGGCAAGACAACCAAGAGGGGAGCGAAATCCATGGCGCTGATTTATGTCGTTGAGGACGACGAGCCCATTCGTCGTGAGCTTGTCGACATCCTTGCCCGCGCCGGGTTTGAAATCGAGGCCTGCGAATCGTTTGAGCATGTCTCGCGCGATATTCTCGCCGCCGCGCCCGACCTGGTGCTGCTCGATCTCACACTCCCTGTCAAAGACGGCCAGCACATCTGCCATGAGGTCCGTCGCGAATCCGAGGTCCCCATCATCGTTCTCACGTCGCGCACGACCGAGATCGACGAGGTCATGGCCATGACGCTCGGCGCGGACGACTTTGTTCCCAAGCCCTATAGCGCGCGCGTGCTTGTGGCGCGCATCAACGCACTGCTGCGTCGCACCGCGGCGGCGGGCGAGCGCAGCACGCTCGTCCACAAGGGACTGGAGCTCGACCTCGCACGCTCCATGGTCACCAACACGCAAACGGGCACCAGCACCGAGCTCACCAAAAACGAGCTGCGTATCCTCTCGCTGCTTCTGAGCCGCGCGGGCAAGATCGTTTCGCGCTCGGCTATCATGCAGGACCTGTGGGACTCCGACGCCTTCGTGGACGACAATACGCTCACTGTCAACATCAACCGCCTGCGCACCACGCTCGAAAAAATCGGCATCAAGGGGTATTTGACTACGCATCGCGGCCAAGGCTATTCGGTCTAGGGGCCGGCTATGTCGTTTGGCAAGTTCTTTAAAGATGCGCTGCTTCCCGTCGCCGTGTGGACGTGCGGCGTGCTGCTGAGCTGCTTTGTGCTGACGGTCGCCGGTGCACCCGTTTCTATTGTGGTCGTGGCGGTCGGCGTTTCCTTTATCTTTGGTATGCTCGGCATCGTGGTCGAGTACGCGCGTCGCCGCCGTTTTCTGCGTCAGCTGGAGCGCGCGGCAGAGGAGCTCGAGAGCCCCGCATGGGTGCAGGAGATGGTGCAATGCCCGACCTATGCCGAGGGCGAGCTCGAGTACGAGGTCTTGCGCCGGGTGGGCAAAGCCGCTTGCGACGAGGTTGCCGAAGGCCGGCGTCAGACCGATGACTATCGCGACTATATCGAGAGCTGGGTCCACGAGGCCAAACTGCCCCTGGCGGCGGCTCATCTGATTTTGGAAAACCTGGATGGCAGCGAAGACGACCTGTCGCGCGTGGATGACCTGGGCCGTGAGCTGGCTCGCGTGGAGCGCTATATCGACCAGGCGCTGTACTACGCGCGCTCGGAAGTCGTGGAGCGCGACTACCTGATTCGCCGTTGGGATCTCAAGACCTTGGTGACGGGCGCGATTAAGGCCAACGCGCGTGAGCTCATCGCGGCGCACGTGGCCCCGGTGTGCGAGAACCTCGACTTCGAGGTCTTTACCGACGAGAAGTGGCTCGAGTTTATTCTGGGCCAGCTTATTCAGAACAGTATTAAATATGCGCGCGAGGACGGCGCGAAGATCGTGTTTTCGGGCGCGTTGCTGGACGAGGGCCTGGCGAGCGAACGCATCGAGCTCACTGTCGCGGACAACGGCTGCGGCGTGAGCGCGGCCGACCTGCCGCGCGTGTTCGAGAAGGGCTTTACCGGCGACAACGGCCGCACCACCAAGCGCGCAACGGGCATCGGCCTCTACCTGGTGGCGCGCCTCTGCTCCAAGATGGGCATCGACGTCACCGCGGCATCCGAGCCCGGCAAAGGCTTTGTCGTCACGTTTGCCTTCTCAACCAACAAGTTCCAATACTTTGAGTAGTCAGCCCGTATGGCGTAGCCGTTCAGGATCTTCCCATGTAAGAAGAAATCAGGCTTTTCAGCAGCTATATTCCTGAACGGGAACATTGCTAATGTAGTCAACACTATATTCCCGTACATGAACATAGTGCTACAGTTTTATACTAAGTTCACGGACAGGAATATAGCTGGAGGCGTCATGAGAACGGTGACAACGATTAAAAAGCTGGATGGGCGCATCAAGCTCAAACCGTCGGAAGTCGCTTTCTCGGAGCGCACGGTTTTCGATCCCGCCGAGATGGGGAAGGCCCTTAGGCTCAGAAGGCGTGAACTCGGCTTGACTCAACGTGACGTCGCGACTATGACGGGTCGCAGCCTTCGTGTGATTGGTGATATCGAACGGGGGCGGACAACGGTCGAAATTGGTGTCATTTTCGATTACGCCTCCATCGTGGATGTTGATTTTATTCTGAAGGTGAGGGGGAAGTAATGGATGGCACGCTGTTCGTTCACCGTGAGTTTAATGGGTCTTACCAGCCGGTTGGCATATTGGAGGAAAATGCGGGGTTTCCGATATTCACCTATAGCCCCAAATATCTCGAGAGCGGTGATGCGGCGCCGATTTCGATCTCGCTGCCGTTGTCGTCCGAGACATTTAGTCCGGACGCAACGGGTTCCTTTTTCTCCGGCATCATTCCGGAGGGGCAGCTCAACAGGGACCTTGAGAAAAGGGCGCGAGCGGAACGCGGAGATTACTTTAAGGTGCTCGATTTGGTCCGCGACGAACCTGTCGGCGCTCTGGTTTTGACGCGAGAGCCTTCGGCCGACGGTCTCGAAATGGGCTATGAAGAGATAGATGCGGAACAGCTAAGCGGACTGGCATACGCACCGGCGGAGATTGCTTTTGATTTAACGCTAGAGAGTCGAATCTCCCTTGCAGGTGCTCAGGCGAAGGTCGGTCTCTACCATACGGGTGATGACCCATGTGGTGGATGGTACCTGCCTCATGGAGCGGCCCCATCCACACACATTCTCAAGGCAGGGTCGAAAACGTTCCCGGGCGAGACAGTGTGCGAAGCGATGTGCGTGAGAGCCGCCTCTCTGATGGACCTATCGGCCGAAGAGTGCTTTCTTATCCGAGTTGAGGATGCCGAGCCAATTATCGCCGTGAAACGATTTGACCGAGTAACGCCTGATACCGGACGCTCGGTTGACGGATTGCCAATTCCATACCGTTTGCACCAGGAAGATGTTTGTCAGGCCAAGGGCATCTCGCGTGAGCTTAAATATGAGCCGACGGGCGTCAATTACCTGGGGCTTATCGTCGATGCGGTGCGAAGGGCGTCGACGAATCAAATGGAGGACAGGTTCCTTGTCGGCTATAACCAGCTGTTCGACTATGCCGTAGGTAACTGTGATAACCATCTAAAGAACTGGTCGCTCGTATGGGACGAAAGTTGGAAGCAGGTGAGGTTGGCGCCGCTCTATGACGTGCTGTCCACAACGGTTTACCCCAGTCTCGTTCGTGAGATGGGCGTCTCGTTTGGTGGGAGCCGCAAGATTGACGACGTAACGCGTGGGTCGGTGATGAGCCAAATGATTGAGGCGGGTTTGCCCGGGGGAATTGTCGCCGGAATGATTGCTGATACCTGCAATGAGGTTCCAGACGCGCTAAGAGACGCGGCGCGCGGTCTCAAAGAAGAGGGTTTTCCCGAGGCGGAGGTAATGTTCGAGAAGATCATTCCAGAAGTGCAAGCTCGTTTAAGCAGGATCGCCTTATAACAAAAACGTGCCGCCCAAACAAAACGTGCCGCCCCAAACGGGGCGGCACGCCATTTTTCTATCAGATAACTCGCTGAAGTACGGTGACGAAGGCGCAAGGCCGGGAGGGGTTATCTAAGCCGACATCCCGCAGCCGCGAAGCGGCGAGGACGTCGGCGTGATAACCCCGCAGGCCTTGCGCCGGCGGGAAGGAACCTATTTCACGACCAAGATGTCGCAGTCGGTGTTGCGCAGCAGGAACGTCGAAATTGAACCCAGGAGTGCATACTTGATCGAGGACAGGCCACGAGCGCCGCAGAGCACCAGGTCGGGCTTGACCACGTCGAGCATCTCGTCTTTGAGCGTCTCGCGAATGCGGCCGGCGCGAATCATGACCTCGACCTCGGGAATGTCGGGATTGGCCTTGGCCTCTTCGAGCTGCTTGGCGATGGAGTTCTTAAATGCCTCCTCTAGGCCGTTGACCAGATCGACCGGATAGGAACCGGCGCTCTCGAGTGCCGTGGAATCGATAACGTGGCCGATAATCAGCTTGGCGCCGTTGTTCGCGGCGACCTTGATGGCGCGTGCGAGCACAAAATCCTGCTGCTCAGTACCGTCGAGTGAAACAAATACCTTGGTGTAGCCCTCGTTCATGGTTTCCTCCTTGGTCTATCGCACGGGCGTGGGGCTCGTGCATCGGGCGGGCGCGGATGCGTGGCCGCCGGACACTTTATCTTGTTGCAGTTATACCCAAGGATTTGGGTTTGACCGCTCGCAATTCTGTGAACGGGCGAGTTTTTTGGTAAGGGTGGGCGCGGTCGCGGCCGAACGGTTGATAATGGGACATCGCCCGCAACCGTCCGCAGAACAATATCGGCGGGTGTCTAACGAGGGGGTCCCTTTGGATATCATTGAGCTTCTAAAATCTGCCTTCATGGGCCTGGTCGAGGGCATCACCGAATGGCTGCCTGTTTCGTCGACCGGTCACATGATCTTGGTGGACGAGTTCGTCAAGATGAACGTGAGCGAGACGTTCTGGAATATGTTCCTGGTCGTGATTCAGCTTGGCGCCATTTTGGCCGTCTGCGTCCTGTTCTTTTACGACCTCAACCCGTTTTCTCCCAGCAAAGGCAAGGAGGGTCGTCGCGACACCTGGGTGCTGTGGGGCAAGATTGTGCTCGGCTGCATTCCCGCCGCGGCGATCGGTCTGCCGCTTAACGACTGGATGGAGGAGCATTTCTACAATGCTCCCGTCGTGGCGCTGGCGCTCATTGTGTACGGCGTGCTGTTTATCGTGATCGAGAACTGGCGCGCGAACAAGCGCGACCAGGCCGCTCTTGCCGGTTCGTTTGGTTCGCGTGCCGTGGTGGCGGGCGGACGCCCCGCTGGTGCGCATTTTGCCACTCCCGCTGCGGCTGCCGCTTCAGACGATGACGATAACCTGGACTTTGGCTCCATCACTACGCTCGAGGATCTGAGCTGGAAGACCGCGCTGGGTATCGGTTGCTTCCAGGTGCTTTCGCTGATTCCGGGCACATCGCGCTCCGGCTCCACGATCATCGGCGGCCTGCTGCTGGGCTGCACGCGCTCGGTGGCGTCTAAGTTCACGTTCTTCCTGGCCATTCCCGTCATGTTTGGTGCGAGTGCGCTCAAGCTGGTCAAGTACTTTATTAAGGGCGGCACGTTCGGCACCAACGAAATCGCCATCCTGGGCGTGGGCTGCGTCGTCGCCTTTGTGGTGTCGCTCATTGCCATCAAGTGGCTTATGGGCTTCGTGCGGCGTCACGACTTTAAGTGCTTCGGCGTCTACCGCATCATCCTGGGCATCGTGGTTCTCGCGTACTTCTTTGTCCTGGAGCCGATGCTCGGCCTCTAACTTAGTTGACGCTGCGCGACGGCCAGGGCGACAACTTGTCATTCAAAGGGGGTGGCATGACCAAAAGGTCTATGCCGCCCTCTTTTCATGCCAATTTGTTCGCCCTGGCCGCCGCTCGCTACCGTGGCCATGACATCGGCGGTTCCGTGATTGTCAATAGATTGGTGCAAAGCAACCTGACCCCATTGCGCCAAATTCGCTGGGGCGGCCTGACGGTGACGCACGGAGTCGTGGTGTGATTTGCGTCGGTGTCCGCGCGGCTCGGTATACTGGTACGGCTCAAACTATGGCGCCGCCCGCAGGCGCGCCGTCCGTCAGATGAGGAGTCGCCCATGACCCAGCCCTTGCCCTGGGAAAAGAACGCCGCGGTATCCGTGCCGCCCGCGCCGGAACCCGTGCCGCTCGATGCATACACCGCTCCTGCTGCGCCGGAGCCCGAGCTCGTCCCGCTCGACATTTACGACGCTCCCGCGCCGGCGCCCAAGCCCGCCAAGCCGCTCGTCGACATTGACAGCCTTAATCCCGCCCAGCGCGAGGCTGTCCTGTCCACCGAGGGCCCGTTGCTGGTGCTCGCCGGCGCCGGCTCGGGCAAGACCCGCGTCTTGACCTTCCGCATCGCACATATGCTCGGCGACCTGGGTGTTAAACCTTGGCAGGTTCTTGCCATCACGTTTACCAACAAGGCCGCGGCAGAGATGCGCGAGCGTCTGGCGGCACTCATTCCCAGCGGCACCCGTGGCATGTGGGTGTGCACCTTCCATGCCATGTGCGTGCGCATGCTGCGCGAGGACGCCGACCTGTTGGGCTACACCGGTCAGTTCACCATCTACGATGACGATGACTCAAAGCGCATGGTGCGCGACATTATGCAGGCGCTCGGCATCGAGCAAAAGCAGTTCCCCATCAACATGATCCGCAGCAAGATTAGCTCGGCCAAAAACGCCATGATCGGCCCCGAGGACATGCTCAAATCCGCCGACAGCCCCAATGACAAAAAGGCCGCGCAAGTCTACCTGGAGCTGGAGCGCCGCCTGCGCGCCGCCAACGCGATGGACTTCGACGACCTGCTCGTGCGCACGCTCGAGCTGCTGCGCACCCGCCCCGAGGTGCTCGACAAGTATCAGGAGCGCTTCCGCTACATTAGCGTCGACGAGTATCAGGACACCAACCACGTCCAGTACGAGATCGCCAACCTGCTGGCCGCCAAGTACCAAAACCTCATGGTCGTGGGCGACGACGATCAGTCCATTTATAGCTGGCGTGGCGCCGACATCACCAATATCCTGGACTTTGAGAAGGACTTTAAAGACTGCAAGACCGTCAAGCTGGAGCAGAACTACCGCTCTACGGGTCATATCCTGAACGCCGCCAACGCCGTGGTACGTCACAACTCGCAGCGCAAGGACAAGCGCCTGTTTACGGCCGAGGGCGACGGCGAGAAGATCCAGGCCTTCCAGGCAAGCGATGAGCGCGACGAGGGTCGCTGGATTGCCGGCGAGATCGAAAAGCTGCATGCCAAGGGCACGAGTTACGACGACATCGCCGTGTTCTACCGCACCAACGCCCAGTCGCGTATTCTCGAAGATATGTTTCTGCGCGCGGGCGTGCCCTACAAGATCGTGGGCGGCACGCGATTCTTCGACCGTGCCGAGATCCGCGACGTCATGGCCTACCTTAAGATGATCGTGAACCCGGCCGACGAGATGAGCGTCAAGCGCGTCATCAACACGCCGCGCCGCGGCATCGGCTCCACCTCGATCCAAAAGATCGAGCAGCTGGCGCGCGACAACCGTTGCTCGTTCTTCCAGGCTTGCGAGATCGCGTGCGCCGAGACGGGCATGTTTAGTGCCAAGGTGCGCAACGGCCTGTCGAGCTTTGTGTCGCTGGTGCGCGAGGGCCGCCGCATGGACGGCGAGCTCAAGGACGTTGTCGAGATGATCGTCGATAAGACGGGCTTGCTGCAGGCGTTTCGCGCCGAGGGCACCATGGAGTCCGAGAGCCGCGCCGAGAACATTCAGGAATTCCTGGGCGTCGCCGCCGAATTTGAGGAGACGCACGAGGATATCGAGGGTACGCTCGAGAGCTTGGAAGAGCTGCGCGCAGCCGGCGTTGCCGACGTGCCTGCCGAGCCTGAGTCCGAGCCCGTTGTGGTGAGCGCGCCCGCGCCCGAACCGGGGCCATTTGCCCCGGCATCCTCGTTTGAGGCACTCGTCGGCGCGCGCGATGCCGCAGGTTCCAATCCGCTCGATAGCCTAGCCGCCCCGGCGCTCTCGCCGCAGGATGCCCTGGCCGCCGCCATCGCGGGCAACGCGTATGCCGCGCCGACGGGGATGCCGGCGGGTGCCGTGCATGCCGACGAGATTGAGCGCACCTATGGTCCGCTCACCTGTAAGGCGCTACCGGCACTCATGGAGTGGCTGGCCCTGCGCTCCGACTTGGATTCCCTGGCCGGCGAGACGCATGCCATTACCATGATGACCATCCACTCCGCCAAGGGCCTGGAGTTCCCGGCGGTGTTCGTGGCCGGCATGGAGGAGGGCATCTTCCCGCACGTGCACGACTTTGGCGGCAGCGATGACCCGGGTAAGCTCGAGGAGGAGCGTCGCCTGGCCTACGTCGCCATCACGCGTGCCCGTAAGCGCCTGTTCCTGACCTATGCGGCCACGCGTCGCACCTACGGCTCGACCTCTGCCAACCCGCGCTCGCGCTTCCTCAACGAGATTCCGTTTGAGGATATCGAGTTTAGCGGTATCGGTTCTGCCGGTTTTGAAGGCACGGGTTGGGAGAAGCGCGGCGACCGTCACGGCACCTTTGGCTCGGGCATGGGTTCGGATATGTACGGCGGCAAGGTATTTGGTTCGCATACGCGCTCGACTGGCGGTTCCGGTTCGCGCGGCGGATCGAGCTTTGACGATTTCTTTGGTGGCAGCAGCTACGGGACCGAGCGCCATCGTGGGGTCTCGCCCGACGCTGGCCGTGTTGCCTCGACCTTTGGCTCGGGCGCACCGCGAGCCAAAAAGCCCTCGTCCAAGGTGTCCCCGACGGTGGAGCGCAAGGTTGATCGCGCCAGCGCATCGCAGGACTTTGCCGCAGGCGATACCGTGAGCCACAAGACCTTTGGCACGGGTACCGTGATCTCGGTCGCCGGAGACATGATCGAGGTTCAATTCGAAAAGACCGGTCAGACCAAAAAGCTGATGAAGGGCTTCGCGCCGATCGTCAAGCTGTCGTGATCCTGGCGGACCTGGGCGGGCGTATAGGGCAACATCGCCTGCTCGGGCAGTCCTGCGCAAGACGGAGAGCACATTAAGTGCTCTCCTTTGCGTGCGGAACTCGCGATCGATGTTGCCCTATACGCCCGCCCAGGTCCTTGGGTAACGGTGCTTGCGAACGTCGCTCTGCTCGTTCGCTTTTTGATCTGGAGAGCCGGGTGGGCTGATAAATAGATATGGCAAGGGGCTCTCCCGCACATGGACGGGAGAGCCCCTTGTTGCGTTTGGGTTGTTGGTGCGACCTACAGGTGGCTGATGATCAGTTCCATCTTGCCTTCGAGGTCGATGGAGCTGACGGTGCTCGGGGCCAGCAGGTGGCTTCCCTTGTGGACGGGGTCGCCGCAGACGGTGCCTTCGCCGTCGATGACCGACAGGCACATGAAGGGCCAGCGCTGGTCGAGGGTCTTGCTGCCGTTGACGCGCACGCGATCGACGGTGTAGCAGGGGTTGGACTCGAGCTCGGTCACGCCGTCCACCTCGGGCGCGGTCACCGTGCCGTCGGTCGGAGCCTGAGCATCAAAGTCGATGCAGTCGAGGCTCTGCTCAATGTGCAGCGGGCGCAGGTTGCCGTCAGTGCCGGGACGGTCGTAGTCGTACAGACGATACGTCACGTCGCTCGACTGCTGCGTCTCCAAAATGAGCGTGCCGGTCTTGATGGCGTGCACGGTACCGGAATCAATCTGGAAAAAGTCGCCCTTGTGAATCGGCAACACGTTGAGCATGTCGTCCCAACGTCCTTCCTCGATCATTTGTGCGGCCTCGGCGCGGTCCTTGGCACGCTGGCCGACGATGATCGTGGCGTCGGGCTCGCAGTCCAGCACATACCAACACTCGGTTTTGCCCAGGCTACCGTTCTCGTGCTCGGCAGCGTACTCGTCGTTGGGATGAATCTGGATCGAAAGGTCGTCCTTGGCGTCCAGAATCTTAATGAGCAGCGGGAACTCCTTGCCCTCGCAGTTGCCAAAGAGCTCGCGATGCTCGGCCCACAGCCACGACAGCGTGTGGCCGGCATACGGGCCCTCCGCAATCTGGCAGTCGCCGTTGGGGTGGGCCGAGATGGCCCAGCACTCACCGATGGGGCCATCGGGAATGTCGTAGCCAAATACGGTTTCGAGCTGGCGACCGCCCCAGATCTTCTCGTGGAAGATCGGCGTCAGTTTAATCAAATCGGACATATTCATACCTCATTGTGTTGCGCGGGCGCTGCGTAAAACTGTTCAAAACGAGCGCCCGCATGACTGCAAAAACCTATGCCAACGTTACGTTGTGCAACTCAAAGCGGTCGCCAACGTTGCGCGAGACCGAATACTCAAAGGCGGCGCCGCTGTCCAAAAAGCCAATCTGGGTGAGCTCGAGCAGGGGAGAGCCAGGCTTGGTGTCCAGGCGCTCGGCTTCTTCCTCGGTTGCTGCCACGGCGCGAATGGTACGGTGGAAGCTCGAAATTTTCAGCCCGCATTGCTCGCGGATGAAATGGTAGACCGATCCGTACAGGTCCTTCTTTTTCAGCCCCGGAATCAGCTCGAGGGGCATGTAGGTGTACTCGATAACGATGGGCTTCCCATCGGCCTGACGCACGCGCACGACGTGATAGGCAAAGTCATCCTCGGCAATTCCCAGCTGGGCTGCGATGTCCGCTGGTGGATTAACAATCGAGAAATCGTAGACCACCGAGGTCACCTTTTCCCCGCGGTGCTCATACGAAAAGCCCTGGGCACGGTCGTTTTTGCCCTGGAAAAACGCCTGGCCGGGAAGTCCCGCCGTGTCCTTAACGTAGGTGCCCGATCCGCGCCGGCTGGTAATAAGACCTTCCTCGGTGATTTGCTCGATAGCTCGTTTGACGGTGATTTTGGAAACGCTATAGAGCTCACAGAACTCAACGACGGTGGGAAGCTTGTCGCCCGGTTTAAGAGCGCCATCCTCGATACTTCGACGAATATCTGCAGCTATCGCCTCGTATTTGGGAATCATGGAACCTCCTTTCCGACATATATGAATACAAAAAGTAAGTATAACCCTCAACAGGGCATCCATATTACTTTTATCTAAGAAGTTCGAGAAAGAAAAAAGAAAAAGACGCTTTACTTTTAAAATTAGAGCGCTATAGTTTAAGCAACGAACGGAATCCTTCCGCACAACAGGATCGACCGTTTGGGGACGGTTTTGTTTTGGCGGGTTGGATATCGGTATGGCCGGTGCGCGCCCGCGCCGGATAACCTGCCAAAGCAAACCCGTCTCCAACCGGAAGCTCTAGAACACGAAAGCGAGGACTTTGATGGCACAGTATCAGCTGCCCAACGACTTCTTCTTTGGCGCTGCTATGTCCGGCCCGCAGACTGAGGGTCAGTGGAACCAGGGCGGCAAGCTCGAGAACCTGTGGGACACCTGGTCCATCCAGGATCTGGGTTCGTTCTACAACCGCGTTGGCTCTTACGCCGGCAATGACTTTATGGCCAAGTACCAGGAAGACCTTCGCATTTTGAAGGACTTGGGTCTGGATACCTATCGCACTTCCATCCAGTGGAGCCGTCTGCTCGATGCCGACGGCAACCTCAACGAGGAAGGTGCCGCGTGGTATCACGAGTTGTTCCGCGCCTCTCGCGAAGCCGGCTTGGAGCCGTTTGTCAACTTGTACCACTTTGACATGCCCACCTACCTCTTTAACCGTGGCGGCTGGGAGAGCCGTGAGGTTGTCGAGGCTTACGCACATTACGCCGACGTCGCCTTCCACGAGTTTGGCCAGGAGATTAAGTACTGGTTCACCTTTAACGAGCCCATCGTCGAGCCCGAGCAGCGCTATCAGGAGGGCGTGTGGTTCCCGCAGCTCCACGACTTCAACCGCGCCCGCACCGTGCAGTATCACATCTCGCTGGCGCACGCGCTGGCCGTGGCCAACTATCGTCGCGCCTATGACGAGGGCGCTATTCGCGCCGATGCCAAGATCGGCATGATCAACTGCTTTACCCCGGTCTACACCAAGGAGAACCCCAGCGAGGCGGACCTCGAGGCCGTGCGCATGACCAGCGGCATCAACAACCGCTGGTGGCTCGACCTCATCACCAAGGGCGAGCTTCCTGCCGACGTGCTCGACAGCCTGGCCGAGGGCGGCGTTAAGCTCCCGTTCCGCGCCGGCGACCAAGAGATCCTCAAGCAGGGTGTTGTCGACTGGCTAGGCTGCAACTACTACCACCCCACGCGTGTTCAGGCGCCGGCGAGCAAGGTCGACCAGTACGGCCTGCCGCACTTTGCCGACGAGTACGTATGGCCCGACGCCGTTATGAACGAGAGCCGCGGCTGGGAGATCTACCCGCAGGGCCTCTACGACTTTGGCATGGACTGCGCTAAGAACTACCCCGATCTTGAGTGGTTCGTTTCCGAGAACGGCATCGGCATCATGGACGAATACAAGAACCGTGACGCCGAAGGAACCATCCAGGATGACTACCGCGTCGACTTTGTACGTCAGCACCTGGAGTGGGTGGCCAAGGTCATCGACGAGGGCGCCAAGTGCCGCGGATACCATTATTGGGCCGTCATCGATAACTGGTCTTGGGCCAATGCCTTTAAGAATCGCTATGGCTTTGTCGAGGTCGATCTGATGGATGGCTATAAGCGCCGTCTTAAGAAGTCGGCGGCCTGGCTCAAACAGGTCGCCACGACCCACGTGGTTGATTAGCGACCGGACGAACGTCCAGACCGCGCGCCGCCGCGCGCAACACATGGCACATCTGGTGGCAGAGGGCGACAGACCACCGTGCGCATAGGAAAGGCCGGATTTGAAAGTTAGGAGCAATCATGGCCAGTGACAACGGAAAGAGCTTCCTCGACAAGTTTGCCGAGGTCTCTGCGAAGGTGGGAAACCAGGTTCACCTGCGTTCCCTGCGTGACGCCTTCGCGACCATCACGCCGCTCTATATCCTTGCGGGTATCGCGGTTCTTATTAACAACGTCGTGTTCCCTCTGTTCCCGCTCGATGCGGCGGGCCTTGCCAACCTTCAGACGTGGGGTTCGGCGATTACGCTGGGCACCCTCAACGTCTCTGCCATTATCTTGGCCGGATTGATTGGCTACAGCCTCGCTAAGAACAAGCGCTTCGATAATCCGCTTGCTTGCATGGTCGTCGCTATCTCTGCCTTCGTCATCATGATGCCGCAGCAGATCACCGCCACGCTTGCCGCCACGAGCCCACTGCTCACCGACAAGATCACCTCCGCCGAGGTCACGGGCGCCCTTTCGACTGCCAACACCGGCACCAACGGTCTGTTCTCGGCTATTATCATCGCCCTGCTTTCCGTCTCGCTCTTCATCAAGATTTCTGGCGTCGAGAAGCTCAAGGTTAAGCTGGGCGAGGGCGTGCCTCCCGCGGTCTCCAACTCCTTCAACGTCATGATTCCGATGCTGCTTAACCTCGCGGTCTTCGCTCTTGCCGCAGCCCTGCTCGCCGTGTGCGCCGGCACCGATCTGTGCACCATCATCTCCACGTGCATCTCCAACCCGCTCAAGAGCATCATGAACGCTGGTCCGTGGGCTGTTATCCTCATCTACACCCTTGCTAACCTGCTGTTCTGCGTCGGTATTCACCAGTCCACCATCTCTGGCGCTACCGTCGAGCCGATCCTGACCATGCTCATCGTCGACAACATGGCTACCTTTGCCGCCGGTGGCACCATCCAGCCCGATCACTACATGAACATGCAGATCGTTAACAGCTTCGCCCTCATCGGCGGCTCGGGCTGCACCCTCATGCTCCTGCTCGACACGCTCCTGTTCTCCAAAAACAAGGCTTCCGAGACCGTTTCCAAGATGGCTATCCTGCCTGGTCTGTTCAACATCAACGAGCCGGTTATCTACGGTTACCCCATCGTGTACAACCTGCCGCTCATGATCCCGTTTGTCCTCCTTCCCGACCTGTTCATCGGCATCACCTATGGCCTTACCTGCGCAGGCATCATCAGCCCCTGCATCGCCCAGGTGCCCTGGACCATGCCTCCCGTCATCAATGCCCTGCTCGCTACGGGCTTTGACTGGCGCGCTGGCGTGTGGCAGGCTATCGAGATTGTCATTGGCATGGCCGTCTACCTGCCCTTTATGAAGATTTCCGAGAAGGCAATCGCCAAGCAGGAGGCTCTCGCCGAGTAGAACGCCTAACGTTCGTCCCTTTCACCTTTGCGGGCGCCGGTACGCGGCGCCGGTGCCCGCAGCTCTCTCCCTTGTGTAAAGATGCAGGGGGGTGGGCACAATAGCCGCAAGGAATAAAACCAGTTGTCGTCTGCGCGCCGCGCAGTTATAAGGAGGAAACCATGAAGAAGATCATGCTCTGCTGCAATGCCGGTATGTCCACGAGCCTGCTGGTCCAGAAGATGCAGGCCGAGGTTGCAAACCGTGGTCTGGATATTGAGGTCGAGGCTCGTCCCATGAACGAGGCCCACGATCACCTGGACGAGTGCGACATGTTGCTGCTTGGTCCGCAGATCGGCTACACCAAGGGCGATTTTGAGAAGGAGGTCGCCGGTCGTTTTCCGGTCGAGGTCATCAACATGGTCGACTACGGCCGCATGAACGCTGCCGGCATCATCGACCACTGCGTCAGCGTGATGGGCTAGGTGCTCTGCATGGAGGATATGAACGAACTGCAGATGACCTGCTTTGAGATCATCAGCTACGTCGGTACCGCCAAGAGCATGTACATCAATGCCGTGCAAAAGGCCAAGGAGGGCGATTTTGACGCCGCCGAGGAGCTTATCAAGCAGGGCGACGAGGCCTATAACGGTGGCCACGATGTTCACATGGGGCTTCTGAAGAAGGAGGCCAACGGCGAACGTAACGGCGAGGCCCCGTTGATTTTGCTGCATGCCGAGGACCAGATGGCCGGCACCGAGACCATGCGCGTCATGGCGACGGAGCTCATCGAGGTTCACAAGCAGCTGCAGGCACTTCAGGCCTAGTCGGCGTTATCGCCGCGACGGACCGTGCGGTCCAACAGACAACATAGTCCCTTTGACGGGCGCCGGGAGCCTCCGCCTCCCGGCGCCTTTATTTTTGGGGATGGTCTTGCGCGGCCTGTTGGGCAGCCAATTGCGTTACCCCAGATAAAACCTGCCAAAACAAACCTGTCCCTTTTTGGTAGGTTTTTGCCTTGAGAGCGGTACCATACAGGCAATGTTTAAACGAGAAAGGTGGGCTCCCATGGAACCTAAGCAGTACTACATCGGCATCGACGTCGGCGGCACTTCGGTTAAGGAGGGCCTGTTCGACGAGGACGGCAACCTGCTTGCCAAGGCCAGCGTGCCCACGCCTCCTATCGTTGACGCCGCGGGCTTTGCCGCGGTGACCGAGGCTATCGACCAGGTGGTCGCCAAGGCACAGATTCCGCGTGCCTTTGTGGCGGGCATTGGCCTGGCCGTTCCGTGTCCCATCCCGGCGTCGGGCGATGCCAAGGTCAAGGCCAACATTGCCATTAACCTGCCCGAGCTGAGGGTCGCCATTCAGAAGCACTGCCCCGATGCGGTCGTTAAGTATGAGAACGATGCCAACGCCGCTGCCATGGGCGAGGCCTGGCTCGGTTCTGCCAAGGGCGTGCAGAACGTGGTGATGGTCACCATCGGTACCGGCGTGGGCGGCGGCGTTATCGTTAACGGCGACGTGGTATCGGGCGTTGTGGGCGCCGGCGGCGAGATTGGCCACATGTGCCTGAACCCGGCCGAGGAGCGCACCTGCGGCTGTGGCGGCCATGGCCATCTGGAGCAGTATTCCAGCGCCACCGGCGTGGTGAGCAACTACCTTGCCGAGTGCAAGAAGGCGGGCGTCGAGCCCATTGAGCTCACCGGCCCCTCCGATTCCAAGGACGTGTTCCAGGCCTGCCGCGAGGGCGACAAGCTCGCGCTGGCCGCAGCCGACACCATGGCCGACTACCTTGGCCGCGCCCTGGCGCTTATCGCCAACGTGGTCGACCCCGAGATGTTCCTGATCGGTGGCGGCGCGTCCGCTTCGGCCGATGTTTATCTCGACAAGGTTCGCGAGCACTTTAAGCAGTACGCGCTCTCTGCCTCGCGCGAGACGCCCATTAAGGTCGCTTCGCTCGGAAACGACGCCGGCATCATCGGTGCCGCCTACGTAGCCCTGCGCGCCGCCGGTAAATAGCTGGTGCAAGGGGGTCAGGTTACTTTGCACCAACACGGTGCAAAAGGGACAGTCTTGGCCCCCATGCCTGCCCCAAAATATGCCGTGACCCTTCCGTCTGCGAAGGCTCGGCATCGGCGTGCTACCATAGCTACGTCCAAGTACACATATCAAGTGGAGGATATCCATGGCAAACGTTCTTGTCTTTGGTCACCAGAACCCCGATAACGACGCCATCATGAGCGCCGTCGTCCTGTCCCAGCTGCTCAACCAGGTTGAGTATGCCGGCAACACCTACGAGGCCTGCGCCCTTGGTCAGCTTCCGGCCGAGTCCGCCAAGCTGCTCGCCGACGCCGGCATCGCCGAGCCTCGCGTGATCGAGTCCGTCGAGGCCGGTCAGCTCGTCGTCCTCACCGACCACAACGAGTCTGCCCAGTCCGTCGCCGGCCTTAAGGACGCCACGGTCTTTGGCGTTGTCGATCATCACCGCATCGGCGACTTCGAGACCGCCGGCCCGCTGCACTACATCTGCCTGCCCTGGGGCTCCAGCTGCACCATCGTCACCAAGCTCGCCGGCGTGCTCGGCGTTGAGCTTTCCGACGTCCAGGCTAAGCTGCTGCTCTCGGCCATGATGACCGACACGCTCATGCTCAAGAGCCCCACCACCACCGATGTCGACCGCGCCGTCGCCGCCAAGCTCGGCGAGCAGGTGGGCGTCGACCCGGTCAAGTTTGGCATGGAGGTCTTCCTCACCCGTCCGTCCGGCTCCTTTACCGCTGCCGAGATGGTCGGCAACGACATCAAGATGTTCGAGCCCGCCGGCAAGAAGCTGCTCATCGGCCAGTACGAGACTGTCGACAAGACCCGCGCACTCGGCATGATCGACGAGATTCGCGAGGCCATGCGCGCCTACGCTGCCGAGAAGGGCGCTGACGGCATTGTCCTGTGCATCACCGACATCATGGAGGAGGGCTCGCAGGTCCTGCTCGAGGGCGAGACCGAGGCTGCTCAGAAGGGCTTGGGCATTGCCGACGAGCACGACGGCGTCTGGATGCCGGGCGTCCTCTCCCGTAAGAAGCAGGTCGCTGCCCCCATCATGGCCGCCTGCTAGGTTTAGTTGACCAAACGCCACGACCGGATCGCGGACGCCCCGCGCTCCGGTCGTTTTTTGTGCACGGCGTCGCGTCGTCTCTTGGAC
The DNA here is from genome assembly GCA_900549025.1 of uncultured Collinsella sp. Taxonomy (GTDB): domain Bacteria; phylum Actinomycetota; class Coriobacteriia; order Coriobacteriales; family Coriobacteriaceae; genus Collinsella. The sequence continues at coordinate 39,668 of URMZ01000011.1, forward strand.
AGGCGTACCCGCGCCGTTAAGCAAATAATGTTCAACCTGTGGTTCCGCTTTTCGGCCGTGCTTGTGCGCTTGTCGTGCAGGGTAGGCTAGATGCAAGCGTAATACGTTGGAGCGCGGCGCCGCCACTTGGGCGGGCCGTGCTTTTTTAAGACGGGAGCTTTCCCGTGAAAGGAGCCGCCCATGGCAGCAACTGAGCAGCTGTTCAACGTTCGTGAGCGCAAGCGCTTTGAACGTCACGACATTTGGGAGCGCATCGCCGAGAACGGCACGATTTCCGCCGCCGTCATGGTCTTCGCCGCCATCGCCGCCGTCATTTGCGCCAATACCGATGCCTACGAGGCCATCCATCACTTTTTGGAGACCCCGCTGTATGTGGGTCTGGGCAACCTTACGGCCGGTCTCACCGTTGAGCTTTTCGTCAACGACTTTCTCATGGCGATTTTCTTTTTGTTGGTGGGTATTGAGCTTAAGTACGAGATGACGGTCGGCGAGCTCAAGAATCCGCGTCAGGCCATGCTTCCCATGCTGGCGGCCGTGGGTGGCGTCGTCGTTCCCGCCTGCATCTACCTGATCTTTAACCATGCCGGCGCTCACAACGGTTGGGCCATCCCCATGGCAACCGATATTGCCTTCGCACTGGGCGTGCTGTCGCTTTTGGGCAATCGCGTGCCCAACGGCGTGCGCGTGTTCTTCTCGACGCTCGCCATCGCCGACGACCTCATCTCTATCGCCGCCATCGCCATCTTCTACGGTCAGAGCCCCAATCCGTTTTGGTTGGGCGCCGCCGCGCTTGTGACCTGCGCGCTCGTGTGGCTCAACAAGACGCAGCATTACCGCCTCGCCCCGTATTCGGTACTGGGCCTGCTGTTGTGGTTCTGCATGTTCAAGAGCGGTGTACATGCCACGCTCGCCGGCGTCATCCTGGCCTTTACCATTCCGGCCAAGTGCGGCGTCAAGCTCGATAGCCTCACCGATTGGTTGGGCGAGTGCCTGCCGCTGCTCGATGACCGCTACGACGACGAGGCACACATCCTGGGCCAGCATGACTTTACCGTCTCGACCACCAGGGTCGAGCGCGTCATGCACCGCGTGACCCCGCCGCTCATCCGCATGGAGCGTCTGATCTCCACGCCGGTCAACTTTGTGATTCTGCCGATCTTTGCGTTCGTGAACGCACAGGTTCGCCTAGTGGGTGTGGATATGAGCACGCTGCTCACCGACCCGGTGACGCTCGGCGTGTACTTTGGCATGCTGCTGGGCAAGCCGATCGGCATCTTTGGCATGACGTTTGCCTTGGTCAAGCTCAAGGCCTGCGAGCTGCCGCACAATGTCAACTGGCACATGATTGCCGGTGTGGGCATTCTGGGCGGTATCGGCTTTACCATGTCGATTCTCATCAGCGGCCTCGCCTTCCCGACGGCCCAGTTTGAGGTTCTGGCTGCCAAGGCCGCCATCCTTGCCGGTTCGGTCACCGCTGCCGTGCTCGGCATGATTTACATGAGCGTGGTCTGCAAACACCCCGCGCCCAAGGGCGAGTAAGGGCACATACAAGTTTGAAAACGCCGCCTGTGAACACCATCACAGGCGGCGTTTTAGTCATTGGGGACGTTCTTAAACGACTAGTTGTTGGGGACAGTCTTCCCAGATGGCATGTGGCACTTGGGGACAGTCCCCAAGTGTCGGCAGTTTGGGACGGTCCTTTTCGGTCGCTCGCGAAGAGTGTCCCTCTCGACTAGTCGTTTAAGAACGTCCCCAATGACTAGGTTTATTCCACGGTGCCGTAGACGGCGCCCCAGCCGTGGGCGGCCAAGGCTGAGTTGAGTTGGTCGCAAAGTGACTGGCGGTCGTAATAGCCGGGCGGTAGCAGGTTGACGATCTCCATGAGATCGGGCGCCAGATCCAAGATTTCGGCCTGTACGATCAGATCCAGGCGGTCGATGGCGTGGCGGTCGTAAAACAGTCCGTCGACCAGGCGCTGCAGGTCGCCGAATTCCTCGGCCCTAAACGAACCGTACTCCATAGTGCCTCCTTGGGCGCTTCACGCCGGCATGCGCGGCGATTCGTAATTCATTGCGATGGACTTAATCTATCACGGCTTCATAACGTTGCGACGGTGGCGGTCTATACTTAGAAGAATTGCAACGTACCGCTTCGTGAAAGGTCGCACCCATGCAGACGATCTACCAGAAGATGGAAACCACCGAACTCGATGCCGCCATCGAGGCGCTCAAGGCCGAGGTCGCCGAGGTCAAGGCCAAGGGCCTGGCGCTCGACATGGCCCGCGGCAAGCCGTCGCCCTCCCAGGTGGACATCTCTCGACCCATGCTCGATATCCTCAATGCCGATGCCGATCTGCACGACGGCAATGTCGACTGCTCCAACTACGGCTGCTTTGAGGGCATTCCCTCGGCACGCAAGCTGGCGGGGGAGTTCCTGGGTTGCCCCGCCGAGCAGACGCTCGTGCTGGGTTCGTCGAGCTTGCTGATCGAGCACGATATCGCCGGTATGTTCTGGCGTTGCGGCTCGTGTGGTAGCGATCCTTGGGAGGCTTACGAGGCAGCGCACGACGGCAAGAAGGTCAAGTTCCTGTGCCCGGTTCCCGGCTACGATCGCCACTTTGGCATTACCGCCGACTTGGGTATCGAGAACGTTCCCGTCGCGATGACCGACAACGGCCCCGACATGGACGAGGTCGAGCGCCTCGTCGCCGCCGACGATTCCATCAAGGGCATCTGGTGCGTGCCCAAGTATTCCAACCCCACGGGCATCACCTTTAGCGAGGACACTGTGCGCCGTCTGGTCGAGATGCCCACGGCCGCGCCCGATTTCCGCATCTTCTGGGACAACGCCTACTGCGTGCACGACCTGTACGACGAGACCGACGAGCTCGCCAACATTTTCGACCTCGCTCGCGCGGCGGGCATCGAGGACCGCGTGGTGGCCTTTGCCTCGACGTCCAAGATCACCTTCCCGGGCGCCGGTATCGGCTTTATCGGTGCGAGCCCCGCGGTTATCGCGGAGTTCTCCAAGCGCCTGAAGGCCGGCCTCATCAGCGCCGATAAGCTCAACCAACTGCGCCACGTGCGTTTCCTTCCCACCATCGAGGCGGTCAAGGAGCACATGAAAAAGCATGCTGAGTTTTTGCGTCCGCGCTTTGAGGCCGTTGAGCGCAAGCTCACCGAGGGCCTGGGCGATACGGGTTGCGCTACCTGGACGCATCCTCGCGGCGGCTACTTTGTGAGCTTCGATGGTCCCGAGGGCTCGGCCCAAAAGGTCGCCGCGCTTTGTGCCGACCTGGGCGTCAAGCTCACGCCGGCCGGTGCTACCTGGCCCTATGGCAAGGATCCGCGCGATACCAACATCCGCATCGCGCCGAGCTATCCCACGGTCGAGGACCTGGAGGCCGCGCTCGATGTGCTGGTGCTGGCCGTCAAGCTCGTCGCTGCCGAGCTTGCGCGTGCCGAGCGCGCCTAACGCGCGGCTTCCCGTACTATCCGCACTTTCGATACGTAAAGGAGCGTATACATGGATTTGGGTATTTCCACCAACCCCACGCCAGAGCTCTACACCATTAAGGTAACCGGCGAGATCGATATCTCTAACGCCGATAGCCTGCGCAATGCCATCGACCTGGCGCTCGAGCAGCCCACTGAGGCCGTTGAGCTCGATTTTGCCCAGGTGAGCTACATCGATTCGACGGGCATTGGCGTGCTTGTGGGCGCCGCGCACCACGCAGTCGACCACGGCAAGCGCTTTAGCTGCGCCAATGTGCAGCCTCCGGTGATGCGCGTGGTTCAGCTGTTGGGTGTCGACCAGGAGATTTCGATCACCGCTGCATAACCTTTGCCCTCAAAAGGGCGTGCCGTTTGGCATATGTTTGTGATGCGCTCGGACGTTTTGGCGTCCGGGCGCTATACTTGACCGAATGAATAGACGAGTTCCGGCCGAATGGCGCGGTGCGGGCTCGACTCACATCGAGCCTTGGAGGTATGTGTGTTTGGTATTGGAGAGGGTGAGCTCGCGATCATCGTGGTCTTCGGCTTTTTGCTGTTTGGCCCGGATAAGCTCCCGCAGATGGGCCGTACGATCGGCCGTGCCATCCGTCAGTTCCGCGAGACGCAGGAAAAGATGACGGCCGTTGTTCAGTCCGAGATCATCGATCCGGTAAGCGAGGCCGCTTCGGCACCGGTCAAGCCCAAGAAGACTGCCGTCGATGACGATTCCGATGCGGACGAGGATGCCGCCGAGACGGCAGCGCCCGCCAAGAAGGAGACCTTTGCCGAGCGCCGTGCCCGTCTTGCTGCCGAGAAGGCCGCGAGCGAGGGTGCCGCCGAGGGCGAGGGTGCTGCTGAGGAGTCCGAGGCCGAGGGCGCCGAGCCTGCCACTGCCACCGTCGAGTCCGAGCCTGCTGCAGAGCCGGAGCCCGAGCCCGAGCCGGCAGAGCCCACGACGGCTGACCTCTACGCCCGTCGTCCCCGCAAGCGCAAGGCCGTCGTCGACCAGCTCGCCCGTGAGCTCGAGGCCGAGGACGACGCCGCTGCCGCCGACGCCCCGAAGGGAGGCGATGAGTAATGCCTATCGGACCTGCGCGCATGCCGCTCTTCGATCACCTGGGCGAGCTCCGTCGCCGCCTGACCATCGTGGTCGTGTCGGTGTTTGCCGCCGCCATCGTGCTGTATTTCGCCACGCCCGTGGTGCTCGACATCCTGGAAGACCCCATCCGCTCCTTTGTGCCGGACGGTAAGTTCTACATCACCACCACGCTCGGCGGCTTTGGCCTGCGCTTCTCGCTGGCCATCAAGATGGCCGTGGTCATGTGCACGCCCATGATCATCTGGCAGATTCTGGCATTTTTCCTGCCGGCACTGCGTCCCAACGAGCGCAAATGGGTCGTGCCCACGGTGCTCGCCTCGACGGTGCTGTTCTTCCTGGGCGCCATCTTCTGCTATTTCATCATCATCCCGGCGGGCTTTGAGTGGCTTATCGGCGAGACCTCGGCCGTCGCCACGGCGCTGCCCGACCTGGAGAACTACGTCAACATGGAGCTGCTCTTTATGATCGGCTTTGGCGTGGCGTTTGAGCTGCCGCTCATCATCTTCTACCTGTCCGTCTTCCACATCGTGTCCTACGCGGCCTTCCGCGGCGCCTGGCGCTACGTGTACGTGGGCCTGCTTGTGGGCTCGGCTGTGATTACGCCCGACGGCTCGCCCGTTACGCTGGGCCTCATGTATGGTGCCCTGCTCTCGCTCTACGAGATTTCGCTCGCCATTGCCCGCGTGGTCATTACCGCGCGCGAGGGCAAGGAGGGCTTGTTTGTGAGCCGTCTGGACCTGTTCTCGGACGATGAGGACGACGAGGAGTAAATCGGTATGCACGAGGTTGGCATTGTCAACGGCATACTCGATACAGTGATTCGCGCGGCGCGTGGGGCGGGGGCCTCGCGCGCCGTTTTGGTAACGCTGCGTATCGGGGATATGACCGAAGTTGTGCGCGAGGCGCTCGACTTTGCGTGGGAGACATTTCGCGATGAGGACCCGCTCACGCGAGGCTGCGAGCTTGCCGTGGAGGAAGTCCATCCACAAAGCGAGTGTCTGGACTGCGGGGAGGTCTTTGAGCACGATCGCTTCCATTGCCGCTGTCCCCAATGTGGCGGCGCCAACGTGCGTCTGCTGCACGGCCGCGAGCTCGACATCGCAAGTATCGAAATCGAAACCCCCGACGATTAGCCCGCTAGCCATCTGGTGATGGGGTATAAAGGGGCCAAAGTAAGGAGTGCCGAGTATGGCTGAGAAAACGATTGATATCGCGTCGCCGATTCTGTCGCGCAACGAGCGCCTGGCAGATCAGCTGCGACAGCGATTTAAAGAGACAAACACCTATGTGATCAATGTGCTGTCGAGCCCCGGTTCGGGCAAGACCACCACGATCCTGGGCACCAACGAGCGCCTGCGCGACAAGGCTGGCCTGCGCTGTGCCGTCATCGAGGGCGATATTGCCTCGGATGTCGACGCCATCACCATGAAGGAAGCCGGCATGCCCGCCATCCAGATCAACACGGGTGGCCTGTGCCACCTCGAGGGCAACATGATCATGGAGGCCGTTGACGCGTTCGACCAGGCCGTCGGTCTGGAGAACATCGACGTCATCTTTATCGAAAACGTGGGCAACTTGGTCTGCCCGGTCGACTTTGACCTGGGTGAGAACCTGTCCATCATGATTCTCTCGGTGCCCGAGGGCGATGACAAGCCCATCAAGTACCCGGGCATCTTCCAACACGCCGGCGCGCAGCTGCTCAACAAGGTCGACGTGGCCCCGGCTTTCGATTTTGACATGGATAGGTATACTAGGACACTCGATGACCTCAATCCGCAGGCGCCGCGGTTTGCCGTGAGCGCGCGCAAGGGCGAGGGCATGGATGCCTGGTGCGATTGGCTCATCGGGCAGATCGAGCAAGCAAGGGCGTAAATCGGCCGCCATACGGGCGGGCGTAGCCGCAGAGACACGAGATAGGAGCCTCTTTTGAAGCTCATCATCGCCGAGAAAAACGACGCCGCGCGTCAGATCGCCGAGCGTCTGTCCACGGGCAAACCAAAAAAGGACAAGGTGTACAACACCGCCATCTATCGTTTTGAGTGGAAGGGCGAGGAGTGCGTGACCATCGGCCTGGCCGGTCACATCCTTGCGCCCGATTTTTGCGACAGCGTGCTGTTCGATAAAAAGCTGGGCTGGTATTCGGTTACCGAGGACGGCGAGATACTGCCGGCCGACATGCCCGATGGCCTGGCTCGTCCGCCTTACGACACCAAGCGTAAGCCGTTCCTTGCCGATGGCATCTCCATCAAGGGCTGGAAGCTCGAGAGTCTGCCCTATCTCACCTGGGCACCCGTCATTAAGCTGCCGGCCGAGAAAGAGCTCATTCGCTCGCTCAAGAACCTTGCCAAGAAGTCCGACAGCGTCATCATCGCTACGGACTTCGATCGCGAGGGCGAGCTGATCGGTTCGGACGCCCTCAACAAGGTGCGCGAGGTTGCGCCGGACTTGCCGGTTGCCCGCGCCCAGTATTCTTCGTTTACCAAGGCCGAGATCACGCAGGCCTTCGATAACCTTGTCTCGCTCGACCAGAATCTGGCCGACGCCGGCGAGAGCCGCCAGCACATCGACCTCATTTGGGGTGCGGTGCTCACGCGCTACCTGACGCTCGCCAAGTTTGGCGGCTTTGGCAACGTGCGTTCCGCCGGCCGCGTGCAGACCCCGACGCTTGCCCTGGTGGTCGAGCGCGAGCGCGAGCGCATGGCGTTTGTGCCCGAGGACTATTGGCAGATCCGCGGCATGGGCGCCGCGCAGGGTGCTGCCGAGGACGACCGCTTTAAGATTGCACACAAGACGGCACGCTTTACCGACAAGGATGCTGCCGAGACGGCATACGGCCATGTCGACGGCGTTACGACGGCAACCGTCGCCGCGGTGACCAAGCGCTCACGCAAGCAGCAGCCACCCACGCCGTTTGCGACCACCTCGCTGCAGGCTGCCGCCGCAGCCGAGGGCATCTCGCCTGCGCGTACCATGCGCATCGCCGAGTCCCTCTACATGGCGGGCCTCATCAGCTACCCGCGTGTCGACAACACCGTGTACCCCGCGACGCTCGATCTGGGCGCTGTGGTGAGTGACCTTGCAAAGATCAACCCGGCGCTGGCGCCCGTGTGCAAAAAGGTGCTCGCCGGCCCCATGAAGCCCACGCGCGGCAAAGTCGAGACCACCGACCACCCGCCTATCTACCCCACGGGCGAGGGCGATCCGTCCACGCTTGATGGCGGCCAGCGCAAACTCTACGATCTTATCGCCCGCCGCTTCCTGGCGACGCTCATGGGTCCCGCGACCATCGAGAACACCAAGCTCGAGCTCGACGTGAACGGTGAGCCGTTCGTGGCTTCGGGCGATGTGCTCGTGACCCCGGGTTTCCGCGAGGCATACCCGTACGGACTCAAGCGCGACGAGCAGATGCCGCCGCTGGAGCAGGGCGATACGGTCGACGTGTTCGACATTAAGCTCGAGGCAAAGCAGACCGAGCCGCCCGCACGCTACAGCCAGGGTAAACTCGTGCAGGAGATGGAGAAGCGCGGCTTGGGCACCAAGTCCACGCGCGCGAGCATCATCGAGCGCCTGTACGCCGTGCGCTATCTCAAAAACGATCCCGTGGAGCCGAGTCAGCTGGGCATCGCCATTATCGATGCACTGTCGCAGTTTGCCCCGCGCATCACGAGCCCCGATATGACCAGCGAGCTCGATGGCGACATGACCCGTGTGGAGCGCGGCGAGGATACCGAAGAGCATGTCGTGACGCACTCGCGCGCGCTGCTGGCTGGCGTGCTCGACGAGCTGCTCAAGCACACGCAGGAGCTGGGCGACGCCATCAGCGACGCCGTCACGGCCGATGCGCGCGTGGGCGCTTGCCCCAAGTGCGGCAAGGACCTGGTTATGAAGACGAGCGCCAAGACCCGCGGCAGCTTTATCGGCTGCATGGGCTGGCCCGACTGCGATGTGACCTATCCGGTGCCGAGCGGCGTCAAGGTAAGCCCGCTCGAGGGCGAGGCGGCCGTGTGCCCCGAGTGCGGCGCGCCGCGCATTAAATGCCAGCCGTTCCGTCAGAAGGCTTTCGAGATCTGCGTGAACCCCACGTGCCCCACCAACTACGAGCCCGACCTTAAGGTGGGCGAGTGCAAGGTGTGTGCCGAGGCCGGACGTCATGGCGACCTGATCGCGCACAAGAGTGAGAAGAGCGGCAAGCGCTTTATCCGCTGCACCAACTACGATGACTGCGGCGTGAGCTATCCTCTGCCGGCGCGCGGTAAGCTCGAGGCGACGGGTGAGACCTGCCCCGAGTGCGGCGCCCCCATCGTGGTGGTCAACACGGCGCGCGGCCCGTGGCGTATCTGCGTCAACATGGACTGCCCGACCAAGGAGAAGAAGCCCGCCCGCGGCCGCAAGACCACAACCAAGGCGAGCACGGCGAAGAAGACGACGGCGGCAAAGAAGGCCACGGCGGCCAAAAAGACAACGGCCAAGAAGACGACCGCGAAGAAGTCGACTGCCAAGAAGTCGACTACCAAAAAGACCGCTGCCGACAAGTAACCGAGCACATATAGACACGGCGGGGCCGGGCGCGCAAATGCAAATGCGCG
>URMZ01000012.1 GCA_900549025.1 uncultured Collinsella sp.
GCGCGAACGGTGCGCCTGTTTAGCGAAACTGGTGAAAAATAGATTGACGCTAACACGAGAGGGCGCGGGCGGCCTCGAGGGCCTCGCCGCGGCCCGGGACCCCCGACAGGGAGTCCGGCACGCCCAGGGCGGTCCGCGCGATCACCGCGGCGTCGCGCTCGTCGGTCTTGGCCTCGCCGGCGAACAGGCCCGCGGCGCGGCTGGCGGCGAGCCCGGGCAGGTGGGCGACCCCGAGCCCCGCGGCGCGGGCCCGCCTCACGGCGAGGGACCCTATGTTGCGGAACTGGTCGACCACGACGAGCGTGCCGGCGGGCGCGGAGGCGAACAGCGCGTCGAGCTCGGCCTCCCTGTTGCGGACGGGGGCGCTGGCCAGCACCTCCCCGTCGCGGTCGATCAGGCAGGCCCAGTGCGACGACTTGCCGACGTCCAGGCCGAGCACGGCCGCGGGTCTGGTGGATGGCGCTTTCACGGTGGTATCCTTCCGGTAGTCGTTCGACCGGATGGCCTCCCCCTCGGCACTCACATTACCAGCCGCGGCACCTGCCCGGCACTTTCCTATCAGCCGTCGGGGGCGGCGCGTCCCGCGCCGGCAGCACCCAACGGGCCCTCTCGGGGGCAGGGACGTTCGGCCGTGCGCGGGCGCCCGGTCGGCGGCCCGTTCTGGGCGCGCCTCAATCGTAGCCCGAGACGGTCCCGGGCTGACAATTTCGACTGTAATGGACGTTCTTAAATGACTACCTGTCGGGAGGAGGTTGGCATGCTCAATGCGATGATTTGGGCGCTTGCCTGTTTTGGCGTCGTCGCTGCCGATATTGCCCTGAGTGTCGTTTTGTTCTCCGCCCTTGGCGTCGCATCGGTGTTCATGGGTTTTTCGATCGATGGCCTCGACATTCAATTGCTTCAGGCCGTCGCGCAGACGGCATCGTTTTTGATGGCGCTGCTGTGGTGGCGTTATCTGTGGCCGCGTTCGTTTATGGCGCGCTGGCAGGGCGAGCGTCCGCTCGGCGGGGGAGCGCGTGGGGCGTGGAAACGCATCGCCTGCGTTATCGTGATCGGCCTGGCCCTGCAGGTGGTTGTTGGCTACGTGACCGACGCCGCGCTGTCGCTGTTGCCCGATGCCGCGGCCGACTACAGCGAGCTTGTCGAGGAAACAGGCATGGGCGACACCAACTATCTCGCCGTCCTGACTACGGTGCTCGGCGCCCCATTTTGTGAAGAGCTGCTGGTGCGCGGCATTATTTTTGAGTTTTCGCTCCGAGCGTTTAATCCGCAGTGCCGCCCACTTTGGAAGCGCCGGCGTCGTGCGAGCGCGCAGGACGGCGCCATGGTGCCCTGGGCGGCCCCAAGCGCGTGGGGTATCGCCGCGGCGATTGTGCTGCAGGCGGCAATCTTCGGTTTTATGCACATGAATTGGGTGCAGGGTTGCTACGCGGGTGCCGCCGGCCTCATCTTTGGTTGGGTGCTCGTGACCACTGGAAAGCTCCGCTACACGATCCTGCTGCACTTTGCCTTTAATGCCGGGTCGTATCTCATGGCACTGCTGTGGTTTGTGAGCACACCGCTCGACGTTGTGGTCACGGTTGGCATCGCCGGCTTTGTGCTGGTAGAGGCGATGCGCTCGCTGCTTCGATTGTGCATTCCCGTGTCGCGCGAAGCTGATCGGTCTGAGTAATAACGCCTTTAATTAGACCGATGCGTCCTGAACGCACCTGGCGTTTCACCGAATGCTTCTTTAAATTTTGAGTAAAAGAATGACATGTTGGAGATGCCGACTTTTCGGGCTACATACTGCACGCTGCGCTCGGTGTTATTGAGAAGATATGCCGCCTCTGTGAGCTGCTGGTTGAGCTTGATTTGCGAAAACGTTTTGCCGGTTTTTTGCTTGATCAAGCTGCTGAGATAGCTGGTGCTATAACCCGTATCGCTCGCAATGCTTTCGAGTGTGCAGTCGCCGTAGCTTCGCTCAATATGATTCAGAATCGACACGATGCGTTCGTCCGACATGATCGCCTGGTTATCAGTTGCGGAGCGTCGGTACAGTCCTCGAATGAGAACAAGGAATAGGCTGACGGCGAGGTGCCTCATGAGTTCATTGGAATAGGCATCTTTAAAGTGATATTCGATAAAGAGCATCTCGATGAGGCGTCGCGCATGTCGGGCGTATTCCTCTGGAAGAATGAGATATTTTCGGGCCTCGCGGTTTTTGGACACAAAATCAAATAGAAGATTCGTTAATGGTGACGCGCCGGGTAGCTGGCTCAGGAACAACGAATCGAACATTTCTTTTTTGAAGACGATCGAAATGACGATATCATGCTCGCCCTTAACGTATGGAACGCTTCTGACTACGCCGGTGTTGCAAATGAGCACGTCGCCCTTTTTAAGGAGTAGTCGCCGTCCGTTGACGATAAACGTGCAGACGCCGTCGTACACGTAGTTAAGCTCCATATCCCGATTGATATGAGGAGGAATATCGGTAAAGCGCGATTCCTTGATAAGGCCCACGGGGTTTTCGTCGAGAGTTTCTTTCCAATCAAACAGATAGACCTCTTCGCCATTAATGGTTGTGGTTTCCACCCTGTTATATCGCGGGCTGAGCTCTCTCGGATGTGCGCGATGCCACTCTTCGGTCTCGGTATGCGTATAGAGCAGCTGTTTGAGATTCGAATCCATGGGGTGCTCCAGGGGTGAACGGTAGAATCGATGCCTTAAACGGTATTATATCTAAAAAAATGTTATAAACCCACGCTTTCTATGCGATATCTTATGCATCTTGTTCTTCCTAGTATTGGGTTATCCGCTGGAGCATCCGATCAAGGAGGGCAAATGAGTAAGTTAAAACATGGGTTTGACTCCGACTTTTTATGGGGCGGAGCCATATCGTGCTCGCAGGCCGATGGCGCCTGGAATGAGGGCGGAAAGGGAAAGTCGACGCAGGATTGTCGATGGCTGGATGGTACCTGGACTCATGACCAGATTGAGGACAAGCATCAAAACAACCCCTTCTGCCATGACGAACTAATGAACGCTCTCGCAGATGATGGTGTTGAGTTCTACCCGTTTAGGCGTGGCAACGACTTCTATCATCACTATCGTGAGGACATCGCGCTTTTTGCGGAGATGGGTCTCAAGCTGTTCCGCACCTCTATTTGCTGGAGCCGAATCTATCCTAACGGAGATGACCTTGAGCCTAACCGCGAAGGCATCGAGTGGTATCGAAGCATGCTGGGTGAGTGCAAAAAGCACGGCATTAAGACCTTCGTCACCATGCTCCACTATGACATCCCGGTAAATCTTGTCACCACATATGGGGGATGGAAGAATCGTAAGACGATTGATTTCTTCGCCCGCTATGTCGAGACAATCGTTACGGAATTGGGCGATCTGGTCGATTTCTGGCTGCCTTTTAACGAGTTCAATGCAGCGCGTTTTTCGCCTTGGGACGGGGTCTGTCTGGTCAAAGACGAAGAGGGGGAGAACTTCGATCGAGCCATCTTCCAGTGCCTGCACCACGAGTTCGTTGCCAATGCGCGTGCCGTCGAGATTGTCCATCGTCTTTCGCCCGATACTCCCGTTGGCGGCATGATCGCTCGATTCTGTACGTATCCCGCCACCTGCCGTCCCGAAGATAACATGCAGGCTATTCACGACGACCAGTATTCCAACTGGTTCTATACGGACGTGATGGCTCGTGGAAAATACCCCGCTTATATGAATCGCTATTTCGATGCGTGCGATATCGAGATTCAAATGGAACCGGGCGATGAAGAGCTCATCGCTCGCAACACGGTCGACTTCCTGGCCTTTTCGTACTACTTTTCCCAGGTATCCACCTGCGATCAGGGATGGGAGAAGACTGCGGGTAATCTGGTCATGGCAAACAAGAACCCTTATCTCGAGACGAGTGAGTGGGGCTGGCAGCTCGATCCCATTGGTCTGAGGGTTACCCTTAACCAGATGTATGACCGCTATGGGCTGCCCCTGTATATCGCCGAGAATGGCCTCGGTACATCTGATGTAGTCGAGGAGGATGGCAGCATCCACGACGAGTATCGAATCGATTATTTGCGCCAGCACATAAAGTGCCTTAAGGAAGCAGTGATCGATGGCGTTGACGTGCGCGGATACATGATCTGGGGATTCATTGACCTTGTTGCCTGCGGTCCTCTTACGATGGACAAGCGCTACGGGCTTATCTATGTCGATTTGGATAATTGCGGCAACGGCACTGCGGAGCGCTCGCGTAAAGACTCTTTCTATTGGTATCAGAAATGTATCGCCACTAATGGCGAGGATCTTGGGTAGGAGTGATTGTCGTGGCAGACAAGAAGGAACTGGCCGCTCGTGTCCTCGAGCTCGTGGGCGGCGCCGATAACGTTGTTATGGCAACGCACTGCATTACAAGGCTCAGATTCAACCTGAAGGACGATAGCAAGGCAGACCTGGAGGCCCTTAAGACGCTTGACGGTGCCTTGGGCGCGCAGGTTAAAGACGGGCAGTGGCAAGTTATCATCGGCGCCAGCGTGGGGTCGGTATATGACGAATTGGAGCCCATGCTAGGTGACAGGATGGGTGGCGAGGTCTCCGCCGATGCCGGGCAGCCTGAGCTCCAAAAAGGTTCGGCTCGCGTATTCGATATCATCACCGGCATCTTCTCTGCTATCATTCCCGCACTGGTGGCGGGAGGCATCGTAAAGGGCATCCTGGCTGCTATTGCGGCTTTTGGAATCGACACGGGTGCCGGCGACTTTGCGATATTCAATATGATTTCGGATATCCCGTTCTACTTCTTGCCGTTTTTGTTGGCAATGTCTACAGCTGATAAGTTCCGAGTCAACCGTTCGCTTGCGCTTTGTGTCGCCGGATCGCTGATGTACCCGACCATTGTCAACGCTGTCGGTACGGGCGAGACGCCTCTTGCGCTGTTCGGTTTTACGGTGCCGATTTTTAGCTACGCCGATTCCGTGTTCCCGGTCATCTTTGGCGTCATTGGCTTGTCCTTTGTGTATCGCGCAATCGACAAAGTCGTGCCGGATCTTTTTAAGCTCGTTGTCGTCCCGGCGCTCTCCCTTGCCATCGTGATTCCCGTCAACCTGTTTGTGCTCGCTCCGATTGGTGCCTGGTGCGGTCTTGGTCTCGCCAACGGTATCGTTTGGCTATTCTCGACATTGGGCCCTGTCGCCGGTTTTCTGCTGGGCTTCTTTATGCCGCTTATCGTGCTCTTTGGCATGCACCAGTCAACGAGCCCCATCCAGATTTCCAATATCGCAACGCTGGGGTATGACTATCTGCTCCCGATCTCTTTCTGCCATAACCTCGCCGAAAGCGGTGCGTCTTTTGGTGCGGCCCTGCGCATGACCGATGAAAAGCTCAAGTCCGCTGCGATGACGTGCGCCTTCTCGGCATTTATGGGAATTTCCGAGCCTGCCTTGTTCACCGTTCAGGTTCCTAACAGGACTCCGCTTATCGCTGCGATGATCGCGGATGGCATTGGCGGCGCGCTCACCGTTGTTCTGGGCGCTAAGTGCTTCGGCTTTGTTATGCCTGGCATTACCTCGTTGCCCGTTTATGCCGATCCAAGCGGCAATCCCATGAACCTGATCATGATTGTCGTCTGCATCGCTTTGACTTGGGTTATTTCCGCGACGCTCTCGTTTGCGCTCTATGGTCGTTTTGACAAAAAGTAACGACGTTTTGAGATAGACAATATTAATCGGCCGCTCGCCGGGGAATCGTTTTACGACGCCCCGGCGAGCGGCATTTTATTGGTGGGGCGTGTCGTGTCGCCAACGGCGGCATGCCGCCTCGCCTCGCTAGTTGCGTCTGCCGCCTCCGTTGGCGCCCTGACGCCCCTGTGCCGCGCGATTGCGACCGGCAGTGTTCTGCGCGCGGGACATACCGCCGTATCCCTTGCCGCCCTTAGGCTCCTTGCCGGCACCACCAGCGCCGCCATGGGCCTTGCCGCCCTTCTTGCCAGTGCCATGCCCACCGCCGGCAGACGTCTCGCCCGGGCGCGGCGGCACGGGACGAATCAGGCAATGCTTGGTGTAGCCGATCAGATCGCGACGGCCGGTCTTTTCCAGTGCCTCGCGCACGAGCTTGTAGTTCTCGGGCTTGCGGTACTGGATGAGCGCACGTTGCATGGCCTTCTCGTGCGGGTCGCGCGCTACGTAGATCGGCTGCATGGTGCGCGGGTCCACGCCGGTGTAGTACATGCACGTCGACATGGTGGACGGTGTGGGGTAGAAGTCCTGCACCTGCTCGGGCATGTAGCCCATGTCGCGCACGGCCTCGGCAAGGTCCACGGCTTCCTTCATGGTCGAGCCGGGGTGGCTCGAGATCAGATACGGCACCATGTACTGCTTGAGTCCGTATTCGCGATTCAAGCGTTCAAATTTACGGCAGAATGCGTCGTAGACAGCTCGGCTCGGCTTGCCCATCACGGACAGTACCGCATCGCTCACGTGCTCGGGCGCTACGCGCAGCTGGCCCGAGACATGGTGTTCCAGCAGCTCGCGCAAAAACTCGTCCGAGGCATCGGCCATGGTGTAGTCAAAGCGGATGCCGCTGCGCACGAAGACCTTCTTGACGCCCGGCAGCTGGCGCAGATCGCGCAACAGCTGCGTGTAGCCGCTCTCGTCGACCACCATGTTCTTGCATACACTCGGCCACAGGCAGCGCTTGTTCTTGCACACGCCGTGCTTGAGCTGCTTGTCGCAGGCAGGACGGCTAAAGTTGGCCGTCGGTCCGCCCACGTCATTGATGTAGCCCTTAAACTCGGGGTCGTGCGTGAGCAGCTCGGCCTCGCGCATGATCGAGTCGTGGCTGCGCATCTGCAACACGCGGCCCTGGTGGAAGGTAAGGGCGCAAAACGAGCACTCGCCAAAACAGCCGCGGTTGGAGCTAATGGAAAACTTGATCTCGGCAAAGGCTGGCACGCCGCCCGCCGCGTCGTAGTCGGGATGCCAATCGCGTGCGTAGGGGAGTTCGGCAACCTCGTCCATCTCGTCGGTGGTGAGTGTTGCCGACGGCGGGTTCTGCACCACGTACACGCTGTTGGGATATGGCTCTACCAAGCGATGGCCGGTGATAGGGTCCATATTTTGCTGCTGCACGTTAAAGCTGCGGGCGTAGTTGAGCTTGTCAGCGGCAAGGTCGTCCCAGCTGGGCAGCAGGTCGTAGTCGTAGACCTCGTCGAGCGAACCCGTGCGGTAAACGGTGCCGTTGATATAGGTGATCTGATCGACGGGCAGCCCCGCGTCGAGCGCGTCGGCGATCTCGACAATCGCGTGCTCGCCCATGCCGTAGATGAGGATGTCGGCGCCCGAGTCGAGCAGCACCGAGCGCTTGAGCTTGTCCTGCCAGTAGTCGTAGTGGGCCAGGCGACGCAGGCTTGCCTCGATGCCACCGATAATGATGGGGGCGTCCTTAAACGTCTGGCGGATGAGGTTGCCGTAGACCGTGACGGCTCGGTTGGGACGGCGCCCCTCCTCGCCACCGGGGGTATAGGCGTCGGTGCGGCGGCGGTGCTTGGTCACCGAATAGTGGTTGACCATGGAGTCCATGTTGCCGGCACTGACGAGAAAGCCCAGGCGCGGCTCGCCGAGCACGGTGATGCTGGTGGGGTCGGTCCAGTCGGGTTGGCAGATGATGCCCACTTTGTAGCCGTGCGCGTCGAGGACGCGGCTGATGATGGCCATGCCAAAGCTGGGATGGTCCACATAGGCGTCGCCGCAGATGTAGACAAAGTCGCACTGGTCCCAGCCGCGTGCATCCATGTCGGCTCGACTGACGGGGAGGAATTTATCGCGGCCCGGGCGCCAGGGGCGGGCGGGCGTCGCTTGGGAATGCTTGGTGCGGGCGACCGTGGCCTGCGCCTTGCCGCCGCGCTTTTGCTGCTGGCCCTGTTTGCCCTGCTGACTGCGCTGGTTGTTCTGAGCGTGCTGAGGCTTTTTTGCCACGATCCCTCCCGGTGTCTGTATGCTGCACGTAATTGTAACCAGTCTTTTTGGGACGGGGCTAAAAAGACTGGGGGAGTACATGAGCTGGGGGATCGGCGCGTCGATACGGGGATCGTTTGTTTCCAGACTGTGTATCTGCGCGTTGGAGAACCCGTCTCGCGCGCACGCCATGTTGTCAATGGGTTACAGTATGAACGGCGGTTATGTTTCCGCCAACGCACGAGAGAGTCGTCAACAAGGAGGATGCACGACGATGCAGCGTGCCAAACAGATATCGGAGTCTATTGAGCTGGGCATCATCTTGGCGCTCGCCGGTGGCTTTATGGACGTGTATTCGTACATTGGGCGCGACCATGTTTTCGCCAACGCGCAGACGGGCAACATCCTGCTCGTGGGTGTAAGCATCTCGGAGGGCAACTGGCAGCTGGCGGGACGCTATTTCTTCCCCGTGGTGTCGTTTGCCGTGGGCATTATGCTTGCCGACCTGGTTCACGAGCGGTTCGGCAGCGTGATTCACTGGCGCCAGGTGACGGTGTTTTTTGAAGCCGTCATCTTGCTGGGCGTGAGCTTTATCCCCGGTGGCGGTTACAACCTGCTCGCCAACTGTCTCACTTCGTTTGCCTGCGGTATGCAGGTCGAGAGCTTCCGCAAGATTCACGGTCACGGTATCGCTACGACCATGTGCATCGGCAACTTGCGCAACGCGCTGCAAAACGTGGACGATTACATCATCACCCACAGGCGCGGCTTTTTGGAAAACGGCCTGCTGTACTTTGGCGTGATCTTTATCTTTGTGTTTGGCGCCGTGTTGGGCAACTGGTGTATTGAACGCATGGGCCTGCACGCCATCGTCGTGGCGAGCTTGCTGCTGTTTGTCGCGTTTGCCATCATGTTCATCGACCGCGAGCGCGACTTGCGCTTACGCTGGAAGGTTGCGGCCGAGGCTTGGAAAGAGGGCTGCCGAAAGTAACCGAATGCGGCAAAGGGACTGTCCCTTTGCCGCAGTTTTTTCATCTTCTGTTGAAACGCTTTAACACTTTTGACGTTCTCACGCATTTTTCGTTTCAAAAGCGTTAGGATGGGACTCATAGCGTGGGGCGTAATGGGTGCCCCGCACACGATGGGAGGCTATCAATGGCTAATCGTTTCGTTCTCAACACCATTTCTTATCATGGTTCCGGCGCCATCAAGGAGATCCCCGGCGAGCTCCAGCGTCGCGGTTACAAGAAGATTTTCGTCTGCTCCGATCCCGATCTGGTCAAGTTTGGCGTTACCGCTAAGGTGACCGACGAGCTCGACGCTGCCGGCATCGCTTGGAGCCTCTACTCCGAGATTAAGCCCAACCCCACCATCCAGAACGTCAAGGACGGCGTCGAGGCCTTTAAGGCCGCCGAGGCTGACGCTATCGTGACCATCGGTGGCGGCTCCTCCATGGACACCGCCAAGGCCATCGGCATCATCATCAACAACCCCGAGTTCGCCGATGTCCGCAGCCTCGAGGGCGTTGCTCCCACCAAGAACCATGCCGTGTTCACCATCGCCGTGCCGACGACCGCCGGTACCGCTGCCGAGGTGACCATCAACTACGTCATCACCGACCCCGAGAAGGTCCGCAAGTTCGTGTGCGTCGACACCAACGACGCCCCCGAGGTCGCCGTCGTCGACCCTGACATGATGGCTTCCATGCCCGCCGGCCTGACCGCTTCCACCGGCATGGACGCACTGACCCACGCCATCGAGGGCTACACCACCAAGGGCGCCTGGGAGCTTTCCGACATGTTCCACTTTGAGGCCATTAAGCTGATCAGCGAGAACCTGCGCGACTCCGTCGCCGAGGCCAAGTCCGGCCAGCCCGGCTCCGGCCGTGAGGGCATGGCTCTTGGTCAGTATGTCGCCGGCATGGGCTTCTCCAATGTTGGCCTGGGCATCGACCACGCCATGGCTCACACCCTGTCCGCTCACTACGACACCCCGCACGGCGTCGCTTGCGCCATGCTGCTGCCGATCGCCATGGAGTTCAACAAGCCGGTTTGCGCTGAGCGCCTGGCCAAGGTTGCCGTCGCCATGGGCGTTGACACCACGGGCATGAGCACCGCCGAGGCCGCCGATGCCGCCATCGCCGCCGTTAAGCAGCTCTCTGCCGACGTGAACATCCCACACGTCTGCGAGGCCATGAAGGCTGACGAGATCGAGATCCTGGCCAAGGACGCCATGGCTGACGCCTGCTTCCCGGGCAACCCGCGCGAGGCGACGCTCGACGACGTCATCGAGCTCTTCAAGAAGATCTGCCCGGCTGCCTAACCCAGTTTGGTGGTCCTTCGCCCGTAGGCGTATGGTCTTTTGACTTGCTGCTGGCCCCGCCGTGCTGCGCACGGCGGGGCTTTTTGTGCTGCGTCAATGTCCTGAGACGGGTAAAACCAAAGCATGCTGCCCGCTGCGGATAGGTGGTGCACTTCCCAGCGTGCATTTTTGGGAGTATTCAGCAAGCTCTGAAAAATGCATAACGTTGTGAATGGACCGTAGTGGCCCGCGGGCGCCCATCGACAGCCCCTGTGGGCGGGCTATCGATGGACGGTGATGGCTGTCGCCGCGTTTTTGGTTTGCGACGGTCTACAACACTGCTGTAACCGCGTCGTTTTGTCGTTTGTGATGGGGTCGTTGGGGCCCACGGTGCTGAATACTCCGTTTTTTGCACGGTCCAAGGTGGGGTACCCTGAGACGAAGCAAAAAGATGTCTCATATTTATGCAGATACTGATAGGATTTATGCAAGATTCGGGTTGTAAACCGTGCGCGTGCACAAAACCGGTGCGGGGACGTCGGGAGGCGGCTCGGCTCCTAGGGCATTGACCGTGCAGAACGGTTAAAATCGGGACTCGGTCTTAGTTTTACTTGGAAGGATGCATATGGCTTCTAATGTTGATGCTTCTCTAGAGGGGACGCTCTCCTATATCGCGGGACAGCTTAAGACGCTGACTTCTATCGCCTCGCCTACGGGCTATACCCGTGCGGCTACTGATTATCTGATGGAGGCCCTGCGCGATATGGGCTTTGGGCCCGAGCGTTCTAATAAGGGTAACGTGCTCGTTGAGCTTGGCGGCGAGGGCGAGCCGCTCGTACTGGCGAGCCATGTCGATACCCTAGGCGCCATGGTGCGTTCCATTAAGGACAATGGCCGCCTGCGCCCCACGACGCTCGGTGGGCATCAGTGGTCTACGGCCGATGGCGAGAACTGCACCGTCTACACGCGCGACGGCAATGTCTACACGGGCGTGGTTCTTAACACCGAGCCTTCGGCGCACGTGGCCGACGAGCCGGTCAAGACCATCGAGAAGAACATGGAGATCTTGCTCGACGAGAACGTCGACAGCAAGGACGATGTGCTTGAGCTGGGCATTCAGACCGGCGACATCATCGCTATGGATCCTCGCACGACGGTGACGGAGAGCGGCTACATTAAGAGCCGCTTCCTGGATGATAAGCTATCGGCCGCCATTTTGTTGGGCTTGGCGCGTGCCGTCGCCGCTGGCGAGGTGACGCTTTCGCGTAAGGTTTCGCTGCTCTTTACCGTGTACGAGGAGGTGGGCCACGGCGGCGCCTTCGTGCCGGCCGACACGCGCGAGATGATCAGCGTTGACATGGGCTGCGTGGGCGACGACCTAGGCTGCACCGAGCACATGGTGTCGATCTGCGCCAAGGATTCGGGCGGTCCGTACAACTACGACCTGGTGACGGCGCTGTCCAATATCGCGCGCGAGCTTGAGCTCGATTACGCTATCGACGTGTATCCGCATTACGGTTCGGACGTCGAAGCCACGCTCTCTGCCGGCTACGACATTCGCCATGGTCTGATCGGCCCCGGCGTGTATGCGAGCCACAACTACGAGCGTAGCCACATGGACGGCGTGCGCAACACCTTCGAGCTCGTCCGCGCCTACGTACAGCGCTAGCGATGCAGCGGCCTCGGCTGATACGGCAGTACCGACCGAGGCCGTCCTCTCTAAGTTGCGGTGAAATAGGGACTGTTTGGCGGTTTTAAACGCTTAAACAGTCCCTATTTCACCGCAACTTATGAAGGGGATGGGACTACTTGATGGCGCCGGTCACGGCACCGCCGCCGAGGACGATGTCGCCGCGATAGACTACAACGGCTTGGCCGGGGGCGATGGCTCGCTGCGGCTCGTCAAAAGTCAGCAGCATTTGCCCGTCTTCGCCGCGCGTAAGGGTCGCTGCTTGGTCTTTCTGACGGTAACGGTACTTGGCGCCCACGCGAATGCCGCCGGTATCGAGTTCTGCCTCCATGCGGTCGGCAGGGGCGCTCCAGATCCAGTCGTCGGCCGTGAGTGCTGTGGCCGTTAGGTCCTCGGCCTCGCCCAGATGCACGGTGTTGTTGACGGCGTCGACGCCTGTCACGTACACGGGATGCGCCATCGCTACGCCCAAACCCTTGCGCTGGCCGATGGTATAGCGCAGTGCGCCGTTGTGGCGCCCGACCACGCTGCCGTCGCGCCATACAATATCGCCCGGCTCGGCGGCATGTCCGCAGCGGCGCTCGATATAGCCCGCGTAGTCGCCGTCTGGAATAAAGCAGATATCCTCGCTCTCGGCCTTTTTGGCGTTGGCAAAGCCCTGTTCGGCGGCAATGCGGCGCACGTCGCGCTCTTTGTCCAGCCCGGCCAGCGGAAAGATTGTGCACGACAGCCGCTCCTGCGTGAGCGAATACAAAAAGTAGCTCTGGTCCTTCTTGGGGTCCTCGCCGCGATGCAGCTGCCAGGTGCCGTCGGACGCCTGGCTCGTTTTGGCGTAGTGACCTGTGGCGATGTAGTCGCAGCCCATATCGAGTGCCGCATCGAGCAGCGCGCCAAACTTAATATGGCGGTTGCAGATGATGCACGGATTGGGCGTCAGCCCCTCCTGGTAGGCGTTAACAAAGCGCTCGATTACGTTGCGGTCGAAGGTCTGCTGCAGGTCGAGCACATGGTGGGGTATCCCCAGGCGCTCGGCGACGGCCTTTGCATCAGCGATGTCGCGGTCGACCTTACTCATGCCCGTGACGGGATCGGGCGCGGGACAGGTGAGGCGCATGGTGGCACCGACGCATTCGTAGCCCTGGCGCTTGAGCAGATAGGCAGTCACGCTGGAATCGACGCCGCCGCTCATGGCGACGAGCACGCGCTTGTTGTGCATGGGGAGGTTCTCCTTGGTGGCATGTGGCCAAAAAAGAAAAGCGGCGCGGGAGGCTGGTTCCGCGCCGCAGACATTGTAGCAAGTTCGGGTGTCATGTGGGACGCCCTGTTGGGATGAGCCCAGGCTGCCAGAAGAGAGGGAAGGCCGGCGTGCCTTGGACTCGTTCTAAGAACGAGAAGCTCTAGTCCTGGAACAGTGCCGTGGACAGGTAACGCTCGCCGGTGTCGGCAAGCAGGGCCACGATGGTCTTCCCCTCGTTCTCGGGGCGCTTGGCCAGCTGCAGTGCGGCCCACACGGCGGCACCGGACGAAATGCCCACGAGCACACCCTCCTTGTGGCCCACGGCACGGCCGGTGGCAAAGGCGTCGTCGTTCTCGACGGGGATGATCTCGTCATAGACCTGGGTGTCGAGGACGTCGGGCACAAAGCCGGCGCCGATGCCCTGGATCTTGTGCGGGCCGGCCTGGCCCTTGGAGAGCACCGGGGAGGTGGCGGGCTCGACGGCGACGACCTTAATCTCGGGGTTCTGCTCCTTGAGGAACTCGCCCACGCCGGTCACGGTGCCGCCGGTTCCAACGCCGGCGACGAAGATGTCGACCTTGCCGTCGGTGTCATCCCAGATCTCGGGGCCGGTCGTGGCCTTGTGGATGGCGGGGTTGGCGGGGTTCACAAACTGGCCGGCGATAATGCTGTTGGGCGTCTCCTTCTGCAGCTCCTCGGCCTTGGCGATGGCGCCCTTCATGCCCTTGGAACCGTCGGTGAGCACGAGCTGTGCGCCATATGCCTGCATAAGTTTGCGGCGCTCGACGGACATGGTCTCGGGCATGGTGATGATCACCTTGTAGCCGCGAGCCGCCGCCACCGAGGCGATGCCGACGCCGGTGTTGCCGCTCGTGGGCTCGATGATGGTGTAGTCGCCGCCGCGCACGAGCTTGCCGGCCTTTTCGGCCTCGTCGATCATGTTCTTGGCGACGCGGTCTTTAACGGACCCGGCGGGGTTGAAGTATTCCAGCTTGACGAGCACGCGGGCCTTGAGGTCCTCATCGGCCTCAAAGTGAGTGAGCTCCAGAAGCGGGGTGTGGCCGATAAGCTGATCGATGGACGTGTAAACATTGCTCATGGTGAACCTCCAAAGTGTTCAAATGACTGGATACCGTGTGGTTTTACGGTGTGTATAACAGCTAAACCCACAAACCTTATGGGTTGTTCGTTTTGCTGTTGGCAAGCATAGTAGACAGTAAAGCCTAGTAACGCAATAGGAAATAGAAGATTATTACGAGTCGATTAACCATCTTGACGGGAATGGGTATTTTCAAAACCAATTTTTCGGCTAGAATTTCTACGGACTAAATGACCGAAAGGCAGCACTATACATGTTGGTTTCTACTAAGGGCAGATATGCCCTGCGCGTTATGGTCGATCTGGCCGAGCACCAGGCGGCCGGTCGCATCCCGCTCAAAGAGATCGCGGCGCGACAGGGGATTTCCGAGAAATATCTCGAGAACATCTTGGCTACGCTCGTGCGCGCCAACATGCTTTCGGGTATGCGTGGCAAGGGCGGCGGCTATGTGCTCACGCGCCCGCCCGAGCAGTACACGGTGGGCGAGATCTTGCGCCTGACCGAGGGCAGTCTGGCGCCGGTCGCCTGTCTGGATGGCGACTGCAAGGGCTGCTCGCGTTCGGATGAGTGCCCCACGCTCGACGTGTGGAAGAACCTGGACAAGCTCATCAACGACTACCTCGACGGTGTGACGCTTGATCAACTTGTCGCTCCCAATCATGGCTACGACTACGTCATCTAACCCACACCTGCATTTGGGGACGGGGTGGAAATGGTAGATTCTCTCGCCCTTTGAGACTTGAAAAATAAGAAGGCCGCCCATTTTTGCGATGGGCGGCCTTCGTTTTGGGCTGTTGAGACGGACATGGCCGGAATGGCCGTTTTAGTCCTCGGCGATGCTGTCGAGGATGCTGCGCGTGATGGACACCAGGATGCTGCCCATAAAGGCCGATCCAAAGCTGGCGATGGAGATGCCGACGCCCAGCAGGTTGACCGACAGGTAGCTCGCGAGCTCAAGCATAAAGCTGTTGACGACAAGCTGGAAAATGCCCAGCGTAATGATCGTGAGCGGCAGCGAGATGACCGTAAGGAACGGTTTGACGAACGAATCGACAATGTTCAGGAACAGTCCCACAAAGGCAAAGCAGACCCAGGTCTCGGCAAAGCCGAAGGGTTGGATACCGGGGACGAGGAACGTGGCGATCGCGATGGCGATCGAGGTGAAGAGCCAGTTAAGCATAAAGCGCATGGCGTGAATCCTTTCTTGCGCCGGGATTGCTGGCGTCGCGTGAAGCGGCTTACGGCGGCGACCTGGATGGTTGCGCGGGCGCGCCGCGGTGTTTGGGCGCCCATTGTCTCAAATATTCGTGGAGCTTACGTGCGCATATGGTTTCTAAACGGCGTTCGTCCTGAAAAACGCGCCGCTGGCAGAGAGTCTTGTCGCTTTAGTTTGGTGGTGTGCTACACTGCTAAGGGCAAAAGCCACAGGCGTTGCCCTATTGCATAGAACGGGCGAACGATGCCCGATGTCAGTATCAACTTCGATGCCTTTTGGCGGGTTTGGCGGTGATCGATGAATATCGAGAACATGTTTGACAAGCCTGATGTCAAGCAGCTGATCCACGCATTTAGCCTTTTGGACGACGAGAAGGATATCCAAGCGTTTTTGACCGATATCTGCACGCCGCGCGAGATTTGCGACCTTTCTCAGCGTTTGCAGGTTGCGCGCTATTTGGACGAGGGCGAGCCTTATGTTGAGGTTCAGGCCCGTACCGGCGCTTCGTCCACCACGGTGAGCCGCGTTTCAAAGGCGCTGAACGGCGAGTACGGTGGCTACCGCAAGATCCTCATTAAGTTGGAGGATGGCGAGTAGGCCAGCGACAACATTGAATTACGAAGAACCGTCCCTCCGGGGGCGGTTTTTATATGCCTGCAATCGGCTGGTGCGTTGGGTTCAGGTTGCTTTGTACCAAAAGATGGAACTGCGGTGGCAATGTGTCCGCTTGGGCGGGTAGGATGGATGCATTGATTATTGCGAACGGTTTGAGCGGAGGACCATGCCTGTTCGAATCTATACCACCAATACCGGCACGGATTTGAGCGATGCCGAGTCGGCGCTGCTTGCCGACCTTATTGCCCGTCACGGGCGTGCCGTGTTGCTGGCACCAACGTTTGCCGAGCTCGACCTGTGCCGTCATGATGCGGCGGAAGCCGGGGTTTCACTGGGTATCGACTACAAGACGCCTTCGTCGTGGCTTCGCTCGCTTTGGGAGCTTTTGGGCGACGGGCGCGATTTCGTCGACAACCTGCAGCGCCAGATGCTGTTTTCGGATATGATTGCCCGCCGCGATGATGCCGATCTTCAGCCGCTTTCGTGTGGCCAGGGCACGGTGCGCATGCTCGCGCGCATGGCTCGCGATGTGCTTCCGGGTGTGGCAGGGACGGGTGCCGAGCGATGCGGTGGCAACAATTGCCAGCCTGAGCCAAAAAGCGATGCTGAGGCTCGCGTGTTCGAGCTTTTGCGCGCCTACGCGAGCGGCTTGGACCGTCGAGACATGGTCGAGCCCTGCGAGGCAGCTGACATTATGGCCGGCGCTTTGACCGACAGCCTGCCGGCGTGCACCCGCGCCGTTTGCGTGCGCGGCGTCACGTCATTTACGTATAGCCTGCTCGAGCTGCTGTCCGCCGTGGCAAACAACGGGGGAGAGGTTGTCGTGCTGCTCGCCCGCGAGCAAGCGGCGATGCGTGAGGAGCTGGCCACGGCCCTTGATGCCCGCGGTGTGCTGTTTGAGGTTGCACCGCTGGACGAGGATGCTGGCGCTCCCGCGACTGCTCCAAAGTCCGTCGTACGTCCTGCCTTTGTGGAAGTCGCCGGCCCCCATGCTCGTGCCCGTGTCTATGCGGACGTCATCGATAAGATGGTGAAAGCGCACAAGGAGTCCAATGTCAACGATGCCGCCTCCGCGCCCGCCGATCCCGTGCGCGTGCTCGTTGTTTCTGCCCGGGCACCCCAGCTGTTCGGTGAGCTCGCCGCTCGTTTGGCGGCGCGCCACGTTGCTGCCGAGACGACCGAGTTCACGGCGTTTTCTCAATCCATTGTGGGCAGGCAGTTCACGGCGCTCGCCAACCTGATCGAGCGTATGAAGGCCGCCGACGAAGGGGCAGCTTCTAAGACTGAGTGGTGGCCCGCTCCGGAGCTTACCGACTGGATTTACAGCCCGCTTTCGGGTGCCGACGCCGCCAGCGCGCGCACGTTCGACAAGAATATGCGTCTCTCGCGCAGCAAGACTACCGCGGGCGTCAAGAGCTTGCTGCAGAGCGTGCAGGGCCAGATCAGGGGCGCGCGTAAAGCGGCGAGTGACGAGAACTGGTTTAAGAACGTGCCGTGCGTGGTCTCGGACGTGTTCCAGGCGCTGTGGCGCGACAAGCCCGTGACGGCGCTCAAGGCCATGCTTGCCGCCGCCGAGGCGCTGCCCGATCGCGCGTTTGGCGGTCTCGACGGTCAGGCCCGTCGCCAGGCTGAAACGGCCCTACTGCGCCACGCCATCGACATTCTTATGAACGAAGCCCGCGTGCTCGATGTGTCGCAGACAGCGACCGTGCCCGTGCTCGACGGCGTTCGCACCAAGGTGGATAAGCGCAGCGCCGCTTACGATTACGAGACCTACGAGGTCGATCGCACGCCACGGGCGCAAGTGCGCTTCGTGTCGCTTGCCGATGCGTCGGTTCTGCGTCCTGGCGGCTACGATGCCGTGCTGTTTGCCGATGTCGACCTGGACAGCTATCCGCTTTCGCACGAAGAGGGCCCGCTTGCCACGTTGACGGCCGAGCTGCGCCGCGACGGCGTGTCTTTGGAGCCCGCCGCCCTGCTGCGCGTGCGCTTTGGCCGTGCGATGCAGGCGGCGAGCGGTCCGGTCGCGCTCGCCCGCGTGACGCACGATCGGCAGGCACGCGAATGCTACCCGGCAGCCGTATGGACAGAGCTGCGGGCACATGCCGAGGCCGCTGGCGCTGCCAAGCCCACGCGCGTGGGCGAGGGCGATATCATCGCCGACTTTGATCCCGCGGCAGGCGAAGGTCTTAGGCGCGAGCGCGTGACCTGCGAAGCTCCTCAGCATCTGAGCGATGAAGCCATTCCGTATCTGGTCCTGCGCCGTCGCGATGGCGAGGGCGAGGATGCGCCGCTGGTGCCGCGCCTGACGTCTGCCTCGCAGATCGAGGCCTATTCGACCTGCCCGCTATGCTGGTTCGTCTCGTACCGCGTGAAGCCCCAGTCGATCGACGCCGGCTTTGGCAATATGGAGAAGGGCAACTTTGTCCACGACGTGCTGGAGCATCTGCACGCCCGTCTGCCCCAGGAAGGCATGGAGCGCGTGACGCCCGAGAACCTGCCGCGCGCTCAGGAGCTGCTGCGCGAGGTCTTTGACGAGACATTGGCCGAGCATGCCTCCAAGCGTGGCAACGAGGGTCCGCTCGTGCCGCTCTCTCCGGTAGAGGAGCGCCAGGTGGCCGAGATTCTGCCGCAGCTGGAGGGTGTGCTTGCCTATGAAGCCGAGGCGCTGACTCCTTTTGCTCCACGCTACCTGGAGTTTGCCTTTAACGATCTTAAAGTCGAGTATGCCGGTTGGCCGCTCGGCGGGCGTATCGACCGCGTGGATGTGGATGCCGAGAATCGCGCCGTGGTAATCGACTACAAGCATCGTTCGGGCGTTGAGGAGTTTAAACTCGCCGACCCCACGGTGCGCGACGAGGAATCGGGCGAGGCCGCCATCGACGACCCGCGGTGGCTGCCACCGCATACCCAAACGCTCATCTACGCGCAGGCCATGCGTCGGGCGCTGGGCCTAGATACCCGTGCTGCGCTCTATTTTTCGACCAAGGGCGGCAAGCCGGCGTTGCGCGGTGCCGCGAGCGCCGAGCTGCTCGAGGAAGAGCGCAGCGACGGTCGCATCCCGGGCCTTAAGAAAGGTTTCCCCGGCGAGGGCGGCAGCATGGACTTCGATGCGCTGCTCGATCGCGTGGAGGCCGGCATCGCCGAGCGCCTGCGCGAGCTCGAGGCGGGCAACGTTGCCGCCGTCGACCCGGCGTCGGCTCAGGCCGCGCATGCGCGCTGCTCGTATAACCACGAAGGAACGTTTGTAAGGAGGGACGTGTAGACCATGGATCTTTCGACTTTGATGCCGCAACAGCTGCAGATCGTCAAAACGCTCGACCGTCCGCTGTTTGTCTCGGCGGGCGCCGGCTCGGGCAAGACCTTTACCCTCACGCGCCGCATCGTCTACGCGCTCTCGCCCGAATCCGGTCCGTTCGTTGAGCATCTGGACCAGGTGCTCGCCATCACCTTTACCAAGGATGCTGCGGCCGAGATTCGCGACCGCGTGCGCCGTGCGCTTATCGACGAGGGCATGGACGAGGAGGCCCTGACCGTCGACGATGCGTGGATCTCGACCATTCACGGCATGTGCTCGCGTATCCTGCGCGCACACGCGTTGGAGCTGGGCATCGACCCCGAGTTCACGGTGCTCACCGATACCGACGAGCTTATGGACCAGGCTGTTGAGCATGTGCTGGCCCGCGCGACGGCACCCGATGCCGCCCCCAAGCTCGCGGCATCGCTCAAGGCCCTCTACGCCTGGTACCCCATGGCGGGCGAGGGCGGCCCCTTTGGCGCCGGAACCACCATCAAGGGCCTGGTGCGCGAGCTGCTGGAGCTCTCGAGCCAGCTGCCGGGCGGCATGGACGACGTGCGCGTGGCACGCGGCCAGGCCGACACCTCGGCGCTTGCCGATGCCTATCGCGCGGCGCTGGGCGCAAGCAAGGCTGCGACCGAGAAGGCGCAGGTGGCGCTCGATGCCATCGACGCGTTCGAGGCGAGCGGCAAGACCATGGCCGATGCGGCGCGACTCATGATGTCGTGCACCATGCCGCGCGCGAGCAAGGCATTCCCCAAGGAGCAGGTCGAGCTGCTCAAGGCCGAGGCCGCCGATGCGTTTATCAATATCTTGCTTGCCTGTGGCGGTCCGGCGCTCGATGCGCTGGTGGGGCTTGCCCGTGCTGTGGAGGCGGAGTACCGTGCGCTCAAGGCCGACCAGTCCGCGCTCGACAATAACGATCTGCTGCGCATGGCATATGAGGCGTTGCGCGATTATCCCGCCATCCGAGCCGCCTACGAGGGCCGCTTTAAGATGGTCATGATCGATGAGTTCCAGGATACCGACCAGATGCAGGTCGATTTGATTCGCTATCTGACGGGCGCGGGGGAGCGCGCGTTGTGTACCGTAGGCGATGCGCAGCAGTCCATCTATCGCTTCCGTGGCGCCGAGGTCGAGGTGTTCCGTCGCCAGGAGCGCAAGGTGGGCTCGTCTGCCGCGCCCGAGGCGACTGCCGTGGCCGACGCCCCTGCTGGCGAGCTCGTCAAACTTGTGCGCAACTTCCGCAGCCACGACGAGGTGCTGCGTTACGTGGCACGCGTCTTCGACGGCGATGACGGCGGCCTGATGCAGGGTTTTTTGGATCTTGAGGCGAGCGACGGCCGCAAGGACACGCTGGTGGCAGACGCCTCGCGTCGCCAGGCCCTCTTTGTTGCCGGCGGCAGTACGCAGGAGCGCACACAGGCAAAGGCCCGTGCGATCGCCGAGCGGTTCCGCTCGCTTGCCGATGCCGGCCAGCCCCAGGGCGGCATGGTGCTGCTGCTGGGCCGCATGACCAACGCAGACGTCTACGCACAGGCCTTCCGTGACCAGGGGCTCGACTGTGTCATCGCGGGCGGCTCAGTCTTTGCGCAGGCTGCCGAGGTGCAGACGGTGCGCGCCCTGGTTTGCGCGCTCGCCAATCCGGCCGATACGGCGCAGGGCCTTATGCCGCTGCTCGCCTCGCCGATGTTTGCGCTGGGCGCCCAGGAGTTTTTGGCGCTGGCGACCAAGCTCGATAGCGAGACGGGGGAGACCTCGCGCCGGAATATCGACGTGGGCATCATGAGCGATTCCGATGTGCCGGGCTTGCAGGGCTTGCCGCTCGTGACGCGCGCCCGCGAGGTACTGCGGTATGCGCTTCGTCGCGTGGGCCGCGATTCGTTCGCCGCCATCGCGCGCGACGTGGTCAACGCCTCCGGCTGGTTTGTGCGTCTGGCGCAGCGCGGCCCCGAGGGCAAGGCCATTGCCGCCAACGTGCTCAAGGCGCTCGACGCCGTGGCTGAGGCTGAGGCCGAGTTCGGCAACTCGCCGCGTTCCATCGCGCTTGCCCTCGACCGCTTCTTGGCGGGCAAGGAAGCCCCGGGTGCCCTCAACGAGGAGGGCGACGGCGCGGTGCGCATCATGACGGTGCACGCCTCCAAGGGTCTGGAGTATCCGGTCGTGGCGGTTGCCGAGTGCTTTGGCGTGCGTAAGTCCTCGGGTGCGGCACAGATGGGTCGCGTCGAGGGCGGAGCACAGGTCGTGGCACTGCCGGCACGCTTCGACGGCGTTAAGCTCGCCGACGGGACCTTTGTGAAGGGCGACGACGTTAAAAAGCAGTTTGAGCATGCGTTTAAGGGCAAGGGCACGTCGCTGTGGCTGCCGCCGGAGCTCATGGAGGACGTCTGTGCGACGGGTTCTCCCGCCGAGGCATTTGCTCACCTGCGCAACGATGACCTGCGGCTTTCGCTCGAGGAGCGGGCCCGCTTGCTCTATGTTGCCATGACGCGTGCGCGCGAGCTGGTGATCTTGGCGATGGATGCCGGCGTGAGCCGTAGCAAGGTGACGGCGCCGACCTTCGACGTCGAGACCGATCTGACCTACGACGTGCTGCGCCGCATCCTGCCGACCGACAGTCTGGACATGCCGCAGCTCGATAGCGACCGTTTGGTGTTCGACAACTCCAAACCGGGCGACTACGAGCTCATTTCGCTCGCGGGCTTTACCTTTGGCGAGCAGGCGTTTGAGGCTAACGCTTCGCTGGATGCCGAGGGCAGGCTCGTTCGTGGCGATGCGGGGGCGGAGGGTGCCGGTGCAGATGCCCGCGCCGCCGTCCCCGGTCCTGCCGACCCCAAGCCCGATTCGTTTGAGCTTGTGTATCCCCAGGCAGTGGGCGTGCGCATGGGCATCTGTCCGTATCCGATGCGTGACTCGTATAGCTACTCGTCAATCGCCGCGGCACTCCATGCCGAGACGGAAGACCGTGCCGCCGAGACGCGCGTACCCATGGACGAGGCTGGCGATGATGCGGAGTCGGATGGCTCGGAGATGACGGATGCAGACGTGGCCGCTGTCGAGCCCGCCGGCAATCCCATGGCGCTGGGCTCGGCGTTCCATGCCGCCTGCCAGTGGCTCATCGAGATGGGTGCCGATGTGCTGCCCGCTGAGCGTGCCGACGCCCTGGCTCGCCTGTGGCACCTGACGCCAGAACAGCGCGAGCGCTTCGATGCCGCCCTGGACCGCTGGCTCAAGTCGGCTGTTCGTGCCGAGCTGTTCGCATGGCCGTGCGTTCGCGCCGAGGTGCCGTTCTTTTCGCTGGGCTGCGAGGACGAGGACATCGCTCGCTACGGCGCCTATGCCGAAGGCGCCATCGATGCACTGGCGACCGACCCGGCCGATCCGTCACGCGCACTGGTCATCGACTACAAGACGGGCGGCACACCGGACGAGACGCCGGAACAGCTGCGGGAGAAGCACGCCCTGCAGGCGCGCGTCTACGCCGACGTGTTGCACAAGGCGGGCTTTGAGGCCATGACCGTCAAGTTCGTCCGCGTGGAGCAGCCGGATCCAACCATTTTCGTCGAACCCGCCGAACCTCAAGTAGTCACCTACAATCTCTAGCCCTCAGATAACTTGCGGTGGAATAGTTCCTGTATTGCGGTCCAGGTGGCCCAAGCGGGAACTATTCCACCGCAACTGCAAGAGGAGCCGTGTTGGTTTGGCTAGGTTCGGGTGCTGTCCGTGCCGTGCGGTAAAATCGTTCAGTCAGAACACGAACCCGTATCGGAGCTCATCACATGGCATTCGTCCATCTGCACAATCACACTGTTTTCTCCATGCTCGACGGCGCAACCCGTATCCAGGATATGGTCAACCGTGCCGTTGAGCTTGGCATGCCCGCCGTGGCCATCACCGACCACGGCTACATGTATGGCGTGCCCGACCTGGCGCTGGCCTGCGACGCCGTCAATCACAACACGCCCGAGTACAAAACCTGGAGCCACGACAAGGCCTTCTTGGAAAAGGACCGCCGCGACGAGCTGGTGGAGCCCGACCCCGAGGCAAACCCGCGCGAGCATGCCCAGTACGTCAAAGACATGGCCATGTGGGACGAGAAGGGCAACATCGACGAGCTCAAACCGCCCCTGGTCATCAAGCCCATCTTTGGCTGCGAGGTCTACTTTACGCCGGACGAGACCCTTGCCCGCGACCACAAGCCCGAGCTCTACCATATGATCCTCCTGGCCAAAGACCAGGAAGGCTACGTCAATCTGATGCAGACGGTCTCCGAGGCCGCCGTGCAGGGCTTTTACTACAAGCCGCGCGTGACGCTCGACAACCTGCGCCGCCATGCCAAGGGCATGATCTGCACCAGCGCCTGCATCGCGGGCATCATCCCCAAATACATCGACCGCGGTGACATGGAAGGCGCCATCAAGTGGGCCGAGACCTTCCGTGATACCTTCGAGCCCGGCGACTTCTACATCGAGATCCAGGAACACGGCATCACCACCGACAACGGCCTGACTGACGAGCAGATGGACCGCACGCTCATCGATATCGCCAAGCAGGTGGGCGTCAAGGTCATCGCCACCAACGACTTCCACTACCTGCGCCGCGAGGATGCGCCCGTGCAGGACGTCATCATGTGTATTGGCATGAACGCCAAGGTCGATGACCCCAACCGCATGCGCATGACCGGCTCGGAGTTTTACATGAAGACCGAGGAGGAGATGCGGGCGATGTTCCCGTATTGCCCCGAGGCCTGCGACAACACGCTCGAGATCGCCGACAAGTGCTACGTCGAGCTGGACTGGGACTCCATCATCCTGCCGCGCTTCCCGTTGCTCGATCCCGGCGAGACGCATGAGAGCCAGTTCCGCCGCGAGTGCGAGAAAGGCCTGCGCCAGCACTATGGTGACGACTGGGCCACACGCGAGATCGGTGGCGTCAACATCAAAGAACGCTTTGAGTACGAATACAAGGTCATCTGCGACAAGGGCTTTGCCGCCTACTTTTTGATCGTTGCCGAGTACGTGCAATGGGCCAAGGACAACGGCATCGGCGTCGGCCCCGGCCGTGGCTCGGCCGCCGGCGCTATCGTCGCCTACGCCATGAACATCACCGCGTTCGACCCGCTCGAGAACGGCCTGATGTTCGAGAGGTTCCTGTCCCCGCAGCGTACCGAGATGCCCGATATCGATATGGACTTCGACGATGAGCGGCGCCTCGAGGTCGTGGAGCACGTTCGCCAGCTCTACGGCCCCGAGAAGGTCACCCACGTCATCACCTACTCGACCATTAAGGCCAAGCAGGCCATCAACGACGCCGCGCGCGTGCTGGACTATCCGGTCTACATGGGCCAGCGCCTGTCCAAGATGGTCTCGAGCGACCCCAAGGTCAAGCTCAAGCAGGTGCTCGAAAAGCAACCCGGCAAAGAGGATCTGTTTAACCCCGACTTTGCCGAGGCCTATAAAAAGGACGACGACGCCCGCCGCATCATCGACACGGCGCTCTCGATCGAGGGCCTCACCCGTGGCGAGGGCGTGCACGCGTGCGCCGTTCTGATCTGCCGCGATCCCGTCAACGAGCACGTGCCCACCAAGCTCGATACCAAGGGCGGCGTCGAGATTACCCAGTACGAGGGTCATACCGTTGCCGACATGGGCCTGCTCAAGATGGACTTCCTGGGCCTGCGTACGCTGACGGTTATCTCCAAGGCCAAGGCCAACATCAAAAAGAACTTCGGCATCGACATCAAAGAGGAAGAGATTCCCTTTGACGATCCCGAGATCTTTAAGCTCATGGGCTCTGGCCACACCGCCGGCGTCTTCCAGGTCGAGTCCGCCGGCATGACGGCCACGATCAAGAACATGAAGCCCACCGAGTACAAGCACGTCGTGGCATTGATCGCTCTGTACCGCCCGGGCCCGTTGGGCGCCGGCATGGTCTCGTCCTACATCAACCGTATGAACGGCAAGGAGCCGGCCGTCTCCTACGACGACCGCCTGGACGACATCCTGGGCGAAACCTACGGCACCATGGTCTACCAGGAGCAGGTTATGCTCATCTCCGTCGAGATGTGCGGCTTCTCCAAGGGCGAATCGGACTCGCGTATCCGTAAGCCCGTGGCTAAGAAAAAGATTAAGCTGCTCACGTCGACGGTGCTCCACTGGGAGGATGGCTCGGACGAGACCACCTACGACCACTGGATGAACGGCGCTATCAAGAACAACTACACGCGCGAGGTCGCCCAGAAGATTTGGGACGATGTCCTTGAGTTCGCGTCCTACGCCTTCAATAAGTCGCACTCCGCCGGTTACGCCATTCTGGTTATGCAGACGGCATGGCTCAAGGCGCACTATCCGCATGAGTACATGGCGGCCGTTCTGACGTCCTATACGGGTAAGACCGACAAGATCGTGCACTACGTCTCGGCATGCCGTCACGACGGCATCCCCGTGCTTTCGCCAGATGTCAACGAGTCCGGTACCGAGTTCACGGCTACCAAGGAGGGCGTGCGCTTTGGTCTGGCCGGCATCCGCGGCGTGGGCACCGGCGTGGCGCAGGCGATTATCGCCGAGCGCGAGGCGGGCGGTCCGTTTAAGACGCTGCACGACTTTGTCGAGCGCGTGGACTCGAGCCAGGCAAACCGTCGCGTGATCGAATCGCTGATCAAGGCAGGCGCCTTCGACTCCACGGGGTATCCGCGTCGCCAGATGATGCACTTTGTGGACAAGAACAACCCCGAGAACATCATCGATGCCGCGGTAAAGCGCCAGAAGGACCGCGCGAGCGGCCAGACGTCGTTCTTCGATATGTTTGGCGACGTTGAGGGCTCGGGCTTTGAGGTGAGCGTGCCCGATCCGGATGGCCAGGAATGGGACCGCCACCTTAAGCTGAGCCAGGAGAAGGAGGTTCTGGGCATCTACGTCTCGGACCACCCGCTGCGTCCGTTTGAGTATGCACTAGCCAAGGCGCGCGACTTCTCGTTCTCGCAGATCGACACCGGCTACGAGGTGCAAAACCCCACGGGCGGCACCATCAACCAGGAGATTCCCGAGGGCAAGGCGCTGTGGTGGGCCGGCATGGTCTCGAGCGTGTCCAAGCGCGTGACCAAAAACGGCGACCCCATGGGCATCGTGCAGCTCGAAGACATGGAAGGCGAGGCCACGGTCGTGGTGTTCCCCAAGACCTACAAGGAGGCCGAGGGGTATCTGTACGGCGAGGTCGATCCCGAGACCGGCGCACAGCTGTCCGATGCGTTTGTGCGCATTAAGGGCAAGCTCGAGCGCTCGGACCGCGGCGACCAGATCATCGCGCAGGAGATTGTGCCGCTGGAGCTTAGCGAGGAGAAAAACAAGCCCAAGGTGTTTGAGGTCATGGTGCCCAACAGCCGCTTTAGCCAGGGCAATATGGCGCGCCTGGCCACGGTGCTCACCACCAACCCGGGCGGCGACCGCGTGGAGATCTTTATTGAGCAAGTCGACGGGCGCGTGCTGCGCGCTGAGGTGCCGGCCAAGGTCAATGCACGCTCGATTCCGCTGCTGGCAGAGGCAAAGGCCATCGTCGGCAACCAAGGCCGCGTGACGGTTATCTAAGCTACCCCGGGTGAGATTGGAGGAAGTGATGACGCAGGGGACGTTTGTGCAGGCGCTCCGGAAAGAGGCGGCGCTGAGTGGCACCTTTATGAAGGGGCGTTCGCTCATGCTCAACGGCGCCGTGCTGTCGATTGAGGACAGCGGCTCGCGCTTCTCCAAAAACGTGACGGTTGAGGGCTCGGTGCGCGGCTCGCGTGGCGACCTGTACAAGACGCACGTGGCGCTCGACATGGACGAGCACGAGGTGATCGACTACGACTGCGATTGCCCCGCTGCCTATCGCTACCCCGGCATGTGCAAGCACGCCATCGCCACGGCGCTTGCGTACCTGGACGCCAGCGGCACCGAGCCCGTCGAGGGGCTGCGCACGCCGGTCCGCACGTTTACGGCGCAGCCGAAACAGCCCGCGCGCAACGCGCCCAAAGCGCCGGCCGTCAATCCCAACTTTCCCTTTCCGGCGCCCGTCCCCACGAGTCCCAGCCTCATGGCGGCGCTCTCCGATCTTTCGGACGCGCGCATGGATGAGCTGGCGAGCATGCGCCGCAAGCTCGCCGGCAGTGTGGATCCCGATGCCCCCAAGGCAGTGTTGGAGCCCTCGCTGGTGCCGTATTACAATCCACTGTTTGCCGACCGCTTTAGCTGGGCGCTCGAGCTTCGCATTCGCTGTGGATCGGTCTCCTACGTGGTCAAGGACATCGACGGCATGGCCGATGCCTACGTGCGCGGCGGCACCTTCTCGTACGGCAAGAAGCTCACGTTTGTCCATACGCCCGAAGCCTTCGAAGACGTGTCGACAAAGCTGCTCAACCTTGTCGTGACGACAGTTGCCTATCTCGATGACATCACAAGCTCGCGTTCGGCGTCGTACGACTTTGCCCGCAGTGGTTTTGTCGCCGAGCGTCAGTTGCCGCTGTCCGAGCATAGCATCGTATATGTGCTGGACCTGTTGCGCGGCCAGACCATCTCTTTTGAGCCCGCCTGGTCGCGGGGGACGACGACGCATCGCACCTATGACGTGGCGGTCGAGCCGGCGCCGCAAGGGAAGGATGAAGCCCCGACCAAGCGCCCACCGCTCTTTGCCGCCAAAATCGCGCCGGCGGCTGGCGGCAGCTACGATCTGCGCCTGCCGGCCGATGCATACTGCTTTGCTTCGGGCGACGTTGCCTATCTGGTCGACACCCGCCGTGCGCGCCGCGCCGATGTGGCGTTTGCCCAGCATGCGGCGCCGTTTCTATCGCGTTTGCTGCCCTGTCGCACGCCGGTCCATATCGCTGCCGACCAGGTGGGGGAGTTCTGTCGTATGGCGCTGCCCATTTTGCGCGACTACACCGACCTCACCGCGCCCGCCGCGCTCGATACCGTGGCACCCGATCCGAGCTTTGCTATGGCAATCGGCGTCGATGATGGGCTCGTGACCTGCAAAATTACGGTTACCTACGGCGATTGGTCGGCGGATCTCTTTAGCCTGGGCGCTCCGGGTAGTCCCTTCGAAGAGCGGCGCCCGGGCGTGCCGCCCCGCGACGAGGTGGCGGAGTTTCGCGTTATGGACACGGCGGCCCTGTATTTCGACTTTTACGAGGGCGGTCTGGCGTTTGAGGAGCGCGATGACGAGAGCTTGTTCCGCCTGCTGACCGAGGGCCTGTCCGCCCTGTCCGAGCTGGGTGAGGTCATGCTCAGCGACCGTCTGCGCCAGATCTCGGTCCGCCCCGCGCCCAAGCTCTCGGTTCGTGCGACCGTCAAGAGCAATCTGCTCGATGTCGAGTTGGGCGCGAGCGGGCTTTCGGCCGCGGACCTTGCCATCTACCTCGACTCCTACAAGCGTCACCAGACGTTTGCGCGCCTTACGTCCGGCGACATCATTCGTTTGGACGAGGGCGCCCGAGCCGCGTTTGGCCTCGCCGAGGACCTGGGTGTCGATGCCGTCGACCTGCTCGACGGCGTGTCGCTTCCCGCGTCGAGTACCCTATTCGTCGATAGCATGCTCGCGCGCACGCCCGCGCTCGAGGCCGATCGTGACGCCGCGTTCCGCCGCACCGTCGAGCGCTTGGATACGCTCGGCAAGATGGACTTTACGGTGCCGGTCTCGCTCAAGGCCACACTGCGCGGCTATCAGGTCGACGGATACCAGTGGCTCGGCTCGCTCGAACACCTGGGCCTTGGCGGCATCTTGGCCGACGACATGGGCCTGGGCAAAACGCTGCAGATGATCGCACATATCCTGGCGCGCGTGGAAGCGGGGGACGCCAAGCCCACGCTTGTGGTGTGCCCTGCGTCGCTTGTGTACAACTGGACCGCCGAGCTGGAGCGCTTTGCCCCGTCGCTCGATGTGTGCGCCATCGTGGGCGCCAAGGCGCAGCGTCGCGTGCAGATTGCCGGCGTTGCCGAGCATAACGTGGTCGTGACGTCGTATGACCTTATGCGGCGCGATATCGACGAGTACGTCGAGCAGGATTTTGCCCGCGTGGTGCTCGACGAGGCCCAGTACATTAAAAACCCGCTCACGCAGGTAGCGCGTGCCGCCAAGCGCCTGCCTGCCGGCGTGCGCTTTGCCTTGACGGGCACGCCCATCGAAAACCGCTTGTCCGAGCTCTGGAGCATCTTCGACTTTTTGATGCCGGGCCTGCTTGGCACGCGCGAGTCGTTTGCCAAGCGCTTCGAAAGCCCGGTCGAGCACGCCGAGGGCGACAGCGCCGCTCGTCTGCAGGCACTCGTGTCGCCGTTTGTACTGCGCCGTGTCAAGGAGGACGTGGTGGCCGATCTGCCTGAAAAGATCGAGGACACGGTCATGGCGCAGCTCACCGGCGAGCAGCGCAAGCTCTACCTGGCCAACCAGGACCGCATCGCCCAGCAGGTGCAGCACCGCGAGGCCGGGGAGTTTAAGAAGGACAAGCTCAAGGTACTTGCCGAGCTCACCAAGCTGCGCCAGATCTGCTGCGACCCGCGTCTGCACTACGAGGATTACAAGGCGGGGAGCGCCAAGCTCGATACGTGCATGGAGCTCGTGCACGGCGCACTCGACGGCGGACATCGCATCCTGTTGTTCAGCCAGTTTACGGGTATGCTCGATATTATCGGTAAGCGCCTGGCCAAGGAGGATATCGCCTTCCTTAAGCTCACGGGCGCATCGTCTAAAGAGAGCCGCGCCAAGATGGTCGCACAGTTCCAGGCGGGCGAGGTGCCGGTCTTTTTGATCTCGCTCAAGGCGGGCGGCGTGGGCCTTAACCTGACGGCGGCCGACGTGGTAATCCACTACGACCCGTGGTGGAACGTGGCGGCGCAGGACCAAGCGACTGACCGCGCGCATCGTATTGGCCAGCAACATACCGTGACCGTGTACAAGCTCATCGCCAAGGACACGATCGAGGAGCGCATTATGCAGATGCAGGAGTCCAAGCGCGACCTGGTCAACAGCGTGCTCGGCGGCGACGGCATCTCGTCGGCACTGTTCACGCGCGAGGATGTTCTGGCGCTGCTCGGCGGCGACGGGCGCTAGCCGCGCGCGGGGTGGGACTGCTGGAGTGGGCAGGACGGTCGACGCATTTTGGCCCGACCGCTTGCCTGATCCGTTATGTGTTCATTTGCAATGCCGTGGATGGTTTGTCTGCCTTTGGGCATAAGAACCATCAAGAACATTGGCACATCAGCAAAGGAGAACATCATGGCGAAATTCTTTAAGGACCCCGACGGTAAGCTCATCGCTGCCCTTGGCGACGACGTTGCGACCCCTGCCGGTTGCACGGAACTGACCGCAAACACTGAGGACGCGGCGCACGAGAAGCACGTGCCTGTTGTCGAGACCGAGCGCGACGGTCACGTGATTCGTGCACGCGTTGGCTCGGTCGAGCACCCCAGCCTGCCCGAACACTACATTGAGTGGATTGCGCTTGAGGCCGAGGGCCGCTTAGAGGTTCATTACCTTGAGCCCGGCATGAAACCCGCGACGTTTTTCGCGGGCGGCTCCAAGACCGGTACCGTCTATGCCTACTGCAACCTGCACGGGCTGTGGTCCGCGACATTCTAGGAGCGCGCCCCCGCTCGGGGTATCATAACTAGCATATGCACATGCAAGCGCCGGCTGCATTATGCGGCCGGCGCTTTTACTACGATTTCGATGGTTTACGACGGAAAGGGCTGGGCCATGAAGCTCGCGCTTGCACAGATCGATATGCGCCTGGGTGATATTGAGGGCATTTGCGGCCGCATCGAGGACCAGGCTCGTCTGGCCCACGAGCGCGGGGCGCGCGTGCTGTGCGTTCCGGCTCCGCTCTTTATGGGCGCCATGCCCGGTGGCCTGGTGGGCGCTGCCGACTTTGAGCACGACGTGCTTGCCGGTTTGACTGGTGTCGCCGAGCGTATCCAGGAGCTTGACATGATCTGCATCGTGCCCGCGGCGGTTTCGTTTGAGGGCCAGCCGCTGCTCGACTACATGATGCTCAAGGACGGTCATGTGGTGCCGGCGCGTTCGAGCATTGCCCTGCAGCGTGGCGAGAACAACGACACACGTTGGGCGCCGCCGGTGTTCGACGTGGACGGCGTGCGCATCGCCGTGATTTTTGACTTGGACCGCGAACTCGAGATGTTGCCGACCGGTGTTGACCTCATTGCGTATTTCCAATTCAACGCGTTTGACATGACCGACCGCGAGACTGCCGCCATTGCTGCCGTTCGCAGCGGCGCCTACCGCAAGATCGCATCCAAGCGCAGCGTGTGGTTTGCCTGCATGGCGCCGGTCGGTGCCTATGACGAGTCGGTGTATACCGGCGGTTCGTTTGTGCTCGACGACTGCGGTCGCGTGGTGGCCCAGGCGCCGTGCTTTGAGGAGAGCCTGCTGGTTCAGGAGATTCAGCGCGGCGTGATGCTCGATGCCCTGGAGGATCACGAACTGCCCGAGTTCCGTTCCGAGGAGTGGCTGTGGCAGGCGCTGGTGCTCGCCGTGCGCGACAACGCCCGAGCCCACGGTGCGTCGCGTGCTGTGGTGACACTCGAGGGTGACTTGCCGTCGTCCCTGCTGGCGGCGCTGGCCGTCGACGCTCTGGGCCCGCGCAATGTGATTGGCCTGGTGCTGGGGCGCAACCGTATCTTTACGCCGGCGCAGGAAGAGGCCGAGGCTGCCCGCTGTGCCGCCGTCCGCGCCATCGCCGAGCGTCTGCACATTCGCACCGTCGAGCGCGATGCACCGGATGCGGCGCGTGTGCTCGATCGCGACGTGTCGGCGGGCGATGCCGAGCGTCTGCGCTCGCGCACGTTGGGCCTCATGCTGGAGGACACGGCGCTCGAGCTGGGTGCGATGGCGCTGAGCCCGCTGTCCAAAACCGAGTACGCGCTGGCGGCGCCGGCGCTTTGCGGCGGCTACCAGGGCGATTACGCGCCCTTTGGCGATGTGTACCTGTCGACGCTTGAGTTTGTGGCGCGTGTGCGCAACCGCACGTCTGCCGTGGTGCCCCAAGAGCTCGTGACGCTCAACGCGGTGGAAGATTGTATGGAGCGCGTGCTGGCGCAAGCGCTCTCGACGCTCGACGGTCCGGTCGATATGCTCGACCGCGCGGCACAGCTGCTCGGCGGGCTTGAGCCGGGTGAGGTCGATGGCGCGCTCGAGGCGCACGTGGACCGCAATCGATCTTTCGACGACATTCCGATGGCCGCTGGCAAGCCTGAGGCTTGCTCGCTGCTGCTGATGCTCGTTCGACAGGGTGAGGCTGCCCGCCGCATGTTGCCGATGGTGCCAATCGTCTCGGCCCGTTCGTTTGCCGAGCGTGCCTGGCCGTATATGCTCGCGTGGTCCGACCTGGGGCTTAACGGCAAGGAGCGTATGACGGTCGATTCGCTGGCGCGCGCCGAGGTGCGCCGCTTTGCTGACGAGGATACGAGCGAGCGCGTGCGAAACGAGATGATGGGCGTGCTGGGCGAGCTACTGGGTATTTCGCCCGAGCAAATGGAGGAGCTGCGCTCTGAGGACGGTCAGCGTCGTTTGCACGAGGGAATGAAAAAGTTCGAGGGCGAGGTTCAGGACGCCATCGATAAGATGATGGGCGGTCAGGGCGGCTCGCAAGGTAGTCCCCAGGGTGGCCCGATGCCGCATCCGCCGGTTGATCCGAGGCAGTTCCCCTTTTTCTCGCAGAACTAAACTGGGGATAGGGCCAAGATTACGCGGTTTCACCAAACCGCGTAACGAGTCGACGCTGCGCGAGCCCCTGCCGGGCAATCTGCCGCTCAAACCGTCGCTTGCGTACAAAAGTACGCGGCGCTCCTCTTTCGCGACACCTTGCCAC
Source organism: uncultured Collinsella sp. (assembly GCA_900549025.1). Lineage (GTDB taxonomy): Bacteria > Actinomycetota > Coriobacteriia > Coriobacteriales > Coriobacteriaceae > Collinsella. Next base: position 33,249 of record URMZ01000012.1, read on the forward strand.
GGCAGGGACTCGCTCGCTGACTTATGCTCAACCTATGGTTCAACCTTGCTTGCTAGATGCGGTCGCTGTTGTGTTATTCTAGAACAGACGTTCGTGAATGATGCGCGGGGCCTTGTCTTGCGCTGTGCTTGTGGCGAGGGGAGGTTGGCATGGTTATCTTGGGCATCGACCCCGGTTTGGCCCATACGGGTTGGGGGATTATCGAGGAGCGGCGCGGCGAGGTTCGCTGCCGTGCCTATGGCTGCATCGAGACCAGTGCCGGAAGTCCGCTCGCGGTGCGCCTGTCGCATATCGCCCGTGACCTTAAGGATGTCGTCGAGCGTTATCGACCCGACACGGCTGCTGTCGAGAGTATCTACTTTGGCGCCAACGTTCGTTCGGCCATCCCCACGGCGCATGCCCGCGGTGCTGCACTCGTAGCGCTTTCGGAATGCGCGCTCGAGATTGGCGAGTACACGCCCATGCAGATCAAACAGGCTGTGGTGGGCACCGGCGCCGCGGACAAGCGGCAGGTCGCCTACATGGTACGCACTCTAACACAGCTCGACCACGACCCGCATCCCGACCATGCCGCCGATGCCCTGGCCTGCGCCATCTGCCACGTAAACCTCAGCCGCACCCGCGCCCTCACCGGTGGCGAGTTCTATCAACAGAGAGGAACCGGATACTGATGATCTCCCAGCTCCACGGAACGCTTGTCGAGGCCACGATGAGCTCTGCTGTCGTCGATGTGTCGGGCGTTGGCTTTGAGCTCGGCATCTCGGGCAGCACTGCGGCCACGTTGCCGACGCCCGGTGGCGAGGTCTGCCTCTACACGCGTATGCAGGTGCGCGAGGACGCCATGACACTTTTCGGTTTTTCCTCAAAGGATGAGCGCATGATGTTCGACCGGCTCGTGTCCGTTTCGGGCGTTGGCCCGCGCCTGGCGCTTGCCGTGCTTTCCACCTATACCGTGGGGCAGCTGTATTCGCTGGTGATGGCCGAGGACGACAAGGGCATGGCCAAGGTACCCGGTGTGGGCAAAAAGACAGCTCAGCGCCTGATCCTGGAACTCAAGAGCACCTTTGCCAAGGATAAGGGCTTTGTGCCGGTCGACGTGATTCCCGGACAGGTTGCGATGCCCGTGCCCGCTGCCGCTCCCTCGGTGATCGATGATGCCCGTGCGGCGCTCCTTTCCATGGGCTTTAGCCCGCAGGAGACCGATGTTGCCCTGAGCGGGTATGATGGGCAGAATATGCGTGTCGAGGATCTGCTCGGCGCGGCGCTTAAGCGACTCGGAATGGATGCGTGATGTGGGAAGCCGATGACTCTCAGGACTTGTGGGCGACGCCCGGTAACTCGCCGGCGGCATCCATGGCGCACGGCGAGCGCATGGTGGGCTCGGAGCTGACGGCCGAGGATCTCGATGTCGACCGCACTTTGCGCCCTCAGCGCCTGGACGATTACTGCGGCCAGGAGCACATCAAGCAGAGCCTGCGCGTGTTGATCGAAGCGGCGCAGAGCCGTGGCGAGACGCTCGACCACGTGATTTTCTCGGGTCCTCCGGGCCTGGGCAAGACCACGCTGGCCACCGTTATCGCCAACGAGCTGGGCGCTCAGATCAAGACCACGAGTGGCCCTGCCATCGCGCGCACGGGCGACCTGGCGGCCATCCTTACTAACTTGCAGCCGGGCGATGTGCTGTTTATCGACGAGATCCACCGCCTCAACCGTTCGGTCGAGGAGGTCCTGTACCCCGCGATGGAGGACTTTGCCCTCGATATCGTGATTGGCAAGGGTCCGGCGGCGCGCTCGATTCGCCTGGATATCCCCAAGTTTACGCTGGTGGCGGCAACGACCCGCTCAGGCATGTTGACCGGCCCGTTGCGCGACCGCTTTGGCATTTCATATCGCCTGGATTACTACACGGTCGAGGAGCTCGCGCAGATTGTGACGCGCTCGGCGACTATCCTGGGCGTGACGATCGATCATCCCAGTGCACTCGAGATCGGCTCGCGTTCGCGCGGTACGCCACGTCTTGCCAACCGCCTGCTCAAGCGCGTGCGCGACTATGCACAGGTGCGCGGCAACGGTCCCATTGAGCTCGATATCTGCCGTCAGGCGCTCGAGTTCTTCGAGATCGACGAGCTCGGTCTGGACTGGATGGATATTCGTATCTTGGAGACGCTTGCCAAGACGTTCTCCGGTCGTGCCGTGGGACTTACGACCCTTGCCAGCGCGGTGGGCGAGGACCCGGGCACGCTCGAGGATGTCTATGAGCCCTATTTGCTGCAGTGCGGATTGATGATTCGTACGCCGCAGGGCCGTCAGGCAACCCTCCGCACCTTTGAGCACCTGGGGATTGAACCTACCGTTTAGGGCGTTTTGTTTTGGCGGGCTGTTGGACTATCGCTGGGCATCGGGTAAACATATCGCCGTTCATCGGTTATGGGCGTTTTACTATTGCGCGCCCGTGCTATGCTGAATTGGTCTTTTTCTCATTCGGTAACGAAAGGACCGCCCATGCCTACTGACATCGAAATCGCACGTTCTGTCACGCCGCTGCCTATTACCGAGGTGGCCAAGAACGCCGGCGTCGACGTTAAGCACCTTATTCCGTACGGCTTCGACAAGGCTAAGGTCGACTATTCACTGCTCAACGAGCCGACTGATCACCAGGCCAAGCTCGTCCTCGTGACCGCTATCAACCCAACGCCCGCGGGCGAGGGCAAGACCACCACGACCATCGGTCTGGCCGATGGCCTGCGTCGTCGCGGTATCAAGAGCGCCGTGGCCCTGCGTGAGCCTTCGCTCGGTCCCGTCTTTGGCGTCAAGGGCGGTGCCGCTGGCGGCGGTTGGGCCCAGGTCATTCCCATGGAGGACATCAACCTGCACTTTACCGGCGACTTCCATGCCATCGGTGCTGCCAACAACCTGCTGGCCGCCATGCTCGATAACCACATCCAGCAGGGCAATCAGCTCGGTATTGACGTTAAGCGCATCACCTGGAAGCGCGTCGTCGACATGAACGACCGTCAGCTGCGCCATGTTATCGATGGCATTGGCGGTAAGGCCCAAGGTGTGCCGCGCGAGGACGGCTTCGACATCACCGTTGCCTCCGAGGTCATGGCAATCCTGTGCCTGTCTACGAGCATCAACGACCTCAAGGAACGCTTGGGTGAGATTGTCGTCGGCTATAGCTTTGCCGGCGAGCCCGTCCGTGCCCGCGACCTCAAGGCCCAGGGTGCCATGGCCGCGTTGCTTAAGGACGCGCTTAAGCCCAACCTGGTGCAAACGCTCGAGGGCACGCCCGCGTTTGTCCACGGCGGTCCCTTCGCCAACATTGCCCACGGCTGCAACTCTATTATGGCCACGCGTATGGCGATGCGCTTTGGCGATGTTGCCATTACCGAGGCCGGCTTCGGTGCCGATCTGGGTGCCGAGAAGTTCCTCGACATCAAGTGCCGCATGACGGGCGTTCGCCCCAGCGCCGTCGTGGTCGTCGCGACCGCTCGTGCGCTTAAGTACAACGGTGGCGTCGCCAAGGCCGACCTCAACGAGGAGAACCTCGAGGCACTCAAGGCTGGCATGCCCAACTTGCTGCGTCATGTCGACAACATCCAGAACGTTTATGGTCTGCCCTGCGTGGTCGCCATCAACCGCTTCCCGACGGACACCGAGGCTGAGCTTGCACTCATCGAGTCCGAGTGCCAGAAGCTCGGCGTCAACGTTAAGCTTTCCGAGGTCTGGGCCAAGGGCGGCGAGGGCGCGCTCGAGCTGGCCGATGAGGTCATGCGTCTGATTGAGCAGCCGAGCGAGCTCAAGTTTGCCTATGAGGACGGCGCTGATGTCGCTGATGCCCTCGAGGCCGTTGCCACCAAGGTCTACCGCGCCGACGGCGTTGACTTTACGCCGGCCGCCAAGCGCCAGCTCGCCGAGCTGCGCGAGAATGGCTTTGGCAACCTGCCGGTGTGCGTCGCCAAGACGCAGTACAGCTTTAGCGACAACGCCAAGGCCCTGGGCGCTCCCGAGAACTTCCGCATCACGGTGCGTGAGCTCAAGGTTTCCGCCGGCGCCCACTTTGTGGTCGCACTGACTGGCAGTGTTCTGACCATGCCGGGCCTGCCCAAGGTCCCTGCGGCCGAGAACATCGACGTCGACAACGACGGCAACATCACCGGCCTGTTCTAAGCTCGCTGCTCATAGCCGCTTGCCCGCCCCGTCGCGCCTACCAAGGCCCGGCGGGGCTTTTTGATCCTTAGGCCCGCGCATGTCTTGTAGATACCGACGGACTCTGCCCATCATAGGCTTTTGCGCTGGTAGAATGCATGGATAACTTGATGCTTACAGGCGACGGAAAGGAATCGTTGCATGGATCAGGACAAGACAACCGTGATGGGCGGCTGCGGTTCCGCGCAGGCTGGCGATAGCGCCGATGCGACCCGCGTTGTTCCCAACCCCGGTTATGTCGACCCCGCCGCGACGCAGCCTTCTGCCGAGCCCACACGAGTTATGGGCTATGGCGACGCGGCGCAGGACCCTTACGCTGCATCTTTGCAAAGCCCCTATGGCAACGCGGCGGCAGACCCGTTTGATTACGCGCCGCAGGATTCTTATGCCGCCTCGACGCCGAATCCCTATGATGACCTGCCGCAGAATCCCATTCCGCAGCCTCAGCAGACGACGTATATGCCTCGCACGGCGCAGCCTCGCTACGAGTCGCGCGAGCCGTATCGCGAGTACCCCAAGTCGATTCCGCAATATGGCGAGGACGAGGAAGAGACGCCGTCGCGTTCGTCGAGCGTGATTAAGAAGATCCTCATCGTGCTGGCGATCTTCTTTGCGCTGTCGGTTGTGTTTGCCATCGTGTCGGGCATGCTCAACAAGCGAGGGAGTTCAACGGCCGATACCACTGCCGAGCAAACCGAGTCCGCCTCGTCTAGCACCGTCGATTTGAGTGATATCCCGGGGCAGTACTGGTCCAACGCCAAGAAGATCCTCAAGTCGCGCGGCGCCGATCTTTCGAATGCCGTGGTCCTGACTGATGATGGCTCAACGCCCGTCGTCGATGCCAACTGGGTCGTTACTTCTGCCTACTATAACGACAACGGCAACCTCGAAATTCAACTCACGCACAAGAACAGTTCGGGCAACTCGTCCGACGGCCAAAGCGGTACCGACAGCTCGAGCTCCAATACGCTGGAGGACTTGAGCAACAAGGCGCAGGAGTTGGGAGACAAGGCGCAAGAGCTGGGCGACACCGCTCAGAACCTGGGCGATACCGCGCAGAACTTGGGCGGCATGGCGACGGATGCCTGGAACGCCCTGCAAAACGGCATCTCGGGCGCGCAGGGAAACTAGCTGTTAAGCAGGCTACAGTTGCTCGGCCGGACGGTCGGGCGAGCTAAAGCCCGAATCAAAGGTGACGACGCATGAGGCATCGGGTCGGCGCTCGTGCACGATGCGCGTGACGAGCCCCAGCAGCTCCTCGTCGGATATGTCAAAGCCGTCGGGACGCACCAGGTCAAACGAAACGAACCCGTCGTGCTCGTGCAGGTCGTGGATGGAGAGCGCGGGATCGATCTGCATGACGCCGCGCTTGACCCAGCCGCGCAAGTCATCGCCGGTTGTCGCGATGGGGTCGCAGTGCAGTGTGATACCAATGCCCATCTGGCGCTTGATGTCGTGCTCGATGGTGTCCAGAATCTCGTGGTGCTCAAACGCGTCGCCCTCGCCGGGCATCTCCACGTGGGCGCTGGCAAACTGACGACCGGGGCCGTAGTCGTGCACCATGAGGTCGTGTGTGCCCAAGACCTGCGGATAGGACATGATCTTGTCGCGGATTGCCTGGACGAGCTTGGGGTCGGGCGCTTGCCCCAGCAACGGGCTGATGGCGTCGCGCACCAGGCCCAGGCCGCTGATGCAGATGAAGATGCCCACACCCAGGCCTGCCCAGCCATCGAGATCAAAGCCGGTCGTCTGCGAAATAAGCGCCGCCACCAAGACCGAGCCCGAGGTGATGACGTCGTTTTTGGAGTCCTGCGCCGTGGCGATGAGCGTTTCGGAGTCGATGCGATCGCCCAGCGTGCGGTTGAACGCTGCCATCCAGAATTTGACGAGCATGGACAGAACAAGGGCAGCCATGGAGAGCGCCGAATACACGGTGGGCGAGGGCTTGATGATCTTGGTGACCGACTCGAGGATTAGGTTGATGCCGACGGCACAAACCAGGACGGCGACAAACAGACCAGCCAGGTACTCGTAGCGGCCGTGGCCGTAAGGGTGGCCCTCGTCTGCCGGGCGGCTGGCAAGGCGGAACCCGAGCAGGCTCACGATGTTGCTCGAGGCATCGGAGAGGTTGTTGAAAGCGTCGGCGATGAGGGAGACGGAACCGGCGAGCAGGCCCGCGATGCCCTTGGCCAGGCACAGGGTGATGTTGAGGCCAATGCAGATGAGGCTTGCGGCAAAACCCGCGTTGGTGCGGCAAGATGCATCGACCGGCTCGTCCTCGCCGCCGGGAACAAGCGTATGTACCAGCCGATTTACAAATAGCATAGCGGTCGTCCTCACAATCATGTTTAAGGGGATAGTGTAGCTCGCGCGGGGGCGCCGTGCACCGATGCTCAGAAAATGCAGCAATAGTCTGCCGGTGCTAACGAGCGAGCCTTCTTGTCTGCCTGGGTGGTCCATTTTGGGCCACATGGGTATGGGCATGTGCCTGTTTGCTCGACATACTTAATGTCGACAGCCCCTGTGCAAAGGAGGACGTTTCCATGGACGAGATGTTTGCCATTAAATGTCAAAACTGCGGCGGCCCTATGTACTCGCACCAAGCTAAGCGCAGCTTTGAGTGCGCCTATTGCGGCACGGTCGTTCCGTGGCAGGCGGACGCCGGAGAGCCCAAGAGCGCTTTGGGTATTCGCCATACGCCGTTGACGGTGGTGGATGGACTGCTCAAACTCACACATGTGTCGCAACTCGAGCGCCCGGAGGACCCGGACTGGTATTTCTTCAACGCGCACTGGCGCAATCAGTCGGTCCTGGAACATCTGCTGTGGGAGGATCGCGGCACGGCGCAAGAGTTCCAAGAGGTCACGCATGTGAGCATTCCTTGCCCCTTCTGCGGGGCGTCCTTTGAGGGCGAGTCAACGCAGCGCGTGTTTGAGTGCCCGTCCTGCGGCAACAAGATCGGCATTGCCGACCTGCTCAAGCCCGGTACCTTCAGCAAGCGTCTGACCATGGGCGTGGGTGCAGAGTATGTGCCGGAGCAGGGCATTCCCTGCGAAATCTCGCCGCAGCAGGCACGTGCCAACGCACTGCAGCTGGTGCGCCAGTATGCGGAATCCTTTGCCGGGCACGACGTGGAAGATGCGATCCAAAACGACATGATGCTCTTCTATTTCCCCATGGCGCTGGCGGACCTGCGCATGATGGCGTCCTTCCCGGGCAAGGGCCTGAGCAAGGAGACCTTGGTGTACTACGAGGTGCTCGACTGGGCATATCCCAGGGCAAACTACCTGGATGTTCGCCTTATGGGAATTTTGGAGCCGTGGGACTTTGCCAAGGTTGGGCCGTTCGATCCCGCCATGCAGGAAGGCGACTTCCGCGTTGTCTCCGTCGATGCGTCTACCAAGGACCAGGTGGTCATTGATAAGCTGGCGCTCGACATTGCCGGCAACGATGCCGAGGCGGTGCTGGGGCTCAATAAAAAGAGCATCCGCACCTGGGCGCGCAAGGCCCGCAAGCACAAGGACGGTCTGGTGATGGTGCCGGTCTACTTTGTCGATCGTCCGGCGACGGATGGCCGCGATGGCGAGCAGGTGCGCATTGCCGTAAACGGCCAGACGGGTCGTGCAGCCGCGGTGGTGTTTAGCGACAAGCGCGAAACGCATATCGTGGCACCGCTCAATCCCAACGTGATGCTGTCGATCGAAAGCACCGTGCACGCCACGCCCATCGAGGTCAAATACGTTAAATCGCCCTTCCTATACCAGATTGTGCGCCGTGGAGGCGGCGAGCAACCGCGACAGGTGGCGGCCGCAGCCGAGGGTTCCTACCGAGAGGAGAAGCCCAAACGCCGCGGTCTGCTGGGTGCGCTATTTGGGAAGTAGGGGAGTAGTGCTGGGGTGTCGGGCTGCATCACAAGGTCATTAGATGAATTTAAAAGTGCTGGGAACGTGCTAACATTGCCGATAGTCTTAATCTTGTAGAAGCGGAGGCCGGATTATGGGTTTTGCGGATCAGCAGCTTCAGATTCAGGTGCCGTATTCTCCTGACGACACGTTTAATGCCTTGAAGGCAGCTATGGAAAAGCTGCCTAAAGTAAAAGTTGATAGCGCATCGCCCACAACAAGAACAGTTGCAGCCGAGATCGGTATGAGCCTTTGGTCCTGGGGCGAAAATATCAGTATTTCGGTTGTTCCAGTTGAAGGCGGATCTGGCGTTACTGTCAACTCGTCATCTAAGGTCCGGACAAACGTACTAAACGGGGGCAAAAATGCAAAGAATATTGCCGAGATAGTCGATGCCCTATCGAAGGAGCTCGAGCGGTATCCACAGGTTTCATAGACTATTGAGACGCTGGCGGATAGTGGCGATGTAGTTGCAAGACTTGAGAGGCTTGCAACGCTGCGTGATAGTGGAGTACTTACCGAGGAAGAGTTTGCTGCAGAAAAGGCAAAAATTCTTTCGTAATCAGACACGATGGTTGGATTTGCATTCTATTATTGAACTTGTTTATACCAGGCTGAAAACGTCGTGTGGAATAAAAGTGCGCAGTATCCTCGCCTTATACAACAATAGAGACCTCTTTCGGGCGCCCTGCCTTTGGAGCGTCGGCGAGTCGTGCCTCGATGGAAGCTTTGGACACCATTCACTTGGTGCCATCCTTCCATGAATCCAACAGCCCTGCATTTATCAGTTGCGATACCCGCGCTGAGCTAACACCGAGTATACGCGCGGCATTCGCTGCGGTGACGGCGGGGATGTCGGCGAGTTCGCGGCTGACGGCTACGGCGATAATCTTGCCGCCGTGTCGCGGCTCATGTCCGAAGTCTGGCGCGGGAAGTTCAATGCCGTCCGAATCAAAGAACTCGAATTCCCATGCGTAAACCAGGTAAGACCTCCTCTAATGGCGAATAATACGAGGCGTACTCCTAGAAGCATTGCCAGTCGCATCGATGCGGCTGATCATGCCTATCTTAAAGCCTCGCGCGGACTCGAATTTCAATGTCGCCTAGCGCCTTCGTGCAGGATTCCCGAAGTGACTAAAATGTGACCATAGAGGCAGTTTTAACTCTAACCATGGGGAGCGATGTGTATGGACAACAACACTTTGCTATTCCAGGGTAAGGGTTCGGGCAGGTTTAAAGACGTCAAGATCTACCCTAATCGCATTGAGGTACTCAAGAAGGGCACTTTCGGCGGCAAGCACACCGAGATTGTCTACCTTAAGGACATCACGGGGGTCAGCAGGATCAAGGGCCGCGACGTTTTTCTGCGCAACAGGCTGTTGACTGCCTGTGTCTTTAGCCTGAGCAGCCGCTCCCAGGCTCAGGAATTCGTCAACGTGCTGAACATAGTGATGTAGCCTATGGCGGCGTTCGGGCCAAGGTAAAAATCGGGGGCACAGAACGGTGTCCTACGCTCCCGATTGAGTCGATGTGTTTAAAAGGCCGGCTTGCCTATTCGCTAGCGCCTTCGCTGTCTTCGCGGTCACTGGCAAGCTTTGCCGCGCCAGCGACCGTTGTCGCCACGGCGGCAGCGGCGAGCCCGGCGGCGATACCAGAGCCGTCGCCCGTGTCGGCGAGTTTTCCGCCCGAGTCCTTGCTCTTGTTGCCGCCGCCGTTCTTGTCGGCGCCGTCTGCGTTGGAACCCGTGCCGCTGCCGGTGCCGCCTGCACTGCCCGAGGCCGCTACGGTAAAGCTTACGGCTCCATCGCTGGCGAGCATGTAGTTCTGTGCCGCGTCGCCCAAAAGGTCTTTCGCGCGCACCCAGTACGTCCCTGCGGCAAATGTTTCGCCCTCGGCCATTGCCGTGCCCGGAGCGCCGTTCGCGTCGTGCACAAACTCGAGCTGGGCCGTGCAGGCATCGGTTTCGAGCTTGCCCTCGAGTGATGCCGCAATCTTGGCGCGCACGTCTTCGCCGGCCTTAAGGCCTTCGAGTCCCTCAAAATGGGGCGTCAGCGCGCGTCGATCGATATCGATGGGCACAGAGCCCTGCAGCCCCGTAACGGTCTCGTTGCCCAGGGCGTCGACATCCACGTATTCGATGGCAAACGCGCTGCCAGAAGCGGCCACGTTGAGTACGTTGCTGCTGTCGACAAGGCGGAAATGGCCCTCGCCAACGGTCTTGCCATCTTGGAGCGAGGCATCGCTCAGCGAGTCTCCATACGTCATGTGCATGCGGTCCGGGAGGCAGCATGAAACTGTTGGCTTGTGCTTCGCGTCGTAATTGCGTTGGTAGATGCTCCGGGCCAGTGCCGAATCGACAAAGTCGGACGCGATAATGCCAACGTGCTTGAGGCAATCTGACTTTGTTTTATCGCTGCCGCTGGGATTGATGTACTGGCTCTTGTACAGATGCTCGTTGACCACTCGCGCCGCGGTAAAAGGATTGCTTCCTTGTTTGTAATTCGTGCAACTGGTGTAGTTGATAGACCGGCAGCGTTCCAGGACTTGCACCTTGGCGCCATCATTGTCCTCGACGTCCACCTTGTTGCGCGTGAGATTGGTCGTCTCTCGCAGCGCCATATCGACCCAGCTAATCTTGTCGGTTCCGGTGCATTCAAAATGGTCCTGGGCGTATACCTTGGTGCAATAGGGCTCTTTGTCGCCCGCATTGCCCGTAGTCTCAAAGCCTCGCGCGTCTTGGACGAGGCACATCGACTGCCCGGAATGCGCCTTGATTTTGTCGTCCCATTGGGTGAGATCGAGGCCCCACGTGTGGCTGCTTACGCTGTTGCCGGCGAGTACAAATCGACGCAGCAGGACGATCTTTCCGCGCACCTCGTTCAGTGTGGTGATTCGGCTCGACGTGTAGAACAGATCGGGATTATCGTGCATAACCTTGGCGAAAGCCGTCGTAACGCTTTCGTCGGTAGCCTCGTCGTTGCCTCGTGACGCAAGCATGATGAGCGCTTCTGACGGGTTTTCGTTCAAAAATGTTTTGAAGTAACCGATGACATCGGAGAGATGCATAAAGCCCCCGTCTTTTTTGAGCAGGTAGCATCTTCCATGGTCGATACCGGGGTCGCCGTTCTCGTCGTTCCTTCCGAGTCGGATATCAAAATAGCGAATGCCTTCGAGCAACTGCGTCGGGATGTAATCCTGCTGGCACTTTGCTTGTGAGGATTGGGGCTCGGTGTCGTTGTCCACGCTGCAGGTGCCCGAATCATGCGTGCCCGGGATACTCAGCTCGTCGAGGTACTTGTTGTCGTCGACGTATTTCATCCAGCATGGTCCGTCGACGTAGCTGCTATACGTGGTCCAGTCGATACTTCTAACTGTGGTATTGATCTTGCCCATGTCGTAACCGACAAGTTCTAGCTCCCACGGAATGCTCTTACTCTTATGGCAGATCTTATTGTTGTCCTGGTCTTTGCCGTCCGATTCTATTGCCAGGTACTTAATGTCTTTTTTCTCGGTTTCTTTCTCGACCGTGCGGTCTCGAATGATATAGGTTCCGTTTGATTGACGTTCGAACGCAAAAGCGCGGCTGGGCTTGTTGTCATACTCGCCGCCCCATACGTGGATGACCTTTCCATCTTTGTCCGAGTCGTCGTCGACCGACCAAATGCTGTAGCCCGTCTTTTTATGCTCTTCGAAATTGAGCAAGGTGCGGATAGCATACCAGTTTGTATCGTCATTCTTGGTCGTTACGTTCTCAAGGATGAGCTTGCTGGACGTGCCGTCGTTAAACAGGTGGCAGACGTTGCCGCGAACGTTGCCGTCTTGGTTGACGCTCGCGGTGCGAAAATAGCCCGCGGGGCGAAGGCGAATGACGAAATTGTCGAGGCTGTCCGACGGTGCGGGTGTGTTGTCTGCAAATGCCGTTCGCAGGGGAATGCCCGGCGCTGCGGTTTCAGGCAGGCTTGCAAGTGGTGACAACGCCGCAAGCCCTAGGCCCAGCGTAAACGCTCGGCGGCTGATGGCATGGTGTTCGGTCATATCTCCTCCGTTCGCAGGGTGCGGTTATGCACTTGTTTTGGTCACTATACTGCCCAGATGTTTAAAGACGCCGGTTTAAATTGCCTGCGCGGCGCTATAAATCGGCGGGCGGACGTGTTGGGGCACTTGTCTATTTGTGCTGTTATCACGTCTGGGATGGTTTTGGAGCCCGGCATCCTGCGTTCGTCGGCTACCGGCATAAGAATGGGGAGGGTCGGCTTACCGGCCCTCCCTGGGTACGAAGCGCTGGGATACCGTCGCTTGTTTGCACTGCGTCCGTGTTTCCCGTTGTGCTCGCCAGTCGCTTAGCGCTTGATCTCGATATCCTCGAGCTTGACGTCCATGGCCTCGGTCTTGGCCTTGGCGATGTCGTCGGCAAACTCCAGAGACTTCATCATGGTCTCGACGGCGTCCTTGTGCTCCTCGACATTGTCGATACGTACGTACACACTGCCGCCGTCAACGTCAGTGAAGTACTCGGTCGTCACGCCGCCCGAGTGCGTAAAGTAGGCGCTGCGCCAGGTCTTGCCGTTGTACTTAACGGGATCGCTCTCGGTCCATCCGGAGTTGGCCTTCCACTTTGCCTCGTAGTCAAACAGTTCATCGGCGTTCTTGTCAGGATCGAAGACGGGGATGAAGCGGTCGCTGGCATGCTCGCTCTCGGTGAACTTAAACTGGGCCCTGTCGGCGGTATCGCCTGCGACGTCCGTGATTTCGACGCCCTCGGGGACTTCGACCTTAAACCAAATGAAGTCGGTCCTCATATCCACGGCTGGCTTTTCCGCGCCGCCGTCACCGCCACTGCCGGTAGCGTCGCCGTTTCCGCCACAACCCACCAGGGCAACCGCGGCAAAGAGACTGATGCAGAGGGTGAGAATCGCAAAGGCCTTCTTTTTCATGGTCGTGTCCTCCTCGATCTGTAACCGCCCATGGATTACCTGCCTTTACTGTACGCGCGGACGGCTCGCTAGGGTGGGCCATGTGTCCCATTCTGGGGGCTGGAATTGCGCCGACAAGTGGCAATATGTGCGGTCGCAAAAGAGGGGAGGGCCGATGCTGTCGGCCCTCCCCGGGGTGAGGTGCCCGTTGATTTAATGGGGCGCGCGTGCGTGGGCGTTGCCCCAACAGGTTCCTTGTTTATAGATATGCCTCAGTTTTTGACGTCCGGAAGTCTCGAAAGGTGGGCCATGTGTCCCATGTTTGCGGTGCCGAGGCCTATCGTTCGTCATAGAAATCCGCGATGGCCAGGTGCGCTGACGCTCATGTACTTATGGGCTAGACTTAGCACCATTATGTGATTGATGCGGTCGGTCGGCGGTTGCCACCCGACCGATGTATATGACTTGAAGGTGCGTGCGTATGAGCCAAGAGATGATGGATAAAACATGTCGAGAGTTTGCCGAGGCGCTTGCCGCACGCGAGCCGGTTCCCGGCGGCGGTAGCGCGAGCGCCTTTGTAGGTGCACTGGGCGCCTCGCTTTGCGGGATGGTTGCTCGCTATGGGGCGACAAACCCTGCGCTTGCCGATCGCGCAGACGATCTGACGCGCGCGTTTGCCCAGGCGGATGAGTTGGCGCAGGAACTTGTGGGTCTGGTCGCCGAGGACGTTCGTGCGTACGGCCAGGTGTCCGCGGCGTACGGTATTCCGCGTGACGATCCGACTCGAGCGACCGCGATTCAGGATGCGCTGCATGTGGCCGCTCTGCCGCCGTATCGCATTATGGATGCCTGCGGGCGTGCGCTGGCGCTGCTCGAGGACATGGCCGACAAGGGTTCGCGTCAACTGCTGTCCGATGTGGCGTGCGGCGCCGTGTTCTGCCGTGCCGCTATGCAGGGCGCGAGCTTGACGCTCTTTGCGAACACCACGTCTATGAAGGATCGCGCTCGTGCTAAGGAGCTCGAGACGGCGTGTGATGAGTTGCTCGACACATGGTTGCCGCGCGCCGATGCGCTGGCGCGCCGCGCCTCCGACGCTGCAAGGAAGAGAGGATAGCCATGGCTGAACTGCTGAAGGGTGCTCCCGTTGCTCGCGCTTTGACTGAGGAACTTGCTGCTCGCTGCGCAGCCCTGCGCGAGCGGGGCGTTGTTCCGACGTTGGCTATCGTGCGTGTAGGTGAACGCGAGGACGACCTATCCTACGAGCGCGGTGCGCTCAAGCGCTGCGAAAAAGTGGGGATTGAGGCTCGTCGCGTTTTGCTTTCTGCCGATGTTTCGCAGGACGAGCTGTTGACGGCCATCGAGGACATCAATACCGATTCGGCTGTTCATGGCTGTTTGATGTTCCGCCCGCTGCCCGCCGGCCTTGACGAGAACGCCGTCGCCGCAGCGCTCGATCCCGCCAAGGACGTTGACTCCATGACGCCGGCTTCGCTGCTCACCACGCTTTCGGGGCGCGGCGAGGGTTTTGCCCCCTGCACAGCCGAAGCCGTGCTGGCTTTGCTGGATCATTACGGCGTTGAGCTGGATGGAGCTAAGGTTGCTGTGGTCGGGCGCTCGCTGGTGATCGGGCGTCCCGTTGCCGCCGCACTTACGGCTCGCAATGCCACGGTGACGACGTGCCATACGCATACACGCGATCTTGCTGCCGAGTGCCGTTCTGCCGATATCGTTGTTGCGGCCGTTGGACGCGCGAGCACGATTGGCGCGGATGCCGTTCGCGAGGGCCAGACGATCATTGATGTTGGCATTAACTGGGACGAGGCTGCTGGCAAGCTGGTCGGGGACATCGATTTTGATGCTGCGGAGCCGGTCGTTAACGCCATCACGCCCGTGCCGGGCGGCGTGGGGGCTGTGACCACCGCGATTCTCGCCAAACACGTGATTGAGGCGGCGGAGCGCGGTGGCGCGCGCAGACGTGGTGTAAGAGTGTCCTGAGGTCCGTCGCTGCAAGCCCCGATGTTACTCCTTCTTGAGGCCGCGCCTCTCGACTATCTCGTCCACTATCTCCCTGGCGCGCCGCCCGAGCGCGC
>URMZ01000013.1 GCA_900549025.1 uncultured Collinsella sp.
GGGGGAGGCCTCGCGGCCTCCCCCTTTTTGCGTTGTATACACGTTGTACTTTGGGACCTAGTTCCCCCGTATGCGCTCTTACTGTTTGGCTGTATTTTGAGTTCTTCTAGTGTATTTGAGCGATAATTACTCGCATTGGCGTTAGGGAGGGCTTGATGTTTACCGTATTTGTCTTGGGCAATATTGCTTCGGGTAAGTCGACTGCCTGCCGCTATTTCGAATCTCGTGGCGCTATGCTTATCGATCTGGATGAGCTTGCAAAATCTCTGTATGTGCCGGGCTCTGATATCGTCAATACTCTCGCGGATGAATTCGGTTGGGACATTTTGGATGAGGAAGGCGGCATTCGCCGCAGCATCCTCGCTTCTCGAGCCTTCGCTTCTCCTGATTCGGTCGCACGTCTCAATGGCATCGTGCATCCCGTTCTGATTGAACAGCTTTCGCTTAGGATTCTCGATCCGGTTTGTTGTACGGTTTCGTCTCCCCGTTATTCCTTTGCGGTAGTCGAGGTTTCTGCTCCGACTGGTTTTGAGGATGCATTTGGTTTGGCTGATGAAATTCTGGTCATCAGCGCCCCTTTATCAGTTCGTCGCGAGCGCGCTATTCAACGTGGTATGGAGCCATCTGATTTCGATGCCCGTTCTGCTTGCCAGCCCGAAGAGTCTGCGCTGTGCAATCTCGCTGCAACGGTGATTGACAATGCGGCAGGCGATAACTCGCTCTTTGAACAACTGGACGCATGGCTTGCGCGCCATGGGTTCCGGGATGTAGCGGATAAGGAGGAGGCCGATGCCTAAGACACGTTTCCTTACATGGTATCGCCTTATACCGCTGACTGCCGTTTTTGCCTTCGGCCTTATCTCATTCGTTTACTCGTATGCTCCTGCCGCTTTCTTTAAGCCGCTGTATCCGATTGACTACGAGGCGTATGTAAAGCAATCCAGTATTTCGCATAATCTGGATCCGTATCTGGTGTGCGCTGTCATTAAGTCGGAATCGAATTGGGATCCCGAGGCCGAGTCGAATCAGGGTGCTCAGGGATTAATGCAGCTGATGCCCGAGACTGCCCAGGATATGATCGCCAAGGGCCTTGTCGACGGTGGCGAGTATTCGGCCGACAACCTTAACGATCCGGCTACGAATATCGAGTTTGGCTGTGCGTATCTCTCGTATCTTCTAGCGTATTTTAACGGGTCGACTGACAGTGCCATTGCCGCCTATAACGCCGGCATGGGCAATGTCGACGGATGGGCGCAGCAGAGTACGTCGCTTCATAATGCAATCACCTTTCCCGAGACGCAGGCGTATCTGATTCGTGTCAATAATGCCTGGGCTCGCTACAAGACCCTCTATCCCGATCGGTTCGTATAGGACTATGCCTGCCGCCTGCGTATACTGCAGATATATGAGTTAGGAGTATCCATGGCGGAATTTGAAGTAGAACGCGTTGGTGGTGAACTTAAGCGCTTTGGCGTTGAAGGCTCTGACGTGCCGTTTAAGGTCGTGTCTCCCTATGAGCCTGCCGGTTCCCAGCCTAAGGCCATTGAGTCGCTTGTGCAGGGCGTGAGGGACGGAGACCGCTATCAGGTTTTGCTGGGCGTGACTGGTTCGGGCAAGACCTTCACGATGGCAAAGACTATTGAGGCCCTGGGAAAGCCGACGCTGGTCATGGCTCCGAATAAAACGCTCGCCGCTCAGCTTGCGAGCGAGCTCAAAGAGTTCTTTCCCAACAACGCTGTGGTCTACTTCGTCTCGTACTATGACTACTATCAGCCCGAGGCGTATGTGCCGCAAAGCGATACATATATCGAGAAAGACTCCTCGATTAACGAAGAGGTCGAGATGCTGCGACATCAGGCGACCGCATCGCTGCTCTCTCGACGCGATGTGATCGTTGTCGCATCGGTCTCGTGTATCTATGGCATTGGCTCTCCTGAGGACTATGCGGGTCTGGCTCCAAACGTCGACAAAAAGGTGCCGCTCGAGCGCGATGACTTTATCCATGCACTTATCGACATTCAATATGATCGCAATGACTATGACCTGGCACGCGGCACGTTCCGCGTGCGCGGCGATGTTGTCGACGTGTATCCGCCTTATGCCGAGCATCCGTTGCGGTTTGAGTTCTTTGGCGATGAGGTCGAGCTGATTGCCGAGATCGATGAGGTCACCGGTGAGATGCTTCGTGAGTACGAGGCCATCCCCGTATGGCCGGCATCGCACTACGTGACCGAGAAGCCGAAGGTCAAGGCGGCTCTGAAATCGATCAGCGAAGAGTGCGAGAAGCGCGTGGCGGAGCTCAAGGCGACCGACAAGTTGCTCGAGGCGCAGCGTCTGCAGCAGCGCACCGATTATGATCTTGAGATGCTCGAGACGATGGGCTTTTGCAACGGCATCGAGAACTACTCGCGTCATCTGGATGGTCGCAAGCCGGGCGAGCCGCCGTTTACCCTAATCGATTACTTTCCCAAGGATATGCTCTGCATCATCGATGAGAGCCATGTGACGGTGCCGCAGATTCGCGGTATGCACGAAGGTGACCGCTCGCGTAAGGTGACACTGGTGGAACACGGTTTTCGCCTGCCCTCGGCGCTCGATAACCGCCCGCTTCGTTTCGATGAGTTTGAGGCAAGGATACCCCAGTTCATCTACGTTTCGGCAACACCGGGCGACTATGAGCTGCGGGTGAGCCAGAACGACGTTGAGCAGATTATTCGTCCGACCGGTCTGCTCGATCCCAAGATCGATGTGCGTCCGGTTCGCGGTCAGATTGACGATCTTGAGGACGAGATTCGCGAGCGCGTTGCCCGCAAGGAGCGCGTGCTGGTGACCACGTTGACCAAGCGCATGGCCGAGGACCTGACCGACCATCTGCTCGACGCGGGCATTAAGGTCAATTACATGCACTCTGATACGGCGACAATGGACCGTGTCGAGATCCTGCGAACGCTGCGCGAGGGCAAGATCGATGTCCTCGTTGGCATCAACCTGCTTCGCGAGGGCTTGGATCTCCCCGAGGTCTCACTGGTGGCAATTCTCGATGCCGATAAGGAAGGCTTCTTGCGCAACCGCCGTTCGCTGATTCAGACGATTGGCCGCGCGGCCCGTAACGCCGATGGCGAAGTCATCATGTATGCGGACGTTGTGACCGATTCGATGAAAGAGGCCATCGAGGAGACGCGGCGCCGCCGCGAGATTCAGATGGCATATAACGAAGAGCATGGCATTGTGCCCAAGACGGTGCGCAAAGCCATCAACGACATCTCAAGTTTTATTGCCGAGGCCGAAAAAACCGTGGGTTCCAAGGGGCGCTCGAAGGGCGACTCCCTTGGCCATGGCGCATTCTATACGCCTGATGAGTCGGGCGAGGGCGGCGTGCCGGAAACGGTGGCACCCGAGCAGACACTTGCGGAGCAGTTGGAAGAACTGCCGCATGACGAGCTTGTGCGGATCGTCGAAACCATGGAAGAGGATATGCGCAACGCTTCTGCCGCCATGGACTTTGAGGAGGCGGCGCGCCTGCGCGATGCCGTCGTTCAGATTCGGGCGATGCTCGAGGGTGCGTCTGAGGACGAGACGATCGAGCGCTTACGTTCGCAGGCCCGCAAGGGTTCCACGTTCGCATCGGGCAGAAAACGCCAGGGTGCACGGTTTAAGAAATAGCGAACAGGCCCCGAGTTCCCTGTGGAGCTCGGGGCCTGTGTCTTTTGCGTGCTGGAATTCGTGCGCTAGAGGTCTGCGATCAGGGCTTCGGCACAACGAATGCCGTCGGTGGCCGCGCTCATGATGCCGCCGGCATATCCAGCTCCCTCACCGCAAGGGTAGAGGCCCGGGGTCGACACGGCATGGCACGTTCGGTCTCGGGTGACAGTAACCGGTGAGCTCGAACGAGTCTCCACGCCGGTAAGAACGGCATCGGGGCGGTCGTAGCCTCGTAGCTTTTTTCCGAGTAGGGGAAGTCCCAGGCGGAGCGACTCGACGATATGCTGCGGCAGGGCTTCGTCAATTGCCGTCCAGGTCACACCGAGCGGATAGGTGGGCTTTACCTTTCCGGGCGCCTTGCTGGCGCGTCCTGCGAGGAAATCTCCGACGAGCTGTGCCGGTGCGTTCCAGTTGGAGCCGCCCAGGCGATAGGCGGCCGCCTCGCAGGCACGCTGGAGCTCGATGCCGGCGAGCGGGTCATCGTTGGGAAGGTCCTCAGGCGTGACGTTAACGAGCAGGGCGGCATTTGCGTTGCGTCCGTCGCGGGCATTGAGGCTAGCGCCGTTGACGCACAGGTGACCCTGCTCGGAAGAGGCGGCGACAACCTGCCCGCCGGGGCACATGCAAAACGAGAACACGCTGCGGCCGTTGGGAAGATGGGCAACAAGTTTGTAAGGGGCCGCCCCGAGCGCTGGATGTCCCGCCGAGGCTCCATATTGGGCTCGGTCGATGTCGCGCTGCGGATGCTCGATGCGAACGCCCATGGCAAAGGTCTTTTGTGCGAGGGCCACGTTGTGGTCCTTAAGGAGCTCAAAAATATCGCGAGCAGAATGCCCGCAGGCGAGGATGAGGTGCTTTGTCTCGATTGGCTCGCAAGCGGCGTCTTGGGACGATTGGACATCAATACCGGTAATGGCGCCAGACGCGTCGATGTGAATGTCGACGAGCTTTGTTCGATAACGGACGACACCTCCGAGCTGCTCGATGCGCTGGGATATAGCGGTGACAACCGTGGGAAGGATGTCGGAGCCAATGTGCGGCTTGGCATCCCACAGAATATCGCGGGGCGCACCCGCCTCGACGAAGGTTTCGAGGATAAGGCGATGGGCGGGATTTTTTGTTCCTGTATTGAGCTTGCCGTCCGAGAAGGTCCCCGCGCCGCCCAGACCAAACTGGATATTACTCTCGGGGTCGAGGATGCGCTCCTTTAGAAAGAGGTCGATCGCATGCGAGCGGCGAAATGCCGGGTCGCCGCGCTCGATGAGCAAGGGCTTAAGACCTGCTTCGGCAAGGGTGAGTGCGGCGAAAAGGCCGGCGCATCCGGCACCGATGACGACGGGGCGCTCTTTGGGTGCGCCGGAAACGGGGAAGGGGAATGAAGGCTCATCGTCATCTATCGCGCGTACGTGCGAGCGGTCACGTTCGGAAACGCTGTCGACCGCCTCTCGCTCGAGGTGGGGACTGGTCAGCTCAACACGAAAGCTCAGGATAAAATGGACGTCTCGTTTTTTGCGAGCGTCGATTGACTTGCGGTGGAGCTCGATGGACTTGATCTCGGAGTCCTTGCAACGTAGGACGCGCTTGGCGACTCGCTTGCCAACAATGAGGCAGGCATTTTCATCGCCGGCTTCATCGAGCGACGCGTTGACTTGGGTGATTTCGATCATCGAGGTCTCCTTAGAGGCAAGAAAGAGGCCGTCCGGTATCCCAGACGGCCCGAATGCGTTTTTGATTATAGACTGCGCGGCTACAGGCTGCTTGCAGCGCGAATGCCCGAGAGCCATGCCCACGCAAGGTTAAAGCCTCCGCAATCGGCGTCGATGTCGAGCGCTTCGCCGCAGACGTAAAGCGGGGCGTCGACAACGCTGCGCGCGCGTAGACTGGGTGTTGAGATGCTCTCGACAGATATGCCACCACGCGTGACCTGCGCCGAGCGCTCCTCGGCGGTTCCTTCGACGAGCAGCTTAAAGTGCTTGAGGATCGAGACCAGGTGGATGACATCGTTGGAGCCTGGATGGCACTGCTCGAACGCTGTGCAGACGACGCGGGAGAGTTGCGGGGCAAGCATACCGTCGAGCCAACGGGGATCGCGGGGCGAAAAGCCGCCGAGCAGCTCAACGCGCCGGTTAAGCATATCGAGCAACTCGTCTTTAGAGAGGTCGGGGAAAACGTCGAGCAGGATCGTATCGCCGCGCTGGATACGACGGGAGAGGTTGAAGACAGCGACGCCCGAGATACCGAAGGTTCGAAACAGCACTTCACCGTCTTCGTGCCAGAGCTCACTGTGGTTGCGGGCGAGCGTCAAGCGGGCGTGGACGCGCAGGCCATCCAACGTCTTGAGTGCTGCCCGATCGCCGACGACCGTTGCCGATACGGGGCAGAGGATGGGGCGTAGCGAAGTGAGGGGGAGGCGAAACGTATCGGCGATACCGGTGGGGTTGCCGCCCGTGGCGATAATTACGGCATGTGCCTGCAGGGCCTCGTTCTTGCGAGAGACATCGGCGAGCGCTTTCCGAAGCGAGCGGAGCTCCGATTTTCGGTCGTCGTGCTTTTTTGCCTTGAGCGCCCGCGCTGGACGGTCTATTTGGAGTGTCCAGCCTTCGGAAGCTTTGTGTGCCGAGGCAACGTTGGCTCCGCAGATTAAGGTGATACCCAGGCGGTCGCAAACATTGAGAAGTGCGTTGCGCACCGATTCGGCGCGAAGGGAGCGCGGGTACAGCCGGCCTTCCTCGGAGGTTGTCATGATGCCCAGCGAGGAGAAGAAACCCATAAGCTCTTGTTCGGGCTGGGGGCCCATGACGGATTCGACGAATGCGGGGTGGTTATACCGCTGAGGATCAATCGATTCGTTGGAGAGGTTGCAGCGGCCGTTACCGGTCGCAAGGAGCTTAAGGCCGCAGGCGACATCGCGCTCAACGATGCAGACGCTTTTGCCAGCGCGTGCGGCCGTAATGGCGGCGGCGAGGCCTGAAGCCCCGCCGCCGATTACCAGGACGTCATAGAAGGCGCTCGTGTTCACTTAGACCTCGTCGGTCTCGTGCGGGGTAATAGCCTCGACGGCAGAGACTGCCTTGGGCAACATGCCATCGGGCAGCGCGGTCTCGACCTCGCCCTTATCGCAGGCCTCGGCGAGTGCCGGATTAATGGGAAGCTGGCCCAAGATGTCGAGGTTATAGCGCTCTGCGACCTCGGGGAGCTTGCTCTTGCCAAAGACCTCGATCTTCTTGCCGCAGTCGGGGCACTCGATATAGCTCATGTTCTCGACAATGCCCAGAATGGGGACGTTCATCTTCTCGGCCATGTTGACCGCCTTGGCGACGATCATCGAGACCAGATCCTGCGGGCTCGTGACGATGACGATGCCGTCGACGGGCAGCGACTGGAAGACGGTGAGCGCGACATCGCCTGTTCCCGGAGGCATGTCGACCAGCAGGTAGTCGATGGGGCCCCATGAGGTCTCGCTCCAGAACTGCCTAATGGCGCCTGCGATGACCGGACCGCGCCAAAGGACGGGGTCGGTCTCGTTTTGGAGCAGCAGGTTGGAGCTCATGACCTTGACGCCGTGCTCGGAGATTTCAGGCAGCATAAGGTTGCCAAGGGCATGGACGTGGCGTCCGCTCATACCGAACATCTTGGGGATGGAGGGACCGGTGATGTCGGCATCGAGGACGCCGACCTTGTGGCCGTGACGGGCAAGCTCGGTGGCGATGGCACCGGTGACAAACGACTTGCCGACACCGCCCTTGCCGGAAAGTACGGCGATGACGCGTTTGACCTCGGACAGCGTGTTCTCCTCAAATTGCGACGGCGATGTTTGTCCGCCGGCGGCCTGTGCGTGCTCGCAACCCATGTATGACTCCTTTGTATATGTTGGGGCCGGGGCCCCGTGATGTGACACGAGCGTCATTGTACCCTCGTTTGCGAGCGGGAGCCATTTACGATGCATTTGGGCCGAGCGTGCTTGCAATACGATGGGTCCAAGCGAATGGGCGGGCTTACTGAACTTTGCTGGCGAACTCGAGGTATTGCATGCGCTGCAGCTTGTCGATCGTCGAGGCGTATGGGCTGTCTTCAGATTCCAAGTCGTAGCGCAGCCCGTCGGCACCAAGGTAGCCGGCGACATTGATGGTGGGCACATCTGACCTTGTTGCAAGCAGAGCCTTTTGATAGTCGGTGAGCGGGGCGCCGATCTTATTAAGGGTAATGGCTGCAATCTCGTTTGCCCCGACGGTGTCGTAGACGTTGAGCTCGGTATTGCCGGCGATTTCATAGTTAGCCCAGACGAAATATGTCGACTGATAGATACGGAAAGCGTGGCTTGCCGTATCTTCCTGAGGGTACAGCTCGTCGTTGAGAGTCGTTGCGGCGCTCGGCTGATGGTCGCCAAAAAAGACAAGGACAACCGGTCTGCCGATATTGCGGAGCTCGTTGATAAAGTACTCGAGGTCCCGGTCGGATGCGTTGATGCAGGTGAGATAGGTGTTGAGCGCGCTATTGGCGCCCTCGCTGGCTCCCTCGACCCAATAGTTTGTCAGCTCTTCGGCGGGAACGGTGCCGACATCGTATCCGCCATGGTTTTGCATCGTGACATCGAAGATGAACTGCGGAGCGTCGTCGGTCCTCAGCAGGTCGAGTATCTTGTCATAGGTGGCGTAGTCGCATACGCCGGCATGGTAACAGGGCGCACCTTCGAAATCGCCGATCGAAAGAAAGTCTCCAAAGCCCAGCTGCTGATAGATTTTATCTCGATGGTAGTTGACGGGGTTTTGCGGGTGCATAGCGGTAGCGGTATACCCAAGCTCCTTAAGGTCCTTTGCCAGACTGTTGACACCATTCATCTGATACAGCTGATAGGGGATCTTGCCTAATCCGACAAAGGCCGTTGTCGCTCCGGTCAAAAATTCGAATTCGGAGTTTGCCGTTCCGCCACCGGTGACCGAAGCGAGCATGGTGCCGCGAACAAGTGTGTCGGGAAGCGAGTTGTAGAATGCGGGGCCGGTGTACCCGGCCGCCTGGAGCTGCTCAAAGCACGAAAGGTCGCTAAAACTCTCGTTCATGACGGCAACAATCGTCGGCTTGATTTCATTGAACTGGGCAACGGCCGCCGCGCGCTGCTCGCTCGAGCCATACGTGCTGTCGTAGGTGGCGGCGAGCTCCTGCTCGATGCTCTGCGCCTCATCGGGCGTATAGTCTTCGGGCTTCTCAATGGGCAACTCGTTGACCATTTCGGTGAACGAAGTGATAAAACCCTGAGACGCGTACGTGGTGATGGGCTGCCAACGGTCAAATCCAAAATTCAGCGCCTGCTCCAAGTCGATGTTGGAAAAGCCCGAGAGCCCCACAACGGTCACTAGCAGAAAAGCGCAGAGGTTAGCGGCGATTGCGGGGAAGACATGGGTGGGCGTACGGAGCTTTCTCGGTCGGATAAGCGAAAGAAGCCCCAGGGAAATCTCTAGCAGGGCGAGAGAGGTTACGATTCCGGCGGTAAAGGTAAACTCGTATCCCTCGCTCACTTCCATTGCGGTGCCAAGGGCCAAGATATCGCTTGGCAGGATGGCCTCGCCTTTAAACGTTATGACGAAGTGCTCGGCAATGCCAAGGATGCAACAGGCGACGGGCACGAGGGCCATGAAGCCTCCATGACGCTGTCCCAGCAAATAAAGGGAGAGCAGAACCGTCGCGAGCAGCCCGACGGAAAACCCGAATGAGTTGGCGGGAATGCGATAGAACGTTTCGTTACAGGCAATTTCGAGTGAAACGAACGAGAGCGCTGAAACAGCGGCGATGACAAGGATGTCACGGCAAATGCAGGCAACCGTTCCCGTCGCAAGATCGGTTTGGTCGATAAGTCCCGAAACCAAGGGTTCGACAAGAAGTATGACGGCGGCAGCACCGAGCGCCGAATAAGAAAGGACCCATAGGGAACTGTCCTCATTTACGAGCAATTGATTCGTAATCCATGCAGCTACCACGCCGAGCGGGATGAGGAGCGTCGCGCACCAAAAGACGCGGGCAATGGGCGGCTTTTCATTGTGTTTGATTGAAAAATACACGCGCACGACGACGGTGGCCACGATAAGGACGGCGATGAATATGGGCAGATTGGCCATGTCGCTCGAAGTGATTTCAAGGGGGATATCTTCGGTCATGGACGTTCCTCTGTTACAGCAAATTAAGTTCAGTATTAGATTACTGTAACCTTTCCATGGCATTTCGAGAAACAAAGCACCCGATACGCAAAGCTAAAGGTCTGCGAATCTTGTATTACGAACATCTGTGCGCGTCGAGTGCGCTAAACTCATCGACAGTATGATTCGATGCAATAGGAGGCAAGGAGCTTCCATGTCTGATTCTTCTATCGTTATTCGCGGCGCTCGTGAGCACAACCTCCGTGATATCGATGTTTCCATTCCGCGTGACCAACTCGTGGTCATTACCGGTCTTTCTGGCTCGGGCAAGAGTTCGCTGGCATTTGACACTATCTATGCCGAGGGCCAGCGTCGATACGTCGAGAGTCTTTCGAGCTATGCGCGCCAGTTCTTGGGCCAGATGGACAAACCCGACTTGGATTCAATCGACGGCCTTTCGCCGGCGGTGTCGATCGACCAAAAGACGACGTCTAAAAACCCTCGCTCGACGGTTGGCACCGTAACCGAGATTTATGACTATCTGCGCCTGCTGTTCGCCCGTGTGGGCACCCCGCACTGTCCCGAATGCGGCCGCGTCATTGAGCGCCAGACGACCGACCAGGTTGCCGACAAGGTCTTGGCGGCGGGGGAGGGCCGCCGCGCGTTTGTGCTGGCACCGGTGGTGCGCGGGCGAAAAGGCGAGTACACCAAACTGTTTGAGGACCTTCGCGCCGAGGGCTTTAGCCGCGTGCGTGTCGACGGTGAAGTGCGCTCGCTCGACGATCCGATCGATCTGGACAAGAAGTTCAAGCACGATATCGAGGTCGTAGTCGATCGCATCGTGATCCGTGAGAACTCTCTGGGCCGTATCGCCGAGTCTGTTGAGCAGGCGACCGCGCTGGCTCACGGCAATGTAAACGTGTACATGCTGCCCGATCGTGATGCTCCCGAGGGGACCGAGGGCGAACTGCTGGAGTATTCGTTGGCCTTGGCGTGCCCGGAGCATGGTCACTCCATTGACGATCTTCAGCCGCGTGATTTTTCGTTCAACGCTCCCTATGGCGCATGTCCTGAGTGCGACGGCCTGGGCTTTAAGAAAACCGTTGATGCCGAGGCGTTGATCGAGGACCCCTCGAAGTCCATTGCCGACGGAGTCTTTGGTAGCCTGTTTGGCAACTCGAACTACTATCCGCAGATTTTTGCTGCGGTCTGCAAACACTTTAAGGTGAGCACCGATACGCCGTGGGAGGACTTGCCCCCTCGCGTGCGTCGTGCATTCTTGAATGGCCTGGGCGATACGAAGATCTCGGTCGACTACCAAAAGCTCGACGGACGTCGCAGCCAGTGGGATACCAAGTTTTCGGGCGTTCGCAACATCCTGTACGAACGCTATACCGAGACGACGAACGAGAACACCAAGGCGCGCCTGGAGAAGTACATTCGCGAGGAGCCGTGCTCGAGCTGCCACGGCGCTCGTTTGCGCCCTGAGATGCTCGCCGTCACCGTGGGCGGCAAGTCCATTTACGAGGTTTGTTGCCTGTCGTGCCGTGAATCGCTCGAGTTTTTTGAGGGCCTGGAACTCACCGAGCGCCAACAGTTTATCGGCGGCCGTATCGTCAAGGAAATCCTGGAGCGCTTGCGTTTTCTGGTCGATGTTGGACTCGACTATCTGACGCTCGATCGTGCCTCGGCGACGCTTTCCGGTGGCGAGGCACAGCGTATTCGACTGGCAACGCAGATCGGCGCGGGTCTCATGGGCGTGCTCTATATTCTGGACGAGCCCTCGATCGGCTTGCATCAGCGTGACAACGAGCGCCTGATCAAGACGCTCAAGCGCCTGCGCGATATCGGCAATACCGTTATCGTCGTCGAACACGACGAGGATACAATCCGTGCCGCCGACTACGTGATCGACATGGGGCCCGGCGCCGGCGTCAACGGCGGGCACGTAGTCGTGGCGGGAACGCCTGCCGATATCATGGCGTGTCCTGAGTCGATGACGGGCGCTTATCTGACCGGCAAACGAATGATCCGGGTGCCTGATGAACGGCGCAAGCCCGGTCGCGGCTGCCTTAAAATTACGGGCGCTCGAGCCAACAACCTCAAAAACGTTACCGCCAAGATCGAGTTTGGTACGCTTACGGTTGTTACCGGCGTGTCGGGATCGGGCAAGAGCTCCCTGGTTACCGACACCATTGCGCCTGCCCTTACGAATGCCATTCACCGCTCGACGCGCCCTGTGGGTCCGTATAAGAAAATCGAGGGCATTGAGTGTATCGATAAGGTTATCGATATCGACCAGTCGCCGATTGGCCGCACGCCGCGTTCCAACCCTGCTACCTATATCGGCCTGTGGGATGATCTTCGCGCGCTGTTTGCGAGCACGCCGGAGTCGAAGGCGCGCGGCTACTCGCC
Source organism: uncultured Collinsella sp. (assembly GCA_900549025.1). Lineage (GTDB taxonomy): Bacteria > Actinomycetota > Coriobacteriia > Coriobacteriales > Coriobacteriaceae > Collinsella. The sequence continues at coordinate 12,246 of URMZ01000013.1, forward strand.
GGGTCGTTTCTCCTTTAATGTGAGTGGCGGGCGCTGTGAGGCGTGCAAGGGCGACGGACAGATCAAGATCGAGATGCACTTCCTTCCCGATATCTTCGTTCCCTGCGAAGTTTGCGGCGGTAAACGCTACAACCGCGAGACGCTCGAGGTCACCTACCGTGGCAAGACCATCTCGGACGTGCTCGACATGAGCGTCACCGAGGCGCTGGCCTTCTTTGGGAATATCCCGCAGATTAAGCGCAAGCTCCAGACGCTGTACGATGTAGGCTTGGGCTACGTGAGCCTGGGTCAGCCCGCCACGACGCTTTCGGGCGGCGAGGCGCAGCGTGTGAAACTCGCCAAGGAGCTTCATCGACGCCAGACGGGCAAGACGTTCTATATTTTGGACGAGCCGACGACCGGCCTTCATTTTGAGGACGTCCGCCAGCTGCTCGATGTGCTGCAGCGCTTGGTCGATGCGGGCAACACGGTGCTGGTGATTGAGCACAACCTTGATGTCATCAAGGTTGCCGACCGCCTGATCGATATGGGTCCCGAGGGCGGTAACGGCGGCGGAACCGTCGTGGTTTCGGGCACACCGGAGCAGGTTGCAGACTGTCCGCAGAGTTATACGGGCAAGTTTTTGGCGCCGTTGCTCAGGCGTGACCGGGAGCGCCAGGCTCAACTTGATGCTCAATAAATAGGCGATTCAGTTCATGGGCTCCATCGACTCCTTGTGATTCGATGGCGCTTGCTGTGCCGAAGTGACGTATGCAGCCGAATTGGACATATACTTAATCCTTGCGTCCGAATGCGAGGGAAAGGATATGTCATGGCAAAGGCTGTAAAGACGCCAAAAACCAATGCGATGCGCGAGCTGGAAAGTGCCGGCATTTCCTATGTTTTACATACGTACGAAGACGATGGTGATGAGTCGGTGGGCCTGGGGGTCGCGATTTCGGAGCAGCTTGACGAGGAGCCCGGTCAAGGATTCAAGACTTTGGTCTGCGTGACACCGTCCAACGACTATGTCGTGTGCTGTATCCCTGTTGCCGACGAGCTCGATCTAAAGTCCGCCGCGCGTGCCGCGGGGGAGAAGTCCTTGGCCATGATGCATGTGAAGGATTTGCTTGCGGCGACTGGCTACGTTCGCGGCGGCTGCAGCCCGGTCGGTATGAAAAAACGCTACCGGACGCTCATTGACGAGACATGTGTCCTTTGGGATACCATTTTTATTTCGGGAGGCAAGCGTGGTTATCAGCTCGAGCTTGCACCCGATGATTTAATTGCATTTTGCGGGGCGACGGTTGCCGCGATTACGAGAGAGGACTGAGCGATGCCGCAGGAAGAATTGAAGCGCGGAGCTCATTTTGCAAAAGAATCTGCGCCTCAGACACCCTCATCCGAAGCTTCTTCGTCGCGAGATGACACTGACGACATGGGCTCGTCGGACTACTCCACGGTTGGTCGTTCCGCCGGGCTTATGACCATACTGACCATCGTGTCTCGCGTTACCGGTTTTATCCGAACGTGGGCAATGGCGGCCGCTATCGGCATGTCGCTACTCTCATCCTCCTATCAGGTCGCCAACAACCTGCCCAATATGCTCTACGAACTCGTGATGGGTGGCATGCTCGTGACGGCGTTTTTGCCCGTGTACATGGGCGTGAGGCGTGAGCAGGGTCGCGAGGCCTCGAACGAGTACGTGGGCAACCTGCTCGGCATTCTGCTTTTGGTGCTGGGTGGCATTTCGTTGCTGGGGACCGTGTTCGCCCCGGGCTTTATCTGGACGCAATCGTTCCTTTCGGGTGACGGCGGCAGCATGGATACCGCTGCGTTCATGTTCCGTTTCTTTGCTATCCAGATTCTGTTTTATGGTTTGGGCTCGGTGTTCTCGGGCGTTCTCAACGCACACCGCGACTACTTCTGGTCGACGTTTGCCCCGGTCCTCAACAATGTGATCGTCATTGCGAGCTTTATGGGTTTTGCGCCCGTGTCCGCACAGTTTGGCGAACGTGCCGGCATCATCTTGATTGCGGCCGGTACGACCCTCGGTGTCTTTGTTCAGATGGCATGTCAGATCCCCGCGCTTGGCAAGCACGGTGTGCATCCCCATATCCATATCGACTTTAAGGACCCCGCGCTGCGTCAGACGATTGCGCTCGGTATCCCGACGCTGCTCGCCACGGTGTGCATGTTTGTCTCGACTTCTATCACCAACGCTGCCGCGCTGGTGGTCCAGCCCGAGACTGGCCCTTCCGTCATCGCCTATGCGCGCCTGTGGTACACGCTGCCCTACGCGCTGATTGCCGCCTCGCTTTCGACGGCGCTCTATACCGAGCTCTCTCACGACGCACAGGAGAAGGATTACGACAGCGTTCGCATGGGCATTTCGCGTGGCGTCGCCCAGATGCTGTTCTTCCTGATTCCGTTCGCGCTGTACCTGATTGTCTTCGCGCGTCCGCTCAACATGATTTACTGTGCCGGCAAGTTTGATGAATCCGGCGTGACGCTGGTGTCCGAGTACCTTGTCTACCTGGCGCTCTCGCTGCCGCTCTACGGCGTGGTCGTGTTGATGCAGAAGAGCTTCTCTGTCTTGCTCGACATGAAGCCCTATAGCCGCTATTGCCTGTATTCCGCCATCGGCCAGGCCGGCTCGGTTCTGCTGTTTGGCGTTGTGCTGGGCTTCGGTATGCCGGCAATCGCGCTTTCGTATGTCGTCGACTACGTGATCTTGGTCGGATGTTCGCTATGGTGGCTGCGTCGTCGTCTGCGTGGCCTTCAGGTCAAATCTATCCTGCATGGCGGGTACTTTGGCCTTTTGCTCGGCGGCCTGGGTGCTGCCGCAGGCGCCGGCGTCATGTGGGCGCTTGAACACTTTGTCGGGGCACTTGGCGGCTCGATTCTGATTACTCTTGGCTACGTTTGCGTTGCGGGTGTCGTCTCGCTTGCTGTTACCTTTGGCCTTGCCGTCGTCCTTAAGATGCCCGAGGTCTCGGCGCTGCTTCGTCGCAAGTAGGTGCGTGTGGCCGGTCACGACAACATTCCAACACTCGCCGAGCAGGTTTCGCGCGTTCCCACGCAGCCCGGATGCTACCTTTGGAAAGATGCCAAGGGCGATGTCATCTACGTTGGCAAGGCGAAAAACCTGCGTTCCCGTATGCGCCAGTACGTGACGCTGCAGGATGAGCGCCAAAAAATACCGCTCATGATGCAATTGGTTGCGAGCTTTGACTACATCGTTGTCGAAACCGAGCATGAGGCGCTTGTACTCGAGCGCAACCTGATCGGCCAGTACCATCCGTACTTTAACGTCGACCTCAAGGATGACAAGAGCTACCCCTTTATCGCCATTACAAAGGGCGACCTGTATCCCGCTATCAAATACACGCGTGAGCGTCATAAGCCGGGAACGCGCTATTTTGGACCCTATACCGATAGCCGTGCGGCACGTGAGACGATAGATACGCTGCGCAAGGTTATCCCCATCTGCTCTGCATCCTGTGCGGAGTGGCGTCGTTGTCGCCGTATCATCGAGTCCCACAAGGGCGAGGAAGACATCGTCAATATGATTTGCGCACAAAACGGGCGTCCCTGCTTCGACTACCATGTCGGGCGCGGGCCGGGTGCGTGTGTCGGCGCGATTTCCCCGGCAGACTATGCCAAGAACGTCAAGCGTGTCGAGCGCTTTTTGTCGGGCCATCGCAAGGATGTCGTCGACGAGCTGACTTCCGAGATGGCGGATGCCGCCGAGGCACTCGATTTTGAGCGCGCGGCACGCGTCAAGCGTCGTTTGGAGGTCATCAGGGGTCTGGACGACCGTCAGCAAGTCGTTTTTCCCTCCAGTGTCGATATCGATGTCATCGGTTTCTATCGCGAGGAGACCATCTCTGCCGCTTGCGTCTTTGTCGTGCGTGAGGGCCGAACAGTTCGCACCTGCGAGTTCATTCTCGACAAGGGTCTTGATGTTGACGAGGAAGAGCTCCAGTCGGGCTTTCTTAAGCGCTATTACGACGAGACGGCTGATATTCCAGCTGAGATAAACCTCTCTGTCGAGCTTGAGGATGCGGAGGCGCTGGGGGAGTGGCTTGCAGGCAAGCGCGAGCGTTCCTGCCGTCTCCATAGGCCGCAGCGTGGCGAAAAGCACCGTTTGCTCGATATGGCATCCAAAAATGCGCGCCATGCCCTCATGCGCTACATGATGCGAACGGGGTACGCTGACGACCGCACCAATCAAGCGCTCCTGGAGCTCGAAAGCGCGCTGGCGCTGCCAGCGCCGCCGATGCGTATCGAGTGCTTCGATATCTCGACGCTGCACGGAACCTTTACCGTCGCCTCGATGGTGGTGTTTACCAACGGGCGCGCCGACAAGAGCCAGTACCGTCGTTTTAAAATTCAGGCCGAATTGGACGAGGCAAATGACTTCGTGTCGATGTCCGAGGTTTTGGGACGACGCTATGCTCCCGAGCGCATGGCCGACGAGCGCTTTGGCTCGCGTCCCGATTTGCTCGTTGTCGATGGCGGCAAGCCGCAATTGACCGCTGCGATCAAGCAACTTGAGGCTCTTGGGCTCGATATACCGGTTTGTGGTTTGGCGAAGGCCGATGAGGAAGTTTTTGTGCCTTGGGACGAGACTCCCGTCGTGCTGCCGACCGGGTCTGCTTCGCTCTATCTAATTAAACAGGTTCGCGATGAATCGCACCGTTTTGCCATCACGTTCCATCGCGAGTTGCGCGATAAAGCCATGACGGTTTCGGTACTCGATGACGTTCCAGGCGTGGGACCCACCAGAAAACGTGCCCTTATGCGCCATTTTGGCTCGATGAAGCGTTTGCGCGCGGCGAGCGAGCAAGAGATCGCGGAAGTTCGCGGCATACCTGCCGATGTTGCCAAGGCGGTCCACGAGGCACTCGTTGCATGGAATGCCGAGCGCGCCGAGGCGGCGGCTGGCCATTCCGATAGCTAAACACGAGCCAAACAACTGATATACATGATTGCGCGATTTTCAACCATTTATTTCGCCATGATTGCCTGCTGGTTTCGGGTTTTATTAACGCTAAAACGTTTGACTAACCCAAGCGAAAACCCTGCTATCCTGCGGGTTGACGAAGACTGATATCTCACCTCGCCGATACATACTGTCTGGCGAATCGTTTGTCAACGAATTCGGTGAACGGTAGTAAATACCGTTCAAGCGTATGTATGTATCGGTCGCCGAGCGCGGCACCTCAGTTGGGTTCGTCGGTAGGTAAGGTATATATCGTCCGCAAGTTGCGCGGGGGCACGTCTAGGTGCTCCCGAGTAAGATTCTCTATTGATAGGAGAAGACATGGCCATCATCAACAAGGGTATGTCCAGGCGTTCGTTCCTCGGCCTCACCGGCAGCGTCGCTGCTGTCGCAGGGCTTGGTCTCACCGGCTGCGGTGGCAGCTCTAGCGACGAGGGTTCCGCTTCCGGTTCAACCGATTCTGCCAACCGTGGCGGCGGCGTGATCACCGCTGGTTCCGCTTACGCTCCGTCCAGCTTCGATCCCGCCAGCACCGGCTCCGCTGTGGGCCTGGGTGCTAACTGGCACGTCGTCGAGGGCCTCTACGGTATCGATTACCACGACTACAGCACCTTCAACGAGCTCGCCACCGACGATCCCAAGTCTGTGGACGACACCACTTTCGAGGTCACCATCCGCAAGGGCGCCAAGTTCTCTGATGGCACCGAGGTCACCGCTGACGATGTCGTTGCCTCCTACACCGCTTGCGCCGCTTCCGCTACCTATGCTCCGTTCTTCCAGCCCTTCGAGTCCATCGAGGCCAAGGACGCCAGCACCGTGACGGTCAAGACCAAGGTCCCCAACTTCTCCCTGCTCAAGGATCGTCTGGCCATCGTCCGCGTTACCCCGGCCACCCAGACCGAGGAGGATCGCGCCAAGCAGCCGATCGGCTCCGGCCCCTGGATGTACGACTCTATCTCCGATACCGAGATTACCCTGGTTCCCAACCCCGAGTACAACGGTGAGTATGCTGCCGAGGATAAGAAGATCCAGTACAGCATCCTGACCGACCCCACCGCTCGCGTTACCGCTCAGCAGGAGGGCTCCACGCTCGTTATGGAGCTCGTTACCGCTGACGCCGTCGACCAGCTCGAGAGCGCCGGCTGCAAGATCGATAACGTTCAGGGTTTCGGCACCCGCTTCATCATGTTCAACGTCGCCAAGGAGCCTTGGAACAACGTCAAGGTCCGTCAGGCTGTCATGTATGCGCTCGACACCGAGAAGATGGTCAGCAACACCTTCGCCGGCCTTGCCACCGCTGCCAGCTGCTACCTGCCCAAGAGCTTCACCAACTATCATGAGGCTTCCACGGTGTACAAGACTGACGCCAAGAAGGCTAAGAAGCTCATCGAGGAGTCTGGCATCACCCCGGGTGCCATCACCCTGCGCACCACCGATAACGAGCAGATTAAGGGCATGGCCGCCCAGGTCAAGAACGACCTCGACGCTCTCGGCTTCGATGTGACCATCCAGACCGATACCTCGCCGGCCACCTACGCTGCCATCGACGGCGGCGAGGCCTACGATATCCTCCTTGCCCCTGGCGATCCTTCCTGCTTCGGCGCCGACCCCGACCTGCTGCTCAACTGGTGGTACGGCGACAACGTCTGGATGCAGACCCGTTGCCCGTGGAAGGAGTCCGCTGAGTGGCAGAAGCTCCACGGTCTCATGGACGAGGCTCTTGCCGCCGAGGGCGACGAGCAGCAGAAGAAGTGGAACGAGTGCTTCGACATCATTGCCGACAACGCCGTTCTGTACCCCGTTGTCCACGTCAAGACCGTCTCCGCTTCCTGGGACGATCCGTCCACTGCGCCCAACGGCGAGGCCCTCGATGGCTTCAAGGGCATCGGCACGACGAGCATGTCCTTCAGGGGCGTTGCGACCGTCAAGGCGTAAGACTCGCTTGAGTCTGTATGCAGGATGTCGGTCGTTGGGACCGTATCCTCATAGTTGAAACAAAGACCCGGGCGGCAACGATGTCGCTCGGGTCTTGTAATGAGTATCCGTACTCATATACCAGTTGGTCCTACCGACAAAAGAAAGGGGAGAGAACGTGAACAACTTGCTACGTTTGATTGGAAGGCGTCTCGTGGCGCTGCCGATCATGGCATTGGGCGTCACCGTCCTGGTGTTCTTCCTTATGTCGTTCTCCAAGACCGACCCCGCCTACACGGCGTTGGGTGACGGTGCCTCGCCCGAGGCGGTTGCCGAGTACCATGAGAAGTATGGTCTGGACGACCCCTGGCCCGTGCGCTACGTGCGCTATATGGGCGATCTGATCCATGGCGACATGGGCACCTATGGTGCTGCTCGCAATTCCGTTGCCAAGCGCATCTCCACGGCCCTGCCCGTCACGATGCAGCTGACCTTCATCGGTCTTGCCATCGGTGCGGTTGTTTCGTTTTTGCTCGGCGTCATCGCGGCACTGTATCGCGACAAATGGCCGGACCAAGTGATCCGCGTCTTTTCCATCGCCGGCTTGGCAACCCCGTCGTTCTGGCTTGCCGTTCTGTTGATCCTGCTGTTCTCTTCCTACCTTAAGGTGCTCCCGGCATCGGGTGCTCTGCCTCACTTCACCACGAATCCGGTTGGCTATCTGGGACGTATGATCATGCCCGCTATCGCCTTGGCATTTCCGCTGACGGGCCAGATGACTCGTATCGTGCGTACCGCCATGGTCGAGGAGCTCGACAAGGATTATGTCCGTATGGCTCGTGGTGCCGGCGTTCCCGAGAAGGTCGTCGTCGGCATCAACGTTCTTCGCAATGCGCTGATCACCCCGGTCACCACCCTCGGTCTTAAGATCGGTTACCTCATGGGCGGCGCCGTCGTCATCGAGGTTATCTTCAACCTCCCCGGCATGGGCACCGCGATTCTGCAGGGCGTTCAGGGCAACGAGGCGAACCTGGTTCAGGGCGTCGTCATCGTCGTTGCTCTCGCCTTCATCATCATCAACATCGTGGTTGACATGCTCTACCTGCTCATCAACCCGCGCATCAGGACGGTGTAGATTATGGTAAAGATTCGAGAGAAGCAAACCGAGCAGCTCGAGAAGGCTGCCTCCAAGGGGCTCAAGCTCGGTGGCTGGAAGAAGATGACGCTGTCTTCTAAGATTGCCGCCGTCGTGCTGGTGCTGGTCGCCCTGACTGCGATTCTGGCGCCCCTTCTTGCCCCCTATAGCCCGGTCGAGATCTTTACGGCTCGCCAGGCTCCCGGCAACGGATTTATCTTCGGTACCGACGATAAGGGTCGCGACATTCTGTCGCGTATGCTCTACGGTGGTCGTTACTCGCTGATTATCGGCTTTGGCGCCACCGCCATGGCTCTGGTCTGCGGCTCGGTCGTGGGCGCCCTTGCAGCGGTTTCGCGCAAGGCCGTCTCCGAGACGATCATGCGTATCCTGGACATCATCATGTCCATCCCGGGCATCGCCCTCGCGGCCGTCTTTGTCTCCATCCTGGGCAACTCCGTGCCGTCGATCATCTTCGCCATCGGCTTTATGTACACTCCGCAGATTGCCCGTATCGTGCGCGCCAACATCGTGTCCGAGTACGGCGAAGACTATGTCCGCGCGGTCATCGTTTCCGGCGCCAAGGCTCCGTGGATTTTGATCAAGCATGTTCTGCGTAACTGCATCGCCCCGATCATGGTCTTTACCGTTACCCTGGTCGCCGACGCCATCATCTTCGAGGCCTCGCTGACCTTCATCGGCGCTGGTATCCAGGAGCCCACCGCTACCTGGGGCAACATCCTCGCCGACGCCCGCGGCGGCGTGCTCGCCGGCCGTTGGTGGCAGGCGCTGTTCCCGGGCCTGGCCATCATGATCACCTGCCTGGCGCTCAACATCCTCTCCGAGGGCATTACCGACGCCATGGCCGCTGCTCCCTCCGCCGCCCTGGATCCGACTGATTCCTCCAAGCGTCGCGAGGCCGATCTGCTGGTCTCCGACCCCGTTCGCGCCTACAAGGAGCAGGCCCAGTCCCTCTCCGCTCGCCTTGGCGCCCTGCGCGATGTCGAGCTCAAGCGTGACGATCGCCACGTGCCCGACGAGTCCGTTGAGCCGATTCTCTCGGTCCGCGACTTCTGCATCCAGTTTGAGCATCACGGTGATATCAACGTCGTCGACCATGTCAACTTTGACGTTCGTCCTGGTCAGACCATGGGCCTGGTGGGCGAGTCCGGTTGCGGTAAGTCCATCACCACGCTGGCCATCATGGGCCTGACCGACGATGACGAGCATCTTTCCGGCGAGGTTCTCTGGGAGGGCCGTGACCTGCTCAAGATGAGCAAGAAGGAGTGGTTCGGCCTGCGCGGTACCGATATCGCCATGGTCTATCAGGACGCCCTGTCCTCGCTCAACCCCTCTATGCTCATCTCTGCCCAGATGAAGCAGCTCACCAAGCGCGGCGGAACCCGCAGCGCCGAGGAGCTCCTGGAGCTCGTCGGCCTCGATCCCAAGCGCACGCTCGAGAGCTATCCGCACGAGCTTTCCGGCGGCCAGCGTCAGCGTGTCCTGATCGCTATGGCTCTTACCCGCGACCCCAAGCTGGTCATCTGCGACGAGCCCACGACCGCTCTGGACGTTACCGTCCAGAAGCAGGTCATCAAGCTGCTCAACGATCTTCAGGCCAAGCTCGGTTTTGCCATGATCTTCGTTTCGCACGACCTGGCGCTGGTCGCCGAGGTCGCCCACAACATCACGGTTATGTACGCTGGCCAGGTTATCGAGCAGGCGCCCACCAAGGAGCTGCTCACTAACCCGATCCACGAGTACACCCGCGGTCTTCTGGGTTCCGTTCTGTCCATCGAGAGCGGTTCGGGCCGCCTGCACCAGGTGCCCGGCGCCGTTCCGAGTCCGCGCGATTTCCCCAAGGGCGATCGCTTCGCGCCCCGCTCGAGCCATCCGCGTATTGGCCTGGACACCCGTCCGGTCTTCAAGCGCGTGCCCGGCACCGAGCACTTCTATTCCGAGCTCCCCGACGAGGTGCTCAAGGCAAATGGTTTGACCCCTCACGCGGAGGTGATGTAGATGAGCGAGACCGCAGTCAACGGCGTCGAGCCGATCATCTTCCTTGATGACGTCCACGTCACCTTTAGGACCCGTACCGGCTCGATTCTGCACCCCAACTTGGTTCACGCCGTCCAGGGTGTAACGATTAAGCTCATGCCCGGTCAGACGATCGGCATCGTCGGCGAGTCCGGTTGTGGTAAGTCCACCACCGCCAACGTCATGTGCGGCCTGCAGGCCCCCACGAGCGGCAAGGTCTATTTTAAGGGCAAGGACGTTACCAAACGTACCGCCGAGGACCGTCGCCACATGGGTCGAGTCATCTCGGTCGTGTTCCAAAACCCGGCCACGGCGCTCAACCCGCGCATGGTCGTTCGCGAGCAACTGCTCGATCCCATGCGCGTCCACAATCTGGGCACCGAGGCAGAGCAGGAGAAGCGCGTCAAGGAGCTCCTTGAGCTCACCGGTCTGCCCAGCTCCGCTGCCGAGGTTCTTCCCGGTCAGCTTTCGGGTGGCCAGCGCCAGCGCGTGGCAATTGCCCGTGCCCTGTCGCTGAACCCCGACGCCATCATCGCCGACGAGCCCACCTCGGCTCTGGACGTTTCGGTCCGCGCGCAGATCCTGAACCTGCTGACCGACCTTAAGAAGGAGCTCGGCCTGGCCATGGTGTTCATTAGCCATGACATCCAGACGGTCCGCTATATCTCTGACGACATCATCGTCATGAATGGCGGCAAGATCGTCGAGCAGGGCGAGGCCAAGCAGGTCTTCCAGCATCCCCAGGACCCCTACACCAAGATGCTGCTCGGCGCCGCGCCGTCGCTGCTGCATCCCAAGCTCGGCGAGTAGCCTCGCTTTCCCTCCCGTGCGCCCGGTTCCCTTGCCGGGCGCACCTCCGTTGCGATTTCGAAAGGTTGGGTTCACGAGCCATGCCAAGTGCTCAGGAGCTACAACATCAATTTGGTGAATATCGAGGCGCCATGCCCCGTCCATCAGATTTCGATCTCTTTTGGAAGGATCGCATGGCCGAGGCCGACGCCGTTGGGCTTGACTATGCGATCGAGACGGCATCGGTCACCGATGCCGTGACCTGCGAGCTTTTCGACCTCTGGTATACCGGCATGTGTGGCGCTCGCCTGCATGCCAAGTACCTTAAACCCGTCTCGGACGAGCCCGTGCCATTGGTGCTTCAATTCCATGGGTATCCGGGTGCAAGCCGCAGCTGGTTTGAGCAGGCGTCGTTTGCGGGCATGGGCATGGCACTCATCGCCCTCGACTGCCCCGGCCAAGGAGGTCCCTCCGAGGACATTGGTGGATTTGAGGGCACAACGGTTGCCGGTCATATCGTCGCCGGTATCGACGGCGACCCGGCCAACCTCTACTATGTCCGCTTGCACCAAGATATTCGCATCCTGTGCCGCATCGTTCGCGAGCTCGAGGGCATCGATCTTGCGCGTGTGTTTGTGAACGGCGCGTCGCAGGGCGGCGGTTTGGGCATTGCGACCTGTGCGCTTAACAGCGAGCTTATCAATCGTGCCGCCATCCTCTATCCCTTCCTGTCAGATTTCCGCCTGGTCTGGGATTTGGATGCCGACGACATTGCTTACGAGGGCCTGCGCTATTGGTCTCGCTGGTTTGACGAGGACTCGACTCGTATTGACGAAGCCTATGCCAAGCTGGCGTACTTCGATTCCAAGAACTTTGCCCCTATGGTCAAATGCCCCGTGCTGTTTGGCACCGGCACAGCCGATATCGTCTGCCCGCCAGCGACGCAGTTTGCGGTCTATAACAACCTGACCTGCGAAAAGCGTCATGAGTTCTTTGAAGGCTTTGGCCACGAGGAGATTCAGGATTTTGACGATCTGATCATTCCGTTTTTCTGCAAGGGAGGGGAGGCTCATGTCTAAGTGCGAGAGCAATGTCAATGAGCTGATTGTCCCCGGGCTCGTGGGAATTCCTGGAACGGTTTCGTCAAGGCTCGCAGAATATCGGGACTGGCGCGGTGATGTCCAAGCAGATGTTTCTGATTTAGAGACATGCGCTTCGAATCTTGAGATTCAAGGCCCGGCCATTACGGCGATTGACTTTGTTAACCCCTGCGCCCGTTACTCGGAGGTCTCCTTTGAGCTCGGTGACGATGCGATTCACGCTCGTTTGATCGAGCCTGTCGGTCGTGCCCGAGTATCTGAGCGCGTGCCGCTGTGCCTGATGTTCCACGACATCGATCGGCCTGTGCGCGGCTGGCATCACATGACGAGATTTGCCGCCATGGGGTATGCCGTGCTTGCACTGGATGACGATGTTGCTGGTGCGGACGACCTGCAGCGGGGGATTTCTTCGCCCGCTTTTGTCGAGCGCGTCCGTTGGGGTTGCGCGCTGGCGAAGGTGGCGCGCAATCTTGATGGCATGGACCCCGACCGCATCTTTGCATGGGGCGAGGGTCTTGGCGGCGGAGTCGCGCTGGCGGTTTCTGCTCTGGACGAGCGGAGCCTCGCCTGCACGGCGGTTGCCAATCCGCTTCCTGGCGGCCTCGAGGCGCTGTCGTCTCGGGTGCGCGGATCGGTGCTCATGGGCACATCGCTTATGGATACCGTGAGCGATCCCAAGGATCAGTTTGCCGTATTCAACGGTCTTGAGTGTGACCGGAGGCATATCATCTATGCAAAATACGCTCACGAGCGCATCAATGCGTTCGAAAACGAAGTCGTCGACTTCTTTAACCAAACGTTCTACCCGTGTTCTTTGGCCTAGACGGCCTGGACACTGCCAACAAGAGTGGGCGGCATAGGGCTGCCCGCCAGACAACTAAGGAGATTCTTGTGGCAACTCAGAAATTCACCGGCGTTATCCCTCCCGTCGTTGTTCCCGATACCGAAGACCACCAGCTCGATGTTGCCTCCTTTGAGCGCAGCATCAACCGCATGATCGATGCCGGCGTCGATGGCTTGTTCTTCCTGGGCTCCTCGGGCGAGGTCGTCTTCTCCACCGACGAGCGTCGCCGTCAGATCATCGCCGAGGCCGTCCGTATCGTCGACCACCGCGTTCCCGTTCTGGTCGGCATCATCGACACCGAGACCGAGCGCATGATCGAGCACGGTAAGGTCGCTCAGGAGCTGGGCGCCGATGCGCTTGTCGCCACCTGCCCGTTCTATGCCCTGCAGGGCATGACCGAGGTCGAGGAGCACTTCCGCATCCTGCATGAGGAACTCGACCTGCCCATCTTCGCCTACGACATCCCCGTGTGTGTCCACACCAAGCTCCCTTGGAAGCTCCTTGCCAAGCTCGGTGCCGAGGGCGTTCTGGCCGGCGTCAAGGATTCCTCGGGTGATGACATCTCGTTCCGCTACCTCGTTCAGGAGAACGAGAAGAACGGCCATCCGATGAGCATTCTCACCGGTCACGAGGTCGTCGTCGACGGTGCTTACCTCGGCGGCGCCGACGGTTCCGTCCCGGGTCTCGCCAACGTTGAGCCCGAGGGCTACGTGCGTCAGTGGAAGGCCGCTCAGGCCGGTGACTGGGCTACCGTCAAGGCCGAGCAGGATCGCCTCAATGAGATTTCGCACATCTGGGATGTCACCTCGGGCGTCCAGGGCTATGCCGGTGGCGTCGGCGCCTTCAAGACCGCTATGAACCTCATGGGCATCTTCGACAGCCCGACCATGCCGCGCCCGGTGAAGGCCATGACCGGCGAGAACGTCGAGGCGATTAAGAAGGTCCTCCAGGACAACGGTCTCCTGTAAAGCTTCCCCAGGCACCCGATCTTGGGGCTCAAGTGGTCGGGCGTGACCCATTAGGTCAACGCCCGACCACTTTCACCCCAACCTCGGGCACCTGGAAAACCTTTACCGCGCTGTGACGGCTAGCCTGACGGCGCATTTCCTGTAGTTGTTTTTATCTCCTAAGGAGAGCGACATGGAGAACAAGTACATTTGCTCCGTTGATATCGGCGGCACCAAGATTGCGACCGCCATCATGGAGTACCCGGCTGACGGTAGCGTGCCCCATCCCGTTTTTGAGGCCGAGGTTCCTACCGAGGCCCAGGAGGGCGGCGAGGCCGTCTTCCAGCGTATCGAGGCGTCCATCAAGGCTGCTCTCGAGGCGAATCCCGATGTCGAGGTCCTTGGCGTCGGTATCGGTGCCGCCGGCGTCGTCGATCCCAAGACGGGCGCCATCGCGTATGCCAATGAGATCATGCCTGGCTGGTCCGGCGTTCAGTTGGGGCCGCGTCTGCGCGAGGACCTCGGTCTTCCCGTTGCCGTTGTAGGCGACGTGCAGGCTCATGCTCTGGGCGAGGCCCACTGGGGCGTCGGCAAGGGCAAGTTCTCCGTCTTGTGTCTTGGCATCGGTACGGGCATCGGCGGCGCATATGTCGAGAACGGCCGCGTGATGCAGGGCTTCCATGGTGCTGCCGGCCATATGGGCCACATCGAGTGCTCGGCTGCCGCCGGCATTCCCTGTGCCTGCGGGCGTTCCGGCCATCTTGAATCGGTTGCTTCGGGCACTTCCATTGGTCGTATGTACGATGAGCGTTTTGGTCGCGTCGACCCCAGCCGTCCTTCGGTCGGTCGCGATGTGAACGACCTGTGCCGTGCGGGCGACGCAAAGGCGACCGAGGTCATCCATGACGCCGGTTTTGCGCTGGGTGCCAGCTTGGGCTCGCTCGCTAACATCCTGGACCCTGAGGTCATCGTGCTTTCGGGTGGCGTGATTCACCAAGGTCCCGATTGGCGTTCACAGACGTGGAAGGATTCGGTACACGAGGGCTATGCCAGCCAGGCGCTCGATCCGCTTCAGGACACGCCGATCCTCATCGGTTCTCTGGAGGGCGATGCTCCGCTCATCGGTGCCGCTGAGCATCTTCTTGGCTCGTTGAAGTAAACATAACTACCAAGTGCGCCTTCTGAGGTGCCGCAGATTGACGTGAAAGAGGAGCGAAGCGTACTTCGGTACGCGAGCGACGGTTTGAACGTCAAGGTGCGGTGTCTCAGAAGGCTGTTTTGAGAAAGGTTGAGTCGAACATGACCGTTGATCCTTTGATCCAGTCCCTGAAGGGCAAGCTCGTCGTGAGCGTTCAGGCGTATATGGGCGAGCCGCTTCGTACGCCCGAGACCATGGCTCAAATGTCTCGCGCTTGCGAGCTCGGTGGCGCCGCCGCCATTCGCTGCCAGGGCCTTGCCGACATTGCCGCCATTAAGGGTCGCTGTGAGGTTCCCGTCATCGGCCTGTGGAAGGATGGGCACGAGGGCGTTTATATCACGCCGACGCTGCGTCACGCTCGCGCCTGCGTTGCTGCCGGTGCCGATATCGTGGCGATCGACGCCACCGATCGTCCGCGTCCCGACGGCAAGTCGGTCGAGGATACCTTCCGCCCGCTGCACGAGGAGGGTGTGCTCCTGATGGCGGATTGTGCCACCATCGAGGACATTCGCCGTGCGGTTGATATGGGCTTCGACCTTGTATCTACCACGCTTTCTCACGGTGTCGCTGCCATCGACTGCACCATGGCCGATGGCCCCGATCTGCCGCTCCTGCGTCAGGCGACCGAGGAATTCCCCGGTCTTCCCATCATCTGCGAGGGCCGCGTGCACACGCCCGAGGAGGCTCGCGCCGCGATCGATGCTGGCGCCTGGGCCGTTGTCGTCGGCACCGCCATCACGCACCCCACGAGTATTACGAGTTGGTTCAAGGCTGCGCTTGAGGCGTAAGACAGGCCTCGTATCCGCTCGGGGCGGTATACTCAATATAGGCAATTGACCGCGCGGGATCCGGGTTGCTGGGTCCCGCGCTTGTTTTCGGGAGGCAGCACATGCAAAAGGGAGATGCCATGGATGCGGCGGAGCGCTCGGAGCGCATCCCCGATATCGTCATCATCACCGGAATGTCCGGATCGGGCCGCACACAGGCCATGCACGTGTTCGAGGACATGGGCTATTTTTGCATCGATAACCTGCCTCCACGTCTCATCGCCCAGCTTGCCGAGCTCGTCGGCATCAATACGGGCGTGGGCAGGCATCTCGCCGTCACCTGCGATTTGCGTAGCCAGGGACTGTTTGACGAGTTGCTCGATGCGGTCGCCGCTCTCGAAGAGCGCGAGATGAGCTGCGACATCGTGTTCCTGGAGGCTTCTGACGAGGTGCTGATTCGTCGCTACAGCGAAAATCGCCGCCGTCATCCCATTGCCAAGCCGGGGGAGACTACGGCCGATGCCATTCAGCGCGAGCGCCTTCAGCTGCAGGGCGTGCGCGACCGAGCCGATATGATTATCGACACGAGCCGTCTGCGCACCTCTGCGCTGCGCAACAAGCTGCGTATGGCATTTTCCGAGCTGTCCGACCAGCAGCTTATGGATGTCCACGTGTTCTCGTTTGGCTTTAAGCACGGCATGCCCGTCGAAGCGGATATTATGATCGACGTCCGCTTCCTGCCCAATCCGTTCTACGATCCCGAGATGCGCACGATGACCGGTCTCGATAAAAAGGTCTCCGATTTTGTTCTGGACCATCCCAAGACGCAGGAGTTTTGGAAGGCTTGGACACAGCTGCTCGATACGGTGATGCCGGGCTATATCGCGGAGGGTAAGCCGCAGCTTTCTATCGCCATCGGCTGCACGGGCGGCCAGCACCGCAGCGTTGCCATTGCCGAGGCCACGGCCCGTTACCTGGAAGGCGCTCAGTATCATGTGAGCATCTCCCACCGCGACCTGTCGCGCGCCAACACGAAGGCATAGGCCTGCATGTCGTTTACCGCTGAGGTGCGCGACGAGCTTGCGCGCTGCGAACCCGAATGTGAATACTGCGACTTGTCGACGCTCGCCGCCCTCACGCGCGTGAGTGGTACGCTCTCGCTTGCCGGCTCTGGGCGGTATCGTTTGACGGTTGCGACTGAGACGGGAGCCGTCGCGCGCACGATGATCACGCTGACGCATCGTATCCTTAAGCTCAAAACGGA
Source organism: uncultured Collinsella sp. (assembly GCA_900549025.1). Lineage (GTDB taxonomy): Bacteria > Actinomycetota > Coriobacteriia > Coriobacteriales > Coriobacteriaceae > Collinsella. The sequence goes on from URMZ01000013.1 coordinate 29,228, forward strand.
GTTCACCGTCCGCAAATCTGTCTTGCATAAGGTTCGAAACTACCTCATCACCTTGCCTGATCAGCCAGACCTGGATAAGGCCTTGGTTCTGCTGGGTATCCTCGACCGTAGGGGAGGACTTGTCGCCGGCGTACCCCGACATATCGTTGCCCGTCCTTGCTGTAGACTTGCCTATATCCGCGGCGCGCTCATCGCGGGCGGCTTCGTGGCCGATCCACGCGGCGATTTTCATTTGGAGATCGCTGTGCAGGGCGAGCAATATGCCAAGGGACTTTGCGATTTGTTGGAGCAGATTGGGGTCCATGCTCGTGTTAATGCACGGCGGGGGTCATATGCCGTGTACATTAAGAGCGCCGAGGAAATCGAGCATCTATTAAAGCTGATTGGTGCCAAGCGCAGCGTTGCCGAGATTGAGGAGGCGCGCGCGGTCAAGTTGGTTAAGAACGATGTGAACCGTCGCGTGAACGCCGAGCTCGCCAACCAGACCAGAAGCGCCGGTGCCGCCCAACATCAGCTTGCGCTTATCGATGAGCTCGAACAGCGGGGTTTGCGCGACACGCTTCCGGACGCCTTGGCAGTCTTTTGCGACCTGCGCGAGCGCTATCCCGATCTGTCGCTGCGTGATTTGGGGGAGATGGCTGACCCTCCCTTGTCGAAGTCTGCCCTGTACCATCGCGTTTTGAGGCTTGAAAAGCTCATTGAAGCAAACAGGTAGTTTGAAGTATCGACTTATATACGGATTTAGCTGCTATTTTATTCTTTAAAACGTTTTAACGTAAATTTGATTTTCAATTTCGAGCATTCTCGTGAAATTCAAGTCAAAAAAAAGGTATATTAGGCGAGTGGTTAGTTTGTGGGCCTCAACGGCGGGCGCTGTAGCTCGCGGGGGCCTTACGAAAGGAGACACAATGGCAGTAAAGGTTGCTATTAACGGCTTCGGTCGCATCGGTCGTCTGGCTTTCCGTCAGATGTTCGGTCATGAGGGCTCCGAGATCGTCGCTATCAACGACCTCACCTCTCCCGATATGCTCGCTTACCTGCTGAAGTACGACTCCACGCAGGGCAACTACGCTCGCGATCACGAGGTCGTTGCTGGCGAGGATTCCATCACCGTTGACGGCAAGGAGATCAAGATCTACAAGGAGGCCGACGCCAACAACCTGCCTTGGGGCGACCTCGACGTCGACGTCGTTCTCGAGTGCACCGGCTTCTACACCAGCAAGGCTAAGGCTCAGGCCCACATCAACGCTGGCGCCAAGAAGGTCGTCATCTCCGCTCCGGCCGGCAGCGATCTGCCCACCATCGTGTACAACGTCAACCATGAGACGCTGACCGCTGAGGACAACATCATCTCCGCTGCTTCCTGCACCACCAACTGCCTCGCCCCGATGGCCAAGGGTCTGAACGACTTCGCTCCCATCGTGTCCGGCATCATGACCACCATTCACGCCTGGACCGGCGACCAGATGCCGCTCGACGGCCCGCAGCGCAAGGGCAACAAGCGTCGTAGCCGTGCCTGCGCCGTCAACATCGTCCCCAACACCACTGGTGCTGCCAAGGCTATCGGCCTGGTTCTCCCCGAGCTCAACGGTAAGCTCATCGGTGCCGCCCAGCGCGTCCCGACGCCGACCGGCTCCATCACCAACCTCTACGCTGTCGTTGACAAGAAGGTCACCGTCGACGAGGTCAACGCTGCTATGAAGGCCTACGCTGCCACCATCTCCGAGACCTTCGGTTACAACGAGGACGACATCGTCTCCACCGACATCATCGGCGAGACCCATGGCTCCATCTTCGACGCCACTCAGACCATGTGCTCTGACCTCGGCAACGGCCAGACCCTCGTTCAGGTCACCTCTTGGTACGACAACGAGAACTCCTACACCTCTCAGATGGTCCGCACCATCAAGTACTTCGAGAAGTTCGTTGCTTAATTTAGCTTTTAGCGAATAGCTCGTTGAGCGTCTAAAGAAGGGCGCGGCCTCATAGGGCTTACACCCTAGGGTCGCGCCCTTTTTATAGGAAATCGTCTGCCGTAATGGGAGGCAGACACGTACGAAAGGTAGAAGCAAACATGGCCTTTACCAAGAAGACCGTCCGCGACATCGATGTCGACGGCAAGCGCGTTCTCGTCCGCGTTGACTTCAACGTGCCTATCAAGGATGGCGTCGTTGGCGACACCACCCGTATCAAGGCTGCCCTGCCCACCATCAACTACCTCGTTGAGCACAACGCTCGCGTCATCCTCATGAGCCACCTCGGCCGCCCCGAGGGTACCGGCTTCCAGCCTGAGCTCTCCCTTGAGCCTGTCGCTAAGAAGCTCGCTGAGCTCTCTGGTCTCGACGTTGCCTTTGTCGCCGACACTTACGGTGAGAAGGCTGCTGAGGCTGTCGCCGCCGTCGAGCCGGGCAAGGTTCTCGTTCTCGAGAACGTCCGTTTCGACAAGCGTGAGAAGAAGAACGATCCTGAGATCGCCAAGAAGCTCGCTTCCTATGGTGACGTCTTCGTTCTCGATGCCTTCGGCACCGCTCACCGCGCCCAGGGTTCCGTCGTGGGCCCCGCCGCTTACCTGCCCGCAGTCGCTGGCTTCCTGCTCGAGAAGGAGGTCGACACGCTGACCGGTATCTTCGCCGAGCCCGAGCGCCCCTTCGTCGCTATCGTCGGCGGTTCCAAGGTTTCCTCCAAGATCGGCGTTCTCGATCACCTTATCGACTCCGCTGACACTCTGATCATCGGTGGCGGTATGGCCTACACCTTCTTCCTGGCTCAGGGCCTGTCCGTCGGTCAGTCCCTCAAGGAAGAGGACTGGGTCGAGCGCGCCGGCGAGATGCTCAAGAAGGCCGAGGAGAAGGGCGTCAAGATCCTGCTCCCCATCGACAACCGCGTTGCCGATCACTTTGGCGAGGACGCTGTCCCCGAGGTTGTCGCTTCCGACGCTATCCCCGACGATCGTGAGGGCATGGATATCGGCCCCAAGACCGAGGAGCTTTACGCCGAGGCCGTCAAGGGTGCCAAGACCGTGTTCTGGAACGGCCCCATGGGCGTCTTCGAGTTCGATAACTTTGCTCACGGCACCCAGGCTATCGCCGAGGCTGTCGCCGAGGCCGACTGCACCTCGATCATCGGCGGTGGCGACTCCGTCGCAGCTGTCAACAAGTTCAACCTGGCCGACAAGATGAGCTGGATCTCCACCGGCGGTGGCGCTTCCATGGAGCTCGTCGAGGGTAAGGCCCTGCCCGGAGTGGAGGCGCTTCTCGATGCCTAATCGCACCCTTCTTATCGCTGGTAACTGGAAGATGAACAACGACGTCGCCGAGGCCGCCAAGCTCGCCGACGAGCTGGCTCAGGCTCTGCCCGAGGTTCCGGCTGGCGTCGAGGTGCTCGTCTGCCCTCCGACCATCGATATCACCACGGTTCATGACCGCATTCAGGCTGCCCCCATCGCCCTCGGTGCACAGAACGTGTACTGGGAGGCCAAGGGTGCCTTCACCGGTGAGTCCTCTTGCGACATGCTCAAGTCCGCTGGCTGCACCTACTGCATCATCGGTCACTCCGAGCGTCGTGATTACTTCCACGAGACCGATGAGGATCAGAACAAGAAGGCCAAGGCCCTCGTTGCCGCCGGTCTTGTTCCCGTCTTCTGCTGCGGCGAGTCCCTCGAGGTCCGCGAGGCTGGCACCTATGTCGAGCACGTCGTGAACCAGGTCAAGGCTGGCCTTGCTGGCCTTGAGATCACCTGCCCCAAGCAGGTCGTCGTCGCCTACGAGCCCATCTGGGCCATCGGCACCGGCAAGACCGCTACCGCCGAGGACGCTCAGGAGGTCTGCGGCGCTATCCGTGAGACCCTCAAGGAGATGTTCGGCGAGGAGCTCGCCAACGGCATCCGCGTGCTGTATGGCGGTTCCGCCAAGCCCGGCAACATCGCTGAGCTCGTCGCCAAGCCCGACGTTGACGGCGCCCTCGTGGGCGGCGCTTCGCTCAAGGCTGCCGACTTCGCCTCTATGGTCGTCAAGGCAGGCGAGTAGGACATATGGCACAGCGTCATCTTCCTGCACTCCTGATCATCATGGACGGCTGTGGCCTTGCTCCGGCCGATGGCGAGAACGCCGTCGCCGCTGCCAAGACGCCCTTCCTTGATAGCCTGTACGAGAAGTACCCCCACACCACGCTCGGCGCTTCGGGCGAGGACGTGGGTCTTCCCGATGGCCAGATGGGTAACTCCGAGGTGGGTCACCTCAACATCGGTGCCGGACGCATCGTGTTCCAGGAGCTTTCGCGCATCAACAACGCCATCAAGGACGGCTCCATCGCCAAGAACGAGGTTTTTGTCAAGGCTATGGACGACGTCAAGGCTGACGGTAAGACTCTCCACCTCATGGGCCTTATGAGCCCTGGCGGTGTTCATTCTCACATGAACCACGTCGAGGCTCTGGTCAAGATGGCTGCCGAGCACGGTGTCAAGACCGTTCGCGTCCACGCCTTCATGGATGGCCGCGACGTCGACCCGCAGTCCGGTGCTGGCTACATGAGCGAGTTCTGCGCCTTCCTGGCCAAGATTTCCGAGGAGACCGGTTGCGACGCTCGCGTTGCCACCGTCTCGGGTCGCTATTGGGCGATGGACCGCGACAACCGTTGGGAGCGCATCCAGCGCGCCTACGACGTCATGGTCAACGAGTCCGATGCCGATACCGACCCCGTTGCCGGTATCAAGGCCTACTACGAGAAGGACCCGCGCGGCGACGAGTTCGTCGAGCCCTTCGCTGCCCACAACGAGGGCATTCACGAGGGCGACGCGGCCATCTTCTTCAACTTCCGTCCCGACCGCGCTCGTCAGATGACCCGCGTGTTCACGGACAAGGAATTCGACGGCTTTGAGCGCGAGCAGATCAAGCTTTCGCACTTTGTGACGATGACCGAGTACGATCCGACGTTTGACGTCGAGGTCGCCTTCCCCAAGACGTTCCCCGAGAACGTCCTGGCAGACGTTATCGCCGCCAACGGCCTGAAGCAGCTGCACACCGCCGAGACCGAGAAGTACGCCCACGTGACGTTCTTCCTCAACGGCGGCATCGAGGAGCCCAAGGAGGGCGAGGAGCGCGTACTCGTCGCTTCCCCCAAGGTCGCTACCTACGATCTGCAGCCTGAGATGAGCGCTCCCGAGGTGACCGAGAAACTCGTCGCCGCTATTAACGAGGATCGCGCTGATTTCTACATCGTGAACTTCGCGAACTGCGACATGGTTGGTCACACCGGTGTCTTCGACGCCGCCGTTAAGGCCGTCGAGGCTGTTGACGATGCCTTGTCCAAGGTTGTCCCGGCGATTCTCGCCAAGGGCGGCTTTGCGCTGATTACCGCCGACCACGGCAATGCCGATCACATGTTTGACGTTGCTTCCGACGGTTCTAAGCATCCGTTCACTGCTCACACCACCAACCGTGTGCCGTTCATCATCGTTGATGAGAAGGCCAAGCTCACCGGTATCGAGGATGGCCGTCTTTCCGATATCGCTCCGACTATGCTCACCATGGCTGGTATTGAGCCTTCCGCCGAGATGACGGGTCGCGTGCTCGCCACCGAGGCCTAATAGAAAACAAATACCGTTTTCTAGTAAGGGGGTTGTCCACAACCGGACAATCCCCTTTTTGGTATTTCTGCCATTTCCACCTCGTCCTTGAGTGGCAGGTAGGGGAGAGCGGGGGATTGTGGTACAGTACTGGAGTTTAAACTGTTCTCATTAAGGAGCTTATCTATGGGTCCGTTCCAGATTCTTCTGTTTGTCGTTTGGGCTGTCTCTGCCGTGGCGCTGACGATTCTCGTCCTGATGCATTCCGGTAAGGGCACCGGCGTTTCGGATATGATCGCTAGCTCGCTGTATAACTCCAGCTCTGCCACGGGCGTCATGGAGCAGAACCTCGATCGCCTGACGGTAATTATGGCCGTCGTTTTTGCCGTGTGCGTCGTCCTGTGCATGTTCTTCTTCCCGCAGGGCATCGTCGGCTTCTAAGCACGAGCCGCATAAATACTTGAAAAGGGTTCCGCAAGTGCGGGACCCTTTTTGTTTACATATTTGTAACAGAGTCAAAATATCCCCACATACTTCGCCCAACTAAAGAAATTCTCGACCGTTAACCGGAATTAGCCCCAAATCGTGCATAAAATGCGCTACTGTATTGCGAAACGTTGGTCCGTTGTGCATAACCAGCCATAGCAGCGAACCGCGTTTGAACGGTTCGATCGGGCTGCCTCGACGTTGCTCGGCCGAACTCACTTTGTCCTATCTCATAAGGAGGATGGCATGGCTGATTCTATGTTCCACCAGCCCGTTATGGGTCGTCGCGCCTTCGTTGGCGGTACCCTTGCTGCGAGCTCCATGGCTTTTCTTGCCGCATGCGGCAAGAAGGGCGGCGACGCTTCCGGTTCTGAGTCCGGTTCGACGCTGAACTTCTACATCAACAACCCGGTCTGCATCGACCCCTACAACGTCCAGGAGGACCAGGGCACTCAGGTCGAGTACCAGCTCTTTGACGCTCTGACCTCTTACGACGCCGAGAAGGGCGAGATCGTTCCGCTGGCTTGCGAGTCCTTTGAGTCCAACGACGACGCCACCGAGTTTACCTTCAAGATCAAGAAGGCCAAGTTCCACAACGGTGACGACGTTACCTCCAAGTCCTTCAAGCTCGGTTGGGAGCGTCTGGTCAACACCAAGTCGGCTGTCGCTACCGAGTACGGCCCTTCCGAGGTCTCCTATCACCTCTCCATGGTCGAGGGCTATGACGATCTGCTTGCCGGTAACGCTACCGAGCTCAGCGGTGTTACCTGCCCCGACGATGAGACCCTCGTCGTCAAGCTGTCTTCCGCTTACGCTGACTTCCCCTTCGTCGCCTCTCATCCGGCTCTGGCCCCGGTTCCCGAGTGCGCCGAGTCCGATGTCAAGAGCTTCTATCTTGCCCCGGTCGGTAACGGCCCGTTCATGATGGACGGCAAGTGGGAGGATGGCCAGGAGATCAACGTCAAGAAGTTCGACGATTACTATGGCGACAAGGCCAAGATCGATGGCATCCACTTCCAGGTCATCAAGGACATGGAGACCGCTTACAAAGAGTTCCAGGCCGGTAACCTCGATGTCTGCGACGTTCCCGTCGCTCAGATCGATGCCGCCAAGAAGGATCGCGGCGTGTCCAAGGACGGCTACACCATGGGTGACGGCGAGCGCATGCTGCTCGGCGCCGAGCCTTCCACGTACTATCTGACCTGCAACACCACGGCCGAGCCGTTCAACAACGCCGACCTGCGTAGGGGCATCTCCCTGGCCATTAACCGTGAGGCCATCTGCAAGACCATCTTCAAGGGTACCCGTACCCCTGCCGACGGCATTGTTCCTCCGGGCATCGATGGCTACAAGGAGGGCGCATGGGAGTTCTGCGCCTACGATGTCGACAAGGCTAACGAGTACCTCGACAAGGTTGCTCCCGCTGGCGCTAACGGCGATCGTGGCATTAGCGTGACCCTGTCCTACAACCAGGACGGCGGTCACAAGGAGATCATGGAGTCCATCATCGGTGACCTCGCCAAGGTTGGCGTTACCGCTGTCTCCGATACCCCTGAGTGGTCTGCCGTGCTCGAGCAGTATCAGAACTTTAACTATCAGTTCGGTCGTCTGGGTTGGATTGCCGACTACCCGATCATGGACAACTTCCTGTATCCGCTGTTCCACTCCGACTCCCTCGGTGGCGACAACCGCTCCGGTTACAACAACCCCGAGTTCGACGCCAAGGTCGACGAGGCTCGTACTATTGTTGACGACGAGGAGCGCGTCGCTAAGATGCAGGAGGCCGACGCAATGGTCGCTGCCGACTGCCCGGTCATCCCGATTATGTTCTACACGCACACCATCGCCGGCTCCGATCGCATTAAGCACCTCTATGTCGATCCGCAGAAGCACGCCGATCTGGGTACCGCTGAGCTCGCCTAAGAGTTTGCAGCTTCCGTGAGGGTCAAGTATTTACGTAGACCTCATGGGAAACATACAGTTCTCCCTAACCTGGGGTAAACTGGCTGATGGTAATTTTGGGATGCCGGTCTGGCGATCGGCATCCCATTTAGGTTAATCCCTAGATAGGGGAGTGGTATGGGTAAGTACATCGTTAAACGTGTGCTTCAGTTCATCCCGGTGTTTTTGGGCGTTACGCTGATTCTGTTCGCCCTCCAGAATATCGTGCCGGGAGATCCGATCAAGCTGATCGGTGGAGACAAGGCTCTGTCCCCCGAGGTGGAGCTTCAGCTTCGCGTCCGCTATCACCTGGTCCAGACGGACGAGGACGGCAACGCGATCCTTGACGAGAACGGCGACCCCGTTCAAACGTCGCTCGTGGACCGTTACTTGTATTACATGAACGGCCTGCTTCATGGCGATCTGGGCAATTCGTATCAGCGCAAGCTGCCGGTTACGGAAATCTTTGCCCAGAAGTATCCGTATACGGTCAAACTTGCCGCGTGCGCCATCGTGCTCGAGGCAATTATGGGTATCGGTGCGGGTATCATTTCGGCGGTAAAGCGTTATTCCTTCTGGGATATTTTGGTAACGCTCACCACGTCGATCCTCGTTGCGGTCCCGGCCTTCTGGCTCGGTATGTTGCTGCAGCTGTTCTTTGGCGTCATCCTCAAGGACGCCACGGGCGGTGCAATCTCCATGCCGATCTCGGGTGCCGGCGGTTCCAGCTCTCAGTATCAGGATTGGATGCACTATGTGCTTCCGACCATTACGCTGGCTTCGGTTTCGACCGCTTATGCTGCGCGCATTATGCGCTCGCAGCTGCTCGACGTCATGAACCAGGATTACATCCGCACGGCAAAGGCCAAGGGTCTCTCCAATCGTGCGATCATCATCAAGCATGCGCTTAAGAATGCACTCATCCCCGTCGTTACCTATATTGGTGTCGACTTTGGCGGCATGCTTTCGGGCGCCATCCTGACCGAGACGGTCTTTAACTGGCCCGGTATCGGCTATGAGGTCTATCGCGCCATTAGTATGCGTGACTGGCCCATCGTTATGGGCGGCGTTACGCTCATCGTTGTCGTCGTCATGGTGATCAACCTGCTCGTCGACATTAGCTATGCATTCCTCGACCCGCGCATCCGCCTTGGCGGTCCGTCGGATAAGGCCTAAGGGAGGTACGTCTCATGCAGGAAACTGATTCTCAGTCTCAGGAGCAGGCTACCGCCACCAAGGCCGCATCTGCTCCCGCCAAGTCCCGCACGCTGTGGGGCGACGCTTTTAAGCGTCTTCGTAAGAACAGGCTCGCCGTTATCGGTGTCTGCTGGATCATCATCGTCGTTGTGGTTGCCCTGACTGCAGATCTGTGGGCTAAGCCCTGGCTCGGTTCCCCGACGGCTTCCGACTCGACCACTATGGCCGAGACGTCGCTGTTGGCTCCGTGTGCAGAGCACCCGTTTGGCACCGACGCCCTTGGTCGCGACATTCTCGTCCGCGTTATCTACGGTGCGCGCGTTTCGCTGTCCGTCGGAATTATGGCCACCGCGATCTCCACGCTAATTGGTCTGGTCATGGGTGCTCTGGCCGGTTTCTACGGCGGCATCTGGGATACGATCATCATGCGCTGTGCGGACATCTTCCTGGCGTTCCCGTACGTGCTGTTCGTTGTCGCCATGATCGCCGTTATCGGCCGTGGCCTTCAGAACGTCTTTATCGCCATCGGTATTCTCGGCTGGCCTTCGATTGCGCGCGTCTTCCGATCCGCGATCCTGACGGTCAAGGAAAATGACTATGTTGATGCTGCGCGCGCGATGGGTGCATCCGATGCTCGTATCGTCGTACGTCACATCTTCCCGAACTCCGTCGCCTCCATCGTGGTCTACGCGACCATGAACATTGGTGGCGCCATTCTGACCGAGTCCGCTCTGTCCTTCCTCGGCATGGGCGTTATTCCGCCTACGCCTTCGTGGGGCTCCATGATTCAGGACGGTCAGCAGTATCTTCTGACCGCTCCCTGGATGATGATCATGCCCGGTCTGGCAATTCTCTCGACGGTGCTCGCCTTCACCCTGCTGGGTGACGGTCTGCGCGACGCCCTCGACGTCAAGATGAAGGACGCATAAGGATGAAGAAGAACAAGAACTATGTGGACCTGAAGGACCAGCCTGTTCCCGAGGGCCAGCATCTGCTCGAGGTCGATGACCTTAAGATGTATTTCCACACCGAGGACGGCGTTGTTCGCGCTGTCGACGGTGTCTCCTACACGCTCGATCGCGGCGAGACCCTGGGCGTCGTCGGTGAGTCCGGCTCCGGTAAGTCCGTGACCGCCATGACCATCATGGGTCTTATCTCGATGCCTCCGGGAAAGATCGAGGGCGGCGACGTTCGCTATCGCGGTCGTTCTATCCTCGAGATGACCGAGGAGGAGATGCAGCACATTCGCGGCAACGACATCGCGATGATCTTCCAGGATCCTATGACCTCCTTGAACCCGGTCTATAAGATCGGCAAGCAGGTGGGCGAGGGCCTTCGTCTACACCGTGGCTACTCCAAGCAGGAGGCGCTCAAGCGCGCTACCGAGCTTTTGGACCTCGTGGGTATCCCCGAGCCCGAGAAGCGCGTCAATGAGTATCCGCACCAGTTCTCCGGCGGTATGCGTCAGCGTGTCATGATCGCTATGGCTCTTGCCTGCGATCCCGATATCCTGATTGCCGACGAGCCCACGACGGCTCTGGACGTTACCATTCAGGCTCAGATTATCGAGCTCATGCAGGAAATGCAGGAGAAGAACGGCAACGCCATCATCATGATTACCCATGACCTGGGCGTCGTTGCCGATATGGCTGATAAGATCATGGTTATGTACGCCGGCCGTCCCGTCGAGTTCGGTACTGCTGAGGAAATCTTCTACGAGAGTCGCCACCCCTACACCTGGGGCCTTATCCGCTCCATCCCGGAGCAGGCCATCGAAGAGAAGAAGCCGCTTACGCCGATTCACGGCAACCCGCCTTCGCTCATGAACCTGCCTGAGGGCTGCGTCTTCTCTCCTCGTTGTCCCTATGCGACGGACAAGTGCCGCAAGCAGCGCCCCGAGCGCGTTGTCACCGAGTCTGGTCATTACTCTGCGTGCCACTACTCCGGTGACCCCGAGTTCCTCAAGAACGCTCCTGAGACGTCCCGTACGCGCAAGGATTCCAAGAAGGGAGGCGAGGCGTAATGGCAGATACCAACGAGCGTACTCCGCTGCTGAAGGTCGAGCACCTCTCTAAGGAGTTCCCCGCTGAGTCCGGCATGTTCGCCAAGCGCTTCTCCAAGCGTGTTGTCTCTGCAGTAAATGATATTTCGTTCGAGATTTATCCGGGCGAGACCTTTGGTCTGGTTGGTGAGTCTGGTTGCGGTAAGTCCACGACGGGTCGCACCATCATGCGCCTGACCAAGCCGACGGCAGGCAAAGTGTTCTTCCAGGGCAAAGACGTTGCCGAGATGAGCAAGCATGAGATCAAGGACATGCGTCGCGAGATGCAGTTTATCTTCCAGGATCCTTATGCTTCGCTGAATCCCCGTATGACCATCGGCGAGATCGTCTCCGAGCCCATGACCATTCACGGCGTGGGCACCAAGGAAGAGCGCATTGAGCGTGTCCGCGAGCTTCTCGACGTTGTCGGACTGAACCCCGAGCACATCAACCGTTATCCTCATGAGTTCTCCGGCGGTCAGCGTCAGCGTGTCGGCATTGCCCGCGCATTTGCGCTGAAGCCAAAGCTGATTATCTGCGACGAGCCGGTTTCCGCTCTGGATGTGTCCATTCAGGCTCAGGTTTTGAACCTGCTTAAGGAACTGCAGGACAAGTTCGGTACCGCGTATCTGTTTATCGCTCACGACCTGTCTGTCGTGCAGCACATCTCCGATCGCGTTGCCGTTATGTATCTGGGTAAGATGGTCGAGGTTTCGGACTGGAAGACACTCTACAGCGAGCCTCACCATCCGTACACGCAGTCGCTGCTGTCTGCCGTGCCGGTTCCCGATCCTGATATCCAGAAGACCCGCAAGCGCATCATCCTCGCCGGCGATCCGCCGTCGCCGCTGGATCCGCCGACCGGATGCCGTTTCCACACGCGCTGCCCGATCGCGCAGGGCATCTGCTCCGAGAAGCTTCCCGAGTTTAAGGAAGTTGCCCCGGGCCACTGCTGCGCTTGTCACTTCGCGGAGCCGTTCCCGATCAAGGAATCGCACATCGACCTGTAGTCGGTTGTTTGTCCGGGCCCGTGCTGGACTTAGTTTTCAGAACGTCCTCGACCATGGAAACCCCCTTATCCTGCTCCTTCGGAGCTGCGGATAAGGGGGTTTCCTGGTCTGCGGAATGTTCTGAAAACTAAGTCCAGCACGGGCCCTGTGTTACCGCTGCAGGGGGGTGTTCCTATAGTTTTGTCAACTGGGCA
>URMZ01000014.1 GCA_900549025.1 uncultured Collinsella sp.
AGGACGCAAAGAGGCTCCGCAGCGCGAAGCGCGATGCGGAGCCTCTTTGCATGTCCGAGGACGTTCCGGAGAGAAGCCCCCGTCCCGCCCCCGGATTCCCGGTGGGAGTTCTAGACCTTGTCGGCCTTAGTACATACCGCCGCCCTGCTGACCAGCGGTGGCAGCAGCGATAGCGTCCTCAAGCTGAGTGTTCTTGGGCACATCGGAGACGGTGGCCTCGGTGATGAGGATCAGGCTGGCGACAGAAGCAGCGTTCTGCAGGGTGACGCGGCTGACCTTGACGGGGTCGAGGACGCCCATCTCGATCATGTCGCCCCACTCGCCGTTGGCAGAGTTGAGGCCCTGGCCGGCGGGCAGCTCGGCAACCTTGTCGACCACGACAGCGCCCTCAAAACCAGCGTTCTTGGCGATGGTAGCGACCGGAGCGGTCAGAGCCTTCTTGACGATATCGACGCCAATCTTCTCCTCGGGGTCGTCGATCTCAACAGCGTCGAGCGCAGGAGCTGCGTCCATGAAGGCGACGCCGCCGCCAGCGACAATGCCCTCCTCGACAGCAGCGCGGGTAGCCTGCAGGGCGTCCTCGACGCGATGCTTGATCTCCTTGAGCTCGGACTCGGTAGCAGCGCCGACCTTGATGACGGCAACGCCACCGGAGAGCTTGGCCAGGCGCTCCTGGAGCTTCTCGCGGTCGAAGTCAGAGGTGGTGTTCTCCATCTCGCCCTTGATCTGAGCGATACGGGCGTCGATGGCCTCCTTGGAGCCAGCACCGCCGACGACGACGGTGTTGTCCTTGGAGATGGTGACGGACTTAGCGGTACCGAGCATATCGGCGGTGATGTCAGCGACCTTCACGCCCAGCTCGTCCAGAGCGGCCTGGCCACCGGTGAGGACGGCGATGTCCTCGAGGATGCGCTTGCGGCGATCGCCGTAACCCGGAGCCTTGACGGCGCAGACGTTGAGAGCGCCACGGATCTTGTTGAGGACCAGGGTCGGCAGAGCCTCGCCGTCGATGTCCTCAGCGATAATGAGCAGGCCACGGCCGGCGCGCTGGACAGCCTCGAGAACAGGCATGATGTCCTGAACGCTGGAGATCTTCTGGTCGGTGATGAGGATGTACGGATCCTTCATCACGGCCTCCATGCGGTCGTTGTCCGTGACGAAGTAAGCGGAGACATAGCCCTTGTCGAACTGCATGCCCTCGACAGTGTCGATGGTAATGTCGAACGTCTGGGAATCCTCGACGGTGATGACGCCGTCCTTGCCCACGACCTCCATGGCCTCGGCGATCTTCTCGCCGACCTCGGGGTCACCGGCGGAGATGGTGCCGACGGAAGCGATCTGCTCCTTGGTCTCGACCGGCTTGGCCTGCTTCTTCATCTCGGCGACAGCGGCGTTTACAGCCTTGTCGATGCCGCGACGGATGGCCAGCGGGTTGGCGCCGGCGGCGACGTTGCGCAGACCGTCGTTGACGATAGCCTGAGCGAGCAGGGTTGCGGTGGTGGTGCCGTCACCCACGGTGTCGTTGGTCTTGGTGGCGACCTCCTTCACCAGCTGAGCGCCCATGTTCTCGATGTTGTCCTCAAGCTCGATCTCCTTAGCGACGGAAACGCCGTCGTTGGTGATGGTCGGGGCACCGAACGTGCGCTGCAGAGCGACGTAACGGCCCTTGGGGCCCATGGTGACGGTAACAGCGTCGGCCAGAGTGTTGACGCCCTTGGCGAGCTTGGCGCGGGCATCGGTGTTGAACGTAATGTTCTTTGCCATGGTAGGTAATCCTCCAAAAGAAATGTGACTCGCGTCGCCGTTTCCGAGTCTTATACGGCGGACGCGTTCAAAGACGAATCAGAGATTCTGACGAGACTAGGCCTCGACGACGGCGTAGATGTCGTCGGCGCGCATCAGCAGATACTTCTCGCCATCGACCTTGACCTCGTTGCCACCGAACTTACCGTAGATGACAACGTCGCCGACCTGAACGTCCATGGGGATGTGCTCGCCCTTGTCGTTGACCTTACCGGCGCCAACGGCAACGATGGTGCCGCGCTGCGGCTTCTCCTGAGCGTTGCTGGCGATGTACAGACCAGAAGCGGTCTTTTGCTCGGCCTCGTCGGGCTTGACCAGGACGCGATCTGCAAGCGGCTTCAAAGACGACATGCTTGTTTCCTCCTTTGTGGGCCGCGCGGTTGAACCGTGCGGGTTACCCTACTTCGTTTGCGTACGCGTTGAATGGTACCCACGAATGGCGGGTTATACAACACGGAGTCAAAAAATCTTATTTTTTGGCACTTAGATTTTCTGAATGCCGGGGGATAACTTAGCGGTGGCTCCCGGGGCGGACCGGAGGGCATGAAGTTTGCTGCTCTACAGTCCTGCGCAAGACGGAAAGCACATTAAGTGCTTTCCTTTGCGTGCGGAACTCGCGACAAACTTCATGCCCTCCGGTCCGCCCCGGAAGCCAGGTTAACTAATTCGGGCCCGGTATTCAGAAAAGTCAGTGCAGCAAAATGGCGATGCAGATGGTGCGAACAAGAAAGGGGCACGTTGCTGAAACGTGCCCCTTAAGTTGCGGTGGAATATGGACTGTTTTTGGCTGTTGAGGTGTTATTTAGTCCGTATTTCACCGCAACTGAGGGGTGGGATGTGGGGTTAACGCTCGTAGATTAAGTTGCCTGCCAGGTAGGTGGCCTGAACCTTGGTGGCTTGCAGCTCTTGGGGGTCGATGGTGAGCGGGTTTTGGTCCAGGACTACCAGGTCGGCGTATTTGCCGGGCTCCAGACTGCCGAGGTTTTGCTCGTCGCCCGCTGCGTACGCGCTGCCAAGCGTGTAGTTGCGCAGAGCTGTAGCCGCGTCGATGCGCTCGCTGGGGAGCCAGCCGCCTTCAGGCCAGTGGCTGCGGGGGTCTTGGCGCGTGATAGCCGTGTAGAGCACGTTCATGCTAGTAACGGCTGTGATGGGGCTATCGGTGCCGAAGGCCTGGCGGATGCCGCGCTGCTTATAGGTCGCAAACGGCCACATGATGCGGCTGCGCTCCAGGCCCAGGTCGCGCTCCGGGCCACCCGGGTCGAGCGTGATGTGGCAAGGCTGGCTCGAGGCAATGACGTTGAGCTTGCGCAGACGGTCGATGTCACCGGGCAGCAAATTCTCCAGATGCTCGAGCGTGTTGTGACCGTGCGGCGGCAGACCGTAGAGCTCTGCCGCCTCCTCAAAGATATCGAGCGCAGCATGGATGGCACCGTCGCCGATAACGTGGATGCGCACGGTGTGACCACGCTCCGCGGCAGCGAGGACCAGCTTGCGCATACGCTCGGCAGGAACCGTCAGACGGCCCTGGTCGCCCGGGAAGCGCGGGTTGGTATAGGGCTCGGTGAGATATGCCGTGTGTTCGCTCGACACGCCGTCGAAGAACTGTTTAAAGCCTGGCGCCGAGAGCAGCGCGTTGTTCGCGTAGCGGGTCTGAAGTTCTTCCAAGCGCGATTGGTCATCCAGCAGCGTGGGGAACAGATGGGCACGGATGCCCAGCTTGCCGGCGGCCTGCAGCTTGTCGTAAACATCGTCGCGAATAAAGTCGCAGCCCGGCATGGGCATGAGCGACATATCGCAAATTGAGGTGATGCCTTGCTCGGCCATACGCTTCATCTGGTCGGCGTAAGCGCTCGCGATGCGGTCCTCGCCCAGCCACTCAAGACAGCGCGGCAGCAGCTGCATGGCCGCAGCCTCGTGAGCGATACCCGTAAGCTCACCGTTTGAGTCTTTGTCGTAGCAGCCACCCGCCGGAGGCTCGCTGTCGCGCGTCACGCCGAGGGCATCGAGTGCGCGGCTGTTGAGCCACAGGGTATGCCCATCGCCCGAATACATAACACAGGGGCGATCGGGGAAGGCGGCGTCGAGGGAAGCCTTGGTAGGGTGCTCGGGCGGATCCCAGCGGTAATCGCGCCAGCCCTGGGTCACGACCCAAGCGTCATTGGGCAGGCCCTGGGAAAACTCGAGCGCATGTTGCACCAGTGCCGCCTCTGACGTGCCCATATCCATGAGCATGTACGGCGAGGAACCGACCGAGGTATGGAAGAAGTGCAGGTGCGCATCATGGAAACCGGGGCAGATGAATTGCTCGCCGTAGTCGACTACCGGCGTGGCAGCAGGGGCGGCGGCAATCACGTCATCGGGCGTGCCGACCGCGACGATACGATCGCCCGCAATGGCAATCGCCAGCTCGCGGGCGGCATCGATGCCGTCTTGCGCGGTAAAGACGTTCTTGGAGCGGATAATCCGATCGATATGTTGCATGGGCATCCCCATCTCTGGCAGGAAATTCAACACCCCCGAGTGTACTCCCCCGCCCTTGCAACAAAACCCCAAGCGGCAAACGGCAACTTTACCAGCCCTAGCGGCAGGTGGCATACTGGAGAGAGCCTGTACGATTTTGCGATCAACCCAGCAAGGAGCAAATCGACCATGACGAAGACCAAGGCACAGCAGATTATGGCGGCAACCGAGGTTCGCGCGGCAGACGACGTCACCGCGGCCATCCGAGATATCGCCGCCGAGTTTGAACCCTACATCATCAAGCAGCGCCGGCACTTCCATAAGCACCCGGAGCTGAGCCTTGCCGAGGAGCGCACGACTTCCGACATCGCCAACCAGCTCGACGCCATGAATATCCCCTACGAGCGTCCGCTCAAGACCGGCCTGGTGGCGACGCTCCGCGGCACCGCGCCCGATGCCTACCGCGAGGACGGCACGCCGCGCCGCCGCATCCTGCTGCGCGCCGACATCGACGCCCTGCCTGTCACCGAGCAGACCGGCGAGGAGTTCGCCAGCGTCAACGAGGGCTGCATGCACGCCTGCGGTCACGACTGCCATATCGCCATGATGCTCGGCACTCTGCAGATTCTGCGCCACATGACCGATGACATCCACGGCGAGATTCGCATCGTATTCCAGCCCAGCGAGGAAAACGGCCAGGGCGCCAAGCTCATGATCGGCACGGGCGTACTCGATGGCGTCGACGGCGCCTATGCCGCGCACATCTGGAGCGAGGTCGATGCCGGCACCGTGAGCTGCGAGCCCGGTCCGCGCATGGCAAACACCGACTGGTTCCGCATCGATGTCCGCGGCACCTCGTGCCATGGCGCCATGCCCCAGCGCGGCCACGACGCCGTTATGGTTGCCGCCGAAATCGTCAACGCCCTGCAGACCATCGTCTCGCGCGAGATCAGCCCCTACGAACCCGCCGTCATCACCGTCGGCGAACTGCATGGCGGCACCGCGCGCAACGTTATCGCCGGCACGGCCTACCTCGCCGGCACGGTGCGCACCTATGGCGACAAGACGCATGAGGAGATGCCCGAGCTTATGCGCCGCATCGTGGAGCACACCGCAGCAGCACTAGGCGCCGAGGCCGAACTCACCGACTACACCATCGCCAACTACAAGGTCGAAAACGATGCCGCCTCGAGCGAGCGCTGCCGCCAAGCTGTGCTCAAGTGCCTGGGTCCCGCGAGCGAGGGCCATTACCGCGGCACGCTTTCGGGCGAGGACTTCTCGGAGTATCTGCGCCGCGTACCGGGCGTGCTCGCCTTTGTTGGCACGCGCAACCCCCAGATTGGCGCCACCTATGCCCAGCACTCCTGCTTCTATAAGATCGACGAGAGCGTGCTCGCCAAGGGCTCCATGGTAGCCGCTCAGTATGTCATCGACTTTTTGGCCGAGCCCACGCAAGAAGAGCTCGACGGCCCCACGATCGCCGCGGTTGCCGAGACCAATCCGGACCTGGCAGCCAAGCTGCGCTCTGCCAAGGCAACTGCCGCCGAGGCCCGCGACGCCGTGCACGACGCCCGCACCGCCCGCCATGCCGCAATCAAGGGCATCCACGATGCCCGTGCCGCCGCTCGCCACGATGAGAAGCACGGCGAGTAGCCGTCACGCCCACCTATAACAACCTGGCTATAGCAAAGCGGGGGCGAACGTTATCTCAACATTCGCCCCCGCTTATGTGTCGACCGCTTTTCTAGCGCGTCCTCCGTCACGACAAGTAAGAGCGAAGGATGGTGAGCCAGCGTGGGGTTTCGAGGTGAATGATATCGGTGGGGACTCCGGCGGGCGCATGGCCGCCAAAGAGCAGGCCCGCGTCTGCCGGGTTGATAAGGCGCACGATCCATACGGCAACGACCAGCACGCACAGAACAATAACCGCAATGTCGATGCCGCGCTTTAGCTTGCTCGACGTCACCTCCTCGCGCACGAACGCGAGCACAAACGCAATCGGCACCACCCAAAACAGTGGATGATAAGCGAAGGCCGCCGCAAAATCGAGGCGCAGTGCTGCCAGCCAGGCCCTCGTCATGCCACATCCCGGACAAGGGATGCCCGTCATCAGGCGAAACACGCAGCCAATATCGAGCAGGTAGAGTGCGAGCCAGGCGACAAAGAGCACACCGATGCAAGAAAGGGCGCGGCGAATGAGTTCCGCCGCGCCCTTATGTCCCTGGGAGCTGTTCACGCCGCTCTTATCGTTAGGCACGAGCGCCAAGACGGACGTTGTAAGCCGTTGCCATGGCATTGGTATTCTTGATGATGATGTTCATGGCAAAGATGGGGCCAAGGCCGCACAGCAGCGCGCCGACGATCTGCCACATAAGAACGGTGGTTCCGTTCTCCTGGAACATCAGGCCATAGCGAGGAGCATTAGCCTGCAGGCGGTTACCGATCTTGTAGTACCAGTAGGGTGCGTAGAAGCCGCAGGTCACGAACGACAGCAGGATAAATGCTGCCAGACCCGGCGTGGAATCGCCGTCGTCCTGGCACATGACATTGATGTCGCGGGCGAGGCAATAGAGGAAGTAATATGAATAGATGCCGCAGGTCACGATGGAAAGCAGGAGCCAGCCGATCACGCCACGGTCGGTTTTAATCGGAGTATAGCCCATCGGGGCAGGTGCAGGCTGCTGAGCATACTGCTGCTGACCGGTGTACTGCTGCTGCCCGGCGTACTGCTGCTGAGGCTGAGGCTGAACTGCCTGAACCGGAGTGGGCTGAATCTGCGTGGGCTGCGGAGCAGGCTGGGGCTGAGGTGCAGGCTGCGGCGCGGGCTGCGGAGCAGGAGCAGCGGGAGCGGCACCGACGGCAGAACCGCAGACGGGGCAGAATTTGGCATCATCCGAAATGGGAGAACCACAAGTGGGACAGAACATAAGCTTCTCCTTTTCCTAAGGCGTTGCACGCCTTCAAACCTTACACGTCTATGTTCTCAACAATAGCCGCGACGTTGTTGCGCAACATTGACCAATTTCCGAGAAATTTTGCTGCAACCGTTTTCACGGGCATTTTCTTGCTTTCGCAGCAGAAAAAGGCACCCCGGGCTCAGTTGCCCAGGGCGCCTCGACCGACTATTCGGTTTGATTGTTTTCGGCAGCAGGATTATCGCCCGGCTCATCCGCCGGCGTGGCAACGGCATCCCAATCGGGCTCCGCAGGCGTCGCCTCGGGCGTCGGTGCGGGTGCAGGGGCAGGTGCCGGAGCAGGTGCAGGCGCGGGTGCAGGGGCAGGTGCCGGAGCAGGTGCAGCACCAGTGGCGGCCGTGGGATTGAATCCCGCAGGAGCAGGCTTCTTCTCACCCGGGAGCACAAACGTCAGGACGTCGTCGGTATCCTCGTCGGACCACTCGCTGGCATGGCGTACCGCCCAATAGCCAACGGCGCGATACTTGAGCATCTTGCCAAACACAGTCAGGAACACCGTGACAAAGGCAACAATCATCAAGAACAGAATGAGCGTGATGCCGCCGCCCGTGATGATTGCCTCGAGACCCGAAGGACGAGAATAGTAGCCGTAGTAGCCATAGCTGCTAATGCCCAGCGCGGCAACAAAACCAAAGATGGCGGTGAAAACCCAAGTGATGATATTGGAAACAATGCCCGTCAAAAACTCGGGGAGAATCGATGCGCAGAACAACTTGCCCAGGTTGGCCTTATAGGACTTCCAAACCTTCTCGAGCGAAAACGCGCTCTCCACGCGGCCGGCGACTGCAAAGTGCATCACAGCGGCATCGCCAAACATCTTAAAGAAGATGCCCAGTACCACCGACACGATCATGGCAAAGACAAGCAGACCCATCGACCCGATGAGTGCACCCTCGAGGCCGCTCGAACCGTAGTAATAGTACGAGCCAACGGCACCGATCACAGCGCTCTCAAGCACCGAGAACACCACACCGATCACCGGAATAATGGCTATGAGCCGGAGCACGTTCGTAATGACAGACGAGAAAATGCCCAATCCAAACGAGGTCGAGCGCAGCAGCGGACGCTCCATGCCGTTATCATCCTTGAGCGACAGGTCACGACCCCACTCGATGGCAAAGCCCGCGCCGCACACGCTTGCCACGTACGCGAGCAAAAAGCCAATGGCCGCTGCGATACCGCCGATAACGGGGATAAACAGCACCAGCACCGAGACAACACAGATCAGCGCCGGCAAAAAGGCGATTTGGCATACGCGAACCAAGGCGCCGGGAACCTTAAGCATGTCGTTGAAGGCCTGAGCCATGCAACCCTTGGGCGCGTTCATAGCCGGCTGGGGCGCAACGAACGGCTGCGGCTGCGGCTGGGCAAACGGCTGACCCTGCGGCTGAGGTTGAGCTTGCGGAGCGGGACCGGCGGCCTTAACCTCGGTATTAGGGGCACCGCACACGCCGCAGAACTTGTCGTTATCGCCCATGGGGGCGCCACACTGCGAACAGAACATCGAAATCATCCCTTCGTATCTAGAGCGAATCACCTGGATCGCAAACGATGTCTTTGGCATCATTATCGCCCAATGTGGGGACAAATACCCCAAGATGACCGATTTGCAACGCAGGTGGCTTTATTCAATGATTCGAAGGGTACGCCCGGGCTAGTTCGTGCCGCGGAAGCCCTTGCCGACGATTTCGGAGCTATCGACGATGGTGATGAAGGCGCCAGGGTCAATCTCGCGGGTATAGCGGCGCAGTTGTACTGCCTCGCGACGGCTCAGCACGCTCATAATCACCGTGACGCACTTGCCCGAGAAGGCACCGTAGCCACGGCTGATCGTTGCCGTGCGGTTGAGATGCTTGACGATAAACTCCTCGACCTTAAGGGGCTCGGAGCAAATGATCGTGCAGACCTTACGAAGGTGAATGCTCTCGATAGCCTTGTCGACCACGAGCGTCTTGGCAAACAGACCGAGCACGCAGTACAGGCCGACGCGCGGGCCATACAGGAAAGCCGCGATGGTCACGATGCCGATATCGACCAGCAACAGTGCACGGCCGATCTCGAGCGTCGTGCGGCGCTTGAGGATCATGGCAAGAATGTCGGTACCACCCGTGGAGGCGCCAATGTCAAAGACAATGGCACTGCCCAGCGCCGGCAAGATGACGGCAAAACACAGGTCGAGCCACATATCGCCCGTCATCGAAACATCCGTCGGAATGAAGAGCTCAAACAGCGAGACGTAGGCCGAAAGCGCAAACGAGGCAAAGACGCTCCAAAGGATTGCCTTGCGCTCCAAAAAGATAAAACCCAGGATGACCAGGACCGCGTTGATAATCCACATAAAGACGCCGACGGGCAGAGTCGGGAACAGCGTGGAAAGAATGACCGACACGCCCGAGGTGCCGCCGAAGGCAAAGTGATTGGGGGTTTTAAAGGCCACGATGGCGAACGCCGTGAGGACCAGGCCCAGATTGAGCTCGGCAAAAAAGCGCGGAAAGCCTGGCTCCTGGCTGCGCTTGCGGCCGGCGCGCTCGCCACGTTCGATATCCTCGCGACCGACAACGCGCTCCATCGGCACCACCGGAGGACGATGCATCTCCTCGGCGGCACGCGACGCCGCCTCTGCCGCAGCGGCTTCAATCGCCCATGCCTTGCTTTCGGTCTCGTGTTCGTCGGCCATTACGGCAACCCCTCGTTAACAATTTGGAAACAATGCGCCCATTAGGGTAACGCGGAACGCGAAGATTGCAACCCTTAGTTAGACGAGCGGTATGCCTGCATCGGGGGCATATAGAAAACGGTCGACCGCACTTTTGCTTGCGCGGTCGACCGTTTAGCGTTTTCGCAGGTAAAACCCATCGAAACAAACCTGTCCCTATTTGGTAGGTTACTCGTGCTGGCTGGTGCGGTGCTCGTACTCCTCGGGGGTGATGACATCCTCGATGCGCAGGTTGACGCCTGCCACCTCAAGGCCGGTCATCGCGGCCAGACGCTCGGTGACGCGCGCCTTAACGTCGTCAAAGATCGCAGGCGCATAGGCGCCGTACTCGATGATGACCGAGATGTTGACGACCACGCGGTTGTCATCGGTGACCTCGACCGTCACGCCCTTGGTCAGGTTCTCGGCACCAAACTGCTCCTGCACAAAGTGCATGAGGTTGCCCTTCATGCCCAGGACGTGCGGCACCTCGCGGGTGGCCATGGCGACGATCTTCTCGATCACGCCGTTGGAATAGGTCAGCGAGTCCTCGGACTCGTCCGCCTCCTCGTCCATCTCCTCGTTGTCCTCGTCCGTATCGGACTCGGCCTCGACGAGTGCCTCGTCCTCGAGCGTCACGTCCCCGGCATCCGCGACGGCCTCATTCGCCTCGAGCTCGGTATCGGCCACATCGACCTTCGTGTTAAAAGCCATGGTTCCTCCTTATGCCTGCCGCAGATGCGACAGTCGAATTCATATTAGCGGCCGCTAAACAGACGGCCGAAGAAGTTGACGATACCGTTCTCGCCGTCGCGAATCTGGCCGATCACGGCGCCGATCAGCACAAAGAATGCGATGACGAGCGTGTCCCACAGACCCAACGTAAGTACCAGCACGGCGAGGATAAAGCCTGCCAAGGCGCCGAGCGTAGTATTGGGGTGGCGCACGGCGTAGCTCCAGATAGCAGCGCCCGTACCTTTGATGAGACCCATGGCCTCGTCAAAGTCGTTGGCGGCGCTGTCGTGCTGCTCGCCGGCCTCGGGCTTGGTGTCGGCGGACTCGCCTGCCGGCGTAGCGTTCTGGTCGATCGTCAGGCGCGGCGTGCGGGCGGTCTTGTCTTGATTGGTATCACTCACCGGAAACCTCCACGGTCTGGACGGTAGTCTTGGACGGCAAAAAACGGACGCGCGCGGTCGTGCCCGGCGTGCCGAGCATGGTGTCGCAGGCCTTCTCGATGCGCTGCTGCATCGAGGTGGCAAGAGCGGCAACGTCCTTGTCATCGAGTGCGATGGCCTCGACCTTAAAACGAACGCGCGACTCGTCGGAGCCTTGAACGCGCGCCTCGATATGCTCAACCATCACGCGATCATCGCACTCCGCCGCGGCACGGGCGCACGAGGAAAGCGCTGCGAGGGTGACCTCGATATTGCGCTCCCCCGCTGGATGCACGCAGGACGGCTCGCGACGCGCGAACATCAGGCGGAAAAACCCGATGAGCACGCCAAGTGCCACAATGGCGGCGCACACCGTAACGACGACGCGAGGCATGGTGTCACGCAACAGCAGCATAAAGCGATACGTATACGGTCCCCAGAACTGGCAGACAAGCGTACCCAGCGCCGCGATGGCGGCGGCAAGATACACGATCGCTAGGGCTCGTTTGAGTACGCGCACGCGCGCTCCCTTCAGGTTTCGGTCCACAGAATGCAAAACGGTTCGCATCATTATAAAAGAGCCGGGTCCGGTGCTGTACGCACGCGGATCCGGCTCATCTATTCCACGAGGCTTGCATGCTCGCTTCATTATGCCCAGATATGCACGGCTTAACCCGTGTGGGCGCTACTCCTCCTCGAGGGCAGCGATGACCTCGTCGGTCATGTCCATGGTGCTGTAGACGTCCTGGACGTCGTCGAGCTCCTCGAGACGGTCGATGAGGCGCTGGACCTTCTTGGCGTCGGCGCCGGAAACCTCGGTCGGGGTGGTCGGGACCATGGTGGTCTCGGAGCCCTTGACCTGGACGCCCTGCTCCTCGAGCGCCTTGGAGACAGCCATGACGTCGTTAGCAGCGGTCCAGACAATCCACTCCTCGCCGGCGTCCTCGTAGTCCTCGCCACCGGCCTCGGCGATGGCCATCATGAACTCATCCTCGTCACCGGCAGGACCGTTGGCGATCATGGTCTCCTTCTTGGCGTTCTCGTCCAGGATCTCCTTGGCGACGACGATCTGGCCCTTGCGCTCAAACTGGAAGGCGACGGAGCCCGAGGTGCCCAGGTTGCCACCAGCGTGGGAGAAGGCGGAACGGACATCAGCGGCGGTGCGGTTGCGGTTGTCGGTCAGGCAGTCAACGTAGACGGCGACACCGGCGGGACCGTAGCCCTCGTACACGATGTTCTCGTAGACGGCGGCGTCGGCACCCGAACCGAAGGCCTTGTCGATAGCGGACTTGATCTTGTCCTTGGGCATGGACTGAGCCTTGGCCTTGGCAACGGCAGCGGCGAG
Organism: uncultured Collinsella sp.; assembly: GCA_900549025.1. Taxonomy (GTDB): domain Bacteria; phylum Actinomycetota; class Coriobacteriia; order Coriobacteriales; family Coriobacteriaceae; genus Collinsella. The sequence goes on from URMZ01000014.1 coordinate 12,432, forward strand.
GCTGGCGTTGTTCTCGGGCAGCGGGTCGCCGCCGAGACGGGCAGCAACGGTGATGTTGCGGCTCAGCTTGGAGAAGAGGGCGGAACGCTTGGCGTCCTGCGCGCCCTTACGATGCTTGGTTGTGGCCCACTTAGAGTGTCCGGACATACGTGTCTCCTATCGGTTTCGACCTAAAGCCCAGCGCAGATGCCCGGGCAATATAAACAAACGTCGTTATGATATACCTACTGGCCTGCGAGATAAACCCCAAAATGAAGGCGTCGTGATGATACAGCCCCCTTGGTGCAAAGCAACCTGCCCCCTTTGCACCAAATTAGGACCAGAGGAGGTCGCTGCGGGTGATGGTGGCGCCGATGGCAAAGGGCATGCAGGCGATGACCGGATACAGGTAGCGCATGTAGGTCGAGCCGTTGCAGGGACCGATCAGGCACACGGCGAGCACGCCCAGCAGCGGCACCCAAATGGCCAGCCCGCGCCACGAATGACGACGTAGCAGATAGACCACCACGGCGATCATGATCCACACATAGGTGGCCGAGCTCATGGTGAGCGAGATAAACGGGATGCGTTGTACTGCCACGCGATACAGGTTGATCAGGTGGTCGCACCAGCGCACAACCTTGCTATCGACCGGATGGAAGTCAAAGTACTTGAGGTTATCGGGCTTCGCCATGATCTCGGCACTGCGCGCCGTGCTGTAGACCCATGCGTCGCGAGCGCTCGGATAAAAATACCCATAGTAGTTATTGATGAGCGCCGAGATATAGCACCCGGGGTCCTTTTTGAACATCTGGGCCCACACCTCAAAATAGGCCTTGATGTCCTCCTGCGAGGCATACTCGTTAAAGCAATTTTTAACGGCGTCCGACTTATCCGGGTTGTAACGGCGGCCCAGATTCTCGTACTTGAGCACGCGGTCGATCACGGCACGCTCTTCGTCGGTCACCAAGCCGTCGCAAGGAGCCTCCACGATGGTGCCGTCCTCCTTAACCGTGGGGTTGACACCCGAGTTGAGGCCGTCGTGCTTTTGGACGAAACGAGCCGTCTGCTGGAACGGAATCGAGAGGATTTCGCGCTTGGAACCAGGCGTGATGTCATGCGCCGGCATAAAGACCTTGGTGAAGTACATGTTGGAGGCAAGGCAGAGCGCGAGCACCGCGAGGACGCCAACCCAGCGGAAGCGCGGCGTGGCGCCCGAAGGCGCAGCACCAGTCTGCCTGGCTGCACGATGAGCCACATGCGCGTCCCATGCGCAAAACGCCGCCGCGATTACGCATGCCGCCAGGGGAAACACCAGGCCGCCGTTACGCAGAAACGTGGAACCCATGGCGCCCAGAGCGAGCAGCAGCCAGTCATGGCGCGCAAAGAGCACGGGCCTCTGTTCGCCCGCACGCTCGGCATTGGCATCGCGACGGGGCAGGCCGCAGGCCACGAGCTTCACGGTCTGCACCAACAGCACCAAAAACGCGTCGGCAAACAGCACATCTTTGGTAAGCAGGGCCGCATAGTTGGAGAACATGGGCATAAACACAAAGAACAGCAAGGTCACGCCGCGGACCGGCAGGCTCACGCCCAGCTTGCGCAGCGACGAGATGGAATAGGCCATGCAGGCGGCCGTAATGACGAACTGAGCGCAGGTGTAGATGGCAAGACCCGCGTTGGCGCTGTTGAACAGTGAAAGCCCCAGCTGGACGCACGAACCGATGATAGCCGTGTGCACCACGGGGTGATGTCCGTTGAGCAACACATTGGGATTGAGCAGACGCAGATAGTCACTCGTGCCGTTGGGGTAGTTGAACCACTGGCGAATCTGCGCACCCGTATCTCCCATAAAAAGGCCAGGCAGCGAAGCGATGAGCGTGGGCGCCCAGGCGATCATAAGCACCAGGAAGGGCCCGGCAAAGGGATGGACCGAGAGCACGGCGTGAGCCACACGCCATACGCGGCCAAAGTGCGCTTCGGAAAACGGAATGCGCCGAGAGCTCAGCCAATCTAGACACTCAAAGGCAAGGTAGAAGGCAACGACCGCCAAGAGCATCCAGCCCGCACCGCCTATCCAGGCGCAGATGATGCGGGCCTTGTCGCCGAGCACAATCTCGGCCGAATCGGTGAGGTCGTAGCTGCGGCCAAACACCATGCAGACGGCAAAGAACAGCGACGGAAGGATCACCGAGGGACGCCAAGCGTCGCCGCGGCCAAAGAACACGTAGCGAAACGGCAGCGTGAGCAGGCAGGCAAGCGCAAGCAGCATGACCGCGTCGGTATGGCCGGCAAACGAGAGGAGCACCTCGTAGCACACGTACAGCATGCCCGAGGCTTTGGGGTCAATCGCCAAGACCGCGTTGCTCGACACCGGGGCGGGATCGATGGAAAACGCCGTGGTCGCCAACAGCGCGAGCAAAAATGCGATGAGCGTCTGCTTGGCGGGGTAGCGCTTAAACCAGACGATGCGGGCAGCGTCGCGCGCAGCCGTTGTGGAGAGGTCGGAATCCTTCACAGTCCGAAAGCCTTTCTAGAAACCTATCAAACTCGGCAAGACCACCACAAAGGTGCCTGTCCCCTTTGTGGTGGTCTTGGTTAGGCGTCGAGGTAGATGCGCTGGGGGCGATTGCGATGTCGGGCGAAGATGATGAGCGCCAGGCCGGCGATCACAAGCGGCAGACTCAGCAGCTGACCCATGGTGATGACGCCTCCCAGTAGATAACCCAGCTGGGCATCGGGCACGCGCACGAACTCAACGAGAAAGCGGACGATGCCGTACCCCATCACGAACACGCCCATAAACGTACCCTGGGGCAGTAGTGGCTTTTTGCGGCTGAGCACCTGCAAAAAACAGAAGAGCACGATGCCCTCTAGGAATGCCTCATAGAGCTGGGAAGGATGACGCGGCATATCGCCCGCGGTGCCGCCAAAGACCACACCCCAGGGCAGATCGGTCGGCTTACCCCACAGCTCACCGTTCACGAAGTTGGCGCAACGGCCCAGGCACAGGGCCAGCGGGGCGCCGATCACGGCAAGGTCGGCGACGGTCCATGCATCAAGCTTGTACATGCGGCACACGATGATGCCGCCCAAGATGCCGCCCACCAGGCCACCGTGGAAGCTCATGCCGCCCTCGTTGGTGGCAAAGATCTCGAGCGGGTGAGTCCAATAGTAGCCATCGCCGTAAAAGACGACGTAGAACAGGCGCGCGCCGATGATGAGGCCAAAGACCGCGCCGACCACGACGCTCGTCAGGTCATCAATCGTAATGTCGAAGCCCCAACGACGCTGCGTGCGGTACATAACGATCGCCGTGAGCAGAGCGCCGACCACATAGGCCAGACCGTACCAGTAGATCGTGATGGGGCCCGCCGAGATCGCGACGGGATCAAGCATATGGTAGAGGTCGTTGAGCATATCGATCCCCCTGCTCCCTACATACAAATGCGGCCACGGGCCTTGCGCTCGCAGCCGCATATTTGGGCGTAACGTCTATACGGAGCGTACCGTCCGCAGCTTTCGCATCTTAGAACGGCGCGTACTCGTCGTACAGGTCCTCGGCCTCGCCGGAAGCATTGACCTGCTCAACGCGGGTAACGCCGGGCACATGCTCCTTCAGAATGCGCTCGATACCCATGGAAAGGGTCAGCGAGCTCATGGGGCAGCCGGCGCAGGCGCCCTGCAGCTCCAGCTTGACGACACCCTCGTCGTCGACGCCCACATACTCCATATCGCCGCCGTCGGCCTGCAGGTTGGGGCGAATCTCTTCAAGAACCTTCTTAAGCAGCTCTTCGTTAACAGCCACAGGGGCTCCTTTCTCACAATAACGCGGGCGCGCCCGCGGACAGAAGCTATGTTACTACAGCCATGTACCCGCTCACGAGCCGTCCATGCGCGCAGACGCGACTTTCACGAGTAGTCAATTTGGGACGGGGCTCTTTTGGCTGTTTTGCCGCCAGCTGGCGTTGGCACGCGCTACTGCTGAGCCTGTCCCCCGGTACCAATCTGGACATCGACGATGACCTGGCGGTAGCTGATGCCGCAGGAGTCGAGAATGCGACGGCTGATACGGCCGTCGTCGGTATCGGCATACTTGTTGTCCAGGTAGACAACCTCGCCTACACCTACCTGCGCCAGAATCTTGGCGCAATCGTGGCACGGGAACAGCGTGACGTAGACCGTGGAACCCTCAAGGTCTTTAAGCGAGCCGCGGTAGTTAAGCACGGCGTTTGCCTCGGCATGCACCACGTAGTTGTGCTTATCCTGCAGCGGGTCGTCGCTCGTGCCCCACGGGAAAAAGTCGTCGTTGAGCGCCGAGGGCGTACCGTTGTAGCCCACCGAAAGGATGCGGTGGTTGGTGTTGGCGATGCACGCGCCCACCTGCGTGTTGGGGTCCTTACTGCGGCGCTGCGCGGCAATGGCCACACTCATAAAGAACTCATCCCAGCTAATGACGTCGCGGCGCTTGCCCGACGCGGTTTGATGAAGATCGTCCGACATGGCAGACACCTCCGAAATCGCAATAGTTTGACCCATTGTAGCAGGTGAAAGGTAGGGGCGCTTATCCCACCAGCTCCTCGCCCTACGCGCGACGGGGCTTTTGGTTGATGTGGTAGAGCTCGGCGAGACCCCGCAACGTCAGCGCGTCGTCGACCGTCAGGCTATGGCCGACCAGCGCCGCAAGTGCCTCGGCATCGTCGCCGGTAATGACGATGGGCACATCGCCCTCCCCCGCGGCCTTGGTCGCACGCATCTCGGCAAGCACCATGTCGAGCATGCCGTCGATGCGGGCTACCTCGCCCAAAACCACGCCCGAGCGCATGGCCTCGCGCGTGTTGCGGCCGATGACGTGTGTCGGCGCCGAGGGCTCAACCTGAGGCAGGCGCGCTGCTGCCGCCGAAAGCGAGCGGGCGCCGAGCGCCAGACCGGGCGCGATGACGCCGCCGACAAAGGTGCCGTGCGCGTCGATCACCTCGATATTGGTCGTCGTGCCCAGGTCGATCACAATGCACGGCGAGCCGTAGACGGCGCGGGCAGCCACGGCGTCGGCGATGCGGTCGGGACCAATCTCGGCCGGGTCATCGTAGTGCACGGGTATGCCGGTCTTGAGGCCCGGCCCCACGGTGAGCACGCGCCCCGTGCAGGTACGGGAAAGTGCCGCCTTCCACGGGCGCTCGAGCGCCGGGACCACGCAGCTCAGCACGGCCGCGGCGGGTACGAGCACACCCGGCATGCCCGCATCGGCCGCCAGTGCGGCCATGACCTGCACGAGACGCATGCGCGCCTCGTCTGCTGTGATGCTCGACGGCGTGGTGATCTCGCACGTCGCAAGCGGACATTCCTGCGCCGCGGCCGAATCCTCGGCAAACAGGCCAAAGCGAATGAACGTGTTGCCCACGTCGACCGTCAATATATATGCGCACCCATTAAGCATCGTCGGCGCTCCTTTCGTCTGCCCAGCAGTATATCGCCTACCCGAACCAGCCATCCCAGGTAGTCATTTTGGGACGGGGCTATTTTAGCTACCCCAATATGTCGGTTGATATTTGCCCCAATCCCAGATAATTCGTCGACTGTCAAAGGGTAGCTAAAATAGCCCCGTCCCAAAATGACTACCTTGCCGCTATACTGGTGCGCGGTCGTTTGCGAGCTCACGCGGCGGCCCTTGGTAACCCGACTTCCCGCGCCGTATCCGTAGCGGCGCTCCCGGGGGAAGCGGATATACGCAAAGGAGTTCTATATGAGCAATCCCTCGAACCGCACCTCGATGCGCGGTCAACTCACGCTGCGCGGCGTCGTCATCGGCGTCCTTGGCTGCGTGATCATCACGGCGAGCTCGGCCTACACGGCCCTCAAGATGGGCGCACTCCCCTGGCCGATCATTTTCGCTGCCGTCATTTCGCTGTTCTTCCTGAAGCTCATGGGCAACGCCAGCCTCAACGAGGCCAACGTTACCCACACCATCATGTCCGCGGGCGCCATGGTCGCCGGCGGCCTGGCGTTTACCATCCCGGGCGCCTGGATGCTGGGCTATGCCGACCAGATCAGCTGGCTCGACATGTTTATCGTCGCACTCGCCGGCACTATCCTGGGCCTGCTGGCCACGGCACTCATCCACCGTCACTTTATCGTGGACGCCGCGCTGGAGTTCCCCACCGGCAACGCTGCAGCTCAGACCCTGCGCGCGACCGAGGCCGGCGGCAAGACCGGCAAGCAGCTCTTTGGCTCCATGGCCATCGCAGGCATCTACAGCGTGCTTCGCGACGCTCTGGGCGTGGTGCCCAGCATGCTGTGCTCGCTCAACATCCCCGGCGTGACCTTTGCCATCTACAACTCGCCCATGTTGCTGTCCATCGGCTTCCTCGTGGGCTTCGCCCCCGTCGCCTTCTGGTTTGCCGGCGCGCTGCTGGGCAACTTTGGCATCATCGTCGGCGGCACCGCTGCCGGTCTGTTTGACGTTATGACCGCACAAGGCATTGTTAAGTCCCTGGGTATGGGCCTCATGATGGGCTTTGGCGTCGCCGTCGTCCTTAAGGACATTTTGCCGCAGGTCGCCGGCATCGTCCGCGGCCTCGCCGCCGACAGCTCCACCGACACCGACGAGCAGTCGCTCATCTCGGGCTCCCTTAAGCTCGACGCCGGTATCATCGGCCTGGGCGCTGCCGCCATCGCCGTGATCATCGCCATCGTGCTCGACCTTGGCCCCGTTCCGGCCGTCATCGTCACGCTGTTCACCTTTGTCACCACCATCATGAGCGCGCAGAGCTGCGGCCAGACGGGCATCGACCCCATGGAGATCTTCGGCCTCATCGTCATGCTCATCGTTGCCGCCTTCGCGCAGCTCGCTCAGGTCAAACTGTTCTTTATCGCCGGCATCGTAGCCGTGGCGTGCGGCCTTGCGGGCGACGTCATGAACGACTTTAAGGCTGGCGCCGTGCTGGGCACCAACCCGCGCGCACAGTGGGTTGGCCAGGCCATCGGCGGCATCGTGGGCGCCCTGGTCGCTGCCGCCGTCATGGTCGCGCTCGTCACCGCCTATGGTCCGGACGCCTTCGGTCCCGACAAGAGCTTTGTGGCCGCACAGGCAAGCGTGGTCGCCACCATGGTCTCGGGCATCCCGAGCGTACCGTGGTTTGCGGGCGGCTTTATCGCCGGCATCGTCATGTACTGGCTCGGCATTCCGGCCATGATGATCGGCCTGGGCGTGTACCTGCCGTTCTACATGTCGCTCACGGCCTTCCTGGGCTCCTGCGTTAAGCTCGCCTACGACAAGTGGGCCGCACACCGCGACGCCGAGGCCGGTCTTTCGGACGAGGAGAAGACCGCCAAGGATGCCGCCTTCCAGGAGCAGGGCCTGGTTGTCGCCAGCGGCCTGCTCGGTGGCGAGTCCATCGTCGGCGTTATCCTGGCGTTTGTCTCTGTTGGCCTGAGCCTGCTGGGCTAAACCCAATAACAACGCACCCGTGCAGAGCGCGGGGTCGGAGACCATCCGGCCCCGCGCTTTTTTGTCTATTTGACTCTTATGATCCTCACGGCGTTTTTAGTCATGCCGATTGGCCTGACTTCCAGGTCAACAAACCCTGTCTGACACCTCGCTCAACGCGGTGTAGAGTAAAGACGACGGGCGGGATACGCGGCACGTGCCAGAACGAGGTGGACATGGAACTCGATAAACAACAGCTCAAGCGACTGCGCGAGCGCCATCATCGGCGCCATGGCATCCGCCCCGCCCACAGCGAGGCCATGGAGAACGCAAGCCGCTTTCTAAAGCGGGCATTCAACATTCGCGAGGGACGCGCGCCCTATCACGTGATTCGCAAGCGCTTTGTAAACGGGGCGCGCCTGACTGGCTCACACTTATGCATCTTGATCATTGCCATGTTGATCGCGAGCATCGGCCTCGATATCGACTCGGATATCGCCATTGTAGGCGCCATGCTCATCTGCCCGCTCATGGGCTCGGTCCTTGCCATGGCATACGGCATTGCCACGCTCGACCGCGAGATTACCGTCGAAGCCGTCGCGGGCTTGGCTCTACAGATGGCCTTTTGCCTGGTCACGTCCACGCTGTATTTTAAGCTCTCGCCCCTTGGCGCCGCCACGGCCGCCATCGTCGACAACTCGACGCCCACCGTGTGGGACCTTGCCGTCGCGCTCGCGGGCGGCTTTGCGGGTGGCCTGGGCAACTCGCGCGACCAGGAACCCGCCACACTCATCGCCGGCGTGGCCGTGGCGACCGCGCTCATGCCGCCCCTGTGCGCGGCGGGCTATGGCATCGCCATCGCAAGCGGGCCACTGTTTCTCTCGGCGCTTTATGAGTTTGGCGTCAACGTGGTCTTTATCGCGCTGGCCGCCGAAGCCGTTCTGCTTCTTTTGCGCGTGCCGCTCAAGCGCGACCTGAACGGCGACGGTATTGTGACTGCTGAAGAAAACGCCGAGGTCGACGAGCTATCGCGCAAGGTGCGCCGCCGCATCATTGTGGGCACGGTAGTCTTTGCCATCCCCTGCATCGTTATGACGGCGGGCTCTATTGGCTCGGCGCAGGCCGGCGTGCAGGACGGCTACGGCGTCACCGAAACCACGCGCGAGCTTGCCGCGGTGCTGCCAGTCTTTAAGGATTACACCGTCGCCGTCGAAACCTCGGCCACCGAAGGCGATGAGGAAGGCATCGTCGAGCGCGAGATTGTCGCCCATGTGACAACGAGCGAGGCGCTTGGGGCACACGACCGCCGTATCGCCCGCAAGCTCATCGACCTCAACGTGCCCGAACTCGATCGCGTGGAATTTGATGTGGAGTAATGCGGAGCATGGAATGGCTCTCGTGCACAGGCGCAAGTCGCGGCGCGGCGCAGACGCGATACGAACACGAGCAAATAACGGGGTGCAGTTCACACTCGCGCCCCGCTCGCTGCTTTATTGCCGTGAATCAACTGTCCGGATTGACATCGCCCGACTCCACCGTAAACGCCGGATCGGTGCTCACAAGATAAAAACGGGTCACCTCAGTATTTCTAATTAGGTAAATCTGCCCCTGATTGCGTCGGCGCGATATATACGCAACGTGAACCGTGCCGAATTCTTCGCCGTTTTCCTTCTTTAATATCAGGATGTTGGGGTCATCCGTACGCTTAAACTGCCCGTCAACGCAGCTGCCGTCTTTGTCGACCAGTTGCCACCGATGGTTATCCTCTTCAAGAAAGGCCAGGGTTTCCAGACTCGTCTCGTCGTCCCGATAGTAACCGTCAATGGCAAACCCTTCGGAAGCGCATTCCTGCATATAGGACGTTTCCCGGCTTATAGCAAACAGCCCTGTAGCGCCCAGGAGCACAGCCAGGCAGACCACTGCAAGGGTTATCGAAATAGCACGGCGACCCATGTTAGACCAACCGATAGTTGTTTAACGGAGCGCGAAACATACCTGGAACCTCCGATATCAGGGGGAACGTAGCCAGCAGGCTGGCGACAACTATATGTTTCTGATATCAAACCATATGGCTGCCACTCGCGGAGGGGGCATCGGCGAACGGCGTGTTTTCATACTCCATTGGTCAAACCTAAGCGCGGCCCTACAGCTCGTACTTGTACACGCGATAGATGTACTTCTCGGCTTCCATCTCGTAGGTGGCGATGGGCAGTCCATAGCGATCGTACTCCGTAAAGGTCTTGGTCTGGCCCGATGCCACGAGCATGCTGTTCGAATTGCCGACGCGCTGTGCGCTGCTCACGTAGCCCGAGAACGGCACCGCGATCTGGTCCACAAGCTCGTAGGTGCGGGCCGCCTCGTCCACTGTAAAGATGCGCCCAAACGAATGCGTGCCCTTGTTGTAGTCGGTCACCACCGCGGCGCCCAGCTGGCCCCAGTCGAACTTGGGATAGCTTTCGGCCGCACCAAAGTTGTTGTCGTACAGCAGCACTTGGTAGCAACCGGTCGTTCCCGTGTCAGAACTCAGCAGATACGTCACGCTGTGCTGGCCCGCATTGAGCGAAGAATCGCCCTGGGCCTGCAGTAACTTGTCCTCAAAGCCCGAGCCGGCCCATTGCCACTCCTTTCTATTTCTGGGTCCATCTTCTCACTGCTGGCGACAAAAAATGATCCGTTTTCCTCCGTCCCCGAGGGATCATTGTTAGTACTTGAAGAAGCCCTCGCCCGAGCTTTCGCCCAACTTGCCTTCGTCAAGCATTTTCTTGAGGACGGATGCCATGGCCTTAAAGTTGTAGGGCATCATCATCTTCTTGAGCAGCGGGCTCACCAGGCCCGGGACCTTCTGATACTGCATAACGATGTTGTAGGCCGTCTGGATGCCCACCGTGTCGAATACGCGAAACGGACCCTTGGGAGCGCCGGTGCCGCGCGTCCACGCGAGATCGATGCTCTTGGGGTCGCTGACGCCCGAGACATACAGGTCGAGGCCCGAAAGCAGCCACGGTACCAACATGGAGTTGAGCAGGTAGCCATTCTTTTCCTTGTTGACGGGAAGCGCCAGCATGCGAATGTCGTTGGCGAAGTCGACGAGCTCGTCGAAGTAGCGCTTGTCGGTTTGGCTCTGGGCCATGACCTCGGTCATGTTGTTCTTCCAGATAGAGTTGGCAAAGTGCAGCGACAGGTACTTCTCGGGGCGACCAGTGTACTTGGCAAAGGTGCTCGGCAGCAACGTGGAAGAGTTGGTGACGATGACGGTCTTTTGCGGGAGAACCGGGGCGAGCTTCTTGTAGAAGTCGATCTTTGCCTGGGTGTCCTCAGCCATAGACTCGATGACCAGGTCGGCGTCGGCCACTGCCTTGGCGAGATCGAGCTCCAGCTTGAGTGTGGAGTAGGCACGCTCGACGGCGGCGAGCGCCGTCTCCTTGTCGAAAGGCTGGTCGCTATCGGCGATACCGGCGCACCACTCGCCCGTGCCGTCCGCCATGCCCTCGATAGCAGCGATGTACTCCTCGCGCACATGATCGATCTTGGGCTGGGTACGGCCGATGCTGCCCTCGCTGCGCAGCCAAATCGTTACATCAAAGCCGCAGTAGGCTGCCTGAAAGGCAATCTGGCTTCCCAGCACGCCGCCGCCGGCAACGCAAACGGTCTTGTAGCTCATGGGACGGTCCTCTCTTACGTAATTCCATAGATGTGTATTTATTCAACCGTAAGAGGGCTGCACGTCGGGCATGGGTTCTATAAACGGACGGTAATTTGCGGCAAACGGCTACATATGTTCATTATCTCAGGGTTCCGAGGGCGATTTTTTGTGCCACCGAGACGTCGTTTGCGGAAGTATGCGGCAAATTCCGGAACCCTTGAGCACACCCCGGTTTTCCGCCAATAAAACCGCAGGTACAGGGCTTGTACATATCCGGTATGCTCGGCCTATTCAGATTTTGCCGCATACTTCCGAAATCTAAGTTCGCAAGGGGTAATAGCTGGGGTGTTTACGCAACATATGTCCAGCAAAAACGGGTGGTAGCCGGTACGGCTGCCACCCGTTTGCCTCAAATCTAGCCCAAAGCAGGCCAGTTACTTCTTAATGCCGCGTCCCAGGCGCTCAGCGACCGACGCCACGGCACTCTCGTCGACCGAGCCGCAGCTCACACAGCCGTCGTGGGCACGCATCTGGCCGGTGACCTCGTCCATCGCGAGCGGCGCCACCTTCTCGAGCTTAAAGCCCTTGCCGGCGCGCATGTTCTCCTTTGCCACGCTGATCATGAGCTTAATACGGTTGAGCTGGTTGACCTCAGACGCACCGGGGTCGTAGTCCACCGCGACGATGTTGCTTTCGGGATGTTGGCGGCGCAGCTCCTTGATCACGGCCTTGCCCACCACGTGGTTGGGCAGGCACGCGAAGGGCTGCGTGCAGATGATGTTGGGTGCGCCATGGTCGATCAGGTCGAGCATCTCGGCCGTGAGCAGCCAGCCTTCGCCCATGTTGTTGCACACCGAAAGCACCGTGCGGGCCTTGTCGGCCATGGTGCCGATGCGCTCGGGAGCCTCAAAGCGGCGGGACTTTTCGAGCATCTCCTCCACCGGCGTACGCATCCAGTCCACGAGCTTAATAAGCGCTTGCATGCCCGCGCGCGTAGTGGCAGAGCTTCCCAGCTCGTCCTTCTGCAGCTCGGCGTTGCTCATGGAGTACAGGAAGAAGTCGAGCAGACCCGGCACCACGGCCTCGCAGCCCTCGCGCTCGATCACGTCGACCACATGGTTGTTGGCCGTAGGGTGGAACTTGACCAGGATCTCGCCGACCACACCCACGCGCGGCTTGGTGCCCTCGCCCACGAGCGGCATGGTGTCGAACGCGCGGATGGCTTCGCGGCACAACTTGGTGTAGTTATGCCTGTTGAACTTGGGCGCCAGCTTGCGGGCGCGCGCCATGTACTCCTCGTAGAGCGCATTGGCGGCACCGGGCGTAGCCTCGTACGGACGGCAACGATAGAGCATCTGCATCATCACGTCGCCAAAGAGCACTGCGTAGACTGCCTGCTTAAGCAGCGCCGGCGTAATCTTAAAGCCAGGATTATCCTCGCCGAGCGCCACGGCCGAAAGCGAAATCACCGGAATCTCGGGGTGGCCGCTCTCGCGCAGGGCCTTGCGAATGAGTGCGATGTAGTTGGTGGCGCGGCAGCCGCCGCCGGTCTGGCTGATGACCACGGCCGTCTTGGACAGGTCGTACCGACCGCTCTCGATGGCCTCCATAATCTGGCCCGTTACCAGGATCGACGGATAGCAAATGTCATTGTTCACATAGCGCAGGCCGGCCTCGACGGCGTCGTGGTCGGTCGAGGGCAGCAGCTCCAGGTTGTAGCCGGCACCGCGGAATACCTCTTTGACCAGGTCAAAGTGGATCGGCGCCATCTGCGGGCACAGGATGGTGTAGCCCTCCTCGCGCATCTGCTCGGTAAAGGGCACCTTGGGCCACGCGGTCGAAGCGCTCTCGCGCTGAGCCTCAAACGTGTACTTGCGGCTCGCGAACGCGGGGGCATCCGTAGAGGGCACCACCGGCGCGGCATCGCCCTGCTCGTAGGCCTCGCCCGCGGCCGTGGCCTCGGCCAAGCGCTCGGCCTCCTGGTCCTTGAGCGCTGCCATGAGCGAGCGAATACGGATACGCGCGGCGCCCAGGTTGGATACCTCGTCGATCTTGAGCACGGTGTAGATCTTGCCGCTGGCCTCCAGGATCTCCTGCACCTGGTCGGTGGTCAGAGCGTCCAGGCCGCAGCCGAAGGAATTGAGCTGGATCAGGTCCAGGTCGTTGCGCATCGTCACAAAACGGGCGACGGCGTACAGGCGGCTGTGGTACATCCACTGGTCGACGACGCGAATCGGACGCTCGGGCTTTACCAGATGCGCGAGCGAATCCTCGGTAAAGACCGCAAAGCCAAAGCTCGAGATAAGCTCGGGCAGGGCGTGGTTGATCTCGGGGTCGTTGTGGTAGGGACGGCCGGCGAGTACGATGCCGTGGCCGCCGTGGTCCTCGACCCACTTAAGGGCCTCCTCACCCATGGTCTGGATGTCCTCGTGGAAGCGCGCATCGGCCTCGAAGGCGGCGTTGACGGCAGCATCGACCTCGGAGCGCGTGATCTTGGGACCGCGCACGCGGCCGCGACCAGCCTCAGCATCGGCCACACGGTCGACGGCGAGCACCTGATACAGGCGGCGCTTGAGCTCGGTCTTGTCGTGATAGGGCACAAACGGATACAGGAACTCGATGTTCTGCTCGCGGATCTCGTCGATGTTGAGTGCCAACGCCGTGGGGTAACTCATGACGATGGGGCAGTTATAGCAGTTGCCGGCGGTCGGGTCCTCCTTGCGCTCCCAGCGCACGCACGGCATCCAGATAAAGTCGACGTCGCGGTCGATAAGGTTCATCACGTGGCCGTGGCTCATCTTGGCCGGATAGCACACGCTCTCGGACGGCATGGACTCGATGCCCGCCTGGTAGGTCTTTTTGCTCGACTGGTCGGACAGCTGCACGCTAAAGCCCAGGCGCGTAAAGAACGCGTGCCAGAAGGGGTAGTTCTCGTACATGTTGAGTGCGCGCGGGATGCCGACGGTGCCGCGCGGGGCCTCGTCGGGACTCAGCGCCTCGCGGTTAAAGAGCAGCTCGTTTTTCTTTTTGAAGAGGTTGGGGGCCTCGGTCTTCTGCTTTTTGTGGCCGGCGCCCTTCTCGCAGCGGTTGCCGGTAATGAAGCGCCTACCGCCGCCAAAGTCGTTGACGGTGAGCTGGCAGTTGTTGGAGCAACGGCCGCAGCGGACATGCTTTTGCGTCACGGTGAGGTGCGCGATGTCCTCGGCAGAAAGAATGGTCGAGGTGCCGTCGGCGCCGGCGCGATCGCGGGCGAGCAAGGCCGCACCGTAGGCGCCCATGCAGCCGGCGATGTCGGGACGCACGGCATGAACGCCGGTGAGCTGCTCAAACGCGCGCAGCGTGGCATCGGACATAAAGGTGCCGCCCTGGACGATCACCTGGCTGCCGATCTCCTTGGGGTCACGCAGCTTAATGACCTTGAACAGAGCGTTCTTGATGACGGAATAGGACAGGCCGGCCGCGATGTCGCCCACCGTGGCGCCTTCCTTTTGCGCCTGCTTGACGCGCGAGTTCATAAAGACCGTGCAGCGGCTGCCCAAATCGACCGGGGCCTTAGCATGGATGGCGGCATCGGCGAACGCGCGCACATCCATGTTCATTGACACGGCGAAACTCTCGATAAAGCTGCCGCAACCCGACGAGCAGGCCTCGTTGAGCATGATGTGCTCGATAACACCGTCCTTGACGCGCAGGCACTTCATGTCCTGGCCGCCGATGTCCAGGATGAACTCGACGCCGGGCAGGAATGCCTTGGCGCCGCGCAGGTGCGCGACGGTCTCAATCTCGCCGGAGTCGGCCTTGAGGGCCTCGATGAGCAGCGCCTCGCCGTAGCCCGTGGTGGTCACGTGGCCGATGGTGCAGCCGGCAGGGATGTGGTTGTAGAAATCGGCCATGATGACCTTGGCCGTGCCTAGGATGTCGCCGTTGTTGTTGCCGTACCAGGTGTGCAGCAGCTGACCGTCCTCGCCCACGAGCGCGGCCTTCATGGTGGTGGAGCCGGCGTCGATGCCGATGAACACGCGGCCGGTGTAGCCGTCGAGCTTGCCCTTGGGGACGACCTCGGTGTCGTGGCGGGTCTTGAACTCGGCAAAATCCTCATCGGTGGCAAAGAGCGGATCCAGACGCTCGACCTCGGCACCCTGCGTGTCACCCAGGCTGTCGATAGCCTCGATGAGCTGCGGGAACGTGCTGAGCTTGTTGGACTCGTGCGCCATGGCGGCGCCGCTCGCCACAAACAGGTGAGCGTTTTGGGGCACGATACGGTGCTCCTCGTCCAGGTTGAGCGTGAGGTAGAAGCGGTGGCGCAGCTCGGAGAGATACTGCAGCGGGCCGCCCAGGAAAGCGACGTTGCCGCGGATGGGACGGCCGCACGCCAGGCCCGAGATGGTCTGGGTCACGACGGCCTGGAAGATGGAGGCGGCCACGTCCTCGGGGCGGGCGCCTTCGTTGAGCAGCGGTTGGACGTCGGTCTTGGCAAAGACGCCGCAGCGGCTGGCGATGGGATAGATGGTGGTGGCGTTGGCCGCGAGTTCGTTAAGGCCGCTGGCATCGGTGTGCAGCAGGGTTGCCATCTGGTCGATGAACGCGCCCGTACCGCCGGCGCAGGTGCCGTTCATGCGCTGCTCGATGCCGTTGTCAAAGTAGATGATCTTGGCGTCCTCGCCGCCCAGCTCGATGGCGACATCGGTGGCCGGGATGAGGGTCTCGACGGCACGCTTGCTGGCAATGACCTCCTGGACAAACTCCAGGTCGAGCCACTGGGACAGCAGCAGGCCGCCCGAACCGGTGATGGCGCAGGTCATTTGGGCCGTCGGCAGCACGGTCGCAGCGCCCTCGAACAGGTCGCGGGCGCAGGCACGGACGTCGGTGTGGTGGCGCTGGTACTTGGCGTAGACGATCTGGTTATCGTCGTTGAGCACGGCGAGCTTAACGGTGGTGGAGCCCACGTCAATGCCCAGGTGCAGGTTGCCGTGGGCGGCCTCGGGGTTGAAGATCGCGCCTTCGGGGGCCTGGGCGGCGGCTACGGGCTCAGCGGCGGTGGCGGGCTCGCTAGCGACGGACGTCTCCCCTGCCGCGTTCTTGGCATCGGCAACTGCCTCGGCAACTTTCTCGGCAGCTGCGGTCGCGGCCTTCTGCGCGGCATCCACCACGGCGGGTGCAGCCTCACGCGCGGCAGTGACCATACGGTCCTTAATGCCCTCGACGAGTTTGCTCATTGTCTCTCCTCTTAGTTGTTGGACTCGACGGTTGCGGCGGTGTCGGCCGCGTCCTCGAGCTGCAAGTTCAATAGCTTCATGCCGTATTCCGGCACGTTGATATCGATGGGTTGGCCATATAGGTCGCCGGGACGCACAAAGGCGATAACCGTCATAATGCGCGCCATGGCCTCGGGCGATTCGGTGAGGCCGCGCTCAAACCAGCGCTGGATCAGGCCAACCTCGGCACTCACGACATAGGTAACGTAGTAGTCAAAGAACGTGCCCAGCGCCAGGCCCAAGATGCCCGTCTGTGCACGAGGCACCACGGCCTCACGCGCGGTATCGATAATCTTTTTAATGAAGGCGGGGTCGCCGCCAGGGCCTAGTAGGGCACCAATAAGATCGCGATTTGCCGCAAGATAGCGCAGCAGCTCAACTGAGCCGGGCGCCGGTTCGAGCTCGTCGATATTACGGTAAAGATCGGGCAGCTGAGCTGCGGTGATGAGCTCCACGCGCTCACGAATCTCAGCCAACAGGCCGTCCTCAATCTGGTTGATAAAGTCAGGAATATCGCGGTAGTGCGAATAGAACGTGCGGCGCGTAAGGCCAGCGCGCTCGGTGAGCGACGCGACGTTAATGCGCGAAAGGTCGCCGCTTTCGGCAAGCTCGCTGGCAAGCGCCTGGCGAAGGGCACGCTGCGAGCGAAGGGACCGGCGATCGCATTTCTCGAGCTGGGACAAGCGTCCTCCTTGTTACTCAGCCTGTGCGCTATTGCACAGTGCGAGTATTATTGCACACCGTGTGCATCAACACGTAAAGGCAATATTTTGGATGTGACAAAGGGACAGTCCCTTTGTCACATTCAGCGACCGCCTAGGTTGTGCCAGTTGTGCCTGGCTTTTGAAGCGGCATTGCCAATTGTTCAAAATGTCATTCGTGGGTAGAATAGTGCCGACGGCAGCCCAAGTTCTGGAAAGCTGGGCAGCGCCGTTGTTTGCATTAGGGGGTCAACGCCTTAGCGGCGGCGACCCCTTCTGTTGCGCTTCGAACGCTGCTTGAGTGCCTCGGAAAGGCCGACAAGCGCCGTGAAGAACGAGACCAAAGCGGTCAGAAGTCTCACGAAATCAATCAAATCGGTCATGGGCATCACCTCCCATCGGATGGAGGGCGCTGCCCGGCACATGGAACTGCCGTCAACGATACCGATTCTATCAAAACTTAGTTATATATACGAATATATGTTCGCATGCCAAGGGTGCAGGGCCCTCGTGACAAAAGGACAGTCCTTTTGTCACATCATTCGATGACGGTGCGGGAGTTTTGCTTGTGCATGGTGGCGAGCATGTGTTTGGGAACGGCGTGGACCATGCAGCTGCCGATAGTCGCGCTCGCGGCGGCCTTGGCCGCGTCACTGCCATTCTTGGTGGCATAGCTGTGACGGAAACGCTTGAGCATGGCGATGTCGTTGCCGCCGTCGCCGTAAACCGCGACCTCGTCCTCGGCAATACCGTAGTAGCCCGCCAGCCAGGCCACGCTCTCGCCCTTGTTGCACGCCACGTCCGTGATCTCGAACATCACCGGATCGAACGGCGCGTTGACCACACGGTCCGAGCGCTCGGCAAGATAGGCCTTAAGGTCGCGCTCCAGCTCGGGCGAGGTCACGCGGCAGTTGATCTTGCACACATCGTGGCGCAGGATGTCACCGATCGACTGGTCGAAGTACTGTTCCTCGTGGTACCCGCCACGCGCACGCATGCCGCGCATCACGATGCGCTTGATAGGGCTGTCTTTCTTAAAACCCGCCTGGTGCATCTCGAACGAACCGCTCGAAAACATGCCATCGGGCGTGGAGCAGTCAAAGCAAATGTCCGGGAACGCCTTAAGCAGCTCCTCGGTAATCTGCGGGTCAATGGTCCAGGTCTTGAGCACCTCGCCATGACTGTCGCGCACGATGGATCCGTTGGAGCAGCAGGCGTCAAGCGTCAGGCCCGTAAAGCCATGCTCGCCGATCGGCAGCGTCGAGCGTCCGGTCGCGGGAACCACATGCAGGCCAGCCTCGGTCAGCTCGCGAATGGCACGGCGGATGGTTCCGTCGGCCTCGTGCAGGGCGTTCAGCAGCGTTCCGTCTAAGTCACTCGCAAACATCTTGATCATGGGCATGCCTCTCCTTCGTCTGCACGATATTGTAGACGAGAACGGGCGCATCCCAAGAGAGGCACGCCCGTCAGGCGAAAGATTGTCCTACACCGCGGCAGGGCCGTGTTCGCCGGTACGGATGCGGATGACCTCTTCGACCGGCTCGACCCAGATCTTGCCGTCTCCAACGGCGCCGGTGCGAGCGGCGTTGCAGATGATGTCGACGATGCCGTCGACGTGCTCGTCGGCGCAGATGAGAGTGAACTGCACCTTAGGGATCGTGTTGACAAGCAACTCGTTGCCGCGCACGTATTCCTTCCAGCCATGCTGCGCGCCGCAGCCCTGCACCTGGTTGATGGTCATACCACGAACATCAGCAGCAAACAGCGCATCTTTAAGAACCTCAAGCTTTTCCTGGCGCACGATAGCCGTGATCTTTTTCATAATGAATTCCTCTCTTTAAGAGTTGGTCTGACAGAACGTTAGAAACCGCTAGTCCAGACCACTAAACGAGGGGTATGCGCTCTCGCCGTGCTGACTCGCATCCAGGCCCAGCGCCTCGTCGGCCTCGTCCACACGCAGACTGCCGTGGAACAGCGCCTTGACCACCGCGGCGATCACCAAATCGAGCACCAGCACAATAGCGACCGTCACGACAATGCCCAAGATCTGCGAGATGAGCAACGACACGTCGCCCGTGTAGAACAGGCCGCCCTTACCGGTCCACGAAAGCTCCGGCACGCAGAACAGGCCCGTGAGCACGCCGCCCAAGATGCCGCCGATACCGTGGCAGCCGAACGCGTCGAGCGCATCGTCGTAGCCAAACTTGGTCTTGAGATGGCTGATGGCCAAGTAACAGACGGGCGATACGATCAGGCCCATGACCAGCGCTGCCCATGGCTCGACAAAGCCCGCACCCGGCGTGACCACCACAAGGCCCGCAACCAAACCGGTGCTAGCGCCCACCAGCGTGGGACGACCGGTGTGCACGCGCTCGACGGCGAGCCACGAGACCATACCCGCCGCGCTGGCCGTCACGGTGTTGAGGATAGCAAGCGCCGCAACGGCATCGGCCTTAAACTCGCTGCCGCCGTTAAAGCCAAACCAGCCAAACCAAAGCAGGCCGGCGCCCAGCGCCACAAACGGCACGTTATGCGGGCGATAGCTCACCATGCCAAAACCGCGACGACGACCGAGCATTAAGCAGAGAATCAGACCCGTAAGACCGGACGAGATGTGTACCACGTCGCCACCGGCAAAGTCGAGCGCTCCGATGATATCGCCGATAAAGGAGCCCTCGCCGCCCCACACCATGTGGGCGAGTGGCGCATAGACCACGAGCAGCCAAATGCCCAGGAAGGCCGTCATAGCACCAAACTTAACGCGGCCGGCTAGGCTGCCCGTGACGATAGCGGCCGTGATCATGGCAAACGCCATCTGGAAGGCGATGTTGATAATCTCCGGGTAGACGGCGCCGTCCGACGCGGTGCCCTCGGCCGCCTGCAGCACCTGGCCGAGCACCGGCAGGCACAGCAGCTGGTCAAGGCCTCCAATAAACGGACTCGAGCCGTCACCGCCGTAGGCCAGCGACCAGCCGGCAACAATCCACAGCACACCAACCAGGCCAATGGCGCCAAAGCACATGAGCATGGTGTTGATGACATTTTTGCGCCTGGACAGGCCGCCGTAGAAAAACGCCAGACCCGGTGTCATTAAAAACACGAGCATGGTGCAGATGAGCATAAACGTTGTCGATCCCGTATCGTACATTCGCTCCCCCTTGATCGCATGAACGTTGTCGGCGCCCATAATGCGGCCGAGGGGCAACTGGTATAGACCAGATACGACGTTGTTAAACGCTGCGTTGTCGAATAGAAACGGTGCCGCAATCTTGGAAACGGCGCGGCAACGGGCGCGAAACGAACGGGAAATACGCGAGCGAGAAGGGCGCACTTGGCCCCGCTCTGGCTAGTGCCGAAACAGCTCGTGGGCGCGGTCGCGGAGATTAGTTGCTCGAATGACACCTTCGTAGCGATTGATGCGCAGGCGCGGGAAGGCATTGAAAAAGCGCAGGTCACGACGACTGAGCGACACGCTCGGTACCGGGCGGCTCATGCGCTTGCCGGCAAGGCGACGACTGAGCGACGGACGCGGCATGCTCGGCGCGGCATCGGCCACGCGGCGGGCAGCGAGCGCCAGGCCGCGAGCACCATCCGAAATAAACGTCGGCATCGAAGCCTTCTCGCGCAGGGCATCGAGCGTCGCATCGCCCAGCTCCGCCAGCCATGCGTTAACGGCACGGCTGCGGATATGCGTCTGTGCCACCGAGTCGATCGCCGAATCGGGAATACGTTCGAGCATGGAGTCGGACGCATCGGCGAGCGACTCATTGATGCGGTCGGCAAGGTCGGCGCGCACACGCTCCAGCTGATCGGACAGACGCCGCCAGCTCGCCAACGAGCACACCGCGTCGACCATCATCGCAACCGCGACGATAAAGGCGGACAGCCGCACAATCAGCACCGGCAGATGGCCAAGCAGCCCCAACAATGCCGGCTCCACTAAACGGCAAATGCACAACGCACCCAAGCCAAACGCGCATGCCCAGTACAGACAGATGCGTCCGTGCAGGTTAAACGGCAGGTGCGAATAGTCCCAAAAGCGAGCGCCCGTTGTTTTTTCCAGCAGCACGCCTACGCTGTACTCAATCACGCTGCATACGAGCGCTGCAGCGACAAACTGGCTCGAGGCATCCGGAATCCCGCGCAACAGCAGCCAGCAGGCAATGCCGCCCGCGCCATAGATGGGGCAGCACGGTCCCAGCAAAAAGCCGCTGTTGGCAAAGCGCCCGTGGTTGAGCATGGCGCAGACTGTCGATTCCCATACCCAACCGCAAAAACCGTAGAAGGCAAACGAGAGCACCAGCGCCGAAAGCGGACAGGCGGCAAGCGTCGCGCCGTCAAATGCCATGTCGATCGCGGTCCCCACCGTCTACCCTCTCCTCTTTTCACTCGATTCGCTGCTCACGCCATCGTCCGCCTCGTCCTTGCGCGGCAGGCGGCCGGCGACCGTCTCGCGCAGCGCACACCATTTATCCGCCAGGCACACAATCCAAGCCTCACGACACGTCGGCGGCACGGGCACCAGCGGAAACATATGCCGCACGATGATATTCCGCTCGCGCGGCGTCAGCTCAAAATCCTCTTCGGCACGCGCCAGGGCAAAAAACGGATGCCGAAACCCGTGCAGGCGATGGCTCGGATCGGGATCGTGCCAGTCATAGAGAAAGTAGTCGTGCAGCAAGGCTCCGCGCAGCAACGAGGCGCGGTCGACCGAGACACCGACGCGGCCCAGGCGCTCGGCAAAGGACAGGCTTGCCCGCGCCACCGAGGTCACATGCGTATACACCGTCACATCGCCATGCTGGATAAACTCGCGCGTCAGATCCAGACGGCCCGCCTGTGCCAGTTGACGGGCAGCATGGTCTACTTCGCACGCGATTTTCTCGGCACGAACGACATCGGACATGCTGCCTCCTTCCAGCGACTCACGGCGACAAGCCACGACCTGCACGCATGGAATAAAATCATCATCGAATCTACCAGTATGGCATCGGACAAAACGTTTTGCCCCGCCAGTTGGCGAATTACCGCGCCGCCGTCACATATCAAACGCCAAAATGTGCGAGACTGTTTTGTGCAATTGTGCCGGCCGAGGGAGCGCCGGCGCTCGATTCGCATGGAGTAACCCACAACGATGCTGCTTACGCAAACGACAACGCCCGAGGACGTCAAGGCTCTTAATCGCGCCGAGCTCCCGCAGCTCTGCAGCGAGATCCGCCAGGCAATCCTCGAAAGCTCCGCCGCCGTCGGCGGACACGTTGCCCCCAACCTGGGCGTCGTTGAGCTTACGGTTGCGCTTCATCGCGTGTTTAACTCCCCCATCGATAAGATTGTCTTTGACGTTTCGCACCAGACCTATGCCCACAAGGCGCTGACGGGACGCGCGTACACTTATATCGATCCGGAGCGTTATGGCGAGGCTTCTGGCTTTGCCAATCCCGACGAGTCCGAGCACGACTTGTTCGCCATGGGCCATACCTCCACGTCGGTGAGCTTGGGCTGTGGCCTTGCCCACGCGCGCGACCTGGCGGGCGACACGTATAACGTCATCACCATCATTGGCGACGGCTCGCTTTCGGGCGGCCTGGCGTTTGAGGGCTTTAACAATGCCGCCGAACTCGATAGCAACCTGATCATCATCGTCAACGATAACGACCAGTCCATTGCCGAGAACCATGGCGGCCTGTATCGCAATCTGACCGAGTTACGCGCCAGCAACGGCACCTGTGAGCGCAACGTTTTTCGCGCGCTGGGGCTCGATTACCGCTATCTGGACGCCGGTAACGATGTGTTGGCCCTCGTCGACGCGCTGCAGGAACTGCGCAATATCGATCATCCCATCGTGCTGCACGTCTCCACCGCCAAGGGCAAGGGCTTTGAGCCGGCCCAGAGCGACCCCGAGCGCTGGCACCACGTGGGTCCGTTTGATATGGCGACTGGCCGCAAGCTCTGCCCGGGCCATCCGAGCGAGCCTGCGCCGCGCACCTATGCCGACATTACGGGCGAGGCGCTCAGCGCCGCCATCGAGCGCGATCCGCAGGTCGTGGGCATCACGGCCGCCACGCCCTACATCATGGGCTTTACACCCGAGCTTCGCGCTGCCGCCGGCAAACAGTTCGTCGATGTGGGCATTGCCGAGGAGCACGCCGTGACCTTTGCCACCGCGCTTGCGCGCTCGGGCGCCAAGCCAGTCTTTGGTGTGTACGGCACGTTTTTGCAGCGCGCCTACGACGAGCTGTGGCACGACCTGTGCCTCAACGACGCCCCCGCAACCATCCTGGTGTTTGGTGCGTCAATCTTTGGCACCACATCCGAGACGCACCTTTCGTTCTTCGATATTTCCATGCTGGGCGCTCTTCCCAACATGCACTACTTGGCGCCGGTCTGCATGGAGGAATATCTGTCCATGCTGAGCTGGTCGCTCGACCACCGCGAGCATCCTGTGGCGATCCGCGTACCGGGCATCGGCCTGGTGAGCCGTCCCGATCTGGCACCCGCCGAAGACACCGACTACAGTGCCGTTCGCTACAACGTGGTGCGTCAGGGCCGCGACGTTGCCGTGCTCGCACTCGGCGATTTCTTTGAGCTGGGCGAGCGCGTGGCAAACCGCTTGGCCGCCGAGTACGGCATCGAGGCCACGCTCGTCAACCCGCGCTTTGCAACCGAGCTCGACCGCGAGTTCCTCGACAGCCTTGCCGCCGAGCATCGCGTTGTCGTCACCCTCGAGGACGGCATCTTGGACGGCGGCTGGGGCGAGCGTGTGGCATGTTATCTGGCCTGCACGCCGCTGCGCACGCGCACCTTCGGCATCGCCAAGGGCTTCCCCGACCGCTACGACCCCAACGAGCTGCTCGCTCAGAACGGCATGGCGGTCGAGAACATGGCCGCCGAAGCCGCAAGGCTACTCAACGAGTAAGAAAACCTCCGCAAGGGAAGCGCCCCTGCGGAGGTTTTTGTTTGCGCGACGCGATTATCTCAATCTGTAACATCTAGGGCCCGAATTTCCGTCTAACTGTTACAGATCTAGATAAGACGTCGTAGTCCCAGACCTTTGTCTCAATCTGTAACAGATAGGGACCTTTTGACCGTCCAGATGTTACAGATTGAGACATTCGAATTCCCCTGAAGAGAAAATCTCGATCTGTAACAGTTACTCGGCAAAAATGGCTGCAGATGTTACAGATTGAGACAAAGCAGCGAGACAGGCCACCACATCTGCAAGAACCACCACAAAGGCGCCTGTCCCTTTTTGGTAGGTAGAATTACCCATAAGGCAAGTATGTTTCTGAGTTATTTCGTGTTGACCTATTTGAGCGGGATAGGGTATAACTCTACTCAACCGCTAGGGATTTTATTGAGAAAGGTGTTCTCCCATGAGCAAGAACCTCTCCCAGCAGGTCGTTCTCGACCGCCGCGGCTTCGTTGCCGCCACCTTCGCAACCGTCGCCGGCCTTGGTCTTGCCGGCTGCTCCGACACCAGCGCCGAGGCCGACAAGGGTTCCGCCGCCGGCTCCTCCAAGAGCTCCAATGATACCGAGGCTTCCACCACGCTCGACGCTAAGGCATTCGACAAGCTCGTCGACAACGGCCCCAAGGCCGATGACGACGCCATCGCCGCCAGCGCCTGGGCCACGGCCGTCAAGGACGCCGGCGTCTTTAAGATCGGTGGCGTTCAGACCTCCACGCTCTTCTCCCTCCTCAACGAGAAAGACGGTCAGACCCGCGGCTTCGATGCCGGTATCGCACAGCTCCTGTCCAACTACATTCTGGGCGAGAACAAGGTCGAGATCACCCAGGTGACCTCGGACACGCGCGAGTCTGTCCTGCAGAACGGCCAGGTCGACGCCGTCTTTGCCACCTACACCATCACTGACGAGCGCAAGAAGCTCGTCTCCTTTGCCGGTCCCTACTACTACACCCAGCAGGCTATCCTGGTGCTCGCCGATAACGACGACATCAAGAGCGTCGACGACCTGGCCGACAAGAGCGTCGCCGTCCAGTCCGGCTCCAACGGCCCCGCCATCCTGGAGGAGCTCGCTCCCAAGGCCAGCCAGCAGGAGTTCAAGACCGACGAGGAGGCCCGCCAGGCACTCCAACAGGGTCGTGTTGACGCCTACGTCATCGATAACAACATGCAGCAGAGCGCCCTGGTCCGCGAGCCCGGCAAGTACAAGATCGCCGGCAAGCCCTTCGGCAGCAAGGAGCCCTACGGCATCGGTCTGCCGCTCGATTCCGACGGCGTCGCCTTTGTCAATGACTTCCTTAAGAAGATCGAGGACGACGGCACCTGGACCGAGCTGTGGCAGATCTGCATCGGCGACCGCACGGGCGACACCAATGTTCCCGAGCTGCCCGAGATCGGCGCCTAGGCAACGAGCCTGGTAACGGCCGCAACGAAACCATATGGAAACGCACGATGCGCTTTATTGCGGTAAACTGTTTCCTCACAGAGTTGTCGGGGCTTCCGTACACACGGGAGCCCCTTTCCTTATCGGCGGGAGGTCCGCATGAGTCTCTCCGAACTCTGGTCGCTCTATGGCCAGAACTATATCGACGCACTGCTAGCAACCTGGGGTATGACGCTTGAGTCGTTTGCCATCGCCATGGTGCTGGCCGTCGCCGTCACCGTAATGCGCGTGTCGCCGCTCAAGCCGCTGCGCGTCTTTGGCGACCTGTATGTCCAGGTCTTCCGTAACATCCCCGGCATCGCGCTGCTCATCATCGTCGTCTATGCGCTGCCGCCGCTCAAGGTCGTTCTGCCCTACCGCACCTGCGTTATCGTCGCCACGGTCCTTTTGGGCTCGGCCTTTGGCTCCGAGAACTTTATGAGCGGCATCAACACCGTCGGCGTCGGCCAGGTGGAAGCCGCACGTTCACTCGGCATGAGCTTCAATCGTATCCTCGCCAAGATCGTGATTCCGCAGGCACTGCGCTCGAGCGTGCTGCCCATGACCAACCTCTTTATCGCCGTCATGCTCACCACCGCGCTCGGCAGCCAGGTGCCGCTTAAGCCGCAAGAGCTCACCGGCGTGGTGAGCTACATCAACACGCGCTCGCTCGGCGGCGTCGCCGCGTTCTTTATCTCGGCGCTCGGCTACCTGGGCACGGCCTTTGTGGTGAGCCACATTGGCAACTACATCGATAAGAAGGTGAGGATCCTTCGATGAGCAAGCACTCCTCCCCTGCGCTTACCATGCGCGATGCGCTCTACGAGGCTCCCGGCCCCAAGATGCGCGCCAAGATTCGCATCGGCACCGCCATCTCACTCGTTGCCGTCGCCGCGCTCATCGTCCTCGTGTTGCAGCGCTTTTATGTGACCGGTCAGCTTTCGGTCCACTATTGGTATTTCTTTACGCACCTCACCACCTGGAAGTTCTTACTTGCCGGCTTTGAGGGCACCGTTAAAGTCGCACTCACCGCCGGCGCCATCGCGCTGGTACTGGGCTTAGGCCTTATGCTCGGCCGCACCAGCGACATCAAGCCGCTGCAGCTGGTCTGCCGCGTGCTCACCGATTTCTTCCGCGGCGTGCCGAGCCTGCTGTTCATCTACTTCTTCTTTTTGGTGCTGCCCCAGTACAAGATCGCGCTACCGTCGTTTTGGATGCTCACGCTTCCCGTCGCGCTCGCCGCAGCCGGCGTACTCGCCGAGATCTTCCGCGCCGGCGTCAACGCCGTGCCGCGCGGCCAGGTCGAGGCGGCCCAGGCGCTCGGTCTCTCCAAGGCCAAAATCACCTTTAAAATCGTGTTGCCGCAGGCTATTCGGTTTATCATTCCGTCGTTGATTTCGCAGCTTGTGGTCGTAGTCAAAGACACCACCGTCGCCTACGTGGTGAGCTACCCCGACCTCATGCAAAATGCCCGCGTGCTCATTACCAACTACGACGCCCTCGTGTCGGTCTACCTGGTAATCGCGGTCATCTACATCCTCATCAACGTCGCAATTAACAAGGCCGCTGTCTACGTTTCGCACAAGACCGGCGCGACCATCATCCGCTAACGCTTTACCATTTCGAGTCATAAGGAGCCGAGCACCATGGCACAGAGTACCTCTTCCACCGGCAATCAGCCGTTAATCGAGCTCAAGCACGTCGATAAGCACTATGGCGATCTGCACGTCCTCAACGACATCAATCTCTCGGTCGACCGCGGCGAGGTCGTCGTTGTGATCGGTCCCTCGGGCTCGGGCAAGTCGACCATGTGCCGCACCATCAACCGCCTGGAAACCATCGACTCGGGCGAGATTCTCATCGAGGGCGAGCCCCTGCCGCAAGAAGGCAAGGATCTTGCCCGCATGCGTGCCGAGCTGGGCATGGTGTTCCAACAGTTCAACCTGTTTGCACATATGACCGTACTGCAGAACGTCATGCTGGGGCCGGTCGACGTGCTGGGCGTGTCCAAGGAAGAAGCTCGTGAGCGCGCCATGGACCTGCTGAGCCGCGTGGGCGTGGCCGAGCAGGCCGATAAGGTGCCCGCACAGCTCTCGGGCGGCCAGCAGCAGCGCGTGGCCATCGCCCGCTCGCTTGCCATGCAACCCAAGGCCATGCTCTTTGACGAGCCCACGAGCGCCCTCGATCCCGAAATGATCAACGAGGTGCTCGAGGTCATGGTCCGTCTGGCCCAGCAGGGCATGACGATGATCGTCATCACGCACGAGATGAACTTCGCCCGCCGCGTTGCCGATCGCGTCGTGTTTATGGCCGACGGCCAGATCGTGGAAACCGGCATACCCGACGAGTTCTTCGACCATCCCCAGACCAAGCGCGCCCAGGACTTCCTCAACTCCATCAAGGGCCACTAACCAGACCGCCCACCCGCCAGCCATGCCCATCCAAACTCGAAAGTTACACCTATGATCGGAACTCGCACTTCATCGTCCTACACCCCGCATGTCGACGTCGCCCCCGCCGACCGTCCGCTCATCCTCGTCGCGCCGCGCTGGGAAGAGGCAGAGCCGTTTTTAACCGAGATGCTCTCCCCCAACGAGGAAATCGCAAGTGTCTTTGTCGATGCCATCCTTGCCGCTGGCGGCCTGCCGCTGCAGATGTCCATCACCGAGGACATTGAGGTCATCCGCCATTACGTCGATATCGCCGACGGCATCGCCATTCCCGGCGGCCCCGATGTCAATCCCAAACGTTGGGGCGATGATCGACCCTACGACCCCACCCTCTGCTGCGAGATCCGCGATAGCTTTGAGTTTAAGCTGGTCGGCGAGGTGCTTCGCGCCAAAAAGCCGCTCTTTACCACGTGCCGCGGCACGCAGCTGCTCAACGTCGCTACCGGCGGCACCCTGTGCATGGACGTGCCGAGCCTGGGCGCTCGCGAGGGCCGCACGCAGTGGCGCCATACCCACGTGCTCAACGACCCCGTGCATCCCGTCGAGGTCGTGCCGGGCTCGCTGCTCGACCGCGCGGTTGGCGGGCACAGGTTGATCCAGACCAACTCGGCGCACCACTGCTGCGTCGATCGCCTGGGCAAGAGCACGCGCTTGGTCGCCAAGGCAACCGACGGCGTTCCCGAGTGCATCGAAGTCGAAGGTCAACCCTTCTGCCTGGGCGTGCAATGGCATCCCGAGTACACCTGGCAGACGCTCGAGACCGACTTTAACCTGTGGAAGTCGTTTGTCGAGGCAGCAGCCAAGGTCAAGCAGGCCCGCTAGCACGCGAACCACAAAACAGATAAGGGCGCCCCGCCGGCCACGTGGTCCGG
>URMZ01000015.1 GCA_900549025.1 uncultured Collinsella sp.
CCTGCGCAAGACGAAGGCCACATTAAGTGGCCTTCTTTGCGTGCGGAACTCGCGACAAACCAAAACCACCTCGCCAGCCCAGCGACCATGGGGTCCCAAGGTTTTCAAAAAAGCGGTCGGCGCGCAGTGCGCCGACCGCCGATATATGGGGTCTGATATTTTCTACCAGCTAGGGCCTCTTACTCGTCTAGGAGATCTTCTGGCATGTCGTTGCCGTCGCCTAGATCGACAGGGGTTTCTTCGGAAGCAGAGCCGTTTTCTGTGGCTTCGCCTTCGGGCTTTTCCTTGGCTGCCGTCATGCGGGCGACAGCGCATACGCGGTCGTTGTCGTCGACGGTCATCATCTTGACGCCCTGGGTGGCGCGGCCGGTCTGGCTGATCTCGTCGGTCTTGACGCGAATGACCGTCGCGCCCTCCGTCACGATGAACAGCTCGTGCTGCGGGCCCACCGTCTTCATGGCCGCGAGGTTGCCCTTGCGCTCGGTCATTTGAATGGTGTAGACGCCCTGACCGCCGCGATTCTGCTCCGGGTAGTCCGCAACCGGCGTGCGCTTGCCGTAGCCGCGCTCGGTGATGACGAATAGATCGCCGTTGCCGTTAGTGACTTCCATGCCCAGAACGCTCACGCCGTCCTTCAGACCGATACCGCGAACGCCGCTGGTATCGCGGCCGGTGGCGCGCACCTGCTCCTCGGAGAACATGATCGCCTTGCCCGCGGTGGTGGCCAGGATAATCTTGTCGCCGTCGCGCACGCGGCGCACGTTCAGCAGCGCGTCGTCGTCACGCAGGTTGATAGCGATCAGGCCGTCGCGACGGCTGCGGTCATATGCGCTCATCACGGTCTTTTTGACCATGCCGCTCTTGGTGGCAAACATCAGGTACTCGTCGGCCGGGAACTCGCGGCAGCTGATGACGCTCGCGATCTTCTCGCCTTCCTCGAAGGGCAGCAGGTTGACGATCGCGGTACCGCGCGCCTGGCGCGTACCCACCGGCAGCTCGTGCACCTTCAGGCGATAGACCTTGCCCTTGCTCGAGAAGAACAGCACGTACTCGTGCGTGGACGCGATGAACATCTCGTCGATAACGTCGTCCTCTTTGAGGTTGACGCCCGACACGCCCTTGCCACCGCGCTTCTGGGCACGGTAGGCAGCCACTGGGATACGCTTAACGTAGCCGGTGTGGGTGATGGTCACGACCATATCCTCGTCGGCGATGAGGTCCTCGACATCCAGGTCCTTCTCAACCTGGCTGATTTCGGTACGGCGCTTGTCGCCAAACTTCTTGGAGATCTCGCGCATCTCTTCCTTGATGACGCCCAGAATCTTCTCCTCGTGCGCCAGCAGGTCCTCGTAGTAGGCGATGGCGCGGCGCAGGCCGTCCAACTCTTCTTGGATCTTGTCGCGCTCCAGGCCGGTCAGGCGGCGCAGCTTCATCTCGAGGATGGCCGTGGTCTGCTCGGGCGTAAAGCCAAAGCGTTCGATCAGTCGGCTGCTGGCCTCGGAGTCGGTCTGCGAGGAGCGGATGATGCTGATGACCTCGTCGATATGGTCAAGGGCCATCAGGTAGCCCTCGAGGATATGCGCGCGGGCCTGGGCCTTCTTAAGGTCGAAGCGGGTGCGGCGGGTGACGACGTCGACCTGGTGGTCGATGTAGTGCTGCAGCATCTCGCGCAGGCTCAGGCATTTGGGAACGCCGTTGACGAGTGCCAGGTTGTTGGCGCCAAAGGTCGTCTGCAGCGAGGTGTACTTATACAGGTTGTTGAGCACGACCTGCGGAATGACGCCCTTCTTGAGCTCGATGACCAGACGGATGCCCTTCTGGTTGGATTCATCGCGCATATCCGAGATGCCCTCGATGCGCTTGTCGTTGACAAGCTGGGCGATCTTCTCCTGCAGGGTGCCCTTGTTGACCATGTAGGGAATCTCGGTAAAGACCAAGCGGCTGCGGCCGGTCTTGGTGGACTCCACGTGTGCCTTGGCACGCACGGTAATGGAGCCGCGACCGGTCTCGTAGCTCTGCTTAATGCCGGCACTGCCCATGATGATGGCACCGGTGGGGAAGTCCGGACCGGGCATGATCTGCATGAGCTCGTCGACGGTGGCGTCGGGGTTGTCGATCAGGTAGCAGGTGGCCTCGATCGCCTCGGTGAGGTTATGCGGGGCGATGTTGGTGGCCATGCCGACGGCGATGCCTTGGCTGCCGTTAACCAGCAGGTTGGGGAAGCGCGCAGGCAGCGCCACGGGCTCGGCGAGCGATTCGTCGTAGTTGGGCTGCCAGTCGACGGTATCCTTCTGCAGGTCGCGCAGCAGTTCCATGGCGGGCTTTGCCAGGCGGCTCTCGGTGTAACGCATGGCCGCCGCGCCGTCGCCGTCGATGTTACCGAAGTTGCCGTGACCATCGATGAGCGGCGTGCGCATGGAGAACCACTGCGCCAGGCGAACCATGGCCTCGTAGACCGCGGAGTCACCGTGCGGATGGTACTTACCGATAACTTCGCCGACCGTCCAGGCCGACTTCTTATGTGGGCGGTTGGGGTAGATGCCGCTCTCGTTCATCGCGTACAGGATGCGGCGGTGCACCGGCTTTAAGCCGTCGCGCACGTCCGGCAGGGCGCGCGCCGTGATGACTGACATCGAATACTCGATGAAAGACTGCTTCATCTCGCGACCGAACTCCGAAATCTGGAGCTGGCCGCCGTTGATATCCTCGCCGGCCGAGGCGCCGCGATCGACTTCGCCAAAGCTCTCCTCGAGCTCAGCGTCGTCTTCTTCCTCATCATCATCGGCATCGGGGTTATAGGCGTCCGGGTCGCCGTCCTCGCCCTGCTCAGCACGGGCAAGCAGGCGCTTCAGATCATCGGGCATACCGGCATCGCCGGCCTCGTCCATATCCTCGTTATTGTTGATATCGTCTGCCACGTTACCTCCTCTTAAGCGTCAAGGAAACGCGCGTCATGCGCATGTTTTTCAATGTACTCGCGGCGATAGCCGACCTCGGAACCCATGAGCTCGCGCACGGCGCGGTCCGCCACCACGGCGTCCTCGATCGACACACGCTGCAGGATGCGGGTCTTGGGGTCCATCGTCGTCGAGGCAAGCTGCTTGGGGTCCATCTCGCCCAGGCCCTTGTAGCGCTGGACGGTATAGCCCTTGCGCTTTTTGGTGATCTTGCCGTCCTTGGCCTTGCCGTCCTCGTCGTTATCGTCGGGGTTCAGGCCCAGGCTCTGGATGGTGTCGCGCAGGATCTCGTCTTCGGGCTGGCGGCCGTTGGGATACACGTAGTGAATCTTGTTGCGCACCTTAATGCCAAAGATGGGCGGGCAGGCAACATAGACGTAGCCGGCATCGATCAGCGGGCGCATGTACTTGTAGAAGAACGTCAGCAGCAGGATGCGGATATGCGCACCGTCGACGTCTGCATCGGTCATGATGATGATCTTGTGGTAGCGCGCCTTGGTGATATCGAAGTCGCCGCCGTCGCCGGCACTCGTCGTGACGCCGCAACCGATCGCGGTAATCAGCGACTGGATGGTGTCACTCGAGAACGCGCGATGGTCACCAACGCGTTCGACGTTCAAAATCTTGCCGCGCAGGGGCAGAATCGCCTGGATGTCTCGGCGACGGCCGTCCTTGGCCGAACCGCCTGCCGAGTCGCCCTCTACGATGAAGAGCTCGGTGAGCTCGGCATCGCGCACCGAGCAGTCGGCGAGCTTACCGGGCAGGGCCGCCGTCTCGAGCAGGCTCTTGCGGCGGGTCGCTTCGCGCGCCTTGCGGGCGGCGTTGCGCGCCTTGCAGGCCTGTTGCGCCTTCTTGACGATCTCGCGGGCGGGCTTGGGATGCTCCTCGAGGTAATCGACAAGGCCGTCGGTCACAATCTTGAGCGTGAGCGCTCGCATATAGGAGCTACCGAGCTTGGCCTTGGTCTGGCCCTCAAACTGCGGATCGGGCAGCTTGACCGAGATAACGGCCGAAAGGCCCTCGCGCACATCGTCGCCGGTCAGGTTGGCGTCTTTTTCCTTGAGCAGGTTCTGCTTGCGCGCGTAGTCGTTGATTACGCGGGTGAGCGCGGTGCGGAAGCCCTCGAGGTGCATGCCGCCCTCGGGGGTGTAGATGTCGTTGGCAAACGACATGACGTTCTCGCCGTAGCCGCTATTCCACTGCAGGGAAACCTCGACCTCGCCCATCTTGGCCACAGGCGCGTCCGGGTCCGATTTGCCCTCGATGTAGATGGGCTCCTTAAAGGCCTCGGGGACGTCCTTGCCCTCGTTGAGGAACTTGACGAAGTCGATGATGCCGCCCTCGTAGCAAAACTCCTCCACGTGGGGAGTCGCCTCGCGCTCGTCGGTCAGCACGATTTTGAGGTTCTTATTGAGGAACGCCGTCTCCTGCAGACGGTTGTGCAGCGTATCGAAATCGTAGATGCAGGTCTCGAAGATCTCGTCGTCGGGCCAGAAGGTGACGGTGGTGCCCGTCGAATCCGAGGTGCCCACGACCTCCATCTTCTTGACGGTCTTGCCGCGCGAGAACTCCATCTCGTAGGTGTTGCCATCGCGACGAACCTGAACGACCACGCGCTTGGACAGTGCGTTGACGACGGAGATGCCCACGCCGTGCAGGCCGCCCGAGACCTTATAGGCCGAGTTATCGAACTTACCGCCGGCGTGCAAGATCGTCATGACGACCTCGAGCGTCGGGATCTTTTTAACAGGGTGCTCGTCGACGGGGATGCCGCGCCCGTTGTCGACGACCGTGATGGAGTTGTCGGCGTGGACCGTCACCTGGATCTCGGTGCAGAAACCGGCCATGGCCTCGTCGACGGAGTTGTCAACGATCTCCCACACCAGGTGATGCAGACCGCTGGCGCTCGTCGAGCCGATATACATGCCCGGGCGCTTACGAACGGCCTCGAGACCTTCGAGAATCTTAATCTCGCCGCCATCGTAATCGTTTTCGTTTGCCACACGTCCTCCTTCAGTCAAGAAAATGTGTACAGCCTTACTAGTTTATCGTAAAAAAACCCTCGGGAACGAGGGTATTTGGCTCTACAAGGCCACCAGATGCGATTTAAGGCTCTTTTTTGCTTTGCACGCCCTTGGCCCACTCGGCACTGGCTCTCATGGCATTCTCGAGGGCCTCGCGCAGTTTTTGGTCTTCGACGGGCGCCACTTGGCGCTCAATCTCGGTGCGCTCGGCCTCACTTAGGTCGGCGTGCGGGGCCGGCGGGCGCTCGGTCGTCGCCGGGCGCAGGCGCTCCTTGGCGGCGGGCGGCGTGTGACCGGGTGCGGTGGTTTTGAACACCAGGCCGTCCACATGCGCACCGGCGCGCTCCATGCGCGCGCGGATGATCTCACGCAACAGCGTCATTTCCTGCGTCCACGAGGGCGAATCGAGATATACCAGCAGCTCATTGGATTCGGGCAGGTAGCGCAGACCCGTCACATGCCGCCCCTCGCGCGTGCCCGAGCACACCGCGTTCCACGCGCGATAGACCGCGCGCGACTCCTCGGCAGCCTCCATCTGCGCACGGCGCTCAGGCGTCGCCGACGCCAGGATGCGCTGGCGCTCTGCGTTCAAAAACCCACTGAAGGCGACCGTCTCGCTCTCGCGCTCGTAATTAGCACGTCTCACCCATGCTCACCACCTTGGCTCGATCAAGCAGGTCATCGGTAAAGTACCCCAGGTTGGTCGTGGTTATGACCGTCTGGATATCATCGCCGATCAGCCGCAGGAAAGCACCGCGACGCTCGCCGTCGAGCTCGCTCATCACGTCGTCCAAAAGCAGCAGCGGGGCGGTGCCCAGGACATCGCGAGCCACGGCCACCTCGGCCACCTTCCAGGACAGTACCAACGTTCGCTGCTGTCCTTGGCTGGCAAATGAACGAGCGGAGCGACCCGCCACGGTAAATTCAATCTCGTCGCGATGCGGTCCCACCAACGTCACGCCGCGGCGAATTTCCTCGTCGGCGTGCTCATCAAGAGCGGCCAGCATGCGCTCGTACGCCCAGCCCTTCAGCTCTTCGCGATCCTCGACCTGGGGCAAATCCCCCAGCGTGGACGTATAGGTCACGTTGGCAGCCTCACCGGACGCCACTTGCCCGTAGGCAGTGCGCACATGGCCCGCCAGCCGGTCGAGCAGGGCCAACCGGTGCACGAGCAGGGCCGAGCCCGCACGGGCAATCGAATCGTTCCACGCGCCGAGCATCTCACGGCAGCACCAGGTCTCCTTGAGCAAGGCGTTACGCTGGGTCACGCAGCGCCCATAGGTGCTCGCAAGATCGGCATAGCGTGCGCTCAGTTGCATGCCAAAGTCATCGAGGGCGGCGCGGCGCACACTGGCGCCTCGCTTAACCATGTCCAGATGGTCGGGGCAAAACAGCACGCTCGGCAGAACCCCGCGCACACCGGCGGCAGAGCATCTCTTGCCGTTGCGGCTAAACGAGCGCTTACCGTCCTCCGCGCTCAATCCCATATCAAGCACGCGGCCGTCGCCCTCGAGCCTCAGCTCGACCTTGCACGAGCCCACGCCATCATGGACGAGCTCGGCTGCGGTCGGATGCCTAAACGAGGCGCCGCTCGTCAGCAGCTGCAGCGCCTCTATGAGATTGGTCTTTCCCGCCGCGTTGGGTCCCGCAAGTATCGTCACGCCCTCGTCCAGGGCAAGACGATAGTTATCGAAGCTGCGGTAGTGCGCGACGGAAAGATCGCGGGCGAACATGGTCATAGGGCGGTTGCTAGATGCGGACCGGCATGACCAGGTACAGGTAGTTGATCTTGTCGTAGGACTTGAAGATGCCCGCCTGCGAGTAGCTCTTGAGCTCCAGCGTGATCTCCTTCTCCTTGGACAGGGCATTGAGGCAGCCGAAGATGTAGTGGTAGTTGAAGGCGATGGTACCCGACTCGCCCTCGGCCTCGACATCGATCGTCTCCTGTGCAAGGTCCTGGTCATTGGAAATGGAGGACAGGCCCATCTGCCCGTTCTCGACATCGATCTCGAACTTGACGGCGGGGTTGGCGCTCGCGATAACGGCCACGCGCTTGAGGGCGGCGTTAAAGGCGGCGACGTCAATCTTGACGCTCGTCACGCACGAATCGGGGATGAGCTGCTTGTAGTTGGGGTACACGCCCTCGATGCGGCGCGACACGTAGGTGGTATTGCCGGCCTCGAAGACGACCTGGGTGTCGGTAGCCCCGATCATGATGGTCGCCTGGCTGGCCATGATGTTCAGCGCGTCGTTAAAGGCGTCAGCCGGAACATTGAGCTCAAAGGAACCCTCGAGGGTCGAGGTCTCAACCTGCGTATCGCACACGGCCAAGCGGAAGGAATCGGTCGCCACCAGGCGCACGGTGTTGTTTTCGACCTTCATGTGCACGCCGCCCAGGATGGGGCGGGCCTTGTCGGTCGAGGTGACGCGCCATACGCGCCCGACCATCTCGGACAAGATATCGGTCGGCAGCTCCACGGCGCTCTCGATGGCGTATGCCGGAAACTCGGGGAAGTCATTGGCATCGAGCGTGTTCAGGCGGAACGAGCTCTTCTCGCAACCAATCAGCACCTGGCGCTCGGACAGCTCAAAGGTGACCGGGGCATCGGGGAGGGTCTTAGTGATATTGGAGAGCATCTTACAGGGGATAACCATCTCGCCCTCTTCTTCGACATGCGCCGCGATGCGATGACGGATCGAGATGGTGTAGTTAGAGGTCTGGAATTCCAAGATGCCGTCTTGGGCCTTAACGAGCACGCCCGACAGGATGGGGAGGGTGGATGCCGAAGCGACACCCTTCATAACGACGCCGATGGCTTGTGTAAGCGAGCTCTGGCTGACGGTGAACTTCATCTTTTAATACCTTTCTATAGATATAAATATCTTAATAATAGTAATAGCACTGACGAAACTGTTGATTACTCCCAAAGACGCAGGTCAGACCCAAAAAGAGAATCGACAGCAACCTGTGTGCAACAGGGGTGGTTTTCCACGTTCAAAACCTGCGCAAAACTTTTCATCACCGCGGGTTGGGTTTTAGACACCTTATGCCCGTGGCTTCGACAAGTTTTCAACAGGTGTCTCTATTTCCCTACGAGCGCAGTGTAATTTTATCGCGCAGCGACTTGAGGTCTTCGGTGACGGTGCGGTCTTCCTGGATCATCTTCTGGACCTTTTTGTAGCTCGTGCTGACGGTCGAGTGGTTGCGGTTGCCAAATTCGGCGCCCACCGCCGTGGTCGTCATCTCGCACATCTCGATGGCCAGGTAGATAGCGATATGGCGTGCTTTGGCTATATTGGCGTTGCGACGCGGGCCGATGAGCTCCTCGTGCGTCACGCCGTACTGCTCTTCGATGACGGACTGAACCGTCTGGACGTTGATCTTTTTGGCCGATGTGTCGAAGTACTGGCTGGCGATGGCGTCGATATCGTCAAAGGTGAGCTCCCCGCCCTCGCGCTCGCGGTCGCCCGCCTCGCCGGCGCAGCGCTCGCAAAAGCTCTCGAGTTCGCGGATGTTGGTGCCCGAGACCTCGGCCATGTGTTTAAAGTGCTCGTCGGTCAGGTGCCCGCCGTCGCCCCCATAGGCCGCCAGCAGCGAGTCGTCGCCTGCCTCGGGAGCGGCGACGATGGTGTTCTCGTAATAGCGCTGCAAGATCTTGTATTTCATCTCGTAGCTGGGCTCTGCGACCAGGCAGAGCATTCCGGCGTTGAAGCGGCTGGTCAGACGCTCGTCCATGCTCAGGTCCTTGGGGGCGCGGTCTGCCGCGATGACGACCTTCTTGTTATTGCGGATGAACTCGTCCATGAGCTGGAAAAAGTAGTCCACGCTCGCGCGCTTGCCGATGATGTTTTGGATGTCATCGATGATGAGCACGTCCACGCCGTGGTACGCCTGCATGATGGGGGCGTTGCTCTTCTTTTGACGGTCGAACTCGGTCATCAGGTCGTCCAGATATGCCTGGGAGTTGGCATACTTGACCTTGATCTCGGGCGACTTCTCGGCGAGCTCGTTTTTGATGGCAAGCAGCAGGTGCGTCTTGCCCAGGCCCGATTTGCCGTAGATGAAAAGTGATGTGCATGTGCCGCGCTCGTCCGCGAGGGCGGCAAACTTGAGTGCCGAGCGATAGGCATGGCTGTTCTCGGGGCCGTAGACAAAGTTCTCAAAGGTAAATTTTGAGTTCGCGGCGAGCGGGGCTCCATCCGTATTCTGCTCGGCCGGCACGGTCGGTGCTGGCATGGTTGAAGCGGGGGTCGCAGCTTGCGTGGATTTAGTCGGCGCTCCGCCCTTCATCTGGTTCATCATGCGGCGAAAATCGTCGGCTGAGAGCGTGTTCTTGATTGCAATGCCCGAATCCGCGCCCGCCGCTGCGTCGTGAGCGATGGGCATGTGCGTGACGGGTGCGTTCGTTGACGTCGCTACCGCGGTCAGCAACGGCGCCATGGTTTCACGGGAAACATTGCTGTGCTGGTGCTCGATTGTCGGCACGTCGCTTGCGGAGGCTGGTACCGTCGGGGAAGCAGCGGGGGCCGTGGCGGGCGCCGTCGCGGCAGCGGATTCCGTCACGGCGCCTTGCGGTGCCACGATGTCGAGCGCGATCGGTGCAAAGGCGATTTCTTCCAGATAGGCCTCAATGGTCGGCTGATGCTTTTTGAGCTGCGCGATGGCAAAGCGCGAGGGGGCCTCGATCGTGAGCGTATCTTCGGTCAGGCTTATGGCCCGCGATTGCCCCAGCATGTTGATGAGGCGTGCATCTTGGCCGTCGCGCTGGCAAAAGGCGATGGCATCCCCCAGGATGATGCTTGCTTCCTCGTCCACTGTCTCTCCCGTTCTTTAGCTCTGAGCTCGCACGCGAGCGGCGCCGAGTTCGGTCAGATGGTATTTCTGGCCATGCTTGATGACCAAGCCGGCCTGCGCCAAGTCATTGAGCGTGCGTGACCAAGTGGGGGCCGAGTTTCCAAACGCCCTCGCCAGATCGGTTGCACCGCACGCTTGATTTTGCGCCAGATAGCCCAGCGCGGCGTTGCCGCGATCGCTTACGAACACGTCCGGTTGTGGCTGCGCATGCTGATTTGCTGCATTAGGATACATCATTTGAGCTGCTGGTTGTTGAGAACTCTGCATCGGTGGCATTTGCTGTTGAAAACTTTGAGGCCACTGTTGGTAAGGCTGCGGAGGCATCTGTTGGGCCCAGGGGTTGTACTGCTGCTGCGGCATCTGCTGGTACGGCTGCTGATATCCTTGCTGGTACTGCTGCGGGAACTGCTGGCCGTACCCCAGTGGCGGCATCTGCTGATATGGATATCCTTGTTGGTACGGCTGATAGCCCATTTGCTGGCCACCCGGTGCGCCCGTCGCCTGCTGCATTGCTGCTGCATCCTGATCCGCCAGCGGCACGGCCTCTGGCATGTTTGGCGGCATCGACATCGATGTCGCCTGGGGCTCTTGTGTGGGAAGCATTCCGGGCTGCTGCATCTGCCTCACGGGGGGCTGCATCTGCTGCGTTGCCATGGGCTGCTGCGCAAAAGCTCCCGGCAGGGGATATGTGGGCTGCTCCGTCTCGGGCCGCACGGCAGCACCGCGTCCACCGGCGCGCTCGATTTCCTGCACGCGTTTAGGGTCCAGGCTTACCGTAACCACGGTACCGCTACCCATGTTGTCCTC
This sequence comes from uncultured Collinsella sp., assembly GCA_900549025.1. Classification (GTDB taxonomy): domain Bacteria; phylum Actinomycetota; class Coriobacteriia; order Coriobacteriales; family Coriobacteriaceae; genus Collinsella. The sequence goes on from URMZ01000015.1 coordinate 10,644, forward strand.
GATGGATACGGCACCGCCGGCGTTTTCCAAATACTCCTGCACCATGGGAAACCCTGCTCCGGTTCCACGGATATAGCGCTTCATCTTGCTGTTTGCACTGGTAACGCCAAAGTCGAAAGCGCGTTCCTTGTCGTCGATGCCGGGTCCTTGGTCAGCAAAGCGGATGGTGTCTCCGCCGTCCAGAATCGAGATGATGGGCTCTGCAAAGTGTGCGTGGATAAAGTTTTCGACAATCTCGCGGATGACCATGAGCGAGATATGGCCACCTTGTTCTTTCATGCACTGGTAGACGGTGTTGGTCGTCTCTTCCAAATACGTGCGGACATCTTGCGGATCAATGACGATCACACGCGGTGTCGACAGCATGTCGTCATAGACGGCGATGCGCGCGGCGTACATGGCTTTTGGCGCCTGCGTTGTCGTCTGTTCACCTTCGCCACGCTTTTCGCGCACGCCGGTGATGTGCTCGTTGTCGGGTGCCGGGTCTCCGGAATCGACCATGGTGTAAAAGTCGTCAGACATGCCGCTCGCAATCTTTCAAAGGGTTTCGAACAAATAGTAGCTCACCGTGCAATGTTTCTCATCTTTCGACAACTTTCCAAAACCTGTTGAAAACTTTGGAAAACGGGCGAAAAGTTCTCAACATTGCCAACATGACCTGTTGAAAACTCGATGAAATATCATGAAAAGTTGCCATGCGGCGCAAATTTCAGTTGGGCTTATGGGGGAACCGTGTGAACTACGCAACCTTTTACCTTTGATTTCTTGACATTTGAACATTGATTTCCCTACAATCTTCAAGCTCACGTGTCTATATCTGCGTCCGCGCTCCCGCGGACACTCGAAATGCAGCAGGAGGAACTTAAGATGAAGCGTACGTATCAGCCTAATAAGCGTAAGCGTGCCAAGACCCATGGCTTCCGTGCCCGTATGGCTACCAAGGGTGGTCGTGCCGTGCTCGCCCGTCGCCGCGCCAAGGGCCGCAAGCGTCTCACTGTCTAGCAGCGATACACACATCTCGCATGAAGACTATTAAGTCTCGGCAAGATTTCGAGCATGTGTTCAGTCAGGGGCGTCGTTTCAATCACCCTCTGATTCGAATGACCATATGTGAATCGGTTGGCGAAGGCGACTCCGGAAGGGTCGCCTTCGTTGGTGCTAAACGGCTCGGTTGTGCAGTCGTGCGCAACCGTTCTAAGCGTGTGATGCGCGAGGCCGCTCGCAGCTGCGGATTTCCCGTTGCGGGTTATGACATCATCTTGTTCGCGACTCCCAAGACGAGGATCTCCTCGCCGCAGGAGATGGACAAGGCATTGCGTTCGCTTATGAAACGCGCCGGCGTTGCCGGGGAGGAGCGATGAGCAATCACGTTTTGCGACGTGTTGCCATCGCTCCTATTCGCATATATCAACAGGTTATTTCGCCCTTATTACCTGACGCCTGCATTTATTACCCAACGTGCTCGCAATATGCCGTTCAGGCGATTGAGAAGTACGGTGTTTTGAGAGGCTGCTGGCTTGCCGTGAGGCGCATCGCTCGCTGCAATCCCCTGCACGTCGGCGGTTATGACCCTGTGCCCTAGCGGGCACTCGCTATCGGAGGAAAACTTACATGTGGGATTGGATCGTTAACATCCTTTTCGAGCTGCTCAAGCTCATCCAGACCTTTGCGGTCGACTGGGGCCTGTCCATCATCATCCTGGTGGTCATCATCCGTCTGCTGCTGACGCCGCTTATGCTCAAGTCGACCAAGTCGACGGCTCGCATGCAGGTGCTGCAGCCCAAGATGCTCGAGATCCAGGAGCGCTATGCCGACGATCCCCAGCGCCAGGCCGAGGAGATGCAGAAGTTCTACAGCGAGAACAAGTTCAACCCCATGGCTGGTTGTCTGCCGCTGTTGATCCAGATGCCTGTCCTGTTCGCCCTGTTTACGCTGCTGCGTAACCTGCCGAACTACTTTAGCGACGGCACGTTCTCGTTCTTCAACATCCTGCCTGACCTTACCACCACGCCGAGCGCTTCCTTTGCCGATGGCTTTATGGTTGCGCTGCCTGCGCTGGTTTGCCTGATTCTGTTTGCCGTTCTCACTTTGATTCCGCAGCTTTACATGTCGCGCAATCAGACTGGCCAGCAGGCCCAGAGCATGCGTATGATGGCTGTTGTCATGACCGTCATGATGCTTTGGATGGGTTGGAGCCTGCCCGTCGGCGTTCTGCTGTACTATGATGTGTCTTCTGCCTGGCAGGTTGTCCAGCAGATCTTCGTGACGCAGAAGGTTATCGATAAGGCTAAGGCCGATGAGGAGGAGCGTCTCAAGAACGCTCCGCTTCAGGTCGAGGTTACTCGTCGCGAGAAAAAGCCGCGCCCGCACAAGAAGAAGTAGTCGGGATATCAATCTTATTTAGGTACCAAACTTTTGGAGTTCGTTATGTCTGAAGAGATCGTCGAGGATATGCTTGAGGAGGTTGCCCCGCAGGTCGCGGGCGATTATCCCGAGATTGCACAGCGCTACAAGGCTGGTGAAGAGCTGACCGATGAGGAGCTCGACACCATTGCCGATGTTGCTATTTCCATTCTGCGTTCCATCCTTTCGCACTTCGATGCGGCGAACTCTCCCATCGATGAGTATGAGGGCGATGAGGGTGAGTTGATTCTGGACGTAACCGCTCCGGATCTTGCTGTACTCATTGGTCGTCATGGACGTACCCTCGATGCTCTTCAGGTTATGTTCTCGCTGCTGGTGAGCCGCAAGCTTGGCTTTAGGTATCCGGTCGTCGTCGACGTTGAGGGTTATAAGAGCCGTCGACAGGACAAGGTTGCTTCTATGGCACAGTCCGCTGCCGAGCGCGCTATTCGCACTCATAAGAGTGTTTCCCTGCCGCCTATGAATGCCTATGAGCGTCGACTGGTTCATATTGCCCTTCGTGGTAACGATGCCGTTGACACGCATTCTGAGGGCTCTGATCCCGATCGCCATGTTGTGATTGTTGCTCGATAAGCTTCTCGAGCCTATGCTAAGGGGGCGTGGTTTCCACGTCCCCTTTTTTTGTCAAAAGTTCTCGATACACTGATTTTTGTCAGAAAGGAGAATGTCATGTTTGTCCTTACTCAGGAACAAGCAACACAAATGCTTGAGCATCTCACTATCTACTGCAGGGACTATTCTTTAAAAGTTTCATCGGATGAATTGAAGGCTTGTATCAGCCATCTTGATCTTGTCCTTCAAGCCAATAAAACAACTAATTTGACCCGAATTCTTAATGTTGAAGATGCTGCTGTACTTCATATTTTGGATTCACTCCTGTTGCTACCTTACATAGAGAAGGCGCCCGAAGGAGCATTGCTCGATATGGGTACTGGTGCAGGTTTCCCGGGTATTCCTTTGACGATTGTTACGCATCGTAGAGCGACCTATATTGATTCAGTCGGCAAGAAGGTCGATGCTGTCAATTCATTTGTTCAGACTCTCGGATTAAAACATGCACATGCAGTTCATGATCGCCTTGAAGAATATGCTCGATCTCATAAGAAGCAGTTTTCTGTTGTAACAGCTCGTGCATTGGCGCCTTTACCAGTTCTTGTTGAGTATGCTGCCCCGTATCTTAAGGATGGTGGACTCTTTATTGTTACTAAGGGTAATCCGTCTGATGAAGAGCTTGCTTCGGGTATGTCTGCTGCAAAGATCTGTGGCTTTACGTTGTTCCAGAACGATGCAATTGATTTGCCGGGTGGTTTAGGCCATAGGGAGTTCATTGTTCTTAAGAAGAGTTATCCGGCTTCTGTTTCATTGCCTCGTGCAAATGGCATGGCTAAGAAGAACCCGCTTGCTTAGATGTTTCACGTGAAACATAATGGATAGTAATAACTTGCAATGTTTCACGTGAAACATTGCAGGGATATCGAATCGGAATGTTTCACGTGAAACATCCTCCGTTTGACAGCTTTAATACACACAAGGAGGGACCGTGGGATTTCGCGACGTTAAGCGTTCTAAGAGCGCAAAAGACACGCGCATCATTGCTATCATCAACCAAAAAGGCGGCGTAGGTAAGTCCACCACAGCTGTAAATCTTGCAGCAGCGTTGGGTGAACTGGGCCGAAAAACGTTAATTGTTGATTTTGACCCGCAGGGTAATAGTACGAGTGGTTTTGGAATCGAAAAAGAAGAACTCAATCACTGCATATATGATGCATTGCTGAACGATGTTCCGGCAGAATCACTCATTCTTGATACAAATTGCAGTAAGGTATTTGTAATCCCGGCTACTATCCAGCTTGCAGGTGCGGAAATCGAACTTGTCAGTGCGATTGCCCGTGAGACTCGCTTAAAGGATCTGCTTGAGCCTGTTCAGGATGAGTTTGATTTTATATTTATCGACTGTCCGCCATCGCTTGGTTTGTTAACCATTAATGCGTTAACAGCTGCGGATAGTGTTTTGATTCCTATTCAGTGCGAATATTACGCACTCGAAGGTGTCACAAAGCTGCTTGAATCGATGAAGATGGTTAAAACACGCCTAAATAAGAGCCTTGATACTTATGGCGTGCTTATGACTATGTACGATTCGCGCACATCGCTTTCGAACCAGGTTGTGGAAGAGGTTCAATCGTATTTTGGAGACAAGGCATTCAAGACCTTGATTCCACGTACGGTTAAAATTTCAGAAGCACCGTCGTTCGGTGAGCCTGTAATTACCTATGCGCCACAGAATAAGGGCGCAAAGGCGTATATGAACCTTGCTAAAGAGGTGATTAAGCGTGCCTAGCCCTAAGAAGCGCGGCGGCTTGGGCCGTGGACTCAATGCACTGGTTTCAGAAGCTGAATATGAGACTGGTGGATCTGCAGCGTCAGCATCAAATGCCGCTTCGGAAACTAAGCTTCCAATCGAAGACATCGTTCCGAATCCAAATCAGCCACGAATTCATTTCAACGAGACAGAGCTTCGCGAGTTGAGTGAGTCAATCCAGGAGCACGGCGTTCTGCAGCCGCTTCTTGTGCGCAAGCACGGTAACGGCTATGAGATTATTGCGGGTGAACGCCGTTATCAGGCTTCGAAGCTTGCTGGCCTTGAAGAGCTCCCCGTCATCATTAAGGACGTTGATGATGAGGAAATGCTCGCACTCGCGCTGATTGAAAACCTTCAGCGCTCTGACCTTAACCCCGTCGAAGAGGCTAAGGGATATCGACAGCTCATCGATTCAAGCGGAATGACTCAAGAAGCCTTGTCAAAGGCTGTAAGCAAGTCCCGCTCTGCAATCACCAATTCGTTGCGCTTGCTTGATCTTCCAGAGGTAGTTCAGCACATGATCTTCGAGGGCAAGCTGACTGCTGGTCATGCTCGTGCAATTCTTGCTGTTCCGTATGAAGATGCGCGTATTAAACTTGCAGAGAAAGTTGTTGCAGAGGGTTTGTCCGTCCGTGCGACAGAAAATCTTGCTCCACTGTTTTCTGCCGGAGAGACGCTTAAAACACCACGCCCTGCAACACCTCAGTCTTTTAAGAAAGCTGCACGCGTTCTGCGTCAGGTCTTTAACACGAACGTTCGCGTCAAGAGCTCGCGCGGTAAGAATAAAATCGAGATTGAGTTTAAGGACGAGGAAGAGCTGTCTCGCATTCTTGGCGAGATGATTCAATTTGACCAGGGGGATCAGGATGAAGAATAAAGTTCTGACTACTCTTGCTTTGGCTGCAACTGTAGCGGTTGGTGCGTTTGCGGGATTTAAGATCGCAACAGATGATGAGTTGCGTGGTCGTCTTCTTCGCGGGGCGCAGGATATCGTCGATACATCCAAAAAGAAAATGGATGTTATGACTGAGGATGTCGCTATGCGTACAGCTCAGGTAACTAAGAATCCCAAGATTAATCAAGATTGGGTTAATCATCAATGGGAAAATGTAGGCTTTTAGGTACCTAACAATTATTAGCCTATATTTATGGGGTCCTTGTCTGAATGCCAGAACAGGGACCCCTTGTTTCTTGCGAAAAAGTTGTTGAACGATCGCGTGATGCAGATTAGTGATAGATATGAAACAGCCCCGGTTGCAATTAGGCAACCGGGGCTGTTCGATGTTTCACATGAAACGTTTAGGTTAGTCTCCCCTACGCGTTCTTCTGAATCTTGAAGCGCTGCTTGAGCTGGCCGCAAGCAGCGTCGATATCGTTGCCGCGAGAGTTACGGATCGTGGTCTCAATACCACGGGACTCAAGACGACGCTGAAGGTCTTCAACCTTATGAATCGGCGACGGCTTGAGAGGACTGCCTTCGATGTCGTTGAGCTGGATCAGGTTGACGTGGCACAGCGTGCCCTCGCAGAAGTCGCAGAGCGCCTGCATCTCGGGGTTTGTGTCATTGACGCCCTCGATCATAGCGTATTCGTATGTCGGACGGCGGCCGGTCTTTTCGGTGTAGAGCTGAAGGGCCTCGTGAAGGCGCAGAAGTGTGTACTTCTTAACGCCCGGCATGAGTTTATTGCGGGTGGATTGAATGGCAGAGTGCAGCGAGACAGCGAGAGTAAACTGCTCGGGAATGTCAGCAAACTTGCGGATGCCAGGAATAACGCCGCTGGTGGAGACGGTGAGATGGCGTGCCCCGATACCGATTCCGTCGGAGTCATTAAGGATGCGTAGTGCCTTGAGGACCTCGTCATAGTTGGCAAAAGGCTCACCCTGGCCCATGAACACCACGCTCGTCGCGCGCTCACCAAAGTCGTTGGAAACGTGGAGTACCTGGTCAACGATCTCCTGAGCGGTCAGCGAGCGCTTGAGGCCGTTCAGTCCGGTAGCGCAAAAAGCGCAGCCCATGCCACAGCCGGCTTGAGTGGATACACAGACAGACAGCTTGTTACGACGAGGCATGCCGACGGTCTCGACGGAGATGCCGTCGTGGTACTCGAGTAGGTATTTACGAGAGCCATCCTTAGATACCTGTTTGGTGAGCTCGGTCGGCGTGTCGAAGGCGAATGCCTCCTTCAGCTGCTCGCGGAAGGCCTTGGGAAGGTTGGTCATATCATCAAACGAACAAACGTTCTTCTCAAAAACCCATTCGACAAGCTGCTTCGCACGGAAGGCGGGTTGGCCGAGTTCGGCGACAAGTTCGCGAATATCATTTTGGCTCAAGTCGCGAATGTCTTGAGATTTAGTCCTGGGATTCATGGAAGCCTTTCGATTTTGGGGAAACGTAGAGGGTATCGCTACAATATGGTATCAGCTGCAGGAATTATAGAGGAGGAGTCTGCCCATGCCGGGTAAAAGCCTAGAGAACATGCACGTAGCGGTCTTGGCGGGCGGCCATTCCGCCGAACGCGAGATTTCGCTCAATTCGGGAAAAAATGTCGTGGTGGCACTGAAAGAGGCCGGCTACACCTTGGTGGAGCTGCTCGACACCGCCGCCGATGACTTTATGGTGACTATGGCGACCGGTGGCTTCGACGTGGCGTTTATCGCCATGCACGGAGCCGGCGGCGAGGATGGCGCCATGCAGGGGGCCATGGAGACGCTGGGTATCCCCTACACGGCGTCAGGCGTGCTCGCCAGCGCATGTGGCGCCGATAAAGAGGTTTCGAAGCTTCTGTATGCCAAGGCGGGCATCCCCGTTGCCCCTGGTCTGGCGCTTGAGGCGGGCGACAAGGTCGATATCGATCGTATCGTCGAGATTTGTGGCGAGCGTTGCTTTGTAAAGCCCGCCGTCAACGGCTCCAGCTACGGCATTTCGCTCGTCCATGAGCCCTCCGAGCTGCCCGCGGCGATCTCCAAGGCTTTTGAGTACGGTGATAAGGTGCTGGTCGAAAAATGTATCGAGGGAACCGAGATCACCGTGGGCGTGTACGGCGAGGACGACGTGCGCGCCCTGCCGATCGTCGAGATTCGCAAGCCCGAGGACTGCGAGTTCTACGACCTGGATGTAAAGTACGTCGATCCCACGGATATCCACCGTATTCCGGCGCAGATTTCGCCCGAAAACTATGCACGTGCCCAGAAACTTGCCTGTGCGGCCCACAAAGCCCTCGGCTGTCTGGGCATTTCGCGCAGCGATTTTATCGTGAGCGAGGACGGCCCTGTCATTCTCGAGACCAACACCATTCCCGGCATGACCGATACGTCGCTGTATCCCGATGAGATTCGCCATACCGACGACATGACGTTCCCGCAGGTGTGCGACAGTCTGATCCGTATGGGTCTCCGTCGAGCGGGCGTTGCATGCTAATCGAGGACGCCGTATCTCCTGGAACGCCGCAGTTCGTCATTGATTCTTATGCCACGCTCGCCGAGCGCGCTAAGACGCAGTCGTTTGGCCTCATCGAGGAGGACGTAATCGTCCTCGATACCGAGACCACGGGTCTTTCGGTGCAGGACAACGAGTTAATTGAGATTTCCGCGGCCCGCCTTTCGGGCCGCGAGATCATTGACCGCTTTGATACGTTCGTGCATCCCAAGCAGCTGATTCCTGCGGAGATTACCGAGCTCACGAGCATTACGAACGCCGATGTGGCAGATGCTCCGACGGCCGTCGAGGCCGTCGCGGCACTCGCCGACTTTGTGGGCGGCTGTCCTGTTATCGCGCATAACGCCACGTTTGACCGGTCGTTCATCGAATCGGTCAAGGGCGGCGTCAACGTGAGTGATATCTGGATCGATTCGCTGGCGCTGTCGCGCATTGCGCTTCCGCGCCTGACATCGCACAAACTGTCCTTTATGGCCGACTTGTTTGGGTGCGATTCGGTGTCGCACCGTGCGAACGCCGACGTTGATGCCCTGTGCGGTGTGTGGCGCGTGTTGTTGGTCGCACTTACCGACCTGCCTTCGGGCCTCATGGCGCGCTTGGCGGACATGCACGCGGACGTGCCTTGGTCCTATCGCCCTATTTTTTCTTTTTTGGCTGGCCAGAATCTGGGTTCGATATTTTCGCTCAGCGCCGCTCGTGCCGACGTGCTCAAGGCCGATCGCGCAGACGATCGCGTTGATGCGGACGAGCTGCCGGTCCTTAAGATGCCGAGCCGTGAAGAGATCGAGGCGGATTACACCCCCGGCGGCCTGGTCAATCGCATGTACCCCACCTATGAGCCGCGCGACGAGCAGGTCGCGATGGCGGTTGAGGTACGCGATGCGCTGGTCACGGGTACCCATCGCGTGATCGAGGCGGGCACAGGCGTCGGTAAGTCGATGGCCTATCTCGTGCCCTTCGCCGAGGCTGCCCGCCGAAACAACATTACCGTCGGCATTGCGACCAAATCGAATAATCTTGCCGACCAGCTTATGTACCATGAGCTGCCAAAGCTCGCCGAACAGCTGGACGGGGGCCTATCATTTTGTGCACTCAAGGGCTATGACCACTATCCGTGCCTGCGCAAGCTCGAGCGCATGAGCCGTGGTCAGGTTGAGATTACCACCAAGCGCGATCCTGCTGACACGCTCACGGCGGTTGCGGTGATCATGGCGTATGTGTGCCAATCTGCCGATGGCGACCTCGATTCACTCGGCATTCGCTGGCGCAGCGTCAACCGTCCCGACTTTACGACAGCTTCGCGCGAGTGTGCTCGTCGTCTGTGTCCGTTCTTCCCTGACAAATGTCTGGTCCACGGGGCGCGCCGCCGTGCGGCGCATGCCGACGTGGTGGTCACCAACCATTCCCTGCTGTTCCGCAACGTGGCTGCCGAGGGAAGGATTTTGCCTCCGATTCGTCACTGGGTGGTCGACGAGGCTCATTCCATCGAGCGCGAGGCTCGTCGCCAATGGGCGCGCGTGGTTTCGGCCGATGAGTCGCGCGTGCTGTTTGAGCGCTTAGGTGGGTCGAGTGCCGGCGCGCTGAGTCAGGTTTCCCGTGACCTGGCCACTTCCGAGGGCTCTACGCTCTACCTGGGGCTCGTCGCCAAAGCGACGTCGACGGTTGCCCGCGCGAGCATGGCGATTGCCGATGTGTTCGATGGCGTTCGCGAGCTTGGCCGCCGTGCCCGCGGGAGCTATGACAACGCGAATCTGTGGATTGGCCCCGAGCTGCGCGAGTCGGATGACTGGCACGATTTTTTGCAGTCGGCCCATACCGCAATTGATGCGCTGGACCAGGCGGATAAAAGCGTAGACGCGCTGGTGCAAGCCGTCGCTGCCGATAAGCCCGAGGTCGTCGTCGACCTGGGTGACATTTCGCGCCGTCTGCACGAACTGGCCGAGAATCTCAAGCTCATCATTGAGGGTGCGGATGAGCACTACGTGTACTCGCTGCAGGTGAACCGTCGGCTGCGCGCGGGCGGGGAGTCTATGACCGCCGAGCGCATCGATATCGGCGAGGCCCTGGCGAACGAGTGGCTGCCCGAGGTGCACACGGCAATCTTCGCTTCGGCGACCATGACGGTGTCCAAGAGCTTTGAGCATTTCAACCATGCCGTCGGCCTCGATCGCATCGGTGCGTCGACATCCTCATCCCTGCACCTGGATTCGAGCTATGACTTTGACTCGAATATGGCCGTGGTCGTGGCGGGGGACATTCCCGATCCGCGCGATCGCGAGCGCTATCTGTCGGCGCTTGAGTGCGTGCTGGTCGATGCCCATCTCGCCATGGGTGGATCGGTGCTCACGCTCTTCACTAACAGGCGCGATATGGAGGATCTGTATGCCCGTGTCGAGCCCAAATTGGCGCGAGCGGGTCTGGAGCTCAATTGCCAACGGCGCTCGTTTCCGCGTCGTCTGCGCGATCGGTTTATCAATGAGCCGACCTCATCGCTCTTTGCGCTCAAGGCATTTTGGGAGGGCTTTGACGCCAGCGGCGAGACACTGCGTTGCGTCATTATCCCCAAGCTGCCGTTCTCGAGCCCCACGGATCCTCTTTCGTGTGAGCGCAACCTGCGCGAGGACCGCGCCTGGGCGCGCTACTCGCTGCCCGAGGCGGTACTCGAAGTCAAGCAGGCCGCTGGCCGTCTCATCCGCTCGTCGACTGATTGCGGCGTGCTCATCTTGGCAGATCCGCGCTTGGTGACAAAGGGCTACGGCAAGAAGTTCTTGACGTCGCTGCCCACGACTTCCTACCAGCGTATCGAGTCGGCGCAGATCGGTCATTATTTGCAGCTGTGGCGTGCACGCCACGAACGACGCCGTTAAAGCGGGAAGGTCAGGCTCTTCGCCATATCGCATAGACGCAATGCCTGGGCGGGGTCATCCAGTATGCGGATGGCTCCGCCCGCTGCGATTACCTGGCAGAACAGCCAGTGCTCTGACCCATAACGCACGGTCACCGTTGCCATGTCCGCCCCGTTTGGCTCAATCGACATGATGCCGGCCCAGTCTAGGCGCTCTGCCATGTCAAGCGGCATGAGGAGTTTTGCGCTCTGCTCCGCTCGGGAAAGGGATTCGTGGAGGGACGAGGACGCGGGCGTGTGGCGCTCCACGGAATCGTCGGTAAGGGCAAGGCCTTCGATTTTGTCCATGCGGTAGGAGCGCTGCTCATCAACTTCGACATCCCAGGCAATCAGATATGTTTGATCGCCATGCGTCGCGATGCGCAGGGGGTCGATGAGACGTTCGCGCGGCCGTGCGTCGTCCATCGAGCGGTAGGTGATGCGGCATCGAACGCCGTCTTGAATCGCGCAGTTCAGCTGTTGCCAGTGCGATCCTCGGGCAACGGTATCGACGACGCGCTGGTTGTAGCCGAGCTCCTCGGGTAGGAGGGCATGCCGGATACGCTCTGCTGCCCGAGAGTCGATTCCCATCGATTCGAGCTCGTGGTTGAGTACGGCGCCTTCGGCGGCACTTAGACGCAAGGGCAGCACACGACCCGCATCGCCTGTCAGGATGATGCGCTCGCCGTGGCGTTCGCAGATGATGCGCGCGCCCGACTCACGGTCGGCGAGGGTCGAGACGATATCGAGAATTTCATCGAGCGTCGCGCCCGTGATATCAAAGCGGCTGCAGATATCCCCTCGTGTCATACCGGTCTCGCCGGCGGCGTAGAGGGCCTCCATGATGTCGATCGCACGCGAGAGCCTTTGCTCGCTGGTGAGTTTACGCGCGGGCATGCTCGTGCACCGTCCTTTCGATGAGGTGGTTCCACGCCAGTTTGAGTGCATCGGGGGCAACGGGTCTCATGCCGTCCATGGCGTGCTCCATGCAGAACGAGGCGGCGGCATTAAGGTCGCGCACGCCGACGGTCCAGGTCCAACCCTCTTCGGTGCGTGTGAGCTCCCCCCGGCCGCGCGTAAGGCCGCTGACCATGTCGGCCTGGGCTTGCGGAGCAAACGAAAAGGTTGCCGTAACGGGCTTGCAATCGGCAAAATCAAACTCAAAGAACAGGCGATCGTTCAGGTTGAAGTCGGCGGGGATGGAGTAGGCCTTCGAGGGGCGCCATGCGCGAACGATACGGTCGCAGCGAAACGTCCTGATTTCATCGGTGGCGTTGTCGAGTCCGCAAAAATACGCCACGCCCTCGTGCTCGAACATGCCGTATACGCAGACGGTGCGCTCTTTTTGCTCCCCGTGCCCGTTTTGATACAAAAAGCGCAGCGCGCAGCGTTCGGCGAAAGCGCTCCACACCGTATCGACGGCGGGCGAGCGATGAGCGAGAGGCTCTTCTGCGGTCGATGCACCAGTGAGGTAGGCGATCTTGGAGCGTATGTCTGCAAGCGGCGTGGCAAACGCGGCCGAACCGGTCGCAAGGGCCTGGTCGATAGCGTCGAGCAAGATGTCCGCGTCGTCTGCAGTGATGAGGCCACCGGCCGCAAACGTGTGCTCGCGATCGATGGTCCACGCGCTTTCTTCGGTTTCTTGGGCGCCTGCTGCACGGACTTCCTTGATCGTGATTCCGCGTTCGAGGAGTTTTTCGCGATCGCGGCGAAACTTGCGCTTATCCGAGTCGATATTGCCCGACCCGTAGCCAAGATCGGAATCCAGGACAATTTGTTCTGTGGTCAATGGCTCGGGAGAGCTGTTAAGGACAAAGAACAGATTGAGGATGCGCTGGGCGGTCTTGTCGAAACCGGGCCCCGGCGCCCCCTTTTTATTCGTTACGGTTATATCGCTTGCCGTCATAGAATCCTCGCATGGGAAGGTGTTTGATGCCATGATTTTAGTCCGATATGGAGATTAGGCTATATCCTTGTCCGCTTGGGGCGTTAAGATGCCCAGAATTCGGCCGTTTGCGTCCGCTCGGGGTATACTTTCGACTATATACGGTTCTAATGTGCATACATTGGGCCTATTTGTCGGATTATGGATGTGGAGCGCACATGGCGAACACCCAGAACTATATTAACCACCTGCTGCAGAACACGGGCATCACGCCGGCATGCAGCGAAGAAGAGCGCTTGGCTGCCGAGGATATCGCTCAAATTTTCCGCAACCACGGCTTTGATCCCGAGGTGCAGGAGTTTAATGCTCCCGCGCCGAGTAGGATGGCGTTTGCCGTTACGGGCATTCTGGCATTTGCCGGTGCCCTGCTTATGGGCATTGGCGGCGGTATCGGTTTAGTCGGCACCCTGTTGGCCATTGTCGGAGCCGTGCTCTATGCGCTCGAGCGAACCGGTCGCCCCGTGATCTCGCGCCTGGGCAAGACGGGCGTGAGCCAAAACGTCATCGCCTACCACAAGGCGTCGGGCCCGCTTGCCTCTCCGCGCAATCGCCCGGTCGTCGTCGTCGCGCACTATGACTCCCCGCGCGCCGAACTGCTCGCTCGCGAGCCCTATGCGCCGTACCGCGCGCTGATCGCTAAGTTGCTCCCGATTGCCACGATTGCTCCCGCGGCTATTGCCATCCTGCGTATCTTGCCGCTTCCCGGCGCATTGAAGGTCCTGCTGTGGATTGTCGCGATCCTTGCCTCCCTCGTGGCGCTCGCCAATGCCGCCAATATTATTTCCAATCGTTTTGTCCTTCCCTACACGTCCGGCTCGGTTTGCAACAAGTCGTCTGTTGCCGCCATGCTGGGTGTCATGGATAACGTCGCCCCCTATCAGGGTGAGAACGAGTTCCCTGACGATATTCCGTTTGACACGTATTTCGGCGAGCAGAAGCGTCGCGCCGAGGAGATGGCGCGCGCGGCAGCCGAGTACGCCGCGGCCCAGCAGCAAAACGATTACGGCAATACCATCGAGTACGAAGAGCCTGCCTATACCGAGGACGAGTTTGGTCAACCGACCGCTTCCGCGGATGAGGCCGAGCAGGGTGAGGCTTTTGATGAGCAAATCGATGGATTCGAAGGCGCCTCTGCCGACGAGACCCTGATTGGCGTCATCACACCCGAGTCCCAGGTTCAAGATATCCCGGCCGAGGAGCCCGTTGCGGACGAGTCCACTGCCGAGCCGGCAGAGGAGCCTGCCGCGGCTGAGGAGCCCGAGCCCGAGCCCAAGCTTTATCGCAATGCCGCCGGTAACATCCGATTTGGCTCGGATGCCATCCGTGCCCTGGGCATGCTTCCCGAATCCTGCACGCTCGATTACGAAGAGGGCGAGGAACCGACGTTTGAACCCGCGCCCCAGCCCGATCCTGTCGTGGCTGCGCAGCCCGATGAGGCCGATGCCATCGAGGCGGTGGCCGATGCAGATACCGCCATCGATCCCGCAGCCGGTCTGGACGTCGTGGCGCCTGCCCCGGCGCCCGAGGACCTCGATAATACCGAGGACGACTACGATGCGTATCCGCAGCGTGTGTCCTACGAGAGCGACACCGACTTTTCTGCCGAGCTTCCGGTGACGACGCCCCATGCCGATATCGCTTCCGCGTTTTCTTCGATCGGTGCCAGCGCCTCTCATTTCTTTAAGGGGGCATTCGAAAAGGGCAAGAAACTCGTTGACGACTTTGAGGAAAAGCGCGCTGTTGCCCGCGAGGCAGCCGAGCGCGATGCTGTGGCCCAACAACAGGCGGCCGAGGCCGAGCGTGAGCGCGCGGCACAGGAATTTGAGCAAAACGACGCCGAGCAGCCGGTATCCGTTGATGTTGCCGACGCCACGACGTCTTTCGAGGCACCGCAGCCTTCGTCTGCGGATGTTGCCGGGGAGACGGCGACCTTCGAAACCCAACAGCCGGTTGACAGCACTGTGTCGTTTGATGCCACGATGACGTTTGAGAAACAGGGTGCCGCTATCGCCGAGCCCCTTTCCGCTCCTGTCGAGGACGAGCTCACTGCGCCCGATTCGGTTGAGGATCAATCTGCGGCGGAACAGGTCGCTGCGGACAGCTCCGAGCAAGAACCTGAACCCGTGCCCCCTGAAGCTCCGCAGACGGATGAGTCGAGGCCCTACTCTACGCAGATCTTCACCATGCCCGCGCCGAGTGATCCCAGCGCTACGGTTGCCAACGTTGCTCCGTCGCAGACCGAGACGGTCGATGCCCTGATGGCTCAGATTTCGTCTCAGGCGTCGCCGCGCCCGAACGTGAATGTTCCCGACCCAGCATCCGCGCCGGCTCCCATGACCTCTGCGTCTCCGCTGGCCTCGGTCCCCGATCCCTCGATGCCTTCGATGCAGCAGGCCAATGTCGCCTCGCGCACCTCGCTGTTCGACCTTCCCGACCCTTCGGCTCAGGTTAACGATCCCTTCGCGACGGCACAGGGTTCCGAGCCCACATCGGCTCCGGTTGTTCCTCCCATGCCGGCCACCTCGGATGTTCAGCCGCTTGAGACCATCTCGGCTCCTGCCGCTTCGGCCGCCAAGCCGCAAAAGCGCGGCTTGAGAGGTCTGTTCGGTCGCAAAAAGAAAAACGAGCAGGACAGCATGAGCGATTGGCTTGGCGTCGAGGATGATTACGACGCCAAGAAGTCTGGTCGCGGCATCGGCTCGTGGGATAACTTCGAGGATGATGACGACGGCTGGAAGGGTGGCGCCACGTCTTCCGATGGGGCTTCTACCGAAGACATGCTCGCTGCCGTTGCTTCCATGGGTGATGACGAGTTGCTTGGCCACGACATCTGGTTTGCGGCTACAGGCGCTTCCGATTGCGACGGCGCCGGCATGAAGGCGTTCCTGGCCGCGCATCGCGACAAACTCCGCGGCGTGTTCTTTATCAACCTTGAGTCCATTGGTGCCGGCAGGCTTTCGGTCGTGACGGTCGAGGGCGAGCAGCAATTGCTCAAGGGTGATCGACGCATCATGAACCTGGTCAATAAGGTGTGCAAGTCGTTCCATGTCGATTGCGGTGCATTTGAGATGCCCTATGCCAAGACCGACGCCTATGCTGCGCTCGAGGCAAGCCGACGCGCCCTAACCATTGCCGGCGTCGACGGTCCACGTCTGGCGTACGCTTACACCGAGGACGATCTGCCGTACAACGTCAATCCGACAAATATCGCTACGGTGTCCGAGGTTGTGACCGAGGTCATTCGTCGTTCGTAGGTTGACCTCTAAGGAGTCTGCGTGTTTTCGTACATCAAGCGCCACTGGCCCATCTATCTCATCTTGGTTCTGATCGCCATTGCCCTTGGTTTCGGGGCCGCGTATATCGTGGGTGTTAAAGGCTCGACGCCTGAGTCCACGATTAGCGAAGAAGTGGAGCACGAGCAGAGTTTGGGAGCCGATGGCATCTCCGAGTCCGAACAGGCGCTCATCGACGGTGGGTCTACATCTGGGGAATAGCCATTTCGCTACGCACGAATAAGAGGCGAGCCGGGAGACGGGCTCGCCTCTTTTTTATTGCGTCAGCGACGTTTCGACGCCAGCTTTAGATGGGCAAACCAGATTGCCGCGGCGCCGGAGGTCACGAAGGCGGTGAGGCAGGCGGCGATGGGAAGGGAACCCGTTGCCGGTAAATCTTGCGGCATGGCGCATCGCTGGATGACGCGATCCTCGTCATGCGATTCAAGGTTGCTACCGCCGCCATTGCGACAGAGGTCAACGCGAGCACTGTTGGCGAGTACGGTCTGGGGCGTGTAAGACGATGCGGCCTGCATATGGATGACGGCACCGTGGATATCCGAGTCAAGGACGGCGCTCGCATCATCAAGGTCGTCATGCTCGTCTTTGAGGTCCTCGCGGGTCCAAGATTCTGCAGCGCCTCTTGTCGTGAAGTCGGCCGATACGGCCCCATACTCAAGACGAATGCCCGTGATGGTGGTGTCGCGCAAAAGAGCGAGCTCTTTTGCCTCGAGGGTGACCGACTCCGTTGTTGGGATATCGGCTTTCCAAAGATGCCAATCGTCGTAATCGACCATGCGCAAATCGTCACCTAGGAGCTTTTTGACTTCGTCCGTTTCGAGCCAGGGGTTGTCATGCCCGTCGCTGAGCGTCGCATTGGCCTGTTCGCTCGTATCGATACTTCCCACTGGGGACGTTCGATACCACACGTTGTAAAGACCGTCGATGTCCCCGGTCGCGACAGGGGTTTCGATGGCGATGAGTCTGGCAGTGCCGTCCTTGGCGCATTCGAGATCGTCGGTGATGGTGAATTCATCAACCCAGGTATTCGACTCATTTTTAGCATCGAGCGTATAGGAGAAGGAGCCGTCCACATCGGATTGTGCCACGGCTCGGTTTTTGCCATCGCCGTTGGCGACGAGACCCTTACCGATAGGGCGGGCGATCTCTTGCCGCTTGTCGACTCTGCCCTCGATCTCGATGGGTGCGTCCTTCATGGTTACCGTCTGCACTTCTCCTGTGGCCTTAATTTCAAATGTCATGTCTTCGGCAAGGTCGTAAGTGCGCGGGGACATCGCTTCGCGCAGGGTGTAGGTGCCGGGCAAAAGATGCTCGATGCGATGCGGTTTGTCAGAGGTGGTCCAAGCGTCAATTTCGGTTCCGTCGGCACCGTGGAGGGAGAGCCTGGCACCTTCCACTTCTTGGTTACCGGTCAAATCTACTTTGGAGATGTCGATTTTGGTGTAGTCGTTAGAAACATCGAGGTACGCATTGATCACGGGTGTTTCCTGGTCGGCATACGACAGCTCGACGGTGTGGGCGCTTTGGTCGAGCAGGTATCCTTCGGGTGCCTGTACCTCAATAACCTCATAGATGGCAGTTCCGCACCCCAGCGAAAGATGATTCGCGAACGCAAATCCCCGCTCGTCGGTCGTGATGGTGTCGACGGTTTCGCCGTCCAGGGCAACAATGCTGCCGTCGGGGCGCACGATATCGCCCACGGCGCGGATATCAAAAACAGCGCCGGCAAGGGCATGTCCGTCTACGGCATCGTTCTTAACGATCTCGATGCTTCCTGTTGCCGCGTCGTCGTAAAACGAGGCGACCGCGACGGGCGTTAAGTTCATGTCGGCGGGAATCGTTATCTCCAGATCTTCTCCAACAAGATACGGTTCCTTGGCAGAAGTCTCTCGTATGTAATACGTGCCCGGGTTAAGCGATTCGGGCAGGGTGACGGTGCCGGTCGCGTTAGTCGTAAAAGTGTCCATTACGTTATGTGCTGGATACCAGCATGTTTGTGAGACAGGTTCGTGATTACTGTCGAGGAGTTGGAAGGTGAATCCGGCTAGGGGAACAGAAGCGCCTGTTTGGGCATCGCGTTTTACAATCTGGAGATGCGCCGACAGCGCGTGGTTGTCCACGATATATTGAAGCTCGGCGCCGTCGGAAATCTGATTGGCCTCGACGGTCCATTCCCCTGCACGTTTAAAACCCTCGGGGACGGTTTCCGGAACCTCGCGAACCGTGTAGCCGGCGCGGTCATATGGGATGGCTCCGTGGACACCGGCGGGTCGCTTGCCTGCGCCGAACCATGCTTCGGGCTGATCTTTGGTGGAGGCAAAGCCATAGATGTTTGTGGTCAGTGTGCCAACAACCTGCTGAGAGCTATTGCTGACAACCTCAAAGACAACACCTCCTGCCGGCTGCTCCAGGCCGGATTGGTCGCTATTGCCGTAGTCCTTGAATTTTGAAATCTCGAGGTCAAACGTAATGGGGATATCGGAAACGCGAGATTCGATCTCGACCACGCCTGAATCGCCGAGCTGGTCGGCTCCAACGGTATAGGTCCAGCTGTCGTTGGATGACAGGTAGCCCTCGGGGGTTTTTGATTCGTAGATGGTAAAGGTTCCTAAGGGGACATCGGCGAGGGTAGCCCGACCGCTTTCGTCGGTCGTGAGGATTTGCGCCCATCCAGGGGTTGATTGCGACACACACGTGAACTCTGCTCCTGCGAGTGAAGATCCCACCTGGGGGCCGGCATTCGTCGCGGCATCGAGTTTTACGATACGCAGGTTGATGGTGCCGGGCTGTTCATCAATGGCGACCTGTCCACCGTCATTCCCCGTGGTAAAGGCGATGTGATCACGACGGGGGACATAGCCGGCCGGTGCCTTCGTTTCAACTAGGTAGTATGCCGTGTTGGGCAGAAGTGTTGCTTGCGCCCGACCGTTGCTGTCCATCTGGATGGTGCCGACATGCGCGCCGCTGGCGCTCTCAAAAATATCGAATGTTGCCCCGTCAAACTGATAAGTATTGTTTCCGCTGGTAATGGCGGCGTTTGCAGACTGTTTTTTGAAGGAAGCAGAGACCGCCGGCAGTACATAGAGCATGTCCTGACGTTTGCTGCCGCCCGATACGGCTCCTAGATAGCGTCGCGCGCGGTGCGGAGCGGCTTTGATGCTTCCTGATTTTGCGCTGTCGTGGAGCCACCGCGCCGCCGCCACGACTTCATTGTCAGTGGTAAAGTGCCCACTCTTGGTTTTGCCCTGAGCGGTCGTGTAAGAGTAAGTACCGTCGACATGGGTAGTGCCGTTGAGCATCCATACGGCAAGCTGGGTCGCGGCGCGGGCGCGATCGGGTGAAAGATGGTAACCGCCAAACGACGTGGCGGTAGGATATCCGTGACAAACGATTGCCGCGAACTCGTCGTCGAGCCACACCCAGCCTTGATCAAAGTTGAGCCATGGGCCGCCCGGCTTGGTGGGGCCGGGGCGCTCCTGGTTCATGCAGTAGGCAACCGAGGCGTCTTGAGCTTCATACTTGCCGATGAAGAAGGGCCCACAATCATCGCTAATAGTGCGGAAGCCGAGCTGATCGTAGCCATCGACGGCAAATGCGGCTCCCGGTGTCAGGCAGCCGAAAAGCAGGAAGAGGAGCAGGAGCAGCGGACCTGTTGCGATTGCGCTGTGGACAGAGTGCGTGGGTGCGTTGGACATGGCTGCTCCTTATCCCTCGTGCGCCGCATGGGGAGGTTGCGACGCGTAGGATGAGGCTACCCCCGAGGCTCATGCGGGTAAGTACCGGAGCCTGACCAAAAGCTTGCCCGATTTCTGACAAATCGAGCTCAAATACAACAATCAGATAAAAGTGCAGGTAGAAGATGGTAAGAAAAGAAAGACAAAGGTCCTCGTCTCCACAATTGACGCGATTTTCAAACGAATCTCCACAGCTAAAACAAGCATCGCCACCCTTGTATCGAACAAGACAACCGCGTTATACTATCCCCCACATATGCGGGCATCGCCAAGTGGTAAGGCATCAGCTTCCCAAGCTGACACTCGCGGGTTCGAGTCCCGTTGCCCGCTCCAGTAAAAAGCACAAGCACGGCAGCGTTACGTTGCCGTGCTTTTTACTACCAAGCGCCGGGACTCGAACCCGCCAGGGTGCGAGCGTTAAGCAAACGCGAAGCGTTTGTAGCGAGCAGGCGAAGGCGCCGACAGGCGCCTGAAGCCGGTGCGTATTTGCGAAGCAAATACGCGGATGTCCCGTTGCCCGCTCCATCGAGTACGGGGGACCTCGGGAACGTCGGGTCCAACCCGCTGTGCCCGTGCGTGTGCACGGACCGGGTCTGCCGACCGCAGCCGGTGCGGATTTGCGAAGCAAATGCGCGGACGTCCCGTTGCTCGCTCCAATTCCAAAATGTTAGGTTAATGCCTACTGCCCATACTTGCACCTGCGCACGGTACAATGGTTGGGTTACGACCAACGTGCCAATAACCAAAAAGGAGCCGCTATGATCGATCGCTATACCCGCCCGGAGATGGGACACATCTTCTCCCTCGAGAACAAGTACGCCATTTGGCAGGAGATCGAGGTTCTGGCCTGCGAGGCCCAGGCGGAGCTCGGCAAGATCGGTATTTCCAAAGACGAGGCCCAGTGGATCCGCGACCATGCCAACTTTGAGAAGGCGAAGGTCGATGAGATCGAGGAAGTCACGCGCCACGACGTCATTGCCTTCCTGACCAACATGAAGGAGTACATCGATGCCGATGTTCCCGAGGGCGACCCCAAGCCCAGCCGCTGGGTTCACTATGGCATGACCAGCTCCGATCTGGGCGACACGGCCCTGTGCTACCAGCTCACCCAGGCCTGCGACCTGATCATCGAGGACGTCAAAAAACTCGGCGAGATCTGCAAGCGTCGCGCCTTTGAGGAGCGCAACACGCTCTGCGCCGGCCGTACTCATGGCATCCATGCCGAGCCGATGACCTTCGGCATGAAGTTTGGCTCTTGGGCCTGGGAGCTCAAGCGCGATCTGGACCGTCTTGAGGATGCCCGCAAGAACGTTGCCTTTGGTGCCATCTCGGGCGCTGTCGGCACGTACAGCTCCATCGAGCCGTTTGTCGAGGAATATGTCTGCGAGCACCTGGGCCTGGTTCACGACCCGCTGTCCACGCAGGTTATTAGCCGCGATCATCACGCCTACCTCGCCGGCGTTCTTGCCACCACCGCGGCCACCTGTGAGCGCATCGCTACCGAGGTTCGCAATCTGCAGAAGACCGATACACTCGAGGCCGAGGAACCGTTCCGTAAGGGTCAAAAGGGCAGCTCCGCCATGCCGCACAAGCGCAACCCCATCACCATGGAGAAGGTCTGCGGCCTGTCGCGCGTCGTGAAGGCCAACGCGCAGGTTGCCTTCGACAACGTCGCCCTGTGGCACGAGCGTGACATTTCGCACTCCTCTGCCGAGCGCGTCGCCCAGGCCGACAGCTTCATCGCCCTCGACCACATGTTCCAGTGCCTCATCCGCGTTATCGACGGCCTGCAGCTGTATCCCGCTCGCATGATGGCCAACCTCAACAAGACACGCGGCCTCATCTTCTCCTCCAAGGTCCTGCTCGCCCTCGTCGACACGGGCATCACCCGCGAGGACGCGTACGCCATTGTGCAGGAGAACGCCATGGCAACCTGGCACGAGGTACAGGATTGTGTCTCCGGCCCTACCTTTAAGGAGCGTCTCGAGGCCGATCCGCGCTGCACCGTCAGCCAGGAGAAACTCGACGAGATCTTTGATCCGTGGGACTTCCTCACCCGTATCGACACGGTCTTCGATCGCCTGGAGCAGCTGAGCTTCGAGTAGGTTCGGGCATAACGTTAGCTTTTTAGGGCGCTTTGCTGGTAATGTGTGTTGCCGGCAAAGCGCCTCGTTGCATTTAGGGAAAGACGGGGATAATAGTCGTCTCGAATAACATTCTGAGAGGGGATCGCATGATTTCGTTTGATTACAAGCCTCAGGGCGTGTGTGCTCGCAATATTCACCTTGATCTTTCCGATGACGGCAACAAGGTGATGGGCGTTGAGTTTACCGGCGGCTGCGACGGCAATCTCAAGGCTATCTCCAAGCTGGTCGAGGGCGCTCCTGCCGATCGCGTAATCGAGGTTCTCGCCGGTAATACCTGCGGTATGAAAAAGACCTCCTGCGCCGACCAGCTTACACGCGCTATCGAGGCCGCTCGCACCGAGATCGCCTAATGGGTATCGCCGATCACATCAAGAACGGAATATCGCGTCGCGGCTTTGTACTCGGTGGGGCTGCCGCGGGCGCTGCCACGGTGCTTGCCGGATGCTCGAAAAAAACGGGCACCAGCGATGATGCCGCCGGCGAGCCGCAGGTTATCAAGGATGATTCCAAAATCATCTCGATTACGGATGAGTACGAGGCAGTCGACATCGATCTTGAGCCGGCGGCGTCATGGACGCTGCCTCTGGGTACGCTGCTGTACTACTGCGACGGCGATTACGCCGCGGCGATGATGGCGCCCGCATCGGCACTGCACGCCAACACACTCGGTGTGCTCAACCTGGGCGATGGCTCGCTTACCACATTAATCGAGGATCCTATCGAGGGCACGGGATATGCATTCTACGATGTCCGTGCCGGTGACGGCGTATTCGCGTGGGTTGAGATGAACTTTGCCAATTCATCGTGGAAGCTCTACGCTCAAAATCTGTCGGGCGCTTCGCTCTCTGGCGACGTGGTTGAGCTCGATCGAGGTGGCAAGGACTATGATCCGCCCCTGTTTACGGCGTTCGGGTCATCGGTCATCTGGTATAAAATGCCTTCGGCAGGCGGCAATAAAACGAGTAGCGATTCGTTTTGCTATCGTCGCTCGCTTGATGAATCCAAGGCCGGGGTAATTTGGAAATCGACGGGCCGCTTTGCATCGGCCCCGCGCGCGTGCGACGGCATTTTGACCATCTCGCCGCGTGTCCGCAACGACGAAGGCGTCTACTACGGCATAACGGCAATCGATCTGACCGACGGCAACAACACCAAACGTGCCCAGCTAGTTCTTCCCTCGTCAGTCTCGCCTTTCGAGGCCGTATACATGGGCGATACCTTCGTGTTTTCTATCGAGGCGACCTATAGTGGCGTGGGCAGCCTGGGCAACATGGGCACGTATATCGGTAATGAGGGAGGGCCGTATCTCTTCCTGTCCCGCGAGCCGCTCGCATGTGCGGCTGGCAAGAAGAATAAATACCTTGTTAAGGTACAGGCGTCGCATTTCCTGATCGACACCTCTGCCAAGACCTATGGCTCGCTGCTGTCGCCCGACCGCGCTTTAGAGTATGGCGATTATCCAGCTACGGCGGGAAAGTCGGACTCATTTCTTACGTACGCCACGGTACGCAACAGCCAGGGTATACCCGAGACGGTCACTGCACGCCTATTCTCTCTTTAAGCTTAGAGGGGTTAAAAAGGCGCCAACAGGGGAATAAACGCGTTGTAATTGTGAGTACCGCCCGCCGAGCTGCCGCGTCATAGCGGCATCCGGCGGGCTCAGGTGCGTTAAAATGGGCTTGTTCTTAGCTAATTGAGACAGGGGGGCCGTGTTATGGCTTCAGATGCAAAAAAGATTCTGCTGGTCGAGGATGAGAAGGCAATCCGTGACGCCGTCGCTGCCTATCTCGAGCGCGAAGGCTACTGGGTTGTGGGCGTCGGCGACGGCCAGTCCGCGATCGAGGAGTTCGAGAAGCATCAGTTCGACCTGGTCGTGCTCGACCTTATGCTCCCCAAGATCCCCGGCGAGCGCGTTTGCCGCACCATTCGCGATACCTCGGATGTTCCCATCATCATGCTGACTGCCAAGGGTGAGATCGAGGACCGTATTATCGGTCTTGAGCTCGGCGCCGACGACTATCTGATTAAGCCGTTCTCGCCGCGCGAGCTCGTCGCCCGCGTTCGCGCTCTGTTCCGCCGTGCCCATCAGGCCGACGAGCCCGCCGTCGAGGTACTCGACTTCGGCGATCTGGTCATCGATATCTCGGGCCACAAGATCTTGGTCGAGGGCAAGGAAGTCGACCTGACGGCTTCCGAGTTCAAGCTGCTCACCACGCTTGCCCGCCATCCCGGCCGTGTGTATAACCGCATGGAGCTGGTCGAGAAAGTGCTCGGGTATGACTTTGAGGGCTATGAGCGCACCATCGATAGCCACGTGAAGAATCTTCGCGCCAAGCTGGGCGATGATCCCAAGAAGCCCAAGTGGCTCTACACCGTCCATGGTGTCGGCTATCGCTTCGAGGCTCCGGCCAAGACCGATAAGTCGGACGAGAAATAGGGAAATCACATATGACACCTGCGCGCTTTGAAATCGGACAAAAGCACAAGCAGGAGAGCGAGGCGGGTTCCAAGGCTAGTTGGAACACGCCTCGTTCCGATTCACGGCCAACGATGAGCTATCCCTCGCGCATGGCACTTGCTTTTGCTCTGACATCGCTCATGACGGTATTGGTGCTGGTGGGCGTTGTCTCTGTTGTGTGGGGCACGGTCTTTTCGGATTACACACGCTCCAATATCGTCGAAATCGCAAATTCCGCTGCCGAGAAGTTGGCAACCTCATATGAGGAAAACGGCTCTTGGACCGCGGGAGAACTGCGCACGGTCGCAGCGTCGAGTTTGGTTTCCGACGATCTGGGCATGCAGGTCGTCAATAAAAAGGGCGTGATCGTTTATGACGATTCCTGGCCCTCGGCAAGCGCCACCGCCGATGTACGCGAAAACCAGGCTACGACCGACGACACGAGCGGCAAGAGGGCATCGCATAGCCCGGTTTCGTCTGCTCCAACCGACTCCGATAGCGTTGCTGACGTCGAGATTGTAACGTCTTCCGGCGAGCATGTCGGTCAGGTAAAGCTGTGGGCCATCGGCTCCGACGCTCTGCTCACCAAGGCGGACTCTGCGTTTAGGGAGAAGACCTTTAACGCCATGGCCCTCGCCGCGGTTGTTGCAATCTGCATTTCGGTCGTTATCGGATCGCTCGTGTCGCGCATGCTCACCAAGCCGATTCATCGCATCACCAGTACCGCAAAGCAAATCCGTGACGGCGACCTGTCGGCTCGCACGGGACTGCGCGGTGATGACGAGATCGATCAGCTGGGTGAGACCTTCGATGAGATGGCCACTTCGCTCGAGAAGGATATGAAACACGAGAAGCGCCTGACCTCAGACGTTGCACACGAGCTTCGCACGCCGCTTATGGCCATGCTCGCAACGGTCGAGGCCATGCAGGATGGCGTGTATCCCACCGACGATGAGCATTTGGAGACCGTTGCTTCCGAGACGCGTCGCTTGGCTCGTCTGGTGCAGCAGATGCTCGACCTGTCGCGCATGGAAAACAGCGCGGCTCCGCTCAACCTTGAGCCGGTGGACATGGTTCCTTTCGTGCGTTCCATCGTCAATGCCCAGGAGCGCCTGTTTGTCGACCGCGATCTGCGCCTGCGTTTTGCGGACGAGACCCAGGGTCACGACGATGTCGTCGAGGCCGATCCCGACATGATCACGCAATGTGTTATCAACCTCATGAGCAACGCCATGCGCTACACCCCCGAGGGCGGTTGGGTCGTGGTGTCGGTGCTCAGTGACCGCAAGCACGTCAGCATTGCCGTTTCTGATACCGGTATCGGTATTGCCAAGGACGATCTGTCGCGTATCTTCGGACGATTTTGGCGCGCCGATGCCAGCCGCGCCCGCGAAGCTGGCGGCCTGGGCGTTGGCCTCGCCGTGACCAAGCAGATCGTCGAGCGTCACCATGGCTACATATCCGTGGAGTCGGAGCTTGGAAAGGGTACGACTTTTACAATTCATCTGCCCCGCGAGCACACGGCAGACGCGGCATCTACTACAATGGAGCACTAGCTTTTCGCTATTCGGTGAAGGAGGGGCCGCGTCCCTGCCGCTCCGAGTTTGCGAAAACATGCGGGAAAGAACCCGCATTTCTGTCGTATTTAGGTAAGGAGTGACTCACGTGACAACGATGGAGCGTCGTCCGGATTCCCGTGGCAAGGTTCGTGATATTTACGATGCCGGTGAAAACCTGCTGATGGTCGCCACCGACCGCATTTCTGCGTTCGACTTCATTCTTCCCGACGAGATTCCGTTTAAGGGAGAGGTACTCAATCGCATCTCGGCATTCTGGTTCGATAAGTTTGCCGACATCGTCCCCAACCATCTCGTTTCCATCGACCCGGCGGATTTCCCCGAGGAGTTTGCTGAGTATCGTGACTACCTCGCTGGCCGCGCCATGCTGGTTAAGAAGGCCCAGACGATTCCTATCGAGTGCATCGTCCGCGGCTATCTGACCGGTTCGGGCAAGAAGACCTACGACGAGAACGGCACCGTCTGCGGCATCCAGCTGCCTGAGGGCCTGACCGAGGCTTCCAAGCTTCCTGAGCCGCTGTTCACGCCGTCCACGAAGGCCGAGATCGGTGACCACGACGAGAACATCTCGTTCGAGCGTTGCTGCGAGATCGTGGGCGAGGACATCGCCACGCAGATTCGCGACCTTTCCCTCAAGATCTACAAGGCTGCCGCCGAGTACGCCGCGACCCGTGGCATCATCATTGCCGACACCAAGTTCGAGTTTGGTGTTATTGATGGCAAGGTCACGCTGATCGACGAGTGCCTCACGCCCGACTCCAGCCGTTTCTGGCCTGCTGCCAGCTACGAGGAGGGCAAGATCCAGCCTAGCTACGACAAGCAATTCGTCCGCAATTGGCTCAAGGCCAACTGGGATATGACGGGGGAGACCCCGCACCTGCCCGCCGAGGTCATCGATGGCACGTCCGAGCGCTATCGCGAGGCCTTCCAGATCATCACGGGCTCCCAGTTCACAAGCATGAAGGAGAACGCATAAGTGAGTACCCGTAGCGCCACGAACAAGCGCACGCAATCCCACGAAGTTACCGGGGTTGCGCGCAAGTCTGCCGCATCTGCTAAGCCCGCCCGCCAAGCAGCGAGCTCCGTTCGCGTCGTGCCGGCTTCGTCTAAGGCACGCCGCAAAGAGCTCGAGAAGGGCGAGAACCTCGAGGGCCTCTCTAAAGAGGAGAAGCGCGCCCGCAAGGCTAAGCAGCGCGCCAAGGAGGACCGCATCTATACGGTGTCGAATATCCTCCTCAAGCAGGACGAGGACTACACCAAGCGCCGTCGCATCTGGTGGATTGTGCTCGCCATTGGCATGGTGCTCGTCGTGGCAATTTGGGCCTCGCTGTACTTCGCTCCCGCTGGCATGGTGTCCAGCCCTGTCCAGATGGTCGGCATTGTTTTGTCCTACGTCATCATTTTGGGCGACTTTATCTATGACTTCGCTCGTATTCGTCCCTTGCGCAACATGTACCGCGCGCAGGCCGAGGGCATGTCCGAGAACAAGCTCAACGCTCTTATTGAGCGCGCGGCTGCCGAGGAGGACAAGAAGGACTCCAAGAAGAAGTAGCGTTTGCATACATACTTATCGCTAAGATATAAGGCGCGTCGTTTTTGCGGCGCGCCTTTTTACTGTTCTATAGATAGATGGAGTGGCACATGATTCGAGCTGCCCTGACGGTCGAAGAGGCTCTGGAGGGCATGAAGGCCCTGGAGCCCAAGATTAAAAACTACGCGCGTCTGGTCGTCCGCAAGGGCGTAAACGTCAAGCCCGGCCAGGAGGTCGTCGTTCAGTCTCCGGTCGAGTGCGCGCCGTTTGCGCGCGTGGTGGTCGCGGAGGCCTATGCTGCCGGCGCCGGCCACGTGACGGTCATTTGGGCCGATGATGCCGTGACGAGGCTCACGTACGAGCATGTCGAGAAAAGCTATTTTGAGCAGACGCCCGAGTGGAAGCGCATGCAGCTGGATTCCTTGGCCCAGGATGGTGCCTGCTTTGTCTTTATCGAGGGTGCGGATCCTGCGGCCCTCAAGGGCATCGATCCAGCCAAGCCGGCCGCGGCATCAAAGGCGAGGAATACGCAGTGCAAAGTTTTCCGCCGTGGACTGGATTACAACATCAATCCGTGGTGCATCGCCGGCGCTCCGGTCGTGGCTTGGGCGCACGAGGTGTTCCCGGGAGACGCCGATGAGGTTGCAATCTATAAGCTGTGGAATGCGATTCTGCACACCGCGCGCGCCGATGGCCAGGACCCAGAGAGCGACTGGGAACTCCATGACGCCGCATTCGAAAAGAACCTGCGTTTCCTGAACGACAATCGTTTCGACTACCTGCATTACAACGCGGCAAATGGAACCGATCTGACGATTGGCATGACGAAAGGTCACGAGTGGGCCGGCGGCAAGGGCAAGACGCCCGATGGGCACCCCTTCTTCCCCAACATTCCCACCGAGGAAGTCTTCACTTCGCCCGATCGCATGCGCGCCGACGGTATCGTGTACTCGGCCATGCCGCTCATCCATCACGGCAATAAGGTCGAAGATTTTTGGATTAAGTTCGAGGGCGGCCGCGTGGTGGACTACGACGCCCGCGTGGGCAAGGCAACGCTCGCAAGTATCATCGATACTGACGAGGGCGCTGCTCACCTGGGAGAGGTCGCGCTCATTTCCAAGAACACGCCGATCCGCGAAAGTGGTGTTCTGTTCTACGATACGCTCTATGACGAGAACGCTAGCTGCCATCTCGCGCTAGGTGTCGGTTTCCCCGAATGCATCGAGGGTGGGTATGACATGTCCAAGGAGGAGCTCCTGGAGCATGGCGTTAACGTCTCGAGCACGCACGTCGATTTTATGATCGGCACGGACGACATCGATATTACGGGCATTACGCCTGATGGACGTGAAGTTGTGATTTTCCAGAACGGCCAATGGAGTTGGGAATAGTCCCAGACCGTGGTACAATGCCACCCGCGGGCCGTTAGCTCAGCTGGCAGAGCAGGGGACTTTTAATCCCAAGGTCCAGGGTTCGAACCCCTGACGGCCCACCATAGAAAAGAAAGCGATCGACTCCGGTTGGTCGCTTTTTTGTTGCCGCGACATGGGTTCAAACCCGTCGGGGCGCGGAGCTGAGTAAACGCGTGAGCGTTTGCCAGCGCAGCGCGCAAGGCGAGAAAGCGCCGCAGCGGCCGCCTGCGAAGCAGGCTGAACCCCTGACGGCCCACCCAAAGATTGCCGAGACGGTCAACTTCGGTTGGCCGTCTTTTTTGTCGCCCTTTCATGGGTTCGAACCCGTATCTGTCTATATATAAGAACGCTTGGCGAACAAAACCTGCCTTTTACCGATGGGAAACAAATGGCTGATGCCTTTGGAGTAAAGTAGCGCTCCAGAGATGACCGATGTCTCAATACTCATAAAACAGCTGGTCATCGCCAATATCAGAAGCCAATGCTTCAGTTTTAACCTCAGTGATGCGACTGAGGGGCCTATTCATTTGTGAACAAAATATGGAGTGCGCGATTCCCGCCCACGGCGCCCCTCCGGTCTGGCAATATATCTCCTTGCCGCGCGGCCCGGTGGAACCGGGAACCAGCGC
>URMZ01000016.1 GCA_900549025.1 uncultured Collinsella sp.
AAGACGGAAAGCACATTAAGTGCTTTCCTTTGCGTGCGGAACTCGCGACAAACTTAAACAGCGGGCCGCCCGGGCCGGGGATCCGACGTGCTCGTTGGGGCAACGTTCCCTGCCAAAAAGGGACAGGTTTATTTTGGTCGGTTTTATCTGGAGAAACGCTGCGCTCCAGCGGTGATCTGCTCTCATCTGTCGCATGGAAATCGGCGGCGTTTTCGGAAGTATGCGGCAAATTTTGATCTTGCTGAGCACACGAGGGTTTTGCGATAACAAACCCGCAGGTAGAGCGCTTGAGCATATGCGGTGTGATCGACCCATCAAGATTTTGCCGCATACTTCCGAAATTCAGACGAATATCACTCATAATAATCGCCCATTTAACGCAAAATGGGCCGTTTCCCCTAGTAGGAAGCGGCCCCAAATCTTACGAATAGACGATGGTAAAGGGTTCCGACGTTTCGGCGTCCCCTGTTGAAGTGCAGCGTGTGCCCTCAAGCGTTACTGAGACCACTTGGTCGACATCAATCAACTTCGTTGGCACCCAGATGTTCTCTCCGCTATTGCGCGTATAAGAAAAATATAAGTTGAACGCCCCTGCGTCGTCATCTTCGATAATCTGCTCCGATCCATCCTTGTAGGTAACCGTCAACTTCTTCGTGACTGCGTCAATGCCCAGATCATCGATGTGTGTCTGGATAGAAAACGGGCTGATCTCGAGAGGCGAGTCATCGGAGCGGAGTTCCTTTGTATCGACGTACGCTCCAACGCTAAACTCGGGCGTCGATGCCTCGAACGGCTTCGCATCCTCGCCTTCGCCCTCGGTCCACGAGATATTCCAGGTGACCGCATGTTGAAAACCTTGCTCGCGATCCATAGAAGCAAAGTACATCGTGCCATTAATGACAGTATCGCTTGATGTGTCCTTATCAATGGTGCAGCGTGTGTCAGCCCATTCCTCGCCGAAGTTCATGCTGGGCGTGCCGATGCCTTGTTCTTCTTCACCATAGAGAACAAGTTCGCCTGTCTCTGCTGCCGGCTTGTAGTAGTTAACGTCATTTGGATTGGACAGCGTAAACGTCACGGCACCGCAACCGTTTTTATCGATAGCCATCTCATGGATATCAAGCGTATAGCCGTTACCCTCGACGGACAGATTAACCTTCTGGACTGTACCCTCCAGGCTTTGGGGCGCGATGCCATCACCGAACTCTCTGGTGTAGGTGTATTTAGTCCCCGATGAGCCGCCGTTGGTCCAGGTAATGGAATCCCCGTTGCCGTGGTTTCCCCAGGCTGAGGCAAAATAGCCGGAATTGACAACGGCGTAGGCGACCCCTCCGGTCGCCAACACTCCGGCAAGACATCCGATTACGGCAACATAGAGAGGCTTCGCGTGCCCCTTTCGATGAAGCGGCTCGCCTGCCGCAGCATCAATAACACGGTCGGCAAGATCGCTATCGGCTTGGATGGACTCGAAGGCCTGCTTGATTTGATTGGATTTCACGGTCGCCCTCCTCTAGGATGAATTTGAGCTTCGATCGACCGCGAGCTAAACGCGTTCGAACGGTCGCGGCTGGCACATGCAACAACTCGGCAATCTCTGAGGTCGAAAAGTCCAGATAGTAATAGAGCACGATGGGAACGCGGAATCGCTCCGGAAGTCGCATAACGTCTGACAGGACCGCCTTGGTCTCATCCTGCGCCGCCGAAAGCGAATCGGCCAGGTTCTCAATATCCTCCACACGCCTCCATGGCTTTCGAAAGAGCGATTTGCATTCATTGATCGTGACCCGGATAAGCCATCGACGAAGATGTTCCCAACTTTCAAAATGTCCATCGCTTTTAAGCAGCTTAAGAAAGACATCCTGGGCAACATCGTCGGCGTCGGCACGATCGCGCAGGTACGTCAATGCGATTCGAAACACGACATCACGGTGATCCTCGACCGCCTGTCTAAATGCTTGTTCTTCCATAATCACCTCCCGGTGACGTTAATGATTCTTGATGAGGCCCTCACCATAGATACGCTCTTGTCGGGCGAAATGTTTCAAATTCAAGCAGGAAAAACCTACCAAAATAAACCTGTCCTTTATTGGCAAGGGATCAATGGAACGCAACAGGTTGAGCATACGCAAGCGAGCGGCCCCCAGAGCGTACAAGGTGGCATGAAAAAGGCAGGGCATTGACCTTTTGGTCATGCCCTGCCTTTTGAATGACAGATTGTAGCTCTGGGGGTCGCGCAGCGACGGAGGTCGCCGCCGTTCGTTAGAACGGCGGAACTAGTTACTCCTCGTCGTTGTCCTTGGCCTCTTCGGCGTCGTCGGTGTCCACGAGCTGGTTGAGCAGCTCGTCGAGGGAAGCCATGTCCTCGTTGATGGCACCGTTGGCGGGAGCCTTCTTGTCGTCGATCGGGGCGCCCAGGAGCTCCTCGTCGGCGTCGGCGTGATGCGTCGGCGCGGCGGAGGTGCCCAGCAGGATGTCGTCCGGACCGTCGGGGCTAAAGACCATCTGCAGCAGCTGCGAGAGGTCTTCCTCGTCGGCAACGTCGTCGTTGTTCTCGAGGATGTAGAGCAGGTCGTGGGCCTCCAGGCCGTCACGGAGCTCCTCGATCGCCTTGGCACCGATGCCATCGATGCGCAGCAGATCCTCCTCGGACTTGCCGACCAGGTCGCCGACCGTCTCGATGCCGACCTCGCTGAACTTGTTGGTCCAGCGCTGCGACACGCCCAGGTCGTCGAACAGGTACAGGCGAGCCTTCTCGGCGGAGATGGTGTGGCCGTTGCGGGTGAACGAACCGTCAGCACCACCGAACTCGTCGTAGCCGGCCCAGTCGAGCTGCTGCGGGAGCTGCTCGTCCAGGTCCTTGAGCTCCACAGGAGCCCACTCGGGCAGCGACTTGGCGTTGGGCGAAGCCGGGCCGTCGATGTCCACGTAGCCGTCGGCCGTACGATACGTCAGCTTGGCGTTGGCGTACGGCTTGAGGCCAGTACCAGCAGGGATCTTCTTACCGACGATGACGTTGGACTTAAGGTCGAGCAGGTGGTCGACCTTGCCCTCGATGGCAGCCTCGGTAAGGACGCCGGCGGTACGGATGAACGAAGCGCTCGACAGCCAGGAGTCGATGTTGGACGCGACCTTGAGCGTACCCAGGATGACGGGCTCGGCCACGGGAGCCTGACCGCCCAGACGGGCAACGCGCTCGACCTCATCGGCGAACTCGTAGCGGTCGACGTATTGACCAAGCAGGTACTTGGAGTCGCCGGGGTTGGTGATCTGAACGCGACGCAGCATCTGACGTGCGAGCACCTCGATGTGCTTGTCGTTCAGGTCGACGCCCTGGCTGGTGTAGACGTCCTTGACGCTCTCGACGAAGGTGTGCATCGTCGACTCGATGTCGGTCAGCTTGCGCAGGTTGCGGAAGTTGACGAAGCCCTTGGTGATCTGGTCGCCGGCGCGAACCTCGCAGCCGTCCTCGATCTCGGGCATAAAGCGCACCGAAGCGGGGACGCGACGCTCGTCGAGGACACGGGTGTGATCCTCGGAGTCGGTGAGCGTCAGCACGTACTCGGACTTCTCGGGCTTAATTGAGAGGTGACCGGAGTACGGAGCCAGCTCGGCCTCGCGACCCAGAATCTTCTCGTTGACGTTGCCGACGATATCGAACATACGGCTGACCGTAGGCAGACCCTGCGTAATGTCGTCGACGCCAGCGACGCCGCCGGAGTGAATGGTACGCATCGTAAGCTGCGTACCGGGCTCGCCGATGGACTGGGCGGCAATAATGCCGACCGCGGTACCGATAGCGACCGGACGACGGGTGGAAAGATCCCAGCCGTAGCACTTCTGGCACACGCCGTACTTGGAGCGGCAGGTGAGCAGCGCGCGGAGCTTGACCTTCTTGAGGCCCGCATCGACCATCTTCTGGATGTCGGCGACCTTCTCGATGTAGCCGTCCTGCTCAAAGAGCACGGTGCCATCGGGAGCCACGACGTCCTCGATGAAGCAACGGCCGACGAGGTCGGTGTTGAGGTCGGTGGTGCCGGGGATGATGAGGTTGTAGGTGACGCCCTCGTGCGTACCGCAGTCCTCCTCGCGGACGATGACGTCCTGGGCCACGTCGACCAGACGACGGGTCAGGTAACCAGAGTCCGAGGTGTGGGATGCGGTATCGACCAGGCCCTTACGGGCGCCGTAGGTCGAAATGAAGTACTCGAGCGGCAGAAGGCCCTCGCGGAAGTTCGCCTTAATGGGAAGGTCGATCGTCTCGCCGGACATGTCTGCCATCAGGCCACGCATGCCGCCGAGCTGACGCAGCTGGGTCTTAGAACCACGGGCGCCGGAGTCGGCCATCATGTAGAGCGGGTTCTCCTCGTCGAACATGTCGAGCATGAGCGCTGCAACCTTGTCGGTACAAGCGGTCCACTCGTTAACGACTTCGATGTGGCGCTCCGTCTCGTTGATGAAGCCCTCCTCGAAGTACTCGTTGATCTGGTCGACGTTGGCCTGGGCGCGGTCGAGCAGCTCCTGCTTCTCGGCAGGGATGAGAGCGTCCCACACCGAGATGGTGAGGCCGGCGCGGGTAGCGTAGTGGAAGCCGGAGTACTTGATGGCGTCGAGGATCGGGCCGACCTTGGCCTCGGGGTAACGATCGCAGCAGTCCGCAACCAGCTTGGCCACATCGCCCTTGACCATCTTGTAGTTCATGAACTCATAGTCTTCGGGCAGGCACTGGCGGTTGAAGATGATGCGGCCGATAGAGGTCTCGAAGCGCGCGGTCTTGTTGCCGGTGACGTCGTAGTCGACAAACTCGTTCTTGCCGTTCTTGACGCGGAAGATACGAGTGCCGTCCTCGTTGATGACGTTGGCATCGGCAGCGGACACGCGGACCTGGATCTTGGCCTGCATGTCGACCTCGGAGCGGCAGTCATAGGCGTGCAGCGCGTCGTCGAAGCTCGAGAACACGTGGTTCTCGCCCGGCAGACCCTCGCGAACCTGGGTGAGGTAGTACACACCGATGATCATGTCCTGCGAAGGAATGTTGACCGGCTTGCCGGATGCCGGCGAGCGCAGGTTGTTCGCAGAGAGCATAAGCACGCGGGCCTCGGCCTGAGCCTGGCTGGACAGCGGCACGTGGACAGACATCTGGTCGCCGTCGAAGTCGGCGTTGAAGGGCGAGCAGACCAGCGGGTGCAGGTGGATAGCCTTGCCCTCGACCAGCACCGGCTCAAAGGCCTGGATGGACAGACGGTGCAGGGTAGGTGCACGGTTGAGCAGCACGACACGGCCGTCGATGACCTCTTCGAGGATATCCCACACAAAGGTGGCACCGCGGTCGATAGCGCGCTTGGCGCCCTTGATGTTCTCGACCTTGCCAAGCTCGACCAGGCGCTTCATGACGAAGGGCTTGAAGAGCTCCAGCGCCATGGTCTTGGGCAGACCGCACTGGTGCAGCAGCAGCTTGGGGTCGGTAACGATGACCGAACGGCCGGAGTAGTCGACACGCTTGCCCAGCAGGTTCTGACGGAAACGACCCTGCTTGCCCTTGAGGGCCTCGGCGAGCGACTTGAGCGGGCGACCGCCACGGCCAGAGACCGGGCGACCACGACGGCCGTTGTCGAACAGGGCGTCCACGGACTCCTGGAGCATGCGCTTCTCGTTGTTCACGATGATCGCAGGGGCGTCCAGGTCGAGCAGGCGCTTGAGTCGGTTGTTACGGTTGATCACGCGACGATACAGGTCGTTGAGGTCGGACGCGGCGAAGCGGCCGCCGTCGAGCTGGACCATCGGGCGCAGATCGGGCGGAATGACCGGGATGACATCCAGGATCATGTTCGCGGGGCTGTTGCCGCCCTTCAGGAAGGCGTCAACGACCTCGAGGCGCTTAACGGCCTTCTCGCGCTTCTGCTTCTGGGAGTCCTCGTCGGCGATGATGGCCTTGAGCTTCTCGGCCTCGGAGGGGAGGTCGATGGCAGCGAGCAGGTCGCGGACGGCCTCGGCACCCATGCCACCCTTGAAGTACATGGAGTAGTAACGGGTCATCTCACGGAACAGCGGCTCATCGGAAATGAGGTCGCGCTCGCTGAGCTTCATGAAGGCGTTGAAGGCGTCCGTGCGGAGCTGCTTCTCGTCCTTGCACTCTTCCTCGATGTCGACGATGCCAGAGGCGATCTCCTCGGGAGTCAGCGGCTCCTCGTCGGAGAACTCGTCAAAGTTCTCGGGATTGCCCTGCTCCTTGAGGGACTCGATCTGGCGGGCGCACTCGGCATCGATCTCTTCCAGATCGGCGGCGAGCTCCTCGCGCAGGTCGTCAGCGTCGGCCTCGCGAGCCTCGTAGTCGACCTCGGTGATGATGTAGCTGGCAAAGTACAGAACCTTCTCGAGGTCCTTGGACTTGATGTCGAGCATACGGCTCATCGGGAAGCTCGTGGGGCTCTTGAAGTACCAGATGTGGGACACGGGAGCGGCGAGCTCGATGTGGCCCATGCGGTCGCGACGCACCTTGGCCGAGGTGACCTCGACGCCGCAGCGCTCGCAGACGATGCCCTTAAAGCGGATGCCCTTGTACTTGCCGCAGGAGCACTCCCAGTCCTTGGCGGGACCGAAGATCTTCTCGCAGAACAGGCCGTCCTTCTCGGGCTTGAGGGTACGGTAATTGATGGTCTCCGGCTTCTTGACCTCACCGTGCGACCAGGAACGGATCTGGTCGGCGGAGGCAAGGGAGATCTTTACCGAGTCAAAATCAGTAGCTTCGAAATCTGCCACAGTCAACTACTCCTTATCAGTGGTCGTGGCGGCGACAGCCTCGGGTGCCTCGGCGGTCTCGGCATCCTCGGCCTCGACGTCGGCGTCAACGCCGGCGAGCGCAGCCAGGTCGTCGAGAGCGGAGGTCTCCTCGGCGGTCACAGGGGCGGAGGCGTCCTCGTCGGCATCGTGCATGGGCTCGATGTCCAGTGCGAGGGAGCGAATCTCCTTGACGAGAACCTTGAAGGACTCGGGGATACCCGGGACCGGAACGTTCTCGCCCTTGACGATGGACTCGTAGGTCTTGACGCGGCCCACGGTATCGTCGGACTTGACGGTCAGGATCTCCTGCAGGACGTTGGAAGCACCGTAAGCGTACAGTGCCCAAACTTCCATCTCGCCGAAGCGCTGGCCGCCGAACTGAGCCTTGCCGCCCAGAGGCTGCTGGGTAACCAGGCTGTAAGGACCGGTCGAACGGGCGTGGATCTTGTCGTCGACCATGTGGCCGAGCTTGAGGATGTAGGACGTACCCACGGTAATGGGCTCGCGGAACTCCTCGCCGGTGCGGCCGTCGAACAGACGGGTCTTGCCGCGCTCGTCAAGCTGGGTGACGAACTCGGGGCGCATGTGATCGCCAAAGGCAGCGGTGGCCTTGTTGAGCATGTTCTTGTTGGCACGACGGATGACCTCGGCGATCTCGTCCTCCTTGGCGCCGTCGAAGACGGGCGTCGCGGTGAAGAACGGACCGGGGACGTACTTGTCGGAGTCGGCCTGCTCGGTATCCCAACCGCAGGCAGCGGCCCAGCCAAGGTGGCACTCGAGCAGCTGGCCGACGTTCATACGCGAAGGAACGCCCAGCGGGTTGAGGATAACGTCGATCGGGGTACCGTCAGCCATGTAGGGCATGTCCTCGACCGGCAGAACGTTACAAATAACACCCTTGTTGCCGTGACGGCCGGCGATCTTATCGCCCTGCTGGATCTTACGACGCTGGGCGACGTAGACGCGCACCTGCTCGTTGACGCCGGGGGCCAGGTCGTCGCCGTTCTCGCGGCTAAAGCGGACGACGTCGATGACGCGGCCGTAAGCGCCGTGAGGCATCTTAAGGGAGGTGTCACGGACATCGTGGGCCTTGGCACCGAAGATGGCGCGCAGCAGGCGCTCCTCGGCGGTCAGAGCGCTCTCGCCCTTGGGGGTAACCTTGCCGACCAGGATGTCGCCAGGGCCGACCTCGGCGCCGATGCGGATGATGCCGTCCTCGTCGAGGTTGGCAAGCATGTCCTCGGAGAGGTTCGGGATCTCGCGGGTGATCTCCTCGGGGCCGAGCTTGGTGTCGCGGGCGTCGATCTCGTGACGGGTGATGTTGATGGTCGTCAGCAGGTCCTCGGCCACCAGGCGCTCGGACACGACGATACCGTCCTCGTAGTTAAAGCCTTCCCACGGCATGTAGGCCACGGTGAGGTTCTGACCCAGTGCGAGCTCGCCGTGATCGGTCGAAGGACCGTCGGCCAGAGGCTCGCCCTGCTCAACGGTGTCACCGACGCGAACGAGCGGACGGTGGTTGATGCAGGTGGACTGGTTGGAGCGCTGATACTTGGCCAGATGATACTCATCCATGCCACCGGCATGCTTGACGATGATCTTGGCGGCGTCGGCAAAGATGACCTCGCCGGCGTTCTTGGCCAGGGTGACCTCGCCGGAGTCCAGAGCGGCGCGACGCTCCATGCCGGTACCGACATAGGGAGCGGCGGGGTGAACCAGCGGCACGGCCTGACGCTGCATGTTAGCGCCCATCAGCGTACGCTTGGCGTCGTCGTGCTCCAGGAACGGGATCAGCGTGGCTGCGACGGAGAGCATCTGACGCGGCGAGACGTCCATGTAGTCGACGTCCTCGACAGGCACGTCGGCGGGAGCGCCGAAGGAGCCGTCGAAGTCGCGGGTACGGGCGATTACGGTGTGCGGGCGGACAAGCTTGCCCTCGGCATCGGTCGTGATGAACTCGTTGGTCTTGGGATCGAGCGGCGTGTTGGCCGGCGCGATGACGTGCTTCTCTTCCTCGTCAGCGGTCATCCAGTCGATCTGGTCGGTGGCAACGCCGTTCTCGACGCGACGGAACGGAGCCTCGATGAAGCCGTACTCGTTGACGCGGGCGTAGAGGGCGAGCGAGCCGATCAGGCCGATGTTGGGGCCTTCGGGGGTCTCGATCGGGCACATGCGGCTGTAGTGCGAGTTGTGGACGTCGCGGACGGCCGTCGGCACGTTGGTGCGGCGGCTGGAGCCGGACTTGTGGCCGGCAAGACCGCCAGGGCCGAGTGCGGACAGACGGCGCTTGTGGGTCAGACCGGTCAGGGGGTTCGCCTGGTCCATGAACTGCGAGAGCTGCGAGGAACCGAAGAACTCCTTGATGGAGGCCACGATCGGGCGGATGTTGATGAGCGACTGCGGGGTGATCTCGTCGATGTCCTGGGAGCTCATGCGCTCACGGACGACGCGCTCCATACGGCTCATGCCGATACGGAACTGGTTGGCGACGAGCTCGCCGACGGTGCGGATGCGGCGGTTGCCGAAGTGGTCGATGTCGTCGACCTTGAAGCCCTGCTCGCCGGCAGCGAGGGACAGCAGGTAGCGCAGCGTCGCGACGATATCCTCGTCGGTGAGCACCGTGACCTCTTCCTCGGTGGTGAGGTTGAGCTTCTTGTTAACCTTGTAACGACCGACGCGGGCCAGATCGTAGCGCTGCGGGTTAAAGAGCAGGCCCTCGAGCAGGCTGCGGGAAGCGTCCACGGTGGGAGGCTCGCCCGGGCGCAGGCGACGGTAGATCTCGATAAGGGCATCCTCGCGGGTGAGGGCGGTGTCGCGCTCCAGGGTGCGCTTGATCACATCGGAGTTGCCGAGCAGCTCGATGATGTCGTCGTTGGTGACGGCAATGCCAAGGGCGCGCAGGAACATCGTGGCGCTCTGCTTGCGCTTACGGTCGATGGAGACCATGAGCTGGTCGCGCTTGTCGACCTCAAACTCAAGCCAGGCACCGCGGGACGGGATGATCTGGGCCTTGTAAATCTGCTTGCCCGAATCCATCTCGGAGCTGTAGTACACGCCCGGGGAGCGGACGAGCTGCGAGACGACGATACGCTCGGTACCGTTGATGATGAAGGTGCCCTGATCGGTCATCATGGGGAAGTCGCCCATGAAGACGAGCTGCTCCTTGATCTCGCCGGTCTCCTTGTTGGTGAGACGGACGTCGGTCAGAAGCGGGGCCTGATAGGTCATGTCCTTCTCGCGGCACTCCTCGACGGTGTGCGCGGGGTCGCCGAACTGATGCTCGCCGAAGGTAACCTCGAGAACATGGTTCTGGCTCTGGATGGGGCTGGATTCCTTGAACGCCTCACGAAGGCCCTCGTCCTTAAAACGCTCAAAGGATTCCCTTTGAACAGAGATAAGGTTGGGGAGCTCCATGGCCTCCGGGATTTTCCCGAAGCTGACGCGCTTGCGCTCAGTGGCAGTGTATGCGTAGGTCACCAGGTTTTTCCTCCTTCACGGAAATGCTCGGTGGGTTGGCGAGGCATAGCTTCGCCAGTTATCGCAACCTAATAGTTTATCAGGTAGCGACCGTTGGGCAAGAAAAGCCTTGACGCGATTGAGTTTTTGGAGTAGCAAAGTTTTTCGACAGAAAACACGCAGGTAGATGTATGTGTATCGAACATCTGTTCATATATTTTCTGTGAACGAGACCGTTGATGCGGGACGCTGAACGGCGGAATGGCGACGAGGGTTGGCCGGGCGGAAACTACGTCCCGTTTTGAGGCCTCAAACTGGGTCGCAGTTTCCGGTTGAGCCCTGTCTGGGAAACTGCATCCCGTTCTGAGCCGATATTCTGGGTCGTAGTTTCCGCTAGGGGCCCCAACCGGAAAGCGCATCCCAGAATTCAGTCAAATTGTGGGACGCACTTTCCGGAGCCAAGCCGTGGCGCGCATAAAAAACGGGCGCAGACCGAAGTCCGCACCCGTAAATGTCGATGCCCGAAGGCTTATTTGCGCATCAAGCCGCCGCGCTCGTCGATGGCGTCCCAGAAGGCGCTGGCAAAGCGAGGATCGCTTGCGGCCATGAGGGCGTTGGTGGCCATCCAGCCAGACGGGGTGCCGGTGTCGTAGCCCGAGAGCGGGTCGATGACGACAGCGTACATGGCCTCGCGATCGAGCGAGCGGGCCATGGCGTCGGTGAGCTGGATCTCGCCACCCTTGCCGGCCTGCTGATCGGCGAGCAGGTCCATGACCAGCGGGCTCAGCAGGTAGCGACCGACGATGTACAGGTTGGACGGAGCCGCCTCGGGGGCAGGCTTCTCGACCAGACCGCCGATGCGCCAAACGGCACCGGGCTCGTCGTCGGCAGCATTCTCGAAGCCCTCGAGCGAGCCAACGCGATCGCCGGCGATGACGCCATAGCGGCTGACTTCCTCGGGAGCGCACGCGGCAACGGCGATAACCGAAGCGCCACCGTGCTCCTTGGAGACAGCAAGCATCTTGTCGCATATGTCACGGTTGGGCACAACGTAGTCGCCCAGAAGAACCAGGAAGTTCTCCCCTGCCACGGCGTCGGCAGCAGAGCGAATGGCATGACCGAGGCCCTTGGGCTCGTACTGATAACGGAAGTCGACCGGCATGCCGCCTGCGTGGGCAACAGCATCGGCGTAAGCATCCTTACCGCGCTCGCGCAGCAGATTCTCGAGCGAGCGATCGGGCTGGAAGTAGCTCAGCAGCTCGGGCTTACCGGGAGAGGTAACGATGATGGCGTCGTCGACCTCCTCGGGGTCGAGCGCCTCCTCAACGACATACTGAATGACCGGCTTGTCGAGCACCGGCAGCATCTCTTTGGGCGTGCACTTAGTGCCAGGCAGAAAACGCGTGCCAAGACCGGCGGCGGGGATGATTGCCTTCATGTTATTCAAGGATCCTTTCGCAGGCGCAAAAGCGCCCCATGCGTGCGGCACACAGCCGCAGACCAAATTGCAATACCCAAGCATCTTACCGCTGGAACTATATGTCACTACAAGGCAGAGACAATTCTTCAGCAGGTCAACGCAAATTATTGCTCGAATGGTGCAATTTTATTGCCCAGCGGCAGGGCACCCGATACGACGCAAATCACAGAACATGGCAGTTTGAGCCACCGATGTCGAGGGACCGAAAAACAAAAAAGACGGGGCTCGCAATGCGAACCCCGTCTGCAAAGAAATCTGGCGAGAAAGCCTGATTACTTGAGGGTGACAGCAGCGCCAGCAGCCTCGAGCTTCTCCTTGGCAGCCTCGGCGTCCTCCTTCTTGGCACCCTCGAGAACAGCCTTGGGAGCGCCCTCGACGACCTCCTTGGCCTCCTTCAGGC
This sequence comes from uncultured Collinsella sp., assembly GCA_900549025.1. Taxonomy (GTDB): domain Bacteria; phylum Actinomycetota; class Coriobacteriia; order Coriobacteriales; family Coriobacteriaceae; genus Collinsella. The sequence continues at coordinate 12,114 of URMZ01000016.1, forward strand.
CAAGGTTGGTGAGCTCACGGACGGCCTTGATGACCTGGATCTTGTTGTCGCCGAAGCCCTCGAGCACGACGTCAAACTCGGTCTTCTCCTCGGCCTCAGCAGCGCCAGCAGCGGGAGCGGCGACAACAGCGGCAGGAGCAGCGGCGGAAACGCCGAAGGTGTCCTCGATAGCCTTAACGAGCTCGGAAGCCTCGAGAAGGGTCATTTCCTTAAGAGCATCGATGATCTCATCGGTGGTAAGCTTAGCCATTTCTAAGTCCTTTCGGTTTCCGTGTCTGTGCACGGAGATCAGTTAAAACACGGCGCGAATGCGCCAAGGGTGCGGCGTTGCCGCCGCGGGTGAAAACAGCAACTAGGCTGCCTTCTGCTCGGAAACCTGCTGGATCGAACGAGCGAGACCAGAGGAAACGCCGTTGACGCAGACAGCGATGTCGCGAGCGAAACCGGAGATGAGACCGGCGATCTGGCCGAGAAGCTGATCCTTGGTGGGCAGCTCGGCGATAGCCTTAACATCATCAGCGGAAACGGCCTTGCCGTCGGAGATACCGCCCTTGATCTCAAGGACGCCCTTGGACTTAGCGGAGAAGTCCTTAAGGGCCTTAGCGGCCTCGACCGGCTCGGTCTCGTAGAACACATAGGCGACGGGGCCGGCGAGAATCTCGTCGATCTCGGGCTGCTCCTGGTTCTTGAGGGCGATCTTGACCAGGTTGTTCTTGTAGACCTTCATCTCGGCGCCGCACTCGCGAAGCTGATGACGCAGCTCCTGAGCCTGCTTAACCGTCAGACCGTTGTAGTTGACGACGAACAGACCGGCGTTCTCGGCGATACGGGACTCGATCTCTGCAACCTTGTCGATTTTGTACTGCTGGGGCATGAATTACACCTCCTCGAATTCTTTCCGGGCACGGTCCGCCACAAGGACGTGACGGGGGCATGTCCAAAAAGAAAGCCCCCGCGCTGCATGAGCGACGGGGGCGAGAAGACATATCTACTCGACCACCTCGGCTGGCGGGAAGTCCCATTAAGCTCGCGGGTAAGACCCGTTTGCGCCGGCTGTCTCTGGCAGCGGATTCGTGCGTGAACCGAATGTATTATGGCGGGGACCCCGGCGTCGGTCAACGGAAAACCGGGCTGCACACAATTCCACCATCCGGCCGCGCCGCCGAAGGCCGGGCGCAAGGTTTTCGCTCGGTCAGGTCCTGGGCTCGCTCGGAAAGCACATTAAGTGCTTTCCGGCTCGTGCGGAATCTACGAAAACCTTGCGCCCGGCCTTCGGCGGCGCGGCCTGCGGTGACTTTGGGGCAGCCCGGTTTTCCGTTGAGCGACGCCCCCACGCATAATCCTTATGTCGGTAGGCTGATGTGTTGCGTCCCGTTGGCTATAAGGTTGAAATGAAGGTGGACAGGCGATTTAGGCCTTCGTCCAAATCTTGGTCGGAAACGCAGTAGCTTAGGCGGATGTGGCCTTCGGTGCCGAAACAGTCGCCCGAGACTAGGGCTACGTTTGCTTCTTTGATGGCTTTGATACAGAAGTCTTCGCTGGTTAGGCCGAACTTTTTGATGCTCGGGAAAGCGTAGAAGGCGCCCGCCGGTTCCACTACGTCGAGGCCCATGGCGCTTAAGGCTGCGAGCACGCGTTCGCGGCGGGCTCGGTAGACTTTGAGCATGGGGGTGGGATCGACGGTCAGGGCTCGGGCTGCGGCGTCCATTTCGAAGGAGACGGCGCTCGATACTAGGTATTGGTGAGCTTTTGCGATCTCGGCGATGACGGGGGCTGCGGCTGCGAGCCAACCCAGGCGCCAGCCGGTCATAGCCCAGGGCTTGGAGAAGCTCTCGATGACGACCGTCTGCTCGCGAAGCTCCGGGTGACGCTGGGCAAAGCGCTCGTAGCCATCCACATAGACCAGACGGTTATACACGTCGTCGCAGACCACGTAGATGCCCGTCTGCTCCGCCACGTGCGCCACGGCGTCGAGCGAAGCCGCGTTGAGGATACAGCCCGTAGGATTGTTGGGCGAGCAGATGACGATAGCCTTGGTCGCCGGCGTCACGCAAGCACGAAGCGCATCCTCGTCAATCTGAAATTGCGCAGGCTCCGTATCCAAAAAGACTGCTTTGGCGTGGTTGGCCACAACGATGCTTTCGTACAGGCCAAAGGCCGGCGTGGGGATAATGACCTCGTCGCCGGGGTTGAGCATAGCCATGAATGTTGCCGACAGTGCCTCGGTCGCACCGTCGGTCAGGATGACCTCGTCAGCCGAAAACGTAAGGCCCGCGTCCCCCATATAGGCAGATAACGCCTCACGCAGGGCGGGGCGACCGTTGTTGGGCGGATAGTGTGTGTCACCGCGGTCCAGTGCGGCGGTCACCTCGGCGCTAATCACATCGGGCGTGGGAAAATCGGGCTCGCCGAGCGCGAGCGCGATGCACCCCGGATGCTGGGCGGCGAGCGCGTTAATCCGGCGGATACCGGAGGGCTTGAGCATGGCAAGCGAGGTATTCATGGGCAGACGCATGGCGTTCCTTTCGTAAGGGTTGCACTAGGATAGCGCGGCGGGGCGCCACCAGACGGTGTAACCTAAACGGAAACGAGCCGGAAAGGAGATGGCATGGAGACGACCGCGCGCGGCGACGTACCAAAAACACTGAACACCATTGCGTATATCAGTATTCCCAATAGCGCCGATCTTGATTTTTTGCTCTGGGACCTGCAGGATGCCATCGCCGCCTATGCTCAACTTTCCGGCACCGCACTCCCCCGCCCGGTCGACTTGAAGGCAAATGACGCCGGCAGCGTTGCCGATGGCATCGTGCTGGCCATTGAAGATGTGGCTGACGATGAGACGTTGACAGCCATCGAGCAGGCGCTTGAGCGCTTTGGCGGTACGGGAACGCGCGTCTATGCCGCGATTCGAGCCGCACAAGAGGGCACTGAGCAGGCGCGTGGGACCGCCGTTCGCCTGCACAAGGCATGTGAGCGCCATGATCAATTGTGGTGTGGCGGCGTTGCCATCTGCGCCGGCAGCGGCATCGCAGCGCTTCGTCGCTCCCCGCGCATGGGACTCTTGCGGCGACCGTTTTCGGAGGCCATGGACAAGCTCGTGGGCGCCGTTCGCATGGGGTGTTCCGTCGAACACGCGCAGAAGCTCGGTGGCGCCGCAACGGGTGGCGTCGACACCGACGGCATGGTGCGCGCCACGTCTGCGCTGCCCACACCGATCTGGCACGCCGTTATGAGGCATCTTGCCGAGCACTCAAACTGCTAAATCGAAAAAGCCTGCCAATCAACGGCTTCACTCCAGCGCTCGACAAGGCGTTCCAGACGCCACGCCGCATTGGCGGGACTTGTCGACGGCAGAACGATGGCCGGCAGCCCGGTGCGCTCTTGTAGATAGCGCTTGTAGAGCCGGCCAGCTGTACCACCGTTGCATATCACCTGCTCAATGGGAGCTGCGCCGGTAATGCGCTCGATATGTGCCGGCACAACGTTACGAATGCTCGCATCGCTCGAGCCCTTAATGTCGCAGCTCTCGATCACGTCCCACAGGGCCACGCCGCCGTTCAGCAGCATAGCCCGCTTGGCGGCAATCGAGGCGTCAAGCGTCACGGGCTCGCCGCTCGCCAAAGAGTCTCCCTCGTTGGGCGGCACGGGCGCACCAAGGCACGCGGCCATCACGCGCCAAAAGCGGTTCTGCGGATTGCCATAGTAGAAGGCATTGGCACGCGAGAGCACCGAGGGAAACGACCCCAGCACCAAAACGCGCGAGCGCTCGTCAAACACGGGCTCAAACCCATGCTCAATATGCTGATAGCCCTCGTCCGGCGCAGTCATGAATTAGGCCCTCAGCAGATAACGCACCTCATAGGGCGCAAGTTCAAGGGAGCCTGTCAGCTCGACCGTGGGCGCATCGTCGGCAAGCAGGTCGACGAAGGAGCCGTTGAGTTCGCCGGCTCCAAAGGTATAGGGCTCGTTCACGGCATTGACCGCCACGAGCACCGTCGCGTCGTCGCAGGCGCGCTCGAACAGCAGCTGCTTGTTCTGGATCACCACGTTGCGATAGGCACCGTAGTTGAGGGCACGGGCTGCCGCGTCGTTTGCCGAGCGCAGGTGCGCGAGCTGCTTGATGAAGGCCGTCAGCTCGTTGGGCGCAGGCTCATCGAGCGCAGGTCGCAGCGCCCAGTCGCCATCGGGGCCGCCCTTTTCGCCGGCAATTCCCCACTCGCTGCCGTAGTAGACGCACGGGATGCCCGGCATGCCAAAGAGCATGCCGTAGGCGGGACGCAGGCAGAACTTGTCGGTAAGGATGCTTGCCAGGCGCGGCACGTCGTGGTTGTCGACAAACGACAGCAGGTGCTTGCCACGGTAGATGCACCAGGGGTCGCCGCCAAACTGACGGTGCAGCGAGTGCGCGATCTCGAACATGTTGACCGAGTTAAAGCTAGAGTACAGGCCCTTGTAGCACTCGTAGTTGGTGCAGGAGTCGAGCATCTCGTCGTTGACGATCTGGTTGTAGTCGCCGTGGAGCGTCTCGCCGATCAGCACAAAGTCGGGCTTGAGCTCACGGGTAAAGGCGTGCAGGCGGCGCATAAAGTCGCGGTCGAGCATATAGGCGACGTCCAGGCGCAGGCCGTCGACGCCAAAGACGTCGGCCCAACGGCGCACGGACTCGAGCAGGTAATCGACCACAGCGGGATTTTGCAGGTTGAGCTTCACAAGCTCAAAATGGCCTTCCCAGCCCTCGTACCAAAAGCCATCGCCATAGCAGGAATCGCCGTCAAAGCTAATGTGGAACCAGTCCTTGTACGGCGAGTCCCACTTGCGCTCCTGCACATCGCGGAAGGCCCAAAAACCGCGGCCGACGTGGTTGAAGACGGCATCGAGCACCACGCGGATGCCATGGGCATGCAGCGTGTCGCATACGGCGGCAAAGTCGGCGTCCCCACCCAGGCGACGGTCGATATGGCGCAGGCTGCGTGTATCGTAGCCGTGGCTATCAGATTCGAGCGGTGGGTTGATAAGCACAGCGCCAACGCCGAGTTCCTGCATGTAGTCGGCCCATTGGGCGACCTTCATGATAGGAGCATCGGGGTTGGGCGCGGCGTTGGCAGCCTGGGCGAGCTCATCCTCGGCAACGGGCGCGGCGTTTTCGCGCGGAGCCCCGCAAAAGCCCAGCGGATAGATCTGATAGAACGTCGTCTCGTATGCCCACATAACAGCCTCCCGGTAAGCTCAACACAACGACATCCATTGTATGCCCAGCTTGTATCCTCTCCCCCAAAATAAGTTGCGGTGGAATAGTTCCTGCTTGGACCTTCAGAGGCCTTAAACAGGAACTATTCCACCGCAACTGATGAGGAAACGTGATTAGGCGACAGACTTTGCGCGGCGTATGGCCGGGAACATCACCGTGATAGCGAGGATGACGCCCACGACGGCAATCGACCCGCCCGCGAAGCCGATCCAGGCGATACCGGGACCCGAAACCACGGCTCCGCCGATCGCGGTACCCGTGCCAATGCCCAGATTGAACAGGCCCGAGAAGATCGACATGGCGACGGCCGACGAATCTGCCGGCGTGTGCTTGATGAGCTCGGCCTGAAACGCCACGTTAAAGGCCGTGGCGCAGCAACCCCACAGTGCGCAGACGGCAAGCACTGTCACGAGCGACGATGCGGCCGGCCCCATGAGCAGCAGGGCCACCGGCACGCCGGAGAGCGTGATAGCCAAGAACGGGAAGCGATGCCCATCGAACAGGCGGCCGAACAGCCAGCTTCCGAGCAGACCGGAGCAGCCGAACGCCGTCAGCGTCATGGTGATAGCGCTTGCGTCGACATGGGCGACCTGAGCCAGGAAAGGCTCGATATAGCTGTAGCTTGCGTAATAGCCGGTCGCCATGAAGACCGTGACTGCGTAGAGCGCGATGAGGAGCGGGTTCTTGAGCAGCTCGGGCAGCTGTCTGACGGTAAAGCGCTCACCCGCCGGCATGGCCGGGAACACCGCTGCCTGGTAGACGGCCGCGATGGCTGAGAGGCCCCCGACCACGGCAAACGTCATGCGCCAGCCCACGGCCAAGCCAATGGCGCGACCGAGAGGCAGGCCAAAGATCTGCGCGATGGACGAGCCCGTAGCGATCATGCTGATGGCGAGCGCGCCGTGGCGAGTGTCGACCAGGCGCGAGGCCATAATCGAGGCGACTGACCAGAACACGGCATGTGCGCAAGCGACCACCAGGCGCGCGCAGACCAGGATGGGATAGGTCGGCGCCACAGCGGACAGGAACTGACCGAGCGAGAACACGGCAAGCACGCCCAGCAGCATCCGCTTAAACTCGAAACGCGAAGCGAACACCATGAGCGGCAACGACAGCAGCATGACGCCCCAGGCATAGACCGAGATCATGATGCCCGCCTGGGCCTCGGTGAGCGAGAACGACGCGGCGATATCAGTCAAAAGGCCGATGGGCATAAACTCCGACGTGTTGAACACGAACGCACAGCAGGTGAGCCCGACGAGTGGGAGCCACTGCCTGAGCGTGATGCCGTCTTGCCTTGCCTGACTCATATATAACATCTCCAATCATTTTGAGCGGAGGCGATTATATAGCAACGGTCCCGCATCCGTCAGTAACGGACACGGGACCGAAACAATTCGATACACAGAGGTTACGCCGTCAATAAATAACTAAGCCAACCCCAGCAATATGCCCGCCGAATGCACGACAAACGCCACAATCCAGGCAACGGCGACCTGAAACGCGAATACAGCCACGGCATAGCGCGCGCCCAACTCGCTCTTGACGGCGCCGATTGCCGCCACACAAGGCGGGTACAGCAACGTAAAGACCAAGAACACGTAGGCGGTAAACGGCGAAAACATGGTCGACAGCGCCGCGGGCGACGTTGCGCCCAAAAGCACCGTGAGCGTCGAGATGACGCTCTCCTTGGCAATGAGCCCCGTGACGAGCGCCGTCGAGGCGCGCCAGTCGCCAAAGCCGAGCGGGGCCAACACCGGCGCGATGATGCTACCCAGACCGGCAAGCAGGCTTTGCGACTGGTCGGCGACCACGTTAAAGCGGATGTCGAACGTCTGAAGGAACCAGATGACCACGGTCGCGGCAAAGATAATGGTAAAGGCCTTGGTGATGAAGTCCTTGGCCTTATCCCATGCCAGCATCACCGTCGTCTTGACGCTCGGCAGGCGGTAATTGGGGAGCTCCATGATAAACGGCACCGGGTCGCCCTTAAATGCCGTGCGGTTGAGCACCAAAGCCGCGATGCAGCCGACCACGATACCGATCAGATAGAGCGAGACCATGGCGGGAACCGTCGCCTGCGGGAAAAACGCCCCGCACAGCAAGCCGTAAACCGGCAGCTTGGCTGAGCAGCTCATAAACGGCGTGAGCATGACCGTCATCTTGCGGTCGTGCTCGGATGGGAGCGTACGGGTCGACATGATAGCCGGCACGGTGCAGCCAAAACCGACGAGCATGGGCACGAAACTGCGGCCCGACAGGCCAAAGCGACGCAACACCTTATCCATGACAAAGGCCACGCGCGCCATGTATCCGGAGTCTTCCAGAATGGAGAGGAACAAAAAGAGCACGACGATAATCGGCAGGAAGGTCAGCACACTGCCCACGCCCGTAAGTACGCCGTCGACAGCCAGCGAGCGCACCACGTCGTTGGTACCGAACGCCTTGAGGCCCGCATCGGCCGAGGCGATGATGGCAGCGATACCGTCCTCCATGAGTCCCTGCAACGCCGCGCCGATCACGCCAAACGTCAGCCAAAAGACGAGGCCCATGATCACCAGAAACGCCGGAATGGCTGTGTAACGACCTGTCAGGATGCGGTCAATCTTGACGGAGCGCACGTGCTCGCGGCTCTCGTGCGGCTTGACGACGCAACGCCCGCACACGTCGCCGATAAAGCTAAAACGCATATCGGCCAGCGCAGATAGGCGGTCGGTGCCGGCCTCGCCCTCCATCTGGGTGATGATGTGCTCGATAGCGTCGAGCTCATTGCGATCCAGGTGAAGCGCCTCGGTTACCAGCTCATCGCCCTCGACCAGCTTGGTCGCCGCAAAGCGCACCGGGATGTGCGCCGTCACGGCATGGTCCTCGATCAGGTTAGCAATACCGTGGATGCAGCGATGCAGCGCACCGCCGTCCGGACCGTCGGGCGCGCAAAAGTCCAGGCGACCAGGGCGCTCGCGGAACCGCGCCACGTGCAGGGCGTGGTCCACCAGCTCGCCGATGCCCTCGTTGCGGGCAGCGCTAATGGGGACAACGGGCACGCCCAACAGGCTCTCGAGCAAGTTGACGTCTACGGCGCCGCCGTTGGCGGTCACCTCGTCCATCATGTTGAGCGCGATGACCATAGGACGGTCAAGCTCCATGAGCTGCAGTGTCAGGTACAGGTTACGCTCGATGTTGGTAGCGTCAATGATGTCGATGATGGCGTCCGGGCGCTCGTCGAGGATGAACTGACGGCTCACGACCTCCTCGCCTGTGTACGGCGACAGGGAGTAAATGCCGGGCAGGTCGGTAACGCTCGCCTCGGGATGGTTACGGATGGTGCCATCTTTGCGGTCGACCGTCACGCCGGGAAAGTTACCGACATGCTGGTTGGAGCCCGTCAGTTGGTTGAATAACGTGGTCTTGCCGCAGTTTTGGTTGCCGGCGAGGGCAAAGTGCAGCGGCGCGCCCTCGGGCACGGCCGTCTTTGCCGCACGGGGCGAATACGTCCCCTCGCCCAGGGCCGGATGCTCCGTCGTGCCGATTGCGGCGTTAGCGCGCGGACCCGTATCGGTGTCGTGAATACCCACGAGCTCGATGCGAGCGGCATCGTCCTTGCGCAGTGTCAGCTCGTAGCCACGCAGGCGGATCTCGAGCGGGTCGCCCATGGGGGCGTACTTCATCATGGTGACTTCGGTGCCCGGCGTTAGACCCATGTCCAAAATATGCTGTCGGAGTGCCTGATCGTCCGATGCCACCGATGCGACAACGGCGTCCTTTCCAATCTCGAGCGTATCGAGCTTCACGTCCGTGTTCCTCCCCCGGCGCCCACAGGGCGTTGCATTTATGTTCACCTTGGCTAACCGTTTGCCACGGCTAACCAATTTAACCATGCATGATAGCGCGAACACACAACGATGTTCAATCAGCAAATTGGCGCAATGGGGACAGGCAGGAGAGTTCAGGGCCATAGTTTCCCGATGAGGCCTCTCGGGGAAACTACATCCCAGAATTCCGGCTCGAAACGGGATATGGTTTCCCAAACAGGCCTCTTACGGAAAATGCATCCCGGAATCCCCGCTCGAAACGGGACGCGCTTTCCCAGTCGAGGCCCTATGGGAAACTGCGTCCCACCTTGAAAGGCAAAACTGGGGCGCAGTTTCCGGACGGGGCATCAAAAACGAAGTTGCGGTGGAATAGTTCCTGGATGGGCTGGTTGATGCCTCAGATAGGAACTATTTCACCGCAAGTTATTGAAGGGCTTGGATGCCGGGACTCTTACAGATGGCGCTCGAGGAAGCGGAAGGCCAGGCGGATCCAGGGACGGACGGAAACCTGCTTGTCCTCGTTGTCGACCGCGGTGTTGGCGTTGCCGAGCGAAAGGCCGTGACCGCCCTGGTCAAAGACGTGCATCTCGCAAGCGACGCCCTCCTCCGCCATGCGTTGGGCAAACGGATAGACCTGCGCGATCGGCGCCGTCTTGTCGTCGGACACGCCCCACACAAAGGTCGGTGGCATCTGACGCGAAACATGCGTGGTGGGGCAGATGTCGGCCAGATGCTCGTCAGTTGCCTCGCCGCCCGTCACCATCGACAGGTAGTCGTTGAGCAGATCGCGCCCCGTCTTGCCGCCCGTCTTGGGCACACGCAAGTCAATGCGCGGATCGCGCGTCTGCATGTCGCGCACATAGGCAAAGTCGAGCAATGGATAACCCAGCACCACGGCATCGGGACGAATGTCGTCCGGACGTGCCCCGGCAAGTGCCGCGAAGGGGCCGGTCTTCCACTGCGTTGCCAGCGAGGCGCAGATCATGCCGCCCGCCGAGAATCCCACGACGCACACGCGCTTAGGATCGACATGCCACTCGTCGGCGTTGGCGCGCACCGTGGCGACCATCTTGGCAAGATCTGCCTGGGGGTGCGGAAAGCTCACGTCACCCGTAGAACTCGTGACATAGTTGAGCACAAAGGCCTGGTAACCGTGATCCAAAAACGCAAACGCCACAGGATCCTGCTCATGCGGAGCGATATGCGTAAACGCACCTCCGCCACAGATAATCACGGCAGGGCGGCGGCCATTCGGTTTATCGGGCAGCGGCTCGGCACCCAAATACGTAAACGTCGCCGGATATTCCTCGGTCGGCTCCTCGCCCCACAGCGCATGGTTCTCGACAATCATATGTGCTCCCTTCGCGCAAATTATGCGCCCTTGTTTTTCGCCTTCAAGCGTACCCCACTTGAACCCGTGGCACAGAAACACTCCGGCAATAAGTTTCCCTTCAACTGATATATCACATAATCCCAGTTCAGAGGTATCGTTGAGCAGCGTAGAATAGGGGCGTTGACCAAGCCGCGAAACACATGTGAAACGTTTCCGGCAAACCAAACGCGCGATATGCGCCTATTTAAGTTGGAGGCAACTATGGGTCTGCTCGATTCGCTTAAGTCCACCTTCACCTCGACCGGCGAGGCGTCCGTTCCGCCCGCAGCAAGCTTCGCTACCCGCGAAGGCGTCATCTATGCCCCCGTCAACGGCGTGCTCGTCAACCTGGACGAGGTTCCCGACGAGACGATCGCCTCGGGCATGCTTGGCCAGGGCTATGGCATCGAGCCCATTACCGGCACCATCTATGCGCCCGCCAACGGCCGCATCGGTGCCACCACTGTCACCAACCACTCCATCGGCATGATCACCGAGGACGGCCTGCGCGTGTTCATCCATGTTGGCCTGGGCACCGTGGAAATGAACGGCAAGGGTTTTGCCCGCTTTGTCGAGATGGGCGATGTGGTCAAGGCAGGCCAGCCGCTCATCAGCTTCGACCGCGAGGCCATTAAGGCCGCTGGTCACGAGGACATCGTGACCGTCATCGTCTCCGAGCTCGATCGTCTTAAGAGCATCGACCATGTCGGCGAGTCTGGAACGCTTATCGGCGGCAACCCGCTCGTCAAGCTTGGCGACCCGCTGCTGGTTGCCAAGACCAAGTAGCCAGGCCCCACGCCACACAGCCAAAAGGCACCTCGTCAAGCGCCCGCGACCATTTGGCCGCGGGCGCTTTTCGTTTGAAAAACCATCCCGCCAATGCTTTATCTGTATAGCTCAAATGAGCCGAGCTGCTAGAATATCGAACTGTATGGATAACTATCATTCAACCGTTATGGGAGGATACGTGAACCGCACCAAAATCGCGCAGCTCTATGCCGATGCCGAGTCGCTCGGCGGCCAGACCGTCACCGTCGCCGGCTGGGTCAAGTCCGTCCGCGACATGAAGAACTTTGGCTTTGTTACGCTCAACGACGGCAGCTGCTTCCGCGACCTGCAGGTCGTCATGAACCGCGAGGCACTCGACAACTACGACGAGATCGCCCATCAAAACGTCTCGGCCGCACTCATTTGCACCGGCACCGTCAAGCTGACCCCCGATGCGCCCCAGCCTTTCGAGCTTTCTGCCACCTCCATCGAGGTCGAGGGCACGAGCGCCCCGGATTACCCGCTGCAGAAGAAGCGCGCAACCGTCGAGTTCCTGCGCACCCAGCAGCACCTGCGCCCGCGCACCAACCTGTTCCGCGCCGTGTTCCGCATCCGCTCTGTCGCGGCTGCCGCCATCCACCGCTTCTTCCAGGAGCAGGGCTTTGTCTACGTCAACACCCCCATCATCACCACGAGTGACTGCGAGGGCGCCGGCGAGATGTTCCGCGTGACCACGCTCGACCCCAAAAATCCGCCCCTCACCGAGTCCGGCGAGGTCGACTGGAGCCAGGACTTCTTTGGCAAGCATGCAAGCCTCACCGTGTCCGGCCAGCTCAATGCCGAGAACTTTGCCATGGCCTTTGGCGACGTGTACACCTTTGGCCCCACCTTCCGCGCCGAAAACTCCAACACCACGCGCCACGCCGCCGAGTTTTGGATGATCGAGCCCGAGATGGCCTTCGCCGACCTCAACGACTACATGGACAACGCCGAGGCCATGCTCAAGTACGTCCTTAAGGACGTTATGGCCACCTGCCCCGACGAGCTCAATATGCTCAACAAGTTTGTGGACAAGGGTCTGCTCGAGCGCCTGGACCATGTCGCCAACTCCGACTTCGCCCGCGTCACCTATACCGAGGCCGTCGAAATCCTGGAGCAGGCCGTCGCCGCCGGTCACAAGTTTGACTATCCCGTGAGCTGGGGCATCGACCTGCAAACCGAGCACGAGCGTTTCCTGACCGAGGAACACTTTAAGCGACCGACTTTTGTGACCGACTACCCGGCCGAGATCAAGGCCTTCTACATGCGCATGAACAACGACGGCAAGACCGTCGCCGCCGCCGACTGCCTGGTGCCGGGCATCGGCGAGATCATCGGTGGCTCCCAGCGCGAGGAGCGCCTGGATCTGCTCGAGGCCCGCATCAAGGACCTGGGTATGAATCCCGAGCAGTACAAGTACTACCTTGACCTGCGCCGCTACGGTTCCTGCAAGCACGCCGGCTACGGTCTGGGCTTCGAGCGCTTGGTCATGTATCTGACCGGCGTGGGCAACATCCGCGACGTCCTGCCGCACCCGCGCACCGTGGGCAACGCCGACTTCTAATCGTCGGACGCTAGCTCGCGTCGCCACACGCCAACGCTCATCGCACAAGCGCCTCTCGACATCGGTCGAGAGGCGCTTTTTTCAACAGCATCCGTCAAGCTTTTGGCAAGTTTTTGGACAGTTGAGCAGGGCTGTTGAAAACTCGACCCGCCGTTTGCCGACGACTACCGACCGCCCAGAGCGCCCTGCGCCCCTGGGAAAGCCCCACGTCCTAGGCTCCATACCGTCGCCACCCAAAACGGAAAGGACGTGGGCACCATGACCGAAGCCGCTGTTGAAACCTACGACACCACGACGAGAGGCGCCGCCTCGATGGCAGCCTATCGCGCCGTTCGCATCCTGCAGCTCTTGAGCGAAAACACCGGCGAGGACAAGGCCATGCTTTCCGATGAGTTGATCCGGCGCCTCGCCCATCCCGACGACCCCGCCCGCATGCCCATCTCGGCGGCGCGGCGCAGCATCTACACCGCCATCTCCGCGCTTCGCCATGCCGGATACGAAATTGAGTACAAACGCGGCGTGGGCTACAAACTTCTTACCCGTCCGCTCACCGATGAAGAGATCATCCGGCTCCACGGTATGGTCATGCGCAACCGCTCCACGCCTATCGCTATCCGCAAGAGCATGGCGCAGCACTTAGTTGCCATGGCGAGTGCCGACGTTCGCGGCTACCTCGATACACCCGAACCCGTTCCGAGCGCAGGCAGCAAGGCTACCAAGGCAACACGCACGCCCATCAAGCGCATCGACACGTGCGAGCTCGTCGAGCAGGCCATCGACCACGGAACCACGGTGAGTTTTGATATTTCGAGCGTCACGGCACGTGGCGAAACCGAAGTAGCACGGATGACACTCCGCCCCTTTGCCATCAGGCAGCGCGATGGCATCTCGTATTTGCTGGGAACGGTCTATGACGCCCGAGGTGCCGATGACACGCTGCGCACCGTAGAGATTGGCCGCATGAGAAACGTCACCACACGTCTCCTCGACGGCAAGAAGCTCTTCGCCGCCCTCGACGAGGAGGACGACGCCTCCTCCGCCGCATAAGACCCTCCGCCGCCCATTCGACTACCCGTACCGCCCATCCGATTCTGTATTAAAAAACCCGCCAGGCTGTTGTAAAAATGGACATCAGCGCTACTATAAGTTCCACTTGCACTTTGTCCCAGTGCAGTGTTTCCAGCCATTTTTATACTGGGGGTAATGATATGAAGGACATCACCATCAGTCGCAGGAGCCTTCTGGTCTCCGCCGGCCTGCTCGCGCTCGCCCCGCTCGCCGGATGCGGCGGCAACTCTGGTTCCGGCTCTGCTGCCGCCGGTTCCGACTACACCATCGGCGTTCTGCAACTCACCGAGCATTCCGCACTCGATGCCGCCAACGACGGCTTTGTCAAGGCCATCAAGGAGAGCGGCCTTAAGGTCAAGATCGACCAGAAGAACGCCCAGAACGACCAGTCCACGTGTAAGTCCATTGCCGACAAGTTTGTGGGCGACAACGTCAACCTGATTTATGCCATCGCCACGCCCGCCGCGCAGGCTGCCGCCGGCGCCACGGCCGATATCCCCATCGTGGGCTGCGCCATCACCGACTACGCCGCCTCCGGCCTGGTCCAGGACAACGACAAGCCCGGCACCAACGTCACGGGCGCTTCCGACCTCACCCCGGTCGCCGAGCAGCTCGAGATGATGCAGAAGGTCCTGCCCGACGTTAAAAAGGTCGGCCTGCTCTACTGCACCGCCGAGTCCAACTCCGACGTCCAGATCAAGGCCGCCAAGAAGGAGCTCGACAAGCTGGGCCTCGAGTACACTGACTTCACCGTCTCGAGCTCCAACGAGATTCAGTCCGTCGTCGAGTCTGCCGTGGGCAAGGTCGACGCGCTGTACTCCCCCACCGACAACACCATCGCCGCGGGTGCCTCGCAGGTCGGCCAGATCTGCAAGGAAAACAAGCTTCCCTTCGTGACTGGCGAGGAGGGTATGTGCATGGCCGGCGGCCTGTTCACCCTCTCCATCAACTATGAGGACCTGGGCTACGCCGCGGGCGAGATGGCCGTTAAGATCCTGAAGGGCGAGGCCAAGCCCGAGGATATGCCGATCAAGCACCTCTCGAGCAAGGACCTGGTCGTCGTCAAGAACGACGAAATGGCCGAGGCCCTGGGCATCGACCTTTCCGCCCTGGACGCGTAATGCCATACGCGGCATGCGTCTAGAGCCCGTGCTCGCGCTTTAGCCGCGTTATTCAATATCTGAGCCACAGGGGCGGGCGCTGTAGACCGGCGTCCGCCCTGCTTGTTTCAGGTAAAACAAAACGTCTGTCCGTAACTCTTCTATGCATTGTTACCGCTATTATGGTGAATCACGTGTCCACCCTATCCTAGGAGGTATGAAGCATGCTCATTGCATTGCAGGGCGCCGTTTCGCAGGGCGTCCTCTGGGGCATTATGGTGCTTGGCGTGTTTATCACGTTCCGCCTGCTCGACATTCCCGATATGACCTGCGACGGCAGCTTTGCCCTCGGCGGCTGCGTCTGCGCTGTGCTCATCGTCAATAACAACGTCGACCCGCTGCTCGCCGTGCTGGCCGGCATGTGCGCCGGCGCCATCGCGGGCGCCGTCACGGGCATTTTGACCACCGTCTTCGAGATTCCCGCGATCCTCGCCGGAATCCTCACCCAGATCAGCCTGTGGTCCATCAACCTGCGCATCATGGGCAAGTCCAATACGCCCATTCTTGCCAAGGGCACCGTGTTCTCGGCCGTCAGCAATATGACCGGTCTGCCGCAGTCCACCGTTGCCATCATCTTGGGCATCCTGCTCGCCGTGGCTATCGTTGCCATCCTGTATTGGTTCTTTGGCACCGAGATCGGCTCGGCGCTGCGCGCCACCGGCAACAACGAGTACATGATCCGCGCTCTGGGCGTCAACACCAACTCCACCAAGATGATCGCTCTCGTGCTCTCCAACGCCCTCATCGGCCTTTCGGGCGCGCTCATCTGCCAGAGCCAAAAGTATGCCGACATTGGTATGGGCACCGGCGCCATCGTTATCGGTCTTGCCGCCATTGTTATCGGTGAGGTGCTCGGCCGTCTGCTGCCCGGCGGCCTCACGCAGTTTAGCGTCCGTCTTGCCTCCGCCGTCTTTGGCTCCGTGGTGTACTTCCTTATCCGCGCCATCGTGCTGCAGTTGGGCATGGACGCCAACGACATGAAGTTGCTCTCCGCCGTGATTGTCGCCGTGGCCCTGTGCGTGCCCGTGGTTTGGGAGCGCTATAAGCTCCGCAGCTCCTACACGAAGGGGGATGAGGCAGATGCTTAAGCTCTCGCACGTCAAAAAGACCTTTAACAAGGGCACTGTCACCGAGAAGCGCGCGCTCACCGGCGTCGACCTCACCCTTAACGACGGCGACTTTGTAACCGTGATTGGCGGCAACGGCGCCGGCAAGTCCACGCTGCTCAACATGATCGCCGGCGTGTATCCGCTCGATTCGGGTATTATCGAGCTCGACGGCACCGACATCTCGCGTCTGAGCGAGTCGCAGCGCGCCGAGTACCTGGGCCGTGTGTTCCAGGACCCCATGCGCGGCACCGCAGCCGACATGCAGATCGCCGAGAACCTGGCCCTCGCCAAGCGCCGTGGCCAGCATCGCGGCCTTTCATGGGGTGTCACCAAGGCCGAGAAGGATGAGTACGTTGAGCTGCTCAAGCGCCTGGACCTTGGCCTGGATACACGTCTCAACGCTAAGGTCGGCCTGCTCTCGGGCGGCCAGCGCCAGGCACTCACCCTGCTGATGGCCACGCTCACCAAGCCGCGCCTGCTGCTGCTCGACGAGCACACGGCGGCCCTCGACCCCAAGACGGCATCGAAGGTGCTCAACCTGACCGAGGAGATCGTCGACGAGAACCACCTGACCACGCTCATGGTCACGCACAACATGAACGACGCCATACGTCTGGGCAATCGCCTGATCATGATGCACGAGGGCCACGTGATCTACGACGTGGCGGGCGATGAGAAGAAGTCGCTCACCGTCGCCGACCTACTGCAGAAGTTTGAAGAGGTCTCGGGCGGCGAGCTCGCCAACGACCGCATGCTGCTAAGCTAAAACCTGCCAAAAAGGGACAGGTTTATTTTGGCAGGTTTTATCTGCGCAAACGTCAAAACCGCCGCAAAGGGACAGACGCCCTTGCGGCGGTTTTCGCATATTATGTCGATAATCCGATATTCAACCAGACATTCTGGCTAAGGACTAAGGAAACTGCCATGAAAAGACTCCCCCGCCTTGCGTTAGCCGCCGCGTTGTTTGCCGGCGCGCTCGCAGGCATCCCAAGCCTCGCTTTCGCGGGGAACCTGCCCGCCGCTATTGACGGCTCCGTGGCCGTCATGCACACCAACGACATCCACGGCAGCTACAAGTACAGCTACAACGAAAGCAAAGTCTACGGGCGGCGTATGGAGCTCGAGCATCACGAAGACGCTCGATCGCACCTGGGAGGATAGCGAAGATCACTCCACATTCGACTACAAAATCAAGGTCGGCGTCGTGGGCGCCATGGATGAGTCGCTGGAATCCTCGCTGCGCGCGGACCTGGTCGCGGGTACGTCGTTCTCGAGTGCCGCGAACGCCATCAATACCGAGGCAGAGCAGCTGCGCAGGGAGGGCTGCGATGTTGTTGTGTGTATCGCGCATACACTCAACGCCAAGACCTTTGCCACGCGGCTCCGTGGCGTCGATGCCCTTATCGCAGGCCACGAGCACATCAACCTTAACGAGAAGGTGACGGGAGCCGACGGCAAGACGATCCACGTTGTTGAGGCAGGCAGCGCCTTTGCCGAGGTGGGGCTGCTTTCCATTCCGTACAAGTACGACACGAATGGCACCGAGACGACCGACGATGACACGGTCACGGTCCCTGCAGACGGCAGCGACGAGAAGCTCTACACCGCCAAGAACGTCAACGACCTTTTGGCAGACCCCGACAAGGGCTCCGACTACCAAAGCCGCCTTGAAGACGTCCGCAACAAGATCAAGCCGCTCGACGAGGCCTTTGAAAACGAATCGAACAAGGTGCTCGGCACATCCACCACCAACTATTTCTACGGCGAGGACGCCGCAGGCACGCATGGTTGGGAAATGGTGCGCACCACCGATTTCCGCCCCAGCAAGGAGGACGACACCACCAAAGCCCAGACCATCGGCCACGTGATTTGCGGCTCCTATCTTGCCTTGACGGGCGCAGACCTCGCTATCGAAAACGCTGGCGGCATCCGCGGCGGCATCGCGGCGGGCAACGTGACCGCCGGCAACGTGACCGCCATCTCGCCCTACGGCAACACCGTGGAGACCTGGACCATGACCGGTGCGGACTTCCTCGCAGCGCTCGAGCACTCGCTGCAGATCAGCGACGAGTGCAATCACAGTTATGAGCTTCAGCAAGCCTACGTGGCAGCCGGTCATACCGAGCAGGAGGCGCAAGACAAGTACAAGTGGCGCGATGACTCTGGCAGCGTTCTCTCCTTTGGCGGCATCAACGTGACGATTGATTGGACGCAGCCCGAAGGCAAGCGCATTGTGAGTGCCACACTCACCAAGGACGGCAGCACGCTCGATCCCACCAAGACCTATACCGTCGCCACCAACAACTACATCATTACCAACACGACCGACTTCCCCACCTTCGCACACGCCACCAAGCGCACCGAGTGGGGCACGTGTGAGGCGGCGCTGAGGGCGCTGATTGGGCAAAACGGCTGGGAGAGCAAGATGGTTGGACTCGCCGGCACCATCAGCTTTGGCTCCGTTGCCGTGGACCCCACGCCCACACCGGCCCCGACGCCTAAGCCCTCGCCTAAGACGGACACGACGACCACGAAGGTCATCACCAAGAAGACGACCGGTAAGCTCGCCGCAACGGGAGACCGCACGCTGGCAGTAGTTGGCGCGTGCCTTATCAGCGGCATCATCGTCATCATGCTCGGCATTATCTGGAAGCGTCGACGCTAAGCTACACCGCCGGGCCTTGCAGCCCCGCCGCGTAAACCTTATATCGAGCACAGAAGCCCGTCCGAATTTGATCGGACGGGCTTCTTGGTGGGTATCATGGTTGGACGATCATTAGGAGGTTTCCCTACATGGAATTGTTTGAGCCGATTCTTCATTTCTTTGAGCAACAGTGGGTCCACAACATCATCTGGGCCGTCATCTTGGCGATAGGCACCGCCGTCGCCGCCAAGGTCGTATCCAAGACCCTGAACCATCTGCTTAACCGAGACGATAACCCGCTTCCGGCATCGAGTATCTTCATCAACATCGCGCGCGCCGTCATCTGGATGATTGGCGGCAGCTTTATCCTCGACAACTGCTTTGGCATTAACGCAAACGCGCTCGTCGCCGCTCTTGGCGTCGGCGGCATCGCCATCTCGCTCGGCTTTCAGGACACGCTGTCAAACCTTATCGGCGGCATGCAAGTGACCTTTATGGGCATCATCAAACCCGGCGACAATATCGAGGTCGGCGGCGTATCCGGCGTGGTCCAGGACATCACCTGGCGCCACACGACCATCGAAGATGCCTGCGGGCAGACCATCATCGTCCCCAACTCCAACATCTCCAAGAACACGCTCGTGCATTTGATGCCCTTTGGGCGCGTGGCTGTGCCCGTTGCCGTAAAGGACACGTCCAAGTGGGCCTCGCTCGACGCACTGGCAGACGAGCTGACCAGCGCCACCAAGGCCGCCGTGCTTCCCATCTCGGACTTTGACAAGGAGCCCTACGTACTCTTTAGCGAAATCGGCGACTTTGGCATCAAAGGAAAGATCATCTTTATCGTCAGCGACGACAGCACTACATTCACGGCAGCCGACGCCTGCATCCGCGCCATCGCCCCCATCATCGCCTAAACCACCGCAAAGGGGTCAGGCATCTTTGTAGTGGTTTTCATTCGTGGTACCATGGTTCATATAGTTGTTTAAACGACTAAGGGAGCAACATTATGGAAGAGGCCTATCGTCAAGCACGCAAGCGCGGCGAGCAAGGACGTCGACGCGCCATTAGCCAAAGCGAGCATCCATACCTTACGGACCTCGATAGCTTGGTTGCTCAGCTCCCCTTAGGTCAGCGAGAGAATGTCGGCCTGCGGGATATTCCGCTCGAAATGGTCGTCGGCACGGTCACCAAGGGCCGTCAGTCCGCCTTTTCGTGTAACTTTATGCCCCTGCTTCCGTTTAGCACCGAGTTCGCCCGCAAGTGGTCCAACCTCTACGACATCCAGGTGACCGAGGGCTATCGCGACCCCGTCATCGTCACCGAGTTCATGCATCGGTTCTATGTCCAGGAAGGCAACAAACGCGTCAGTGTCCTCAAATTCCTAGACGCCCCGACGGTTTCGGCCAAGGTCACCCGTCTCTACCCCGGCAAATGGGATTCCGTCGAAAGCCGCCTGTACGGCGAGTTCTGCGCGTTTTGGCGCGTCTGTCCCCTATACGAGATCGAGTTCTCGCGTGAGGGAAGCTACGAGACGCTCGCCAAGATGCTCGGTCAGAACCTTATCGAAAAATGGCCGCAGAAAAAGGTCGACTACCTGCGCCACACCTTCCTGCTCTTTAAGCGCGCCTACCTTCGCGCAGGCGGCGACCACCTGGACATTACGCCCGCCGACGCCATGCTCGTCTACCTCAATGTGTACAACCAGGACCGCCTGCTGGATACGCCGACGGATATCGTCGTAAACCGCCTGTGCAAGATTTGGCGCGAGCTGGTCATTGCCGGCAAAAATGACGAGGACAAGGTCGATCTAGTCGAAGCACCGAGCGTCGACGAGGAGGAGACGCCCGCCAAGTCCACCTCTGGCGTGCTCAACTTCTTTATGGGCAAGACCGTCTACTCGGCGGCCAACCCCCTGCGCATCGCCTTTATCCATGAGTTCCCCTGTGCGACGTCGAGCTGGGACAGCCTGCACGACCAAGGGCGTCAGTATCTCGATGAGCACTTTGGCGGTATCGTGCGCACCGAGGCGTTCGAGGACTGTCACGATCCGGATGTGTTCTACGCCGCCGTGGAAACGGCTGTCAAACATGGAGCAAACGTCATCTTCTCGACCTCGCATCGCCTGATGGAATACACGCTCAGGGCTGCCGTTGAGTATCCCCGGGTTCGGTTCCTCAACTGCTCTATCGGCCTTCCCCATCAAAGCGTCCGTTCGTACTTTGGCAAGATGTACGAGGCCAAGTTTCTGCTGGGCGCCCTTGCGGCCAGCATGGCGGACAACCACCGCATCGGTTACCACGCGTCGGTCTTCGCCTCGGGCGCACTCAGCGAGATCAACGCCTTTGCGATTGGCGCCTCGCTGCTCGACCCGCGCGCGCAGGTCATCCTCACCTGGGGCGATGTTCCCGCCGGTGGTCTTGCCGAAGCCATGTGCCGCGAAGGCGTAAGCGTCATGACCGGCGCTGACATGTCAAAGTCGCTCGAAGACCCAACGGCCTACGGGCTTCACCGCTTGGTCGACGGCAAAGTCACCGGCATCGCCATGCCGGTATGGAACTGGGGCCGATACTACGAGCTTATCGTGCGCAGCCTTCTGCACGGCACGTGGGACGAGACCAGCGACGACAATCAGGTGCGCGCCGTCAACTACTGGTACGGCATGAGCTCAGGCGTTATCGACATTCGCTACGCGCCGGGCCTGCCTTATCAGACGCGCAAGCTTGTTCAGCTCCTCCGCAATGGCATTGTTGAGGGATCCATCAACCCCTTTGGCGGCGAGCTCCACAGTCAGAACGGCGTGGTGCAGATCGAAGGCTTCCCTCCGCTGCCGAGCACGCAGATTGTCGAGATGAATTGGCTGGCGGACAACGTGATAGGCACCATTCCGCAGCTCGATGATGAGCCGAAAGTCCCTGCCCTATGAAAATCCTTGCCATAGCCGATACCGAAGAACGATGCCTTTGGGAGTGCTTTCGCAAGGAACGCTTTGAGGGAGTCGACCTGATTTTGTCCGCCGGCGATCTGGACCCGGACTATCTTGAGTTTTTGGTTACGGTCATCAACAAACCGCTCATCTACGTGCGCGGCAATCACGATGACCGCTACGCACGTCATGCACCGGGCGGATGTATCTGCGTGGAAGACAGCGTGTACACGTACCGAGGGATTCGCATTGCGGGCCTTGGCGGGTCCATGCGTTATCGCGACGGCGCCAACATGTACACCGAACGCGAGATGTCCAAGCGCATGCGTAAGCTGTCGCGTAAGGTTAGGATGGTCGGCGGGTGCGACATTCTGCTTACCCATGCACCCGCCGCCGGTATGGGCGATCTGGACGATCTGCCGCATCGAGGATTCGAGTGCTTTAACACAGCACTCGAATCCTGGAATCCCGACTACATGGTGCACGGGCATGTGCACCAAAGCTACGGTTGCGATTTTCAGCGCGAGCGGCAGCATGTGTGTGGAACGACGATCATCAACGCCTGCGGCTATACGCAGTTTGAGCTCGACCAGACGCGCTACCCCATCCGTGGCTGGCAGGCAGCCTGGCTCAATTCGCAAACCATGCGCCGCGAGCTCAAACGCCACGATGCCATCGAGTCCTCAACAGCCAGAACACCCTGGTAACCACCACAAAGAGGACACTGTCCCCTTTGTGGTGCTTTTGACGCGATAGTAAGAAACCCGGTCCTGCACAAGGCAGAACCGGGTTTCTTTAGCAATGCTTGCTTTGCTCAGGCAGTAACTAGCAGTTACTCAGCCAGGAAGTCACGCTGGACAGCGGGATCGACCTTGACTCCAGGGCCCATGGTGGAAGACACGGAGATGGACTTGACATACTTGCCCTTAGCAGAAGAGGGCTTGACGCGCAGGATCTCAGTGTACAGGGCAGCGTAGTTCTCGACGAGCTGCTGCTCAGAGAAGGACTTCTTGCCCAGGGGCACGTGGCAGATGCCGTAGCGGTCGGCGCGGTACTCAACGCGGCCAGCCTTGAGCTCGGAGACCATCTTGGCGACGTCCATGGTCACGGTGCCGAGCTTGGGGTTCGGCATGAGGCCACGGGGACCAAGGATCTTACCGATGCGGCCAACCTTGGCCATCATGTTCGGCGTAGCGATAGCGGCGTCGAAGTTGATCTCGCCCTTCTGAATCTGGGCGACGAGCTCGTCGGAACCGATGATGTCGGCGCCGGCAGCCTCGGCCTCGCGGGCCTTCTCGCCCTCGGCGAAGACGGCAACACGAACGGTCTTGCCGGTACCGTGGGGCAGGGAGATGGAACCACGGATGTTCTGGTCAGCCTTACGAGTATCGATGCCCAGACGGAAGTGGGCCTCGACGGTCTCGTCGAACTTGGCGGTGTCGAGCTCCTTGATGAGCTTGGCAGCCTGAAGGGGGGTGTAGAGCGTGGCGCGGTCGATCTTCTCGGCAGCGGCGTTATAGCTCTTACCATGCTTAGCCATGTGCATTACCTCCTGTGGTTAAACGGGCGTGAGCCCTCCCACATCGTATCGTGTGCCCTATTGCACACATTTAACGGGCGCCCCGGTCGGAGCACCCGTCGTTACCATAAGAAATCGCTACTCAGCGATGGTGACGCCCATGGAACGGGCGGTACCGGCGATGATCTTCTTGGCGGCGTCAATGTCGTTGGCATTGAGGTCCGGCATCTTGATCTCGGCGATCTTGGTGAGCTGCTCCTGGGAGAGCTGGCCAACCTTGTCGGCCTGGGGCTTAGCGGAACCAGACTTGAGGTTCAGCTCCTTCTTGATGAGGTGAGCCGCCGGCGGGGTCTTGGTGATGAAGGAGAAGGACTTATCCTCGTAGACAGAGATCTCAACGGGGATGATGTCGCCCTTCTTGTCCTGCGTCTCGGCGTTAAAGGCCTGGCAGAACTGCATGATGTTCACGCCAGCAGCGCCCAGGGCGGGGCCGACGGGAGGAGCGGGGTTAGCTGCACCAGCAGGAATCTGGAGCTTAATGACGTTGGCAACCTTCTTCTCAGCCATGGTCATTCCTTTCGAATCACGAGTGTGAAGTACTTGCTATATCGTAAGCACGCACGTGTTAGAAGCACTCCTGAGATGAGCAGTCACAGAAGAAGCACGCTCGCGCGAACGGACGAAAACTTAAGCGATGACAGCGACCTGGTTAAAGTCGAGCTCGACCGGCGTCTCGCGGCCAAAGATCATCAGCGTGACCTTGAGCTTGCCAGCCTCGGTGTTAACCTCGGAGACCTTGCCATCAAAGTCGGTAAGCGGGCCATCGGTGACGCGGACGGACGTGCCGACCTGAATATCAACCGAGGTGCGCTTGGGCGAATCGCCCTTACCGGGACGACGAGTCATCTTATTGTACTCATCGCGGGAAAGCGGTGCAGGCTTACCGTTGCCGCCCAGGAAACCGGTGACGCCGGGCGTGTTGCGGACACACGTCCAAGCATCGTCATCCATCTCCATGCGGACCAAGACATAACCCGGGAAAATCTTGGAATCCTTGGTCTCGCGCTTGCCACCCTCTTTAATCTCGGTGACGCGCTCCATAGGAATCTCGATATCAAAGATACGGTCCTGCATGCCCATGGTCTCGATACGATGCTCGAGATCGGACTTTACGCGGTTCTCGTATCCGGAGTAAGTGTGAACGACGTACCAACGCTTAGACATGGTTTAGCCCCTCAATCCAGAGAACAGAGCAAGAGCCTCGCCAAAGCCAGCATCGAGCAGAGCGATGACGACGCCGACGACGACCAGAGAAGCGCAGACGACGACCGAGTAGTTCACGAGCTCCTTCTTATCGGGCCACGTGACACGCTTCATCTCGGACTTGACCGAAGCGAAATACTTCTTGGTGCGGGCGAAGAAACCAGGCTTCTCGTTCTTCTTGGACTTCGCAGCCTTCTCGTTCTTCTTGGCAACGGCCTTCTTGGCCTCAACCTTGGAGTTGGCGGCAGCGCTGTTGGCAGGTGCCGACTGCTGAGCCTTCTTCTTGTTCTTCTTGTTGGCCATTTGGGTTACCTCCGCGCAATGCGCTTATACATGAGTAAACCGTAAGCCCCCAAGTGGGAGCTTACGGAATAATGACTGGCACGCCAGGAAGGACTCGAACCCTCAACACTCGGTTTTGGAGACCGATGCTCTACCAATTGAACTACTGGCGTATGTGACTAGAGACTAGCGAGTCTCTTTGTGCAGCGTGTGGTGACGGCACCAGGGGCAATACTTCTTGATCTCCATACGATCAGGCATGGTCGACTTGTTCTTGGTGGTCGTATAGTTGCGGCGCTTGCACTCAGTGCACGCAAGAGTAACTAGAGTACGCATGTATCCTGAACCTTTCATTTCCGCCCCGTACGGGCACGAGTTGTTACTTTATCAGCTCCACGTAAGTGCTGTCAATGAAAACCTCGAGTCAATTGGTTCTCGGTGGATCCATTCATATTTGGAACACATCAATGAAGCCATCGAGAGCTAATCGACGGTGCATCCAGGACCATTATCGATCCTCTCGACACCAGCAACGGCTCAATATCCATTGCAGAAAAGAACCCGGCACCCATATAAGTGCCGGGTTCTCTAAGTCAGCTATATCAAAGAGCTAATTTACTCAATGATCGTGGAGACGATGCCCGAACCGACGGTGTGGCCACCCTCGCGGATAGCGAAGCGCAGGCCCTCTTCCATGGCGATCGGGTGAATGAGCTCGCCCTTGATCTCCACGTTGTCGCCCGGCATGACCATCTCGGTGCCCTCGGGAAGGTGGGCAACACCCGTCACGTCCGTCGTGCGGAAGTAGAACTGCGGACGGTAGCCGTCGAAGAACGGCGTGTGGCGGCCGCCCTCTTCCTTCGTCAGGATGTAGACCTGGCCCTCGAACTCGGTGTGCGGGGTCACGCTACCGGGCTTGCAGAGAACCTGGCCGCGAACGATCTCCTCGCGCTTGACACCGCGGAGCAGGCAGCCGATGTTGTCGCCGGCCTGAGCCTCGTCGAGCAGCTTGCGGAACATCTCGATACCGGTGCAGACCGTGTTCTGGGTCTCCTTGATACCGACGATCTCCAGCGGGTCGTTAACATGCAGCGTACCGCGCTCCACACGACCGGTGGCAACGGTGCCACGGCCGGTGATGGTCATCGTGTCCTCGACGGCCATCAGGAACGGCTTGTCGACCATGCGCTCCGGCGTCGGGATGTAGGAGTCGACGGCGTCCATGAGCTCCCAGACCTTCTCCTGCC
>URMZ01000017.1 GCA_900549025.1 uncultured Collinsella sp.
GGCCCGTGGGTTATACCCTAAGAGCAAACCACCCTTTTTAAGGGTGGTTCTGATTTATCTGACGGTTTAAAACGGTCTCACGTGTTACAGATTGAGACGTTATATCTGGACAGTCACGCCATCCCAATTACATTCCCGTTAGCAGCACGATGTCGAGAATCGTCACGATGGCACCGATCCCTACGAGCAGCGCGTTGAGCGGGCGCGAGTTGACGTATTTGCCCATGACGCGGCGTGAGCTGGTGAGCCGTATGAGCACAAAGACCGTAATCGGCAGCTGAAGCGACAGCAGCGCCTGACTCCAGATGAGACCCTCAAAAGGATTCGGGACGACCAAGCACGCCGCCACTGCGCCGACGAAACAAGCCGCCACCCCGATCGAGGAATGTCGGTCGTGGATGTCGTATTCCTCGTCGAACATGCCTGCGGTGATGGTGCCCGCCGCCATGCCCGCCGTCACACTACTCGATATACCCGCAAACAGCAGTGCCACCGCAAAGATGGCCGAGCTTGCCGGGCCCAGAATGGGGGAGAGCGAGGCCGCTGCGACGGCGAGGTCGTCTACGACAATGCCGTGCGCAAAGAAGGTCGTTGCGGCCAGGATGACCATGGCCGAGTTGATTGCCCAGCCCACGCCCATCGAAAAGAGCGTGTCGAAGAGCTCATAGCGTAGACGTTCTTCGATAACCTGCTCGCCTTGGCCTTCGAAGTGCATGGATTGGATGACCTCGGAGTGCAGGAAGAGGTTGTGAGGCATAACGACCGCGCCTAGGACACTTACGATAATCGCGGCCGAGCCGGTGGGCATACTGGGTGTGATCCAGCTTGCGGCGGCCTGCGGCCAGTCGACCTTGACCAGCGTAAGCTCAGCCAAAAACGAGAGTCCTACCACGCCTACGAAGGCGATGATCCATCGCTCGGCGCGCTTGTAGGAGCTCGTCATGAGCATCGCCATCGATACTGCCGCCACGATGACGCAGCCCGCGCGCACGGGCAGCCCAAAGAGCATTTGAAGGGCAATCGCGCCACCCAGGACTTCGGCCATGGCGGTGGCGATGGTCGCGAGATAGGCACTGGCGAGTACCGTGCGTCCAACGAAGCGGGGGAGGTAGCGCGTCGTGGCCTCGGCAAGACAGGTGCCCGTGGCGATGCCCAAGTGCGCCGCGTTGTGCTGCAAGACGATCAGCATAATCGTGGACAGCGTGACCACCCACAGCAGTGCGTAGCCAAACTGCGAGCCCGCGGCCATGTTGGAGGCCCAGTTGCCCGGATCGATAAAGCCGACGGTCACGAGCAACCCGGGGCCGATATGCCGGGCGATATCCAGGCCTCCGTGGCCTCCGGTGCGGTGCGAGCCAAAGTGTTGTTTGAGATGGTTGAGCATGGTGCGCTCCTGCTTGCCGTTTGCTTGACGCCGCAAAGGATACCCGTTTTAGGCTCAAAAGTTAACTAAGACTAACAAAATTGTTGTATTTGAATTGGATGGTGAAAGGGGAGTTGCCGAAATGTCTTGATCTGTAACAACTAGGGATGGAAATTGGGTCTAGGTGTTACAGATCAAGACGGGAAGAAATGGTCCTATGGAATATCTCGATCTGTAACGGCTGACCGCCAAAACCGACCCTTCGTGTTACAGATCGAGACAAACCAAAACCGTCCTGCAGAAAATCTCAATCTGTAACAGTTAGTCGTCGAAATTGGGTCTTCCTGTTACAGATTGAGATGTTTGAAGCGGTGGGCTTACAGGCCGAACCTGTGGTCCTTGTTGTCGCCCTTGAGGTCGGCGGCACCCACTCATAGGGCGCGCGTTACGCGATTGTTTCGAAACGGGCGGGAAACACAACGGGCCGGCGATGCTTCTAGTATGCCTATTCAATTGACTGTCTAATATCTAGGGGAGGATCGCGATGCAGGCAGATTCCGCTCAGCAGCAGGGCCTTTATCGCCCCGAATTCGACCACGATGCATGTGGCATCGGCGCGCTTGCCGATATCAACGGTGAGCGCCATCACCAGATTCTGGACGATGCGCTGTCCATTCTGGTCAACTTGGAGCACCGCGGCGGCACGGGACTCGAGAAGAACACCGGCGACGGCGCCGGCATCCTGTTCCAGGTCCCGCATCACTTTTTCCGTAAAGAGGCTCAGAAGTGCGGCCAGATTCTGCCGGCAGAGGGCGACTATGGCGTGGCCATGCTGTTCTTCCCGCAGGACGACAAGGGCGTAGAGGATGCCCGCCGCGTGTTTGAGGAGGGTTGCGCCGAGGCCGGCGTGCCGCTGCTCTTTTGGCGCGAGGTGCCGGTCGACCCGCATGATCTGGGCGAGACGGCCCGCGCCTGCATGCCCACTATCCTGCAGGCCTTCCTGGGCCGTCCGGACGACACGCCCGCCGGCGATGCCTTCGAGCGTCGCCTGTACGTGTGCCGCCGCACCATCGAAAAGAAGGCCGACGCCGAGTTTGCCCTGCGCGACAAGATCTTCTACGTGTGCTCCATGAGCTCGCGCACCATCGTGTACAAGGGCATGCTGGTCGCCACGCAGATGCGTCGCTTCTTCATCGATCTCAACGACGCTGCCGTCAAGACGGCCGTGGCGCTCGTCCACTCGCGCTACTCCACCAACACTACGCCCAGCTGGGAGCGCGCGCACCCCAACCGCTTTATCATCCACAACGGCGAGATTAACACCCTCAAGGGCAACGTCAACTGGATCCGCGCCCGCGAACCCAACCTGTACAGCCCCGTGCTGCAGCACGATCTTGAGCGCGTGATGCCCATCATCAACCGCGAGGGCTCCGATTCCGCGATTCTGGACAACGTGCTTGAGTTTTTGGTCATGAACGGTCGCCCGCTCACGCGTGCCGCGTCCATGTTGCTGCCCGAGCCGTGGGACCACAACGACAGCCTGAGCGAGGAGCGCCGCGCCTACGACGCTTACCAGTCCATGCTCATGGAGCCGTGGGATGGCCCGGCGGCCATCGCCTTTACCGACGGTCGCACGCTGGGCGCTGCCCTCGACCGTAACGGCCTACGTCCTGCCCGCTATTATGTGACGCGCGACGGTCGCTTTATGCTGGCAAGCGAGGTGGGTACCATCGAGGTGAGCCCCGAGAACATCCTGACGAGCGGCTGTCTGGGGCCGGGCCAGATGCTCGAGGTCGACTTTGCCCGCGGCCGCGTTATCTACAACGACGAGCTACGCGCCCGTTACGCCAAGGAAAAGCCCTACCGTGATTGGATTGCCGAGGAGACGCTGACCGTCGACGCGCTCGATAGGCCTGCCGCGGCAACGCCCGCCGAGGACGCCGAGGTACCTGCCGCCGTGCGCATGGCCAAGCTTGGCTACCACTGGGATGACGTCGACGAGGTCGTGCGTCCCATGGCCCAGCAGGGCAAGGCCCCGCTCGCCTCGATGGGGATCGACGCGCCGCTGGCCTGCCTGTCCAAGAAGACGCGTTCGTTCTTCGACTACTTCTATCAGCTGTTCGCCCAGGTCACGAACCCGCCCATCGACGCCCTTCGCGAGCATATGGTCACCTCGACCACGCTCTACCTGGGCAACCACGGCAACTTACTCGAGGATTCCCGCACGGCCTGCCAGCTGGTGCGCTTGGAGCGCCCGTTGCTGAGCGAGGAAGAGTTCGACCGCATCTGCGCCATCGACCGCGTGGGCTTTAAGACCCGCCGTTTCCGTGCCGTCTACCGCCGCGATGCTGGCGAAGGCGCGCTGCAGGCCGCGCTCAAGCAGCTTGCAGAGGACGTTGAGGCTGCGGTCCGCGACGGCGTGAACATCGTGGTGTTGAGCGATCGTGCCGCTGCGGGCGAGGTGCCCGTGCCGTCGCTACTCGCCGTGGGCTGCGTGCACAACCACCTGATCCGCGCCGGCGTGCGTACCTTTGCCGACATCGTGGTGGAGTGCGGCGACGCCGTGTCCCCGCACGACTTTGCGGCACTGGTGGGCTACTCCGCGAGCGGCGTCTATCCGTACAACGCACATGCGTGCATCCGCGATCTGGCGGCACACGGCGACCTGGACGTGACGGCCGAGCAGGGCATCGCTAACTACAACAAGGCTGCGACCGCCGGCATCGTCTCTATCATGTCCAAGATGGGCATCTCCACGGTGCAGAGCTACCATTCGGCGCAGATCTTTGAGGCCGTGGGCTTTACGCCGGAGTTCGTCAACGCGTACTTCGCCGGCACGGTGAGCCGTGTGGGCGGTATGGGTGTCGAGGACGTCGAGCGCGAGCAAAACGAGCGCTACGACGCCGCGCTCGCCATCCTTAAGAGCCCGGCTCCCGATCAGCTACCCACGCTGGGTCTGACCAAGTGGCGCCCGCTCGGCGGCGAGGATCACCTCATCGATCCGCAGACTGTCTACTTGCTGCAGACCGCCTGCCGCGAGGACAGCTACGACACCTTTAAGGAGTACAGCGCCCGCCTGCACCGCACCGGCCGTGCCGTGCGCCTGCGCGACCTGCTGGACTTTGATGCCAGCGGCCGCACCCCGGTGGCACTCGACGAGGTCGAGCCTGCGCTCAACATTGTCCGCCGCTTTAACACCGGTGCCATGTCGTATGGCTCCATCAGCAAAGAGGCACACGAGTGCATGGCCATCGCCATGAACCGCCTGCATGGCCGTTCCAACTCGGGCGAGGGCGGCGAGGACCCGCGTCGCGAGACCCCGCTGGCCAACGGTGACTCCAAGAACTCCGCCATCAAGCAGGTGGCAAGCGCACGCTTTGGCGTGACGAGCCGCTACCTGTGCAGCGCCTTCGAGATTCAGATCAAGATGGCCCAGGGCGCCAAACCCGGCGAGGGCGGCCACCTGCCCGGCAAGAAGGTCTACCCCTGGATCGCCGAGGTCCGTCAGTCCACGCCCGGTATCGGCCTGATCTCGCCTCCGCCGCACCACGACATCTACTCCATCGAGGACCTGGCGGAGCTTATCTTCGATCTTAAGAACGCCAACCCCGGTGCGCGCGTGTCGGTCAAGCTAGTCAGCGAGGCCGGCGTCGGCACCATCGCTACCGGCGTGGCCAAGGGTGCCGCCGACAAGATTTTGATCAGCGGCCATAACGGCGGCTCGGGTGCCGCGGCGCGCGATTCCATTTGGCACGCCGGCCTGCCGCTGGAGCTTGGCCTTGCCGAGGCCCAGCAGACACTGCTGCAAAACGGCCTGCGCTCGCGCGTGGTGCTCGAGGCTGACGGCAAGCTCATGGACGGCACCGATGTTGCCGTCGCCTGCTTGCTGGGCGCCGAGGAGTTTGGCTTTGCGACCATGCCGCTCATCTCCATGGGCTGCCTCATGCAGCGCGACTGCCAGCAGGACACCTGCCCAGCCGGCATCGCGACGCAAAACTGTCGCTTGCGTCGCGGCTTCCGCGGCAAGCCCGAGCACGTTGAGCACTTTATGCTCTTTGTTGCCGAGCAGCTGCGTGAGGTCATGGCGAGCCTGGGCTTCCGCACCGTCGACGAGATGGTCGGCCATCCCGAGTGCTTGCGCCAGATTGAGGTCCCGGGCAACCGCAAGGCCAACCTGCTCGATCTGTCGCCCGTGCTGGCGAGCGCGACCTGCGAGTTCGGTGCCCATATCCCGGGTGCCGACGGCCGTCACTTCCTGCCGCAGATGGCTGCCGACAGCGAGCTCGACAAGACGCTCGACTCCACGTTGTTTGTGCCCTATACGGCCGATGCCCGTGCGCACCTGCGTCCGATTCGCTTCCGCGCCGATATCGCCAACGTCAACCGCTGCGTGGGCACCATCTTGGGCAACGCGGTGACCAAGGCACATCCCGAGGGCCTGCCCGCCGGCTCCATCACCATCGATTGCGATGGTTCGGCCGGTCAGAGCTTTGGCGCTTTCCTGCCGCGCGGCATTACGCTCAACGTGTGCGGCGACGCCAACGACTACTTTGGCAAGGGCCTTTCGGGCGGCGAGGTGTCGGTGCGCCCCAACCCGCATGCGACCTACAAGTTCGACGAGAACATCATCGTGGGCAACGTGGCCTTCTTTGGCGCCACGAGCGGTCGCGGCTTTATTAACGGCCTGGCAGGCCAGCGCTTTGGCGTGCGCAACTCCGGTGCCACGGTGGTGGTCGAGGGCTGCGGCAACCATGGCTGCGAGTACATGACGGGCGGTCTGGCGCTCATCCTGGGCGAGGTCGGGCAGAACTTCGCCGCCGGCATGACGGGCGGCGTGGCTTACGTCTTTGACCAGTACGGTACGCTCGATGCCCGTGTGAACCACGAGAGCGTTGAGCTCAAGGCCCCGACGGCCGGCGAGCTGGCGCAGATTCGTGCGCTCATCCAGGAGCACGTGGACGCGACGCAGAGCCCGCGCGGTATTAAGCTGCTCTACAGCTTTGAGACGATGAGCAAGCACTTTGTGAAGGTCATTCCGACCGAGTACGAGCGCGTGCTGGCGATTGTCGCTGCGGGTGAGGCTGCCGGCAAGACGCATGCGCAGGCCGAGGAGCTGGCGTTTGACATCGTGACCGGTCGCGCGAGCGCTGCGGATGTCGCTCGCTTTGATGTCGCGGGCGGTGCTGCAGGCGCTGCGTCCGTGGCTGCCAGCTCTGTTGCTTCGACCAAGAAGGAGGCGTAAGTGCCATGGGTAAGCCCGGTGCTTTTCTTGATATCGATCGCGTGACCCACGAGCTCCGCCCCGTGGAGGAGCGCAGCCATGATTTTGATCCGCTGTACGTGGAGCTCGATGACGATGCACGTCGCGCTCAGGCGAGCCGCTGCATGATGTGCGGCGTGGCGTTTTGCCAGATGGGCGCGAGCTTTGGCAAGGCACGCCTGAGCGGCTGCCCGCTGCACAACCTGATTCCCGAGTGGAATGAGCTGGTGTACCGCGGCCGCTGGGATGAGGCTGCCGAGCGACTGTCGCTCACCTCGCCCATGCCCGAGTTTACGAGTCGCGTGTGCCCGGCGTTGTGCGAGGCCGCGTGCAACCTGGGTTCGGTCAATGGCCAACCCACGACGATCCATGACAACGAGCGTGCGATCAGCGACCATGAGTGGGCAAATGGCGGTCCGCGCCGCTTTGAGCCGGCAGGGGAGGATGCACCCACGGTCGCTGTGATTGGCTCTGGCCCGGCTGGCCTGGTGGCTGCATGGGAGCTTGCACGTCGCGGTGCCCGTGTGACGGTATTTGAGCGTGACGACCGCCCGGGCGGCCTGCTCATGTACGGCATTCCCAACATGAAGCTCGAGAAGTCTGTGGTCGAGCGTCGCGTGGCACTTATGCGCGAGCTGGGCATTGTGTTTGAGCTGAGCGCCGACGTGACGGACCCTGCGGTAACAGCCAAGCTCAATGGCTTTGACGCCGTTGTGGTGGCTGCTGGTGCCCGTGCCCCGCGCGGGCTTTCGGCTGCGAACATTGACGCCCCCGGCGTGGTGTATGCCGTGGACTATCTGACGGCTTCGACCATCTCGGTGCTCGATGGCGGTGAGCCCGCGGTGAACGCGCGCGGCCTGGACGTTGTGGTCATTGGCGGCGGCGATACCGGCAACGACTGCGTGGGTACCGCGGTGCGCCAGGGTGCGCGCAGCGTGCGCCAGTTTGAGTTCTTGCCGGCCGCGCCCGATAAGCGTGCGGCGAGCAACCCTTGGCCGCAGTGGCCCAACGCGAAGAAGACCGATTACGGCCAGCAGGAGGCCATCGCTGCCATGGGCGGCGAGATGCGCGCTTGGGGCGTGGATACGCTCGAGGTGCTGCTGGACAAGAAGGGTGCTGCCGCGGGCCTGCGCGTGGTCGACCTGGATTGGTCGGCCGGCAAGCCTGAACGCATTGCGGGCTCCGAGCACGAGGTGCCGGCCCAGCTGGTGCTCATCGCCTGCGGCTTTACGGGCCCAGAGCACGGTGTGTTCGACGCCGTTGGCGTGCCCGTTGCCACTGCTGGTCGTCCGCTGCCTGTGATGGCCGCCGAGGGCTCGCATCTTGCGGCGCGTGTCGACGGCGTCGCCGCGGATGCCGCGCCGGTGTATGTTGCCGGTGACGCTCGTAACGGCAGCTCGCTCGTGGTGAACGCTATGGCCGACGCCCTGGCCTGCGCAGCCGAAGTCGCCGAGGCGCTGGAGCTGTAAAGTAGTCATTTAAGAACGTCCCCAATGACTAGTCATTTTTTTGTCTAGTCGTTGGGGACACTCTTTGCGAGCGATTTGCTCGTTTGTCGACGTACGGGTGTTCATTTGTCGACTTCTTGGGCTGTGGTCACCTGTTGTTTCTGTGGTGGCTGTGGGCATCTGGCTCAAAAGGGCGGGTTGGCCGTCTATGTTTACCTGCGGTTTTGTTGCGGTGCGCATTTTCGATCAAGCATCCCGTCAAGTGTTTGGTCAGCAGTTGGTTTGCAGCCGGAGGCCTATTTTGTCCGTGTTGACAGTGGCTGCCCACCCTCCTCGTAAGCTCAAATTGAGGTTCATCAGTTTGAGGAGGATGCCGTGACTGACCACGTTTTAGACCGAGCGCATCTGGCTGAAGCCGTCGGCAACGATATTGCCGACATGGCCCATTTTTGGATGCTGCGGAAGTTTCAGTTTTTGGAGCCGGCGCGCGAGCAGTTTGAGATCATTGTCGACCCGTGGCTCAGCTATTGCACCGAGCCTTCCCAAAACGAAATCATGGCCTACAACATGGCATTTACCGATTGGCTGCTCTTCGAGCGCCCCTATCGCCATGGCAAGACGCTGCTCGAGCTGTATGTTGACGAGCCGCCGGCATCGCTTTCGCCTGCCTCGCTCAAGCGGCTCAAGCAGGTACGCGACACGCAGTATTTCTCGCGCTTTGGCATTTTGGACAAGGATCCTGCGACTGGTATGGTCGCGCTGAAGGACACGCGCACCGGCTGTCGCTTTGATGTCTACGACCCGCATATCGTGCAAAAGGAGCATTGGAGCGACGGAGCGATTGCGGTGCGCCTCGCCTGCGTCGACGATGTCTGGCTGACGGCGGGACAGCTCTACCTGTATGACATCGCGCGGCTGAGCGATACGGCGGTCGACGGGCCGGGCGCGGTGCATCCGGAGGACCTGCAGGACGGCTTTGACACCTCGTGCATCAGCTTCTTCTTGCGTCTGGTCCGCGACATCATGGGCGCCCAGGGGCGGTACGTGAAGTCGCTCAACATCTACGAGCAGGAGTGGGAGTAGGGGGTGTGGCTGGCGTCGCCTGCCTTGCCTTCTGCCGTTATGTCTCGGTCTGTAACGTCTAGGGACAAAAAACCGGTCTACCTGTTACAGATCGAGACATTCCCCTGATGTTGCTGGGATGGGGCTGCAACGTATTCCGTCCCCCACATCCCCTCTTCCCTCCGTTAACCGATGCGTCTGCAGCAATCCAGCGGGACTAGGTGATAATGAACAAATGTTCATGTTAATCGTGAGGGAGGAGCTCGATATGGCATCTACCGATCGTTCCACGTTGTTTATCAATGCGACCGTCCTGGATGGTTCGGAACATATGGAGCCGCAACCCGATATGGCCGTGACTGTTGAGCGCGGCGTCATCACCTGGATGGGGCCGAGTGCTGTGGCGCAGGCGCCCGCGGGTGCCGAGGTTATCGACCTGGGTGGTGCGTATCTCATGCCCGGTCTCATCAATATGCACGTGCACCTGTGCGGTTCGGGCAAGCCGGTTTCGGCGGGCGATGCGGGTGCGTTGATGAAGAAGCTCGATAACCCCGTGGGGCGCGCCATCGTGCGCCATATTCTTAAGGGCAGCGCCCAACAACAACTGGCAAGCGGCGTGACCACGGTGCGCGGCGCGGGCGACCCACTGTTTGCCGATCTGGCCGTGCGCGATGCTATCGATGCCGGCAAGTATCAAGGTCCTCGCCTGGTGGCGCCGGGAACGGGCGTCACGGTTCCGGGCGGCCATGGTGCGGGCTTGTTCGCCCAGGTGGCAAACAGTCCCGCCGAGGCAGCCGAACAGGTGCGCGACCTGTATGCGCGCGGTGCCGACGTCATTAAGCTGTTCGTAACGGGCGGCGTGTTCGACGCGACCGAGGTGGGCGAGCCGGGCGTGCTGCGTATGCCGGTGGAGGTTGCCGCGGCGGCGTGCAAGGCTGCGCACGAGGTGGGCCTGCCGGTTATGGCCCATGTCGAGAGCACCGAAGGCGTGAAGGCCGCGCTTGAGGCCGGCGTTGACACGATCGAGCACGGTGCCCCGATGACTCCTGAGATCTTGGAACTGTACCGCGGCGCCGCGGGCACGCAGCTTGAGGATCGCGCGCCCAGCGTTACCTGCACTATCAGCCCGGCGCTGCCGTTTGTATTGCTCGACCCGAAAAAGACCCATTCGACCGATACGCAAAAGAAGAACGGCGACATCGTGTGCTCGGGCATTATCGAGAGCGCCCGTGCCGCACTGGAAGCTGGCGTTAAGGTGGGCCTGGGCACGGACTCGAGCTGCCCGTTCGTGACGCAGTACGACATGTGGCGTGAGGTGGCCTATTTTGCCAAGCATGTCGGCGTGAGCAACGCCTTCGCACTGCATACGGCTACGCAAGTCAACGCCGAGCTGCTGGGGCTGGACGGCGAGACTGGCACAATCGAGTGCGGCAAGGCCGCCGATATCTTGGTGACGCGCAAGAACCCGCTCGATGACCTGTGCGCACTGCGTGAGCCGACGCACGTGATGTGCCGTGGCGATTTGGTGCGCAAGCTCAAGGTGAAGCGTATTCCCGAGGTGGACGCCGAGCTCGACGCGATTATGGCCATGCCAGCCGAAGCGCTTGCCGAGGAGCTGGCCCGCGACGGCGTGGCGTAGACGAGACAAAGGGACAGCTCCGTTGCCGCATACAAAAAGCCGAGGTCTCAACACGAGGCCTCGGCTTTTTTATCGAACAAATACTTAAGATTTGGGACAAACAAACCTGATTTATTTGTCCCGCGTGCGGGCGCTAGGAGCGCGTTTCCATCTTGGCGTGGCACTTGGGGCAGGTGACGCGGATCTTGCCTTTGCCCTTGGGGACGGAGAGCATCTGGCCACAGTTGGGGCACTTGAGGTATGCCGTGGTCTTGCGGCCCTTCCACATCTTCTTAGCCGTGCGTTTGGCACGCTCAAAGTCCTCCTTGCTGGTGCCGGCCGCGCGTGAGGTGCTGGCCGCTGCAGCGCCGCCACCCAAACTGGCGACGAACTTGCCCAAGCCGGGGACATTGGCGGTCGCAGCGACAAAGGCCTCGTTCTCCTTGCGACGTGCATCGGTATTTTTGGACAGGCCGCGCAGCACGCCAATCACGATGACGGCGATGGCAATCCAGCTGAGCCACTGGATGCGGGCCATCGATCCGATCATTGCGATGACGATGCCGACAAAACCCATCACGATGGTGAGCTCGTCGGCGCCATTGCGACCCTTCATAAAGTCATTCATGCAAATTGCCTTTCGTTCGATATACTGCACGCTTTTATACCCGATTTAGAGCAAGGGGGACAGGTTAATCTGCACCAAGGTGGTGCAAACATACCTGTCCCCAATGTCCCCAATTACTTGGAGAGCTTGTCGACGACGCGTTCGATCTCGGCGAGCTTGGCGGCTTTGAGGTCTTCGTCGCCCGATTCGATTGCCGAAGTCACGCAGCCCTCGATATGCGCCTTGAGCACGTCGGCGTTGATGCGCGCGAGGAGCGCCTGTGTGGCCATGAGCTGCGTGGAAATATCGACGCAGTAGCGGTCCTCCTCGACCATCCGCAAGATGCCGTCGATCTGGCCGCGTGCCGTCTTGAGCATGCGGGTCACCGATTTGTGGTCAGCCATCATGGCAGGTCCTCGTTTCTGGTCGATCTTCCGGATGCCCTCGTCAGTTGCGGTGAAATACGGACCGTTTAAAGGCCTAGGGCGGCACAACAGTCCGTATTTCACCGCAACTTCTGAGGATTGAGTAGGCAGCGTCTGCTACGCGGCGGTCACCGAAAGGGCGTGGAACTTCTCGCCCGCGCCCTCGACGGCGGCAGCGAGCTGCTCGGCGGTCACGGTGTCGGCGCACTCCACCTGGACGGTCTGGGTCTCGTGATCGGCGTCGGCGTCGGTCACGCCGGCCACGTTGAGCAACGCCGTCTCGACGGTGGCGTCGCAATGGCCGCACATGAGGCCGGAAGTCTTGATTGTGTAACGCATGGGTATTCCTCCCTGTTGTGTCGGCTTTCCCAGGCACCCGACCTTGACCTTCAAGCCGTCGCTCGCGTACCAAAGTGCGCGTCGCTCCTCTTTCGGGTCAATCTCGGGCGTCTGGAAAACCCGTTCTAGATGGACTTAATGGTGAGCCTATTTTGCCACTTTTGGCTTAAAGGATTTCAGGCGCAGTGCATTGCTTACGACGCAGACACTCGACAGGCTCATGGCCGCGGCGCCAAACATCGGCGAGAGTTGCCATCCCGTGAGCGGGAAGAACACGCCCGCGGCGAGCGGAATGCCGATGCCGTTGTAGAACAGCGCCCAGAACAGGTCCTGCTTGATGTTGCGAATCGTGGCGCGCGAAAGCTCGATGGCGCGGGCGACATCCATGAGGTCGCTGCGCATGAGCACCACATCTGCTCCTTCCTTGGCGATGTCGGCACCGGTGCCGATCGCAAGACCCACGTCGGCGCGCGCCAGGGCAGGGGAGTCGTTGATGCCGTCGCCCACCATGGCGACCTTGCTGCCCGCATCCTGCAGTTCGCGGACGTGGCGCTCCTTGTCGGCGGGGAGGACGTCGGCGATGACCTGCTTGCTGTTCAGTCCCACGCGGCGGGCGATTGCTTCGGCCGTCACACGGTTGTCGCCGGTGAGCATGCGCACGTCGACGCCGAGCTTGCGGAGCGCGGCGATGGCCTCGGCGCTCGTCTCTTTGACCTCGTCAGCCACGGCGATGGTACCGACAAGCTCGCCGTTCTTGGCAAAGAACAACGGCGTCTTGCCTTCGGCAGCGAACTGTTCGGCAAGGCCGGCGGGCACCTTCGCGCCCAGCTCGTCCATCAGACGTATGTTGCCGGCTGCGATGGCGTTTTGCCCCTCGCGCGCCGTAACGCCACGACCGGGCACGGCGGCAAAGTCCTCGACCATGCGCGCGACAATTCCGCGCGCCTCGCACTCGGCCATAATCGCCTCGGCCAGCGGGTGCTCACTTGAGCGCTCCAGCGCGGCGGCCAGCTTGAGCAGCGCCTTTTCGCTCATGGCGGGCGAGCCGTCGGCGCGCGCGGCAACCACAATGTCGGTCACGGCAGGCTTGCCGCGGGTGACCGTGCCCGTCTTGTCGAGCACCACGGTACCTACGCTGCGCAGGTTCTCCAGCGCCTCGGCGCTCTTAAAGAGAATGCCCATCTCGGCGCCCTTGCCGGTGCCGACCATAATGGCGACGGGCGTGGCCAGGCCCAGCGCGCACGGGCAGCTGATCACCAGCACGGCCACGGCGGAGGTGAGCGCCTCGTTTATGCTGCCGGTCAGCACCATCCACACCACAAAGGTCACGGCCGAGATTGCGAATACTACGGGCACGAACACACCGGCGACCTTGTCGGCCATGCGGGCGATGGGCGCCTTGGTGGCGTTGGCGTCCTCGACGAGCTGGATAATCTTGGCGAGCGACGTGTCGGCACCCACACGCGTGGCGCGGAAGGTAAACGAGCCCGTGCGGTTGACCGTGGCCGCATTGACAGTGTCGCCGGCGGTCTTCTCCACGGGGATGGACTCGCCGGTCAGCGCGCTCTCGTCCACGGCCGAGCTGCCCTCGAGCACCACGCCATCGACGGGGATGGACTCGCCGGGGCGCACGCGCAGGACCTGGCCGGGAAGGATACTGTCGACGTCGACGGTGGCCTCGCTGCCGTCCTCTGCCACGACGGTCGCGGTCTTGGGCGCCAGGTCGATCAGCGCCTCGATGGTGCCGCCGGTCTTGGACTTGCTGCGCGTCTCGAGGTATTTGCCCACGGTGACGAGCGACAGGATCGTGCCCGCACTCTCAAAATACAGATTGTCCATGCCCGTCATCATGGCCTCGTGGACCTGACCCGCGGCTAATTGGTCGGCCATGATGAACATGGCGTAGAGCGACCAGGCGATGGAGGCGGTGGCGCCCACGGCAATAAGGGCGTCCATAGTAGGCGCGCCGTGCGCGAGTGATTTAAACCCGTTGATAAAGTACGCGTCGTTGACGTAGACGATGGGAATGAGCAGGACGAGCTCGGTGAGCGCGAGCGTCATGCTGTGGGTGTGGTCGGTGAAGATGCCGGGCAGCGGCCAGCCGAGCATGTGCCCCATGCCTATGTAGAACAGTGGGATGAGGAATACGATCGAGACGATGAGGCGGGTGCGCATGGCAGAGGCGGCGGCCTCCAACTTTTTGGTCGGCGACTCCATATGGGCGGCGCCGGACCTGGCTTGCGCACTTCCGCTTTGGACAGCGTCGGTGCCCGTGCTGATGGGCGAGGCCGAGTAGCCCGCGCGGTCGACAGCGGTGCAGATGTCGTCGGAGGAGACCTGCGCAGGGTCGTAGTCCACCAGCATAGAGCCGGCGAGCAGATTGACCGCGACGCTTTGGACGCCGTCGAGCTTGCTCACGGCACGGTCCACGTGCGCCTGGCAGGCGGCGCATGTCATGCCGCCCACGTCGAACTTATCTTGAGCCATGGCTTCTCCTTTCTGTAGTTCGGTGTTGGAATTGTTAACCTGCCGATACTATACACCCATACCCCCTGGGGGTGTCCAGTACAGAAAGAAATGTATGACATTTCGTTACAGATGAGGATAGTTGGTTGGCCGATGGACCGTCCCAACCAATCATCTCAATCTGTAACGTCTGGACCGGTTTTTGAACCATAGCTGTTACAGATTTAGACAAACATTTCAGCCGAAAACTAACGTCTCGATCTGTAACAACTAGACCCCGTTTTACCGAGTATTTGTTACAGATCAAGACAAACAGTTGGCAGGAAACTCAATGTCTCGTTCTGTAACATCTAGCAGCAAATATGACCTCTAACTGTTACAGATTGAGACAATTGCCGGGGAGGGGTCCCGTCACGGCAAGACGCCCGCTCTCTAGA
This sequence comes from uncultured Collinsella sp., assembly GCA_900549025.1. Taxonomy (GTDB): domain Bacteria; phylum Actinomycetota; class Coriobacteriia; order Coriobacteriales; family Coriobacteriaceae; genus Collinsella. The sequence continues at coordinate 15,026 of URMZ01000017.1, forward strand.
TACAGAATCCGGGGATCACGCAGGTTCGTTTGTTTGGCTTGTCCGCAGGCGTTGCGTACGTAAAGGCGTCGCCGTCGTGGCCCACACGGTTTATGTAGAGCGTGCCTTCGGTCTCCGATGAGTCGGGGCTCACCGTGCGCTCCCACCAGCAGGTGTCCTTGCCCTTCCACTGGCGGACCATCGTCTCGTTCGTGGAATACGGGCTCACCTTGAGCTCGCGGAAGAGCTGATACTCCTTGCCCTCGCCGTTGTAGATGTCTGCCAGGTAGTGATAGTCCTTGGCAAACGAATCGGGCGGTTGTGTACCGCACAACTCGACCATGGCGGGTAGCCAAAGGGTTGCGGGCAACTCGCTCAGACACGATGCACTGTTGGCGGCGCCAACGTTATTCGAGATCTTTTTGACAGATTTGATGAGTGCGCGCAACTCGTTGGGCAGCAGCTTAAGGCCGTCGCCGTCGAGCCATTCCCGCAGCTCGCAATCTGCCCAGCCGGCGCTCGGCGGTTCAACCGCAGCGTTGCGCTCGGCAATACCCGCGTCGAACATAAACGTCAGCCCGGCCTTGCCCGTCCCGTCCAGAAGCTCGTCGTGACGGATGCCCACAAGCTGCGCGCCGACCTCCAGCCCGTTGGTGAGTTTCACGCGCTTGGTACACGGATAGGGGATATGCCCGTTGTCATCGAGCAGGTGATAGCGCTGGGCTATCTCGCGTGCCTCGCTACGGGTCTCGGCGGCCTTAATCTTGAGCGAAATCTCCTGCAGCTGATCCCAGGCGTAGTCGTCAAGCGTACCGCGGATGCCGTCCAGGTAGTCGGGGATGCCAAAGCCATGGGCTGCCGCGCCAACGACGCTGAGCCCCGCAACGACTGCAACGACGCCACCGATAATAAACCGGCGGCGGGTCATGGCATCGTGCCGGGCCTGCTCCAGGATCTCTCGCGCGCGCTCGCCGGCGACGTCGACCTTAAGGTGCGTACCGGAGTCGATGTCGATTGCGGCGTCACTGCCCGCGCCCTCGCGGCCCTCGGATTCGGCGTCGGTGAGGTATGTCGAGAGCACCTCGAGCATCTGCTGCTCGGTAGGGCGATCGCACTGCTCGACTGAGAGGCCCTTCATGATGATTTGGACGAGCGCTTCATCGCTCTCGCAGCGCGGCTCGAGCGGTGCCGGCTTGGTCTTGGTCTTTACGAGATAGAACGAGCCGGTTGCAGCGGCATCCGTCGACTCAAAGTCAAACGGTTTGCGACCGTTGTAGAGCTGGTACAAAATGCTCGAAAGCGCATAGACGTCGATTGCCGGCGAACGGCGAAGGGCCGCGATGCCTTCGATATCCTGCGTGAGCATCTCGGGCGCGGCGTATGCGGGCGTGGCAAAACGCCAGATGTCGGCGCGCCGGGTGATCGTGTCGTCGCCGAGAGCCATGGTCGCGGAGCCCATGTCGATGAGGCAGGGGTCAAAGGAGCAATCAGCAATCTGCTGCTCGAGCGTTCGGCTGGTGGTGCGGAACATGATATTGGCGGGCGACAGATCGCGATGGATGACCGGGTTCACGAGGCCTTGGGTCATCAAGAGCACACGAAGCACGGCGTTTCCGACGGCGACGACCATCTGGGTGGTCAGCCCGCCCGAGGCGTCGTGCGGAAGCAGGGGCAGCGCCTGCTTGAGTGAGGTGCCCTCGACCCACTCCATGAGGATGAGCGGGTCATCCTCGCACGATCCGTAGCCATAGACGCGCGGAAATCCGCGCAGGTGCGAGACGGTACACAGATGACGGTACTCCTCGAACAGCGCGGCGGTGTTGGCCAGGTGCGCTGCCGATTGCTCGGCGGAGCGGTCGGGGGCTTGGCCGGAAAGGATGGCGTTGTCCTTGAGTAGCTTGACGGCAAAGACCTCGCCGCTTGTGTTGGTCGCGCGCAGCACGTGCCCGATGTTGCCGTTGTTGCGGTGGGCCGTCTGGAGAATAAGCGTCATAAACCGACGCTTGGCGTCGTCCTCGGCGCTGGGGTCGACCGCCACGGCGGTATCGAACGTATCGAGACGGATGAGTTTGTCGCCATAGGCGCTATCGGTAGTATCCATGGCGTTCCTTTGTCTGGCATGGGTTGCCGCACGTATACGTGAGCAGTGCGGATATCGGTAAAGTACCATGATAGCCGCACTGCCCACGTATACCGCTGAGCATTGTCGTTTACGACGCAGAAGGTAGAAGACGAAAGACGGACGGCGACCGTCTTTCGATCGCCGTCCGCTCTAGTCCACAATGACAAGGAATGTCGTGTAGAGACCCAGATGGAGCCTGTCGCTGTTTTCGATTTCCACTGGGGGATAGATCTTGCCGGGCTCGCGTTGGTCGCGCGGCGGCTCAATCACATTATCGCCGTCGCCTGCACCCGATTCGAGTACCGTGCCGTTGGTCGATCCAAGGCCCTGGGCGTACCAGTGCTCACCCTCAAGCCAAATGCGAAGATGCTCGCGCGATGCGTCGGCGCCCACATCGGTGATGCTGGGCGAGGTTTTGGGCAAAGAACCAATCACGGTGCCGCGCGGATCGCGTGTGAGGGGATGGATTTGCATGTCGGCGCAGTTGTCGGCATGGGTTCTGAGCAGACCGAGGTTGGGGGCGACGGTGCGCGGCTGCTCCAGGCTGCTCATAAAGCCACGTCCGACGGTAGTTTCGGTGGTGCCAAAGTGCCCGCCCGTCTTGTTGTCGCAAAAGCGCTCGACGGTGGCCACGCCCTGAACGGGATCGGCGAGCGCCCCCGTTGCCACAAAGAGCATAAGGTAAAGCGTGCTTTTCTCGCGCACGGTATTGCCGTCAAAGTTGTCGATGCGATTGAGGGCATTTGCATATAGGCGGCTGTCCAGCTTGTAGCTGGCGAGAGCCGACATCATTTCGTTGGCGGCCGGACCGCGATAGTGCTCGGCGATTGCCCGATAGGCGGACTCGCCGCCGCCGAGCTTGCTGCAGATTGCCGAGGAAAGGTTGAGCGTGGTGACGGTAAAGTCGCTGTAGATGGAGGGCGCGCACTGGTCAGGCTTGCGATGGACGATGTAACGGGTGAGATACGAGCGGTTGGAAGAGCATTTCTCGAGCAGGGTACTGCCGAGATAAGAGTTTCCATTGATAAGCATTCGGGCGATCTCGAGATGTTTAAGACCGCCGAACGAGCGAATATCGTTATAGAGGACCGAGCAAGGCGTCTCTGCTGCCACGGATACCTCCTTTGATTGCTTCCTAGCCAATATGGCGATAGGAATTAATGGCCCCCGGTGGGCGACGTATTAAATGGCCGCGCAATATATAGCGTAACCAAAGCAACATTATAGGCCACATGTTCGAAATTGCAGGAAGACTGAGAGATTTGGTTTGGACTGGACGGAAATCCCCCTCTGTCTTGATCTATAACAATTAGGGCCGATTTTACTCGGTAACTGTTACAGATTGAGACGTTTCTGAACCGTGTCGACCGTTTGTCTCGATCTGTAACACGTAGAGGAAGATTTGCCCTGTAGATGTTACAGATTGAGACAATCAGCCGGGCCCACCTCGTCCACCCCGTCATCTGTGGTTTACGTGGGGGCATACGGAGTACGGGTATACTAACCCGCGGCGAATCTGCTCCATCGCTTAGAGCTGCTGCGTCTGGACGGCGCGTGATAGGGCTGCCAAAGCGATCGCCAGCGTGCTGAGCAACGTCCTCTCTGTGCGCACCTGTTTTTGTATGTATTAGCGCACTACCAAGCACGCCCGCGCGGTCGCATGCCGTGCCCATTGCGCGTGCAGATAAGGAACAACAACATATGCGTAATTCTGTATCCGACGTCACCGACGCCGAGATTCTGGACGAGACCCGCGAGGCCATGACCCAGGCTGCCTTCGATGCCGCCGACGAGGCCAATGCTGCCCAGGCCGTCGAGTCCGCTACCGAGAGCCTGCCCGCCTTTGACGAGCTGGGACTTTCCGACGAGATGCTTCGTGCTATTGAGAACCTGGGCTACACGGCGCCGACGCCCGTGCAGGCCGGCTCGATTCCCGTGGTGCTCGAGGGCCGCGACTTGCTTGCCGCCGCTCAGACCGGCACCGGCAAGACGGCCGCCTTTTTGCTGCCGACCATGAACAATCTGGAGCACATCGCTCCTCCCAAACCCGTGCGCGAGCGCGGCGGCCGCAACCGTCGTCGCGGTGCTAAAAAGCCCGAGGGCAACGGCCGCGGCCCCGTGATGCTCGTCATCACCCCTACGCGCGAGCTTGCCCAGCAAATCGACGAGGTCGCGAGCAAGATCGCCGACGTCACCGGCCATGTTGCCGTGACCGTCGTGGGCGGCGTGAGCTACAAGCCGCAGACCGCGGCACTCAAGTACGGCTGCGATATCCTGGTTGCAACGCCGGGCCGTCTGGTCGATCTGATCGAGCAGGGTGCCTGCCACCTGGGCGAGGTAAAAGTGCTGGTACTCGACGAGGCCGACCGCATGCTCGACATGGGCTTTTTGCCCGCCGTCCGTCGTATTGTGCGCGAGACGCCGGCCGAGCGCCAGACGCTGCTGTTCTCGGCGACGCTCGACGAGGAGGCCGTGGGCGAGATCACCGACCTGGTGAGCGACCCGGCTCGCGTGGAGATCGCGCCCGCCACGTCGACCGCCGACACCGTCGACCAGTTTGTGTTCCCGGTGTCTATCGAGGCCAAGAACAACCTGCTGCCCGAGTTCCTCAAGAAGGAGGGTCCGGAGCGCACTATCGTCTTTATGCGCACCAAGCACCGCGCCGACAGCTGCTGCCGTCGTCTGGAGCGCAAGGGCATCAGGGCCGCCGCGATTCACGGCAACCGCAGCCAGGCCCAGCGCGAGCGCGCGCTTTCTGCCTTCCGCGACGGCACCGTCGACGTGCTGGTGGCAACCGACGTGCTCGCCCGCGGCATCGATATTAGCGACGTGCGCTACGTCGTGAACTTTGACGTGCCGGCCGAGCCGACCGACTACATCCACCGTATTGGCCGTACGGGCCGCGCCGGCGAGCTAGGCTGGGCCATCACGTTTGTGACCGAGCAGGACGTCGACGAGTTCTACGAGATCGAGAAGCTCATGGACAAGACGGCCGATATTTACGAAGCCGGCGACCTGCACGTGGGTCCCAACCCGCCCGCCGTTGACCCCGAGCGCGATCCTGCCGCCTTTAAGGTGAAGAAGAAGACCAAGCGCGGCAAGTCCAAGAGCAAGAAGAAGCTTGAGCAGGCGCGTCGCGACGGCAAGCGCAACGGCGACGATTACGGCGACGTGGCTGGTCGTTCCAACCGCGGTCGCGACGAGCGCCGTGGCGACGGCGAGCGTCCGAGCCGTCCCAAGCGCGGTGGCAAGACCCGCGTGCGCGAGGGCGTTCAGGCTCGCGTGGACGAGGCTGTGGAGAGCGTGGCCCGCGAGGTGGCTGCCGAGGAGCGCGGCGGTGCTGGTGCCGCTGAGCAGCCTGCGCGCGGTAACCGTGCCGAGCGCCGTGCCAAGCAGTTCCAGGGCGAGGCGCATCGCCGCCGTCGCGAGGATGAGGATCGCGGTGGCCGTCGTCGTGTCGAGCGCGAGGACGAGGGCCGCGGTTTGCGCGGTGGCAAGCGCGGTTCGGGCGACCGCCATCGTTCCGGTCGTGATGACGAGCGCGGTGGCCGTGATGAGCATCGCGGCGGCGAGAGCCGCGGTGAGCGAGGTGCCCGTGGCGGTGAGTCCCGTGGCGGCAAGCGCTTTGAAGAGCGCGGTAGCCGCGGCGGCGAGCGTCGCGAGGGTGCTCGCGGCAATGGCGGCCGCGGCGGCGCTGGTCGTTCTAACGAGTCGCGCGATCGTCGTGACCCGCGTGCCAGCCGCGATCGTCGCGATGATTGGCGCAACTACGACGATACCCGCGAGGAGCGTCGTGGCAGCTATCGTGGCGGGCGTGGCGGCAACCAGGCCGGCTCCCGCGGCGGCCGTGCCGGCGGTCGCGATAATCGTGGCAGCTATGGCAATAGTCGTGGTGGCAAGCGCGGCAGCAGCTCCCGCCGTCCCGGTGACGGCGGCGGCAAGCGCAAGTAACATACGCATCGCACGCTAGCGTGAGGTGAACCAAGGGCCCCGAGCAACTACGCTCGGGGCCCTTTTTGTTTGCCGTATCCGATCGCTAGTTCAAATGTGATTTCCTCGGGAATGCATCTAGAGGATGCCGTGGGCCTGTTTCCTGCCATGCGGCAATGGGTCCCATGGGGTGCTCCGTGCATTTTTTGGAGTATTCAGCAGCTCTAGTTGGCTGCATACGATTCGGTATTGCCAACGGTGGCCTTCAGATATCCCTAGCGAGCGTTTTGAGTCAGACTTTTCCGTTTTCCGGTGCAAAGGTGTGTCATTCTCGTTATAGCGGAACCCAAAATGATGCAGCGCCCTACAGTTTTGCCCGCTCGCGGCGGTGTTGGCACGAGCGCGTTGCAGAATACTCCGTTTTTGCACGGTCCGGGATGGGGTACCTCAGGAGACACAGGGGTATCACGTAAATATATGCAATCTGTAACGGAAATTATGCAAATCGATGAGGCAGACAGCATAGTTTGGTGCAAAGAGGTCAGGTTAATCTGCACCAGGTTGGTGGAAACAAACCTGACCCCTTTGCGCTAAACCGGGGTGTCCCCGCGCGCCGTATACTCTGTCTAAGCATGCGGGCGGCTTGGTGTGTTACCAAGCGTAGGGGAGGATGTTCGATGAGCATGTTCGAAATTGTGTTTAGTCCGACGGGCGGAACGGAGAAAGTGTCTGGTCTTGTGACCGGGGCGCTGGATGGGAATATCGTTACCGTCGATCTGACCGATAGCGGGTTGGATTTCCACGGGGTCTCGATGGCGAAGGGCGACGTTGCGGTTATCTCCGTCCCATCATATGCTGGCAGGGTTCCAGCTGTGGCGGTTGAGCGACTGGGAATGGTGCGTGGCAACGGAGCTCGGGCTGTTTTGGTTTGTGTTTACGGGGGCCGCGCGTTTGAGGATACGCTTATTGAGCTGGAAGACGTTGCGAAGCGTGCCGGATTTAGGGTGGTTGCAGCGGTTTCTGCCATTGCCGAGCATTCCGTTGCTCGTCAGTTTGCTGCTGGGCGACCGGATGCGCAGGATGTGGCGCAACTTTCAGAGTTTGCGCAGCGGATCCGGCAAAAGCTACTGGACGGGGCTGCGTCCGAGCCCTCTATTCCCGGCAATCGTCCTTATAAGCAAGCTGGAGGCCACAGTATGGTGCCCCATGCAACGGAGGATTGCGTCTCCTGCGGTGCTTGCGCTGCGTTGTGCCCTGTTCGAGCTATCGACAAGGACGATCCAAGGCAGGTGGATGGCGAGGCGTGCATCTCCTGCATGCGTTGCGTCTCCGTATGCTCGCAGAATGCTCGCAAACTTGACCCTAACAAACTTGCCGCCGTTACCCAGATGCTGAGCAAGGCTTGCGTCGAGCGCAGGGAATGTGAGATCTTCATCTAACGCAAGCGAGATTGGTGCATTGGGGTCAGGTTAATCTGCACCAAGTTGGTGCAAACAAACCTGACTCCATTGCACCAGAGCAAGGAGTGTCCCTGGGTGCCGGCAGAAATGGAGTGCCCCTAAGTGTCGCCTAAATACCGTTTATCGAAGAAAAAATACCGTTCATCGGTCATAATGGTTGTTCCGGCTTTGGGCTTGTCTACAATAGCTCCCGTAAAAAGAAATGCGGAAGGTTACCGAGTCCCTCGGACGTGGGCCTAACCAAAGTCTTTGAACGGGTGTGTCTCTATGGATGCATTCGCTTGATTTTGGTTGGGCTATATTTATGAAGGGACATGCCACCATGGGTTTCTTTTCTCGCCTGATGGGCGGTTCGGATGAGCAGACGACTGCGGCTTCCGAGTTCGAAATCCTCGCTCCCGTTTCCGGCGAGCTTGTTCATCTGGAAAATACCAATGACCCTGCTTTTAGCAGCCGTGCAGTGGGCGATGGCGTTGCCGTGGTTCCCCAAGAGGGAACGGTGTGCGCTCCTGTTTCCGGCACCGTCGCGGCGCTGTTTCCGACTGAGCACGCGCTGGGCATCATGTCCGACGACAGCTCTGCTCAGGTGATGCTGCATATCGGAATCGACACTGTTAAACTTGAGGGCAAGGGCTTCCATGCGCTTGTTGCCCAGGGTGACCATGTCGACGCGGGCCAGCCCCTCGTCGAGGTCGATTTCGACGCGGTCCGCGCTGCCGGCTTCGATCCCACGGTCTTCGTTATCGTGTGCGAGCGTTCGGAGAACTCGACTCTTCGTGAGCATGCTTCCGGCCCTGTTGCTGTTAAAGAGCCTGTCGTCTGGCTTTCCGAATAAATTCTTGTGGTGGGTACCGTGGTTATCAAGCGAGTTTTTAACAACAACGTCGCAATGGTCACTTCGGACGATGGCTCCGAGCTCATCGTCATCGGTCGAGGCCTCTGCTTTGGCCGTCATGCCGGCGATGCCATCGACGAGGCGTCGATCGAAAAGACCTACGCGTTGCAGGAGGGAACTTCTCAGGACTCGCGTACGATTGACCGCTTGGCACATCTTTTGGAGTCCATCCCCACCGTCAACCTCGTGATTGCCGAGGACATTGTTCAGATGCTCCGTCGAGAGCTCAATGTTGATATCAACGACAAGATTCTCATTGCTCTCGCAGACCATATCAGCCTTGCTTTGGAGCGCGAGCGCAAGGGCGTCTCCTGTGAGAATCCGTTGCTGCTCGAGATCCAGCAGTTCTATCGCAAGGAGTATGCACTTGCGGGCCGTGCGCTGCAGATTATCAAGGAGTATATGGGCATCCAGATGAGCGAAGAAGAGCAGGGTTTCATTACGCTGCATATCGTCAACGCCACCATGCCGCAACGCTCCGATCGTTTGATTGTTTCGGTCCAGCTTGTTCGCGACGTGCTCGCGATTGTTTCCAAGCGCTATGCCACGACCCTCGACGACACCTCGCTGCCTTATGAACGCTTCGTTCGTCACCTGCAGTTTTTCGCACAGCGAGCGCTCGATCCTACGGCCGGGCAAATCAACGGAGACGCGCTGTTCCGAATCGATGAAACGGCGTATCCGTGTGCATTCTCGTGTGCGGATGCCATAGCCGCCCACTTGTCGTCTACCTATAACGTTGTCGTTACCGATGCCGAGAAGAGTTATCTCGCATATCACATTGTTAACCTGCTTGGAGAACTTGGAGAACCTGGTCTCTAGGCATAACGTGCCCACACATCGATTGATATAAGGCAAGGCTCACGGTCTTGTCTAGGGCACATCTGTCTTAATTTGCGGAAAAGGAAGGGGAGTACCGCTGTGACCGCAAAAAAGAAGTTCAATTTCAAAGCGCCGTTGGAGGTGTTCGCGAAGTCGATCGTTCAGCCGATGATGTATCTCTCGGTTGCCGGCATTCTGCTCATCGTGGGCATCATTCTGACCAACAAGACCATCTGCGCCATGGTCCCTGTGCTGGGCTTCGGTCCGTTCCAGCTTGTGGGCGCCGTTGTCTACCAGTCGCTGATGTTTATCATCAACAACCTCTCGATTCTGTTCTGCGTGGGCATCGCCGGCGCCATGGCAAAGAAGAACAAGGGCCATGCCTCGCTGATCGCCCTGATGTCGTTCTTCCTGTTCCTGCAGGCTAACAACATCGTGCTCAACGCCACCGGCTCTCTTGCCGATGCGAGCGGCATGCTCGGTCTTACCGGAACCGGCCAGGCCACCGTTATGGGCATTCAGGTGCTCGATACCGGCGTGTTTGGCGGCATCATTCTCGGTTGCATCACCGGTGCCGTGTTCAACAAGTACTCGAACAAGCAGTTCCCCATTGCCCTTTCGATGTTCTCGGGCGTTCGCTTCCCGTTCCTGATCATGATCATCATTTCCTGGATCATGGGCGCTGGCTTCTGCATCGTTTGGCCTCCGGTTCAGGGTGCCATCTCCTCCGTTGCCGGCATCATTAAGGAGTCGGGCAACATCGGCCTGTTTATCTACGGCATGCTCAACAAGCTGCTCGTTCCCACCGGTCTGCACCACCTCATCTACACCCCGTTCCAGTTCTCCGATGTGGGCGGCACCCTGACGCTGGGTGATCAGGTTATCGCCGGCGCCTATCCCATCCGTGTTGCCGAGATGGCAATGACGGGTCAGCCCTTCTCCGATAGCACCTACTTCAACAGCTATACCTTCAACAACCTGTGGCCCTACATCGGCATCGGTCTCGCCTTTATCGTCACCGCTTACAAGGGGAACAAGGACAAGACCAAAGCCGTTATCATCCCGCTGATCATCACCGCCGTGCTCTCCTGCGTGACCGAGCCCATGGACTTCCTCTTTGTCTTTGCCGCTCCCGTGCTCTTTGTCGTTCACTCGGTTCTTTCCGGCATCTTCCTGGTTCTGCTCAAGGTTCTCTCCGTGCCCGCTTCGACTGCAGGCGGCATCATCAACATCGTGGTTTCCAACCTGGTCCTCGGTGTCGACAAGACCAACTGGCCGGTTATGCTCGTGCTCGGAGTCGTCAACGCCGCTCTGTACTTCTTCCTCTTCACCTTCCTTATTAAGAAGCTCAACCTCCACACGCCTGGTCGCGAGGAGGAGTCCGAGCTCGCCGAGTCCGTTGCCGAGGGCGAGGCCGCCGCGTCTGTCGCGGTGAAGCAGGGCGCTGTTGCCGCAGCTCCCGCAGAGGGCGTCGATGCAGGTATTGCCGACCTGGTCGCAGGTCTTGGTGGCAAGGACAACATCGAGGAGCTCGAGAACTGCTTTACGCGTCTCCGCGTGAACGTTAAGAACCCGGACCTCATCAATGAGGACCTCATCAACCACGTGCCCAACAGCGGCATCAACCGCAACGGCAATAATATCCAGATCATCTTTGGCATGAAGGTCGCCGAGATGCGCGACAAGGTCGAAAACGCAATTGAGAAGGAGCAGTAAACAATGATCATTACTCTGTGTGGTGGCGGATCCACCTTTACCCCCGGCATCGTCAAGTCCATCGCCCTGCGCAAGGACGAGCTCGACGTTGACGAGATTCGTCTGTACGACATCAACGAGGAGCGCCAGCGCAAGATCGGCGTGCTCGTGGACTGGATTTTGCACGAGGACCTCGGCTTGGACATCAAGCTCACGGTGACCACCGACAAGAAGACGGCTTTTACCGACGCGAGCTTCGTGTTTGCCCAGATGCGCGTGGGCGGCTACGCCATGCGCGAGCAGGACGAGAAGATTCCGCTGCGTCACGGCTGCGTGGGTCAGGAGACTTGCGGTTGCGGCGGTCTTGCCTACGGCATGCGCACCATCTTCCCCATGGTCGAGCTGATCGATGACGTTGAGAAGTATGCCAAGAAGGACTACTGGATTCTCAACTACTCCAACCCTGCCGCCATCGTTTCCGAGGGCTGCCGCGTGCTGCGTCCCAACGCTCGCATCATCAACATCTGCGACATGCCGATTGCAATCATCGACGTGGTTTGCGCCGCGCTCGATATCGACAAGAAGGATGTCGAGTACGATTACTTTGGCCTCAACCACTTTGGTTGGTTCACCTCGATCCGCCACAAGGGCGAGGAGGTGCTCCCGCAGCTGCGCGAGTACATCAAGGAGCACCAGATCCTGCTGCCCGATTCCTACCTCAAGGGCATGGGCTCGCTGATGGCCAAGAAGCCCGAGGAGGCCACCGACGAGCACCCCGAGCAGAACCGCCACACCAAGGGCAGCTGGTACTACGTCTGGAAGGGCGAGTACGAGATCATGGAGTGCTTCCCGGAGTACCTGCCCAACACGTATCTGAACTACTACCTGCAGCAGAAGGAGTTCGTCGAGCATTCCAACCCCGAGCGCACCCGTGCTAACGAGGTTGAGGAGACGCGTGAGAAGAACCTCTTTGATGGTATCGATCACTACGAGAAGACGGGCGAGATCGACGAGAGCACGTTCTATGCGGGTAGCCACGGCGACTGGATTGCCGACCTGGCCATCGCTCTGAAGAACGACACCAAGCAGCGTTTCCTGGTCATTTGTGAGAACAAGGGCGCCATCCCCAACATGCCCTACGACGCTATGGTCGAGCTGCCTGCCTACATTGGCAAGAACGGCCCCGAGGTCATCAGCCGCGACAACATTCCGCTGTTCCAGCAGGGCCTCATGATGCAGCAGCTGAACTCCGAGAAGCTCATTGTCGAGGCTACGATCGAGGGCTCGTACGAGAAGGCGCTTAAGGCCTTTACGCTCAACAAGACCGTGCCGTCGATGAAGGTCGCCAAGGAGGTTCTCGACGACATGATCGAGGCCAACAAGGGTTACTGGCCCGAGCTTAAGTAAAAGCAACAGGGTCGCTGACCGCATACCTGGAGCAATGCCCCGTCCACGTGATTGCGTGGGCGGGGCATTGTCATTTGGTAACGCGTTTTATCAAATATGGCATTTATCTGCGGTAATGTTCTTTTTCACCGCTGAGGGTGACATTTTATACCGCCTGCCGAACCGTGTGGAGACCTAACAACTTTTTAGGTCAGTGTTGTGCGTGTAGCAACTTCGCCCGGCCTCGCCTCCGGGCTGCCATGTGAGAGGGGATCTTATGGCTCGACTGCACGTAATGGAACGCAGCCACGCTCAGGCCGTCATGGACGACCTGCACGATGCGCTTGGACGCCGTCTGGCGGTGAGCTCGCTCGCCCCGTGCCCCGTTGAGTTTACGGCGGCGCTCGTCAACCTGTGCTCCACCCAGAGCTGCGGCAAGTGCACGCCCTGCCGTGTGGGCCTGAGCGCGCTGAGCGACCTGCTTGCCGATGTGCTCGAAGGCCGCGCCGACGAGTCCACGCTCAATCTGATTGAGCGCACCGCCCGCACCATCTATCTTTCGAGCGACTGCGCTATCGGCTACGAGGCCGGCGCCATGGCACTCACGGCCATTCGCGGCTTCCGCGACGATTTTGAGCACCACATCCGCGAGCACTCCTGTGGCTTTGACCGCGAGGCCCGCGTCCCGTGCGTCTCGGGCTGCCCGGCGCACGTCGACATTCCCGGTTACATTTCGCTGGTCGAGGCCGGCCGCTATGCCGATGCCGTCAAGGTCATCCGCAAGAACAACCCGCTGCCGCTCGTTTGCGGCCTGGTGTGCGAGCATCCCTGCGAGATGCACTGCCGTCGTGGCATGGTCGATGACCCCATGAACATTCTCGCCCTCAAGCGTTTTGCCGTTGAGCACAGCGACCTCAACGATTACAAGCCCAGCGTGGCCGACAACACCGGCAAGCGCATCGCCGTGATCGGCGGCGGCCCGGCCGGCCTTTCCTGCGCCTACTACCTGGCCGTGATGGGCCATAAGGTGACCATCTTTGAGCAGCGCCACCACCTGGGCGGCATGCTGCGCTATGGCATTCCCAGCTACCGTCTTCCGCGCGAGCGCCTGCAGGCCGAGATCGTCTGGATTTTGAGTGCCGGCATCGACGTGGAACTCGACCACTCCGTCAATGGCGAGGAACTTGCCCGCCTGCGCGACGAGTTCGATGCCGTCTACCTGGCCATTGGCGCCCACAGCGATAAGAAGCTCGGCCTTCCGGGCGAAGAGGCGCTCGGCGTGGAGTCGGCCGTCAAGATGCTGCGCGCCATCGGCGACGACGAGCTGCCCGACCTGAGCGGTCAGCGCGTGTGCGTCATCGGCGGCGGCAATGTGGCCATGGACGTGGCACGCTCTGCCGTGCGCTGCGGTGCCGAAAAGGTAAGCATCGTCTACCGCCGTCGCATCTGCGACATGACGGCCCAGGATGCCGAGATTGCCGGCGCTCAGGCCGAGGGCTGCGAGGTTCTGGAGCTCACCGCACCGCTCGCTATCGAGACGGGTGAGGAGGGTCGCGTGAGTGGCCTGCGCGTGCAGCCGCAGATTATCGGCGAGCCCCGTCGTGGGCGTCCGGCCCCGCGTGCCGCCGCCACGCCCGAGCGCGTCATTCCCTGCGAGCGCGTGTTTGTGGCCATTGGCCAGGACATCGATTCCAAGCCGTTTGAGGACATGGGCATCGCCTGCAAGTGGGGCTGCGTGGTCACCGATTCGGATGGCGCCGTGCCTAACTTCGATGGCCTCTTTAGCGGCGGCGACTGCCAGACCGGCCCCGCCACCGTCATCCGGGCCATCAACGCCGGCCGCGTTGCTTCGGCAAATATCGACCGCTACCTGGGCTTTGACCACAAGATCAAGCTCGACGTTGAACTGCCGACCGTGCAGTTTAAGGGCAAGCACGAGTGCGGCCGCTGCGAGCTGGGCGAGCGCGAGGCCGGAGAGCGCATCCACGATTGGAATCTAGTCGAGCAGGGCCTCACCGAGGAGGAGGCACGCCAGGAGGCAAGCCGCTGCCTGCGTTGCGACCACTTTGGCTTTGGCGCGTTCCGCGGAGGGAGGAACCTGGAATGGTAGAGCCCAACAACCCCATTGTCAGCGACAACACCGAAAGCGGAGCACTCAACATGGTCAAGCTCACTATCGATAATTGCGAGGTCGTGGTGCCCGAGCACACCACGATCCTGGACGCGGCCAAGTCCGTCGGCATCCAGATTCCCACCCTGTGCTACCTGCGCGATTTAAACGAGATCGGCGGTTGCCGCGTGTGCGTGGTCGAGGTTGAGGGCTGCGACCAGCTGGTTGCCGCCTGCAACAACTACGTGCTCGACGGCATGGTGGTCCACACCAACAGCCCCAAGGCCCGTGAGGCGCGTCGCACCAACGTGCAACTACTGCTGTCCCAGCACGACTCGCGCTGTACGAGCTGCGTGCGCAGTGGTAACTGCAACCTGCAGACCATCGCCAACGACCTGGGCATCTTCTATCTGCCGTACGAGCAGCACCTGGCGCGCGAGGGCTGGGACTTCGATTTTCCCATCATCCGCGATAACGACAAGTGCATTAAATGCATGCGCTGCATCAAGGTGTGCGAGAGCGTACAGGGCCTAGGGATTTGGGACCTGACCAACCGCGCCACGCATACCGCCGTGGGCACCCGCGGGCGCGTGCCGATCGGCAAGACCGATTGCGTCGCGTGCGGCCAGTGCATCACGCATTGCCCGACGGGCGCGCTGCGCGAGCGCGACGACACCGAGACCGTGTTTGACGCGCTCGCTAATCCCGACAAGATCGTGCTGGTGCAGATCGCGCCGGCCGTGCGTAGTGCTTGGGGCGAGGAGCTCGGCATTCCGCGCGAGGAGGCAACCGTCGAGCGTCTGGCTTGCGCGCTGCGCCGCGTGGGCTTTGAGTACGTGTTCGATACCGATTTCTCGGCCGACCTCACCATTATGGAGGAGGGCTCCGAGCTGCTCGAGCGCCTGGGCGCCGCCGCTAAGGGTGAGGGCGACAGCCGCGGCTGGCCCATGTTTACGAGCTGCTGCCCGGGCTGGGTGCGCTTTGTGAAGGCACGTTACCCCGAGTTTGTCGACAGCCTGTCCACGTCAAAGTCGCCGCAGCAGATGTTCGGCGCTATCGCCAAGACCTACTACGCCAAGGTGCTGGGCGTGGAGCCCGAGCGTCTGTTCGTGGTGTCCGTTATGCCGTGCACGGCCAAGAAGGCCGAGTGTGCGCTGCCGAGCATGATGGGCGAGGGCGGCGCGCCCGACGTGGACGTTGCGCTGACGGTGCGCGAGATGGTGCGTATGATCCGCGCGAGCCACGTGAGCGTTGACACGCTGGTCGAGGAGCCGCTCGATACGCCGCTGGGCTTTGGCACGGGCGCGGGCGTGATTTTTGGCGCCACGGGCGGCGTGATGGAGGCTGCCGTGCGCTCGACATATTACCTGGTGACGGGCAAGAACCCCGACGCCGACTTCTTTACCGATGTGCGCGGACTTGACGGCTGGAAGGAAGCCGTCGCCGATATCGATGGCACCAAGGTGCGCGTCGCCGTGGCGCACGGGCTGGGCAACGCCGCCCGCCTGCTCGACGCGATTCGCGACGGCCGTGTGAGCTATGACTTCGTCGAGGTCATGGCATGCCCGGGCGGCTGCGTCGGTGGCGGCGGTCAGCCCATCCACGACGGCTGCGAGCTGGCGGCCGAGCGCGGCCAGGTGCTGTGGGGCCTGGATGCCGCTGCGGACATTCGCTTCTCGCACGAGAACCCCGATGTTCAGGCGTGCTACCGCGAGTTCTTGGGCGAGCCGCTCTCGCCGCTGGCCGAGGAGCTACTGCATACCGACCATCATGCCTGGTCGATGCCCCACGAGGGGGGCGTGCTAACGATGCGCGCGTTTGATGTTGAGCTGTCGCGCCGGGGGTTTGCCTCGGCGCTTGCCGCAGGCGCGTTGTCGCTTGCGCTGGTTGGCTGTGGTGGCGGAGCTGCGGGGGCGGGGTCTGCTGCGGGCTCGGCTGCTGGGTCTGCCGCTGACGGTGCCGCTGCCGGGCCGGTTGAGGTACACGTCGCCTCGCTCAAGGGTCCGACGTCGATCGGTCTGGTGCAGTTTATGGACCAGGCGGCCGACGGTGCCACGGACAACGAGCTCGACTTTGCGATCAGCGCCGCAGCCGACGAGATCGTGCCCAAGGTGATTCAGGGCGATGTCGATATCGCCCTGGTGCCCGCCAACGTGGCGAGCGTGCTCTACAACAAGACCGAGGGCGCGGTGCAGGTCATCGACATCAACACGCTCGGCGTGCTGAACGTGGTGACGGGTAACGCGGACGTTGCCTCGTTTGGCGATCTGGCGGGCCATACCGTCTACATGACGGGCAAGGGCGCCACGCCGGAGTACGTCATGAACTACTTGCTGGAGCGCGCGGGCCTGACCGGCCAGGTGGCGCTTGAGTTTAAGAGCGAGCCCACCGAGGTGCTGTCGGCGTTGCTTGTCGACCCGTCCGCCGTGGGCGTGCTGCCGGAGCCGTTCAAGACCGCTGCCATCGCCAAGAGCGAAGGCAAGCTGTCGGCGCCGGTGAGCCTGACCGATGTGTGGGATGAGCTAGCGGGTGACACGGGTTCGCGCCTGCTGACGGGCGTGACCGTGGTGCGCCGTGCCTTTGCCGAGGAGCATCCCGAGGCCGTGGCGGAATTCCTGAGCTGCCATGCGGCGAGCGTTGAGGCCGTGAACGCGGCGCCGGCAGACTGGGCTCAGGCCGTGGTCGATGCGGGCATCGTCGATAACGCCGCGATTGCCGAAAAGGCGATTCCCGGGTGCATGCTCGTGTGCCAGACGGGGAAGGATATGAAGGCGGCGCTCGACGGGTATCTGCAGGTGCTGGCTGATGCGGACGCGAGCGCCGTGGGCGGCAAGCTCCCGGCTGATGATTTCTATTACATGGAGTAGCCCGTGCGTGCGTTTGCTCGACAAATGACAGAGCGTATGAAGGCGGTGGCGGCAGCAGGTGCCGTCGCCGCCTTTTGGCTTGCCGTGTGGGCGCTGGCGGCGGCGCTGGTGGCGCAGCCGTTGATCTTGCCGGGGCCGGGTGCTGTTGCCTTGGCGCTGCTACGCCTGGTGTGCGATGGCGGTACCTGGGCGATTTTGGCGGGCTCGGGCGCGCGGATACTGGGCGGGCTGGCGCTTGCCGCGGTGTGTGGTGGCGTGCTTGCCGGGATTTCGTCACGTTCGCGGGCGTTTGCGCACCTGGTTGCTCCGGCGCTTTCGTTTGTAAAGGCAACACCGGTCGCCTGCGTGGTGGTCCTGCTGCTTATTTGGTTGGGGTCGGCACGCGTGAGCATTGCGGCGGTCTTTTTGATGGCGCTGCCGGGCGTGTATTTTTCGCTGGCCGAGGGCTTGACGCAAGCGGATAAGCCGCTGGAGCAGATGCTCCGTCTGCATGGCGTGCGGGGCTGGCGCCTGTTTTGTGCCCACACCTGGCGCGAAGTCCTGCCGTTTGTGCTTTCGTGCGCCCGCGCTGTGATCGGCATGAGCTGGAAGGCCGGCGTGGCGGCGGAGCTGATCGGCATGGCGGTGGGCACCGTGGGCGAGCGCATCTATCAGGCGAAGCTGCTCATCGAGACGGCTGACCTGCTGGCGTGGACCGTGCTGGTCGTTGTCGCCTCGTGGGCGTGTGAGCGCGTGCTGGTGTGGCTGCTGCGGGTTTCGGGACCCGTGGCGTGGCGCGCGGCCGTGCGGGCGCATGGGCATGGACTGCGCGGGCGTGCGGGGGCCGCAAGCGATGGCACTGCAGCGGAGCTTGCGCTTGCCGTGGGCGATCGCGCGCCCTGGGCGCCGGCGCTGGACGGTCTGGTGCTCAATGTGCCCGCGGGTGGGCGTATCTGTGTGATGGGTGCTTCGGGCATGGGCAAGTCGACGCTGCTTGCCCTGGCAGTGGGGGAGTGCGCGCCGTGCTCGATGGTGTTTCAGGATGCACGCTTGGTCGAGTCCGCCTCGGCGCTGGATAACGTGCTGGTGTGCGCCGATGCGCATGTGGATGCTTCGAGCGCCGCGGCCTTGCTGCGCCTGCTGGTGCCGGGAATCGATGTGCATGCTCGCGTGGCCGAGCTTTCGGGCGGGCAGCGCCGTCGCGTCGAGATTGCTCGAGCCCTGCTGTGCCCGGGCGGCGTGGTGATTCTTGACGAGCCCTTTACCGGCCTGGATGCCGCCGCGCGCGATGCGACGACCAAGGTCGTGCTCGACCTGCTCGACGGCCGCACGCTCTTGCTTGCCACGCACGACGCCGCCGACGCTCAGGCCCTCGATATCTCGGACATCATCACGCTCTAAAAACTAACTCAGCAACAAAATGATTCGTTTTCCTCCGTCCCCATGGGGTCTGGTGTGGTATTCTATCTGCGGGGTAATACTTAGGATTACCAGGTAATACCAACGCCGCAGAAACAAACTCCAGATGCGGGTCAATCGGGTTGCCTTCACAGCCCGTCGCCCAGCCGCGTGGCCCGCATCTATCCGCACCACCGTCGTTTCAAAAAGGAAGCGCCATGGCAGAACACATGACCCCCGTAGTCGCGAAGGTCTTGCCCGAGGAGAAGGCAGCCTTCGCGGCGGCAACCCAGCTCGTGGGCACCACGCCGTCCAACGCCATCCGCATGTTTATCGCCGCGTTCAATCGCTGCGGCACCTTTCCGTTTGACATCTCGCCCAACGGGGCCTTTGGCAAAGAGTGTCCCCAACAGCTAGTCGTTGAAGAACGTCCCCAATGACTAGTCGTTGGGTGTTCCTATAGTTTTGTCAACCGTCGGGGCTACTCCCGGTAGGGCACCCG
>URMZ01000018.1 GCA_900549025.1 uncultured Collinsella sp.
TCCTAAGGAGGGGCCTTGCGAGGCCCCTCCTTTTGTGTTTTGGGGCATGGTTTTGGACCTTGTGGTCAAAAAATGCCAAATATGAGTACTGTTGCAAAAGAGGTGTCATATCTATCGGCCGGTTTTGAGCAAAAATGGACTCAAAATCAATTTATCTAACCCCCTTTAAAGGGCGTTTGACGGCTTTCAACCTCTTCGAATCGCTCAAAGTAGGCAATTTGCTCTCGATTTTGCTGCTACTAAATTGGTGACAGTACTCATATTTGCCACTTTTTGACCACGGGGTATCCGGAGGGGCTCTCGACAAGCATCTAACGCTACAATAACTACCACGTGGCTGGGTTTTGCCGGCCGAATGTGCGATGTCGTGGGAGGGGACATGGTCGAGTTTACAAAGACGATTAAAGATCCGTTGGGACTACATGCCCGCCCGGTTGCGTTGCTCTATGACATCATTGCCAAGCATCGTAGCGACGTGTCGGTCAGCATCGGTGACCGTCATACCGACGGTCGCGACGTTATGGGCCTCATGGCTCTCTACGGCGAGTGCGGCGAGGACATCATCTTCCGCGTTTCGGGCGTGGATGAGGCTTCCTGCGTTACGTCGATTAGAAACCTCTCGCTTTAAGCATGACGGGGCGCGGCAAAGGACGGCTCTTTGCCGCGCCTTTTTGTTTCGTATAGGAAACTTTTTCGAAAAACTGAACAGGACCCTTTCCAAAAAGTTAACCACGTGCTAGTTTACTAAAGCGAACATAGACGTGGTTAACTTTTATCGCGTCGATGTTGAGGACGAACTGACGTTAGGAGCTCACTCATGTCTTGCGGACCGCAGATGCCGGCAATGCCGCTTTCGATGGTAAAAGCGGGCGAAACCGTGCGCGTGTCTCGTGTAAAGGGCAATGAGGACATGAAGCACCACCTCAAGGACCTCGGCTTTGTCGAGGGCAGCGAGATCCACGTGGTGAGCTCGAGTGGCGCCAATATCATCGTCACAGTGTTGGGCGCACGCTTTGGCATCGATTCCAAGGTTGCCATGCACATCATGACCGTCGGTTAGTCCACAGCATTTGATAAAAACCGAAAGGGGGACAAGAGGATGAAGACGTTGGGTGACGTTAAGGTGGGCGAGAGCTCTACCATCGTCAAGCTTCACGGTGAGGGCGCGCTTCGCCGCCACCTTATGGACCTGGGGCTCATCAAGGGCACTTCGTTCAAGGTCGTGAAGGTTGCGCCGCTCGGTGATCCGGTCGAGATCAACGTGCGCGGCTACGAGCTTTCCATCCGCAAGGAGGAGGCGGCCGTCGTCGAGGTCCAGTAGGGGCTTGCGGCGTATATTTCTGCAGATAAAGTTAGGTTTTTCTAACTTAATGCAGCACTTTGAAGCACATTATCCAGCCCGTGCGGAGAAAGCAGCGCGGGCACATAAGGAAGAAGGATTGAATGGCGGATTCTCAGATCCATGTCGCACTGGCGGGTAACCCCAACTGCGGCAAGACCACGCTTTTCAACCTGATCACCGGCGCCAACGGCTACGTTGGCAACTGGCCCGGCGTCACGGTTGAGAAAAAGGAGGCCAAGCTCCTAAGCGACAAGAACGTTACCATCACGGACCTCCCTGGTATCTACTCGCTTTCCCCCTACAGCCCCGAGGAGCAATGCTCGCGCGATTATCTCATGAGCGGCGAGCCCGATGTGGTCGTCCAGGTTGTCGATGCCACCAACCTCGAGCGCAACCTGTACCTGGCGCTTCAGGTTATCGAGACCGGCCTGCCCGTAGTCGTCGCCCTCAACATGGCCGACTTGGTCGAGAAGAACGGCGATAAGATCGACACGGACAAGCTCTCCAAGAAGCTCGGCTGCCCGGTCATGATGATCTCGGCCCTTAAGAACAAGGGTATCAAGGAGCTGTTCGAGCAGGTTAAGAAGTCCGCTGCTTCCAAGGGCCAGGTGCCGGAGCACAAGTTCGATTCCTCCATCGAGGACGTTCTGGACCACATCGAGAACAACCTGCCGGCGAGCGTTCCCGCCAACAAGCGCCGCTATTACGCCGTCAAGCTGTTCGAGCGCGACGCGGACGCCTGCAAGCTCATTAACCTTTCTAAGGAGAAGGCCGCTCGCGTGGAGGAGCTGGTCGCCCAGTGCGAGCAGGACTGCGACGACGATGCCGAGTCCATCATCACCGGTGAGCGCTATGGCGTCATTGCCCACATCATCGACGAGTGCATGACCAAGGCTCCGGCAAAGATGAGTACCTCCGAGAAGATCGACCGCGTGGTTACCAACCGTATTCTGGGCCTGCCGATCTTTGTGGTCATCATGTTCTGCGTGTACTACATCGCCGTTTCCACCCTGGGCGGCACGGTGACCGACTTCACCAACGACCAGCTCTTCGGTACCGACGGCTGGTATGTGCTCGGCCAGGGCCGCGACGCCTACGATGCGGCCGTCGAGGCTGCGGGCGATAACGCCGATTCGGTCGACCCGGCGCAGTACGGCCCCTATGTCCCCGGCATCACCACCGTGGTGCACGATGCCCTCGTGGCAGGCGGCACCGAGGACGGTGGCCTGGTCGATTCGCTGGTCTGCGACGGCATCGTCGGCGGTTTGGGTGCCATCTTTGGCTTTGTGCCTCAGATGTTCCTGCTGTTCGTCATGCTGTCCTTCCTGGAGGACTGCGGCTACATGGCCCGCGTCGCCTTCATCATGGACCGCGTGTTCCGCCGCTTTGGCCTGTCCGGTAAGTCCTTTATCCCCATGCTCGTGTCCTCGGGCTGCGGCGTCCCCGGCGTCATGGCCACCAAGACCATCGAGAACGAGAAGGACCGCCGCATGACGGTCATGACCACCACGTTCATTCCCTGTGGCGCCAAGCTGCCGATCATCGCCCTGCTCATGGGCTCCATCATCGGCGATTCTTCCACCACCGCCGCGTGGATTAGCCCGCTCTTCTACTTCCTGGGTGTCTTTGCCGTTATCGCCTCGGGCCTCATGCTCAAGAAGACCAAGCTCTTCGCCGGTCGCCCGACGCCGTTCGTTATGGAGCTTCCTGCCTACCACTTCCCGGCGATTCGCTCTTGGGCGCTGCACGTGTGGGAGCGCTGCTGGGCCTTTATCAAGAAGGCCGGCACGGTCATCTTCGCGTCCACCGTCGTCGTTTGGTTCCTGTCCAACTTTGGTAGCTACAACGGTTCCTTTGGCTTCCTGCCTGCTATGGAGGGCATCCCCGAGGAGTTTATGGACTACTCCGTGCTTGCCATGCTCGGCAACCTGGTCGCCTGGATCTTCGCCCCGCTCGGCTTTAGCACCTGGCAGGCAACTGCGCTGACCGTCTCGGGCCTTGTGGCTAAGGAGAACGTCGTTGCCACCGCCGGTTCGCTGCTGTCCGTGGCCGACGCCGCCGAGACTGACCCGAGCCTGTGGACCGCGTTCGCCGGCATGTTCCCGACTATGGGCGCTTGCGTTGCCTTTGGCGCTTTCAACCTGCTGTGCGCCCCGTGCTTTGCCGCCATGGGTACTATCCGCAACCAGATGGATTCCGGCAAGTGGTTCGCGATTGCCATCGGTTACGAGTGCGCCTTTGCCTGGGTGATCGGCCTGTTCATCAACCAGTTCTACAACCTGCTTGTTCTGGGTCAGTTTGGCTTCTGGACGGTTGTGGCTATCGTGCTGCTGGTTGCGATGCTCTTCCAGATCTTCCGTCCCATGCCCAAGCATGCATGGACCGACGAGGACGAGACCAACGCTGCTTCCGCCGCAGTTTCCGCTTAAGTCCGAATAAGGATTAACCCCTTTCCACGAGCCCGGGTGTCCCAGCGACACTCGGGCTTTTTGGTGGGAGAGATATGGCATTTCCGCAGATAAAACCGACCAAAATAAACCTGTCCCTTTTTGGTAGGTGGAGAATGGGGTAAAGTAAGTGATGGTTAACTAGAGGAGGCTTGCTATGGCACCTATCGATATTGTTGTACTGGCTGTTATCGGTATTGCGTTTGTCGCGGTATGCGTGCGCATCTACCGCAAGGGCACCTGCGCCGACTGCGCCCAGGGCGGCGCTTGCACGGGGCATTGCTCCAACAAAAAGACGTGCGCCGCGCTTAAGGGCGTAGACAAAATCGCCGAAGACTTGGGCCGCGGTATTCATTAGCCGACCGGCGTTTGGGCATGTTTGACTGCGGACACGGCAGTTGCTGATACGATAAGTACGTTAGCAACTGCCGCCGAGCGGCTCAAACGAAAGGAACCCTGTATGGAGTCCTCCGCCTATCCGATGCTCTTTAGCCCGATCAAGGTCGGTACGACCGAGGTCAAGAACCGCGTCTTTATGCCGCCGGTGTCCACGAACCTGGCCGATCATGGCTATGTGACCGACGACTTGGTCGATCATTACCGTGCCCGTGCCAAGGGCGGCGTTGGCCTGATCATCACCGAGGTCGTGACGGTCGAGCCTACCTATACCTATCTGCCGGGTGACATGTGCTGCTACGACGACACGTTTATCCCCGGCTGGGAAAAGCTCGCCGCCGCCGTGCATGAGTATGGCTGCAAGATCATGCCGCAGCTCTTCCACCCCGCCTACATGGCCTTTAACATTCCGGGCACGCCGCGCCTGATCGCTCCGTCCTTTGTGGGCCCGTCCTATGCCCGCGAGGCGCCGCGCCCCATCACGGTCGACGAGATTCACGAGCTCACGCATCAGTTTGGCGACGCTGCCGTGCGTATGCAGAAGGCCGGTGTCGATGGCGTCGAGGTCCATGCGGCACACGCCCACGGCATGCTCGGCGGCTTTTTGACCCCGCTCTACAACAAGCGCACCGACGAGTACGGCGGCTCGCTCGACGCTCGCATGCGCTTCTTGCTCGAGGTCATCGCCGAGATTCGCGAGCGCTGCGGCAAGGACTTTATCATCGACGTCCGCATCTCGGGCGATGAGTACACCGATGGCGGTCTGACCCTCAACGACATGATTTATGTCTCGCGTCGCCTGGAGAAGGCCGGCGTCGACATGATTCATGTGTCGGGCGGCACCACCATCAAGCGCGGCTCCGCGATTCCCGCCGCCGGCACGCAGCAGGCCTCGCACGCCGCCTGCTCGCGCGAGATCAAAAAGCACGTCAACATTCCCGTCGCCACCGTCGGACGTATCAACGAGGCCTGGATCGCCGAGGAGCTGATCGAGGACGGCGCTGCCGACATCTGCATGATGGGCCGCGCCAATCTGTGCGATGCCGAGTTCTGCAACAAGGCCGCTGCCGGCAACGCCGACGACATCCGCCCCTGCATCGGCTGCCTGCGCTGCCTGAACGGCATCATGTTCGGCAAGCGCATCTCCTGCACCGTTAACCCGGACGTGGAGCGCGACGAGGCCGGCTACGAGCCTGCCGCCGAGGCCAAGAACGTGCTGGTTGTGGGTGCCGGTCCTGCGGGCATGGAGGCGGCCTACATTGCCGCCAAGCGCGGCCACAACGTGGTGCTCGTGGATAAGCAGGACGAGCCGGGCGGCGAGATGCGCATCGCGGCCGTTCCGCCGGCAAAGCAGGAACTCACCCGCGTGATCAAGTACCAGTATCGCCGTCTTGCTGAGGCGGGCGTGAAGTGCGTCTTTGGTACCGAGCTTTCGGCCGAGGACATTCAGCGCGACTACGCGGGCTACGAGGTCGTCCTGGCTTATGGCGCCGAGCCCATCGCCCCGGCCTTCATGCAGGGCTTTAAGCAGGTTATGACGGCTGACGACCTGCTGGGTGGCAAGGCTTTCCCGGGCAAGAAGATCGTCATCGTGGGCGGCGGCACCGTCGGTTGCGAGACGGCAGATTACCTGGCCCCGCTGGTCAACGACCTGTCGCCAGCCAACCGCGATGTCACCGTTATCGAGATGACCAAGACGCTCGCCGCCAACGAGGGCGGCGCCGGTCGCGCGGTGCTCATCACGCGCATGCTCTCCAAGGGCGTTCACGTGCTGACCGAGGCCAAGGTGATCGAGATTACCGAGGATGCCATCAGCTACGAGAAGGACGGCGAGGTCCACACCATCGCCGATGCCGATACGCTGGTGCTTGCCATGGGCTATCGTCCCAATACTAAGCTGGCCGACGACCTGGCTGCAGCCGGTGTTGCCACCCACGTGCTGGGCGACGCCAACAAGTGCGGCAACATCCGCGACGCCATCGGCGATGGCTATAAGGTTGCCTGCGAGCTCTAGTCAACCCCTTTGCACCAATCGATTGCAAAAAGCGGCGGCTGCCCTGTGTGTTGGGCAGCCGCCGCCTGCGTTTTGCCAAAGAAAGATTATTGTCGGGCCCTAAATGCCTTTTGCTTCTGCTCCCTCCGCAATCATGTTGCGGTTATACACCAGGTGCAGATACATCGCGTCGTGCACGGCGGTGGGATTGCGTGAGGCGATGGCGTCGGCCACATCGCGGTGCGTGCGGATAGTTTCCTCGACGAGCTTTTTGCCGGTCACGTCGATAAAGAGGGGGGACGGATGCCTTGAACACGCCCATCAGGCGGGGAACGACGAGGTTTCCGGAGCTCTCGGCAATGGCATTGTGGAACGCGGTGTCGGCGGCGGAGTAATCCTCACCGGCCTCGGCCAGGCGCTCGGATTCGTCGCAGAGCTCTTTGATACAGACGACCTGGTCGTTGGTTGCGTGCTCGGCCGCCATGCGTGCTATCTGCGGCGGTGCCACGGCCCTCTCGCACGTCAACGATGCCGGTTTTTGGATGTGCTCCTCGTTCCTGGAGATTGACGAGAAGACCACCCTCAAGTCCTGGACCGTTATGGAGACGCTCATCGGCCTTTCGGGTCTTGCCTGCGCCCTGGTGATTTCGTTCTTCGCCTAGTTCGCGTGGCTAAGCATCTTTTGTCGAGCGCATCGCTCGGTACCCATTTACACCTGATTCATTAACCAACGATTGGTACAACCGTTCAAATCAAAAGAGGAGAGCATCATGGACGAGAAGACCAAGGCACAGATTCAGCAGGAGGCAGCCGACCTGGTTGCCAAGCTGCAGCCGCGTTCCGGCAAGTTCCGCACCATCAGCCCCGAGATGGACCCGCTGCGTCTGGGCTCTGGCTGGTCCATCGAGGATCTGGACAAGCCGCAGGTCATTATCGAGTCGACGTTCGGCGACTCGCATCCGGGTTCTGCCGGCCTGCTTGAGTTGGTCGAGGAGGTCCGTGCCGGCGTTGCCGAGGCTGGCGGTCATGGTGCCCGTTACTTCTGCACCGATATCTGCGACGGCGAGGCCCAGGGCCACGACGGCATCAACTACTCGCTGCCCAGTCGCGACATGATCGCCAACATGATCGAGATTCATGCCAAGGCCACCCCGTTCGACGCCGGCGTCTTTGTTGCCAGCTGCGATAAGGGCCTGCCTGCGAACCTTATGGCCA
The DNA here is from genome assembly GCA_900549025.1 of uncultured Collinsella sp. Classification (GTDB taxonomy): domain Bacteria; phylum Actinomycetota; class Coriobacteriia; order Coriobacteriales; family Coriobacteriaceae; genus Collinsella. Next base: position 7,394 of record URMZ01000018.1, read on the forward strand.
TGGGCCGCATCAACATCCCCTCCATCGTCGTTACCGGCGGTGTCATGGATGCCGGTCCCGATCTGTTGACCCTGGAGCAGCTCGGCGCGATTTCTGCCCGCTATGAGCGCGGCGAGATTTCCCGCGAGGAGCTCGAGTTTGCCAAGCACAACGCATGCCCCAGCTGCGGCACCTGCTCCTTTATGGGCACCGCCTCGACCATGCAGGTTACCGCCGAGGCCCTGGGCCTTATGCTCCCCGGTACCGCCCTGCTGCCCGCAACTAGCTCCGACCTGCGCGAGTTTGCCCGCGAGGCCGGCCGTCAGTCCGTGTGGCTCTCCGAGCACAACCTGTGCCCGCGCGACATCGTGACCAAGGAGTCCTTCGAGAACCTCATCATGGTCCACGGCGCCATCTCCGGTTCCACCAACTCGCTGCTGCACATCCCCGCGATTGCCCGCGAGTTTGGCATCGAGATGTCCGCCGACGATTTCGATCGCCTGCACCGTGGCGCCCACTACCTGCTCAACGTTCGCCCCGCAGGCGAGTGGCCGGCGCAGTTCTTCTACTATGCAGGCGGCGTGCCGCGCATTATGGAGGAGATCAAGTCGATGCTCCACCTCGACGTTATGACCGTCACCGGCAAGACTCTCGGCGAGAACCTCGAGGACCTCAAGAACAACGGTTACTACGAGAAGTGCGGTCGTTACCTTGAGAAGTGGAATCTCAAGCGCGAGGACATCATCCGTCCGTTTGACCAGGCCTTCGGCACCGACGGTTCCATCGCCATCCTCCACGGCAATCTTGCTCCCGAGGGCGCGGTCGTCAAGCACACCGTCGTTCCGCGCGAGATGTTCCAGGCTACGCTCAAGGCCCGTCCGTTCGACTGCGAGGAGGACGCCATTCACGCCGTCCTGACGCACGAGGTCAAGCCCGGCGATGCCGTTATCATTCGCTATGAGGGCCCCAAGGGTTCCGGAATGCCCGAGATGTTCTACACCACCGAAGCTATCGTCAGCGATCCCGAGCTGGGTGCGAGCATTGCCCTTATCACCGATGGCCGCTTCTCCGGCGCCTCCAAGGGCCCGGCTATCGGTCACGTTTCGCCCGAGGCTGCCGTGGGCGGCCCGATTGCCCTGATCGAGGAGGGCGACCTTATCCAGATCAACATCCCCGAGCGCTCGCTGTCTATTGTGGGCATCGCCGGCAAGGAGATGGAGCCGGCCGAGATCGATGCCGTCCTGGCCGAGCGCCGAGCCGCTTGGAAGCCCAAGGCTAATCGCTATACCTCCGGCACGCTCAAGTTCTTTACCGAGCATGCAGCTTCCGCCATTCAGGGTGGCTACATGGAGTAGCGCCCATGCGCATCAAATATCTCCTCTCATAGATGTGCGGCACAAAGAGCCCCGAGCCACGTCACCGGGGCGCGTTGTTCAGCGCCGCCGGGGCGCTCCACTCAAACGACAAGAGACGTCTTACGCAAGCGCCCGCGTCCGTGGATAAAACCACGGGCGTGGGCGCTTCACTTTATTCCCAGCCGCTTTATTCCCAGCCCTTCCACACGTCAGGCTCGTAGCCAACGGTTGCCTGGCGGCCGTTGCGAACGATGGGCTCACGAAGAATCTGCTGGTTATCGAGCACCTTTTCGAACTTCTGGTCGGCAGCAAGATACTGTACGAGCGCAACCGTGTCGGCATCTTTCGCCTTTGGATCGATCACAGCGTCGATCCCGCCGACGGCGCGCGCCACGCTTTCGAGCTCGCCTTTGCTCATCCCCTTTTCCTTCAAGTCGATGAACTGGAACTTCACACGACGTTCCTTGAAATAGCGCTGCGCCTTCTTAGTATCGAAGCTTTTCTTCGTGCCGAATATCTGGATGTTCATACGTACCGCCTTCGCTCAATTCTCGTCCGTCCATGATGCGACAAGGGAGCCGAGCAAAAACAGAGCAGGCGGAGATGGAGGAGGACGGCGACCGACCGTCGGCAAGAGTCGGCCGGATCGGACTGGCGCCCAGCGCGCGCCGGCGACACGCTCGCAGCTGCACACATAGCCGATGTACAAGCTCGCCGCGGCGTTCCCTCGCCCCGCGGTGTGGCGATAGAGAAGCACGCCACCCGTCAACGATGGCGCCTCGGTGAAGAAAATCAACGTCTGGGTTACATCCCTTGAAAGGGGCGAAGACGGCTGCTAGAATACCTCCCCGCTATGAAGGATTTGACCAAAGCATACATCGCAATTCGGCGGCCCCTGGTATACGGGGCCTCTCCTGTTGTTCCCCAAGTGCGCTCTGAGCAGCCGCTTTCTTCCTGTCGTATCTGATGCACGCATAGCACGTGCATGTTATTTCGCCCGTGGGCCGGCGCGCCTTCGGCGAAGAATCGAATAGATACGAAGGAAGCTTATGTCTGATAATTGTACGGTCGCGCCCGCCAATGGGCGCATTACCGGTACCCAGATCCGCATCGTCGCGGTCGTCGTCCTGGGTGCCTTCTTGGCGCTACTGAACCAAACGGTGATGTCGCCTGCGCTGCCGGTCATCATGTCCGATTTCGCCATCGATGCCTCGACTGCCCAGTGGATCATGTCCATATACCCGCTGGTGAGCGGCATCATGGTCCCCGTTTCGGCGTTCCTTATCGACGAGTTCAGCACCCGCGCGCTATTCTTCGGGGCGACGCTGGTGTTCGCGCTGGGCACGCTGCTGTGCGCCGCAGCCCCTGATTTCCTGTTCCTCATCATCGGTCGCGTGTTGCAAGCGGCGGGCTCAGGCGTGCTCATGCCGCTTGTCTCGGTGGTTCCCATGCTGGTGTTCCCCGTCGAGAAACGAGGAACGGCTATGGGCATGGCGGGCATCGTCATGTCGGCGGGTCCCGCGGTCGGCCCCGTCGTAGGCGGCGCGGTGATCGACACGTACGGCTGGCGCACCATGATCGGCGCCATCGTCCCCCTCGCAATTCTCGTGCTGGTGCTGGGCGTGTTCATGCTGAAAAACGTGGGCGAGCTGAAGAACCCCAAGCTCGACCTGCCCTCGGTCGTCCTCTCCACCATCGCCTTCGGCGGACTTCTCTACGGGTTCTCGAGCGCCTCGTCGATGGGTTGGGGCAACCCCGTGGTGCTCGGCTCGATCGTCGCGGGTGTCGTGTGCTTGGTGCTGTTCGTCGTACGCCAGGGCAAAATCGAGGACCCGCTGCTTCAACTGGGCACGCTCAAGACGCGCGAGTTCCGCGTGGCCGCCATCATCGTCACGCTCATCAACGCCGCTTGCCTGGTCACCAACACGCTGTTGCCGTTGCTGCTGCAAACCTCGCTTGGCGCTTCGGCCTTCGAAACCGGCATGGCCATGCTTCCCGCCGCGGCGGTGGGCATCATCATCAGCCCTATCTCCGGCGTGGTGTTCGACAAGTTCGGTCCGCGTGCCATCTCGATCGTCGGCCTGGCCCTCATGACCGGCGCCCTGTTCCTGCTCTCGCTTTCGACGGTAAACACGCCCATCTTGGTGGTTGCGCTGTTCTGCATGCTGCAGTCCGCCGGCCAGTCGCTCGCGAACATGCCGGTGAACACATGGGGTGTCAATGCCTTGAAAAATGACATGATCGCCCACGGCAACGCCATCGCGAACACCGGCCGCCAGGTCGCCGGCGGTTTGTGCACGGCGCTCATCATCACGGTCATGACAAGCGTCACCGCGTCGGCCGGCGTCGATGCGAGCATCCAAGTAGCCACCGCCGTGGGCGCGGGCGTCGCTTACAAGGCGTGCGCGGCAATCGGCCTCGTTTCCCTTATCTGCGCCATATTCAGCGTGCGCACCAAGAAAACCGCACCGAAAACGAAGGAGGCATAAGCGATGTCCGAGATTCTGTCCGAGCGCATCCCGCTCGAGCTCGAGGGGACGCCCGTTTCGAGCATCATGATTGAAGAGCCGTTCACCTGCACGCAGGATTGCACGATTTCCGACGTGGTGCGCATGCTCGCCGAAAACGAGGTGAGCAGCATGCCCGTAATCGATGAGCGCAACCAGGTGGTCGGGTTCATCTCCGACGGCGATGTCATGGGAGCCATCGCGCAGCATCGCGCTCACACCATCTTCACGGGCGGCGACGCGTCCATGCTGTACTTCGACGATCAGAGCCTTGAGCAGCGCATCGAAGACCTGAAGGATCGCTGCGTCATGGATTTCGCGACGCGCCAGGTAGTGTGTGCCCGTCCCGAGCAGAGCATCGCCCGCGTCGCCGCGCTGCTGGCGAAGAAGAAGTTCAAGAAGCTTCCTGTGGTTGATGACGAGGGCAAACTCGTGGGGGTCATCCGCCGCTCCGCCATCACCAAATACATCTTCGGCATCCTTTTCCAATAGGGGCAGGTCGCACTTGAGGCGAACATCTCGAGGCATCGAGCCAGCAACTGGACCAGACAACCTTGACACGCACGCGCTTTCCCTCGATGCTTCGGTAAGGGGAGCTGCGAAAATCGCAGCACGGGTGATCGGCGCCGCGCCCCCGAAGGCAAAAGCGAACACGGGAGCGATACGATGGGAAAAGTCCTGGACGAAGATTTGGTTTATGAGATTCTCTCCGTCGTGGCAGAGATTCCGGCGGGATGCGTCGCCTCGTACGGTCAGATAGCGCGCCTCATCGGCAGGGAGAAAAACTCTCGCCTGGTCGGAGCGGTGCTGAGCGAGGCGGATCGCTACGGCGATTATCCCTGCCACCGCGTCGTCAACCACGCGGGACGCCTCGCGCCAAACTTCCCCGACCAGCGAGCACTACTGACGGAGGAAGGAGTCGCCTTCCGAGACAACGGCTGCGTCGACATGAAAAAGCACCAGTGGAACGAGTAGCCAGGCAGCGTAGCGTCGAAAGGAGCGACGCCACGGGGAACGACCTGCGCCCCGCCGCCGGACAACCTATGGCAAAGTGACACGTCCCACAAAGAGCGGCGCACCAGTACGAGACACGACCGCGACGTAAAAAGACCCTATGATACTCGTAAGCATCTATCTGATTGCCCGCCTCGAGGTACCCAAAGAACGAGAGATGCCGAAACCCCTAGACAAAGAAAAAGGTCGGGAGCTTTTATGCTTCCGACCTGAAGTTTCATGGTCGCGGGGGGCGGATTTGAACCACCGACCTTCGGGTTATGAGGTCGCTACGACGTTGTTTCATTCAGACATTTCGACCCAAATTGAAGTCAATATAACTCCAGGTCATTTGATGTTTTCATAGATTTACGAAAGAAAAGTACGCGGAATAATTCGACCCAAATTCGACCTACAACGAGCTTGAAAGCGGTCAGGCGGAGCATTACCCTTGGGGTGTGACCCCACGCAGGGCCCACCACCAAGGGTAATGCCCACCCGCCCCAGCCCTTTGCGCCATACCGCGCAACCGAGCGCGATTCTCAGGCACTTCAGGCAAGGAACACGATGAACGACCGACCTCTCGTCATAGGCAAAGGAACGAAGCAACGCCGCGACAAATACACGTGGCGCTACCGTCACAGCCTCGGCAAGGATCCGGTCACGGGCAAATACCGCTATTCGCCGTGGCAGACCATACATACCACCAAAAGCCGAGAGGTCGACGCCGCACTCGAAGCCTACAAGGCAGAACTCAACAGCGGCACCTACGTCCAAAAATCGAGGGACACCGTCGGCTCGTACGCAAAAAAGTTCCACGACAACCGCGAAGGAACCATCACGCCGCTCGCCTACTCGACATCCTACTCAATCGAGAACCGGACGCGCACATCACATGCGTGATGCTCATGCTCGACACCGACATGAGAAGGGCAGAAGCCCTCGGGATGACGTGGTCCGATGTCTCCGTCGAGAACAGAAGCATCCTCATTGAGCAGCAGTTCGCGGCCGATCGAAGCGTTCGCTCGCCCAAAAGCAAGAAAAGCGTGCGGAGGATCTCGATAAGCGAGACGCTGACGTCGTATCTCGAATTCTGGAAAAAGGAGCAGGCCCGCGAAATGGAAGCCTTCGGCCTGGAACAAGTCAAAGGCACTCCGCTCGTCCACTCATTCGAACGAACGAAAGACAGGCATCCCCAAGTCAACTTCATGGACCTGAATGGGTTTTCGCGCTGGTTCAGAAACTTCAGCGTCGAGAACGGGTTCGGCAAGTTCGAAGGCGTTCGAACATACCATTATGTGAAGGAAACTGTCGACGGGGAAACGATTTCGAAGCGTTATGAGCATAAAGAGTGGCTCGAATTGAGGGATTACCTCAGGAAGCATCCCAAGGTTCGCGAGGCGAGGCATATCAGCACATATGAGAGCGAGCACCTTCCTTACGGATATTCGGGCCTATCGAGCCACACCGCTACTGCCGCTACTGCCCGCTACTGCCCGCCAGCTTCCGAACCAGCGGGCGGTAGCAGCACCCCGAACATCTCGCCGACAGCGCAGAGAGTCGTCGACCTGGCGGCCAAGGCCGACATCGAGGACGTGATGCTGTGCGACCTGCCCGGCGTCCTGTCCTTCCTAGGGCTGCCACCTGAGACGGAGATGCCGCCGGGCAACAAGGGGAAGACGAAGCTCAAGAAGCTCTACAGGAAGGTGGCGCCGAACAAGGCATACCACTCCGGCGAGCGCGCCAAGGATTTGATCTCGCACCTCGACATGGCAGAGATCAGGGCATCGGCGCCCGTCCAAGAATTGGGATGCAGTTCAATACGAGCTCGGGGCTCTTTTCGTCTAGATTGGGGACGCATGGCCGGACGAAAACAATTTGCGTCTGGTAATAAGCGTACGAAAGCGCAATTTACGTCTTAATTCCGTACGCAAATCAAGACGAAAATCGTTTATGTCTGCTTTAATCCGTACGAAAACGGTTTTCGTCTTGCAGGGCAGTTGCCGTTTCTACAGTTCAACTTCCAGTTCGGCTTTGTGCTCGTAGAGGTAGTTGCGCATGTAGGGGATGGCAAATGAGACCTTGCCGTACGAGGGAGCCTCGATAATCGATTCTCTTAACAGGCGGCTGCGGACGGAACTCACCTGTTGAGGCGTTTTGTTTAGGGCATCGGCAACCATGCTGGTCGAGCTCGTCTGCCCCAAAGATGCCATGCTCAGCAGATAAGCGATGCACGTGGGCGGAATGCGCTGTAGCGCGGGCTCAATCACCATGGCACAGAAGCGTTCGCGTGCCGTTGCAATGCCGCGCTCGGCTTCTTCTTCTCCAATAATCGGTGTATGTGCGCGTCTTGCCAACTGCCATGCGTAGTATCCAACGAGTTGGATCATGAAAGGATAGCCTTGCGTTGCCTCGGCAAGTTGGCCGGCAATACCTGGCTGCAACTCCATGCCAGACGCTTCAATGGTTTCCTCGAGGGAGTACGACACTTCGGTTACTGCCACAGCCTTCAGGTCAAAGGGGAGGGCACGGCGCAAAAACGTAAGTGTCTTTCCGTTGATGATGCTTTCAATCATCGAAGGCAGCCCAGCAAAAACAAAGGCGATATCAAGGTCTTCGCCGATAACTTGCTGAATCGCAATGGAGAGCGTTCGGACCTCATCGAGCTCTGCGTCTTGAACCTCGTCGAGAGTGATGAGCAGGCCGTTTCCATTCTTGGATATTGTCTGTCTCATGGCGTCGCGTAGCGATGGGCCGATTCGCTCAATGTCTATGCTGCCGATGGATATGCCAGCTACGGTGGGCTCAAATCTGGCGTGCTTGGCCTGGAATTTGGGCTGCAGCTGTTCGAGAATGCGCTGGCAAAGTCCCTCGGTTGCGACCTCTTTTATGACCGTCCAGCCACGGCTTTGCGCCAAACGTGAGCACTCGTCAAGGAGGACCGTCTTGCCCGTCCCACGGACGCCGGCTATGCGCATTAGGCGCCCAGGGGCACCAGGCCCGTTGGTGAGGCCTTCACTGAATTCTTCAAGTACATCTTCGCGGCCGATAATCGTGGGAGGTGTTTTACCTGCTGTGGGCTTAAAAGGGTTTGTTTGCATGTGAGCCACCTTTGCTCAAGATATAGCAAGATATAACAAAGTATATCAAGATATAGCAAAGTATAGTGAGATATAGCAAAGTAAGCGCTACTCGCGGGTTTTGCGGTGGTGCTATTTTCCAAATGCCGCGCGGATAAAGCGCTGGGCGAACAGCTTGTTGGCAACTCACGAGGGCTCGGGGTGCCAATTTGGGGTGCAGTAGTGCTGCGCCACGAAAAGGGCCTATCTACTACGTTTAAGCCGCAGGGGTCAACCATAGTCGGCTTTTTCGAAAATCGACAAGCTGTCTACCTGCGGTTTTGTTTTCACGGTTTTCGGTATGGCCGAGGCTATCCGTGTTAACGTAGTAGATGGGCCACTTTTGTGGCAAGGGGGCCGATCTGCGGGCCAGGGTAGCTAAAAGAGCCCCGTCCCAAAAAGACTGATTGGGAGCTGGGGCGTGTCGATGCGATAGTATTGCATGGTGGTATTCGACTAACCGAGGGTTTATCCGAGGGCTTTATGGAACAACGCCAGCATAATCAGAGCCTGCAAGACCAGGCATACAACGCATTACGCTCCAAGATTATCTATGCCGAGCTCAAACCCGGCACGCGTCTTTCGGCGATTGGTCTGGAAAAGGAGACGGGAATCGGGCGCACGCCCATTCGCGAGTCCTTTGTGCGCCTGCGTGAGCAGGAGCTGGTGGAAACGCGTCCCAAAAGCGGCACCTATGTCTCAAAAATCAGCATGGAGCGCGCCGAGAACGCCTGCTTCTTGCGCGAGAAACTCGAGCGAAGCGTGCTTATTAAATGCTGTTCGGCCGCCTCGCCCGAGCAAAAGCAGCGGCTCGAGCAGATTCTTGCCGAGTCCGAGTCGCTCGACCATAGCGAAACGCGTCGCTTTTTCGATCTGGACAACCTGTTCCATGAGACGTGTTTTGAGATTGCCGGCCGTCACATGTTGTGGGATTGGATGAAGAGCGTCAACACACATTTTGAGCGATACAACTGGTTGCGTATGGTGTCGCAGGACCTGGATTGGGAGCCGATTCGTCGGCAGCATCGCCGGATTCTCGAGGCTATTAAGAGGGGCGATACCGATGCGGCGAGCTATCTGGCCGAGACACACTTGCACCTGATGCCCGAGGAGCAGGGCCCGGTTATCGCCTTGCATCCCGACTATTTTGAGCTGTCTAAAGACTCGGCTATCTAGCCCATTATCGCATCTGCTCGAGACGCAAAAACGATGCTGCTCACCTACAGCGTTTTGCAACCGAGATTTTTAAAAAATGCCTAAAATGGCTCAGACCGCCGACAATTGGGAAACGGGGTGCGTTATGGCGCAGATGAGAATCAAGGACATTGCCGCCGAGGCGGGCGTGAGCCCGGCCACGGTCTCGCGCTATCTCAACAACCGCCCCGGGCAAATGACCGAGGAAACCCGTGCTCGCATCGCGGCGGTTATCGAGCGCACCGGCTATCGCCCGCGTGCCGCCGCGCGCAATCTACGCAGCTCGCGCACCAACCTCATCGGCGTGATCCTGGCCGACATCGCCAACCCGTTCTCCAGCGCCATGCTCGAAGGGCTTTCCGTCAGCGCCGCCGCGCGCGGCTGCTCGCTCATGACGGCCATTAGCGGCAACGACCCCGCTAAGGAAGCGGAGTCGCTCACCAGGCTTATCGATGCCGGCGTGGACGGCCTGGTCGTCAACACCTGCGGAGGCAATGACGAGGCGATCGCCGCGGCAGCGGGACGTCTGCCTGTTGTGCTGCTCGACCGCGACGTTGCCGACGGCGGTGTCGATCTAGTGACATCTAACAACCGTGAGCTGGTCGCTGGCTTGGTAGACGAGCTCGCCGCCGCTGGCAGCGAGCGCCTGTGCCTGCTCACCGAGGCAAGCGACGACAGCCCCGTGCGTCGCGAGCGCGCCGAGGCCTTTACCGACGAGCTTTCGCGCCGCGGCCTTGCGGGCGAGGTCGTCACCCTGGCCGATGGCGGTGCCACGGGCGTTGGCCGTTTGGACAAGACCATCCGCGACTACGCGGGCAAAAGGCTCGGCCTTATCGCCGTCAACGGCCTGGTTTTCCTGCGTCTGACCGAGGCGCTGGCGCAGCTTGGTCCCTCGCTGCCGGCGGGGCTCAAGATCGCGACGTTTGACGACTACCCTTGGAACCATGTGCTCTTTGGCGGTGTGACCACGGCCGCGCAAGACACCCTCACCATCGCCGAGCGCGTGGTCGAGCGCCTGTCCGAGCGCATTGACGTTGTTACCACCACCGTGGGCGAGGCCGCAAAGCTGGCGCCCAAACGCATCGAGATCCCCGGTCACATCGAACACCGCGCCTCGACCTCTCGCTAGCCGCTCGTTCGCAACTGCCTGTTCGCGCACGTTTTTTGAGCGCTTGATACGCTTTAACCCTGCGGAAACATTTTTCTGCGATAGTATCTGCGATATAGACCAGTCGAAACCCGCCCGAAAGAAAGGGGAGCGACATGAACCAGCAGAACATCGATTACGTACTCCGCTCCGTAGAGCAGCGTGACATCCGCTTTGTGCGTCTGTGGTTTGTCGACATTCTCGGCCGCCTCAAGAACTTTGCCATTAGCCCCGAAGACCTCGAGGTCGCTTTTGAGGAGGGTATTGGCTTTGACGGCTCCGCCATCGAGGGTTTTGCCACGCCCGAGGAAGCCGACATGCTGGCGTTTCCCGATGCTTCGACCTTCCAGATTTTGCCGTGGCGCCCGAGCCACAACGGCGTCGCCCGCGTGTTCTGCGACGTGTGCACTCCCGATCGCAAGCCGTTTGCCGGCGACCCGCGCGATGCCCTGCGCCGCATGTTCCGCAAGGCCGAGAAGGCTGGCTATCTGCTCAACGTGGGCGCCGAGCTGGAGTATTACTATTTCCCCGACGAGCACACCCCCGAGCCGCTCGACAACGTGGGCTACTTCGATCTTTCGGTGAGTGACGCCGCCCGCGACCTGCGCCGCAACACGGTCCTCACGCTCGAGAAGATGTCCGTGCCCGTGGAGTACACCTTCCACGCCGCCGGCCGCTCGCAGCACGGCATGAGCCTGCGTCACGCCGAGGCCCTGAGTATGTCCGACGCCGTCACCACGGCCAAACTCATCATTAAGCAGCAGGCCTACGAGAGCGGTTGCCACGCCTCCTTTATGCCCAAACCGTTGGCGGGCGAGGACGGCAGCGCCATGTTTTTGCATCAGTCGCTGTTCGACCACGACGGCAACAACGTCTTTTGGGGCGAGGACGACGAGAGGTACCACCTCTCCGATATCGCCAAGCACTACATGGCCGGCATCCTTGCGCACGCGCGCGAGATTAGCGCCATCACCAACCCCACGGTCAACTCGTACAAGCGCATCACCACGGGTGGCGATTCCGTGCCGCAGTACGCCACGTGGGGCCTGCGCAATCGTGCGAGCATGATCCGTATCCCGGTCTACAAGCCCGGCAAACAGCTGTCCACGCGCATCGAGCTTCGTAGCCCCGACCCCATGGCCAATCCGTACCTGGTCAACGCCGTCACGCTGGCGGCTGGTCTGGACGGCATCGAGCGCAAGCTGGAGCTCCCGCCCGAGGCCACGGCCGAGACGCTCAAATTCACCGACCGTCAGATGCTCGAGGCCGGCTACGCACCGCTGCCGCGCTCGCTCAAAGAGGCGCTTGACGTCTTTGAGGACTCGCAGTTTATGAAGGATGCCCTCGGCGAGCACATTCACAGCTTCTTCCTCAAAAAGAAGCGCAACGAGTGGCATAAGTTTGAGTCCACGATCACCGAGTGGGAGATCAAGCATTATCTGGCGAACTCCTAATCGCGCTGGCTTGTTTCAGTACGATTGAGCTCATTTCCTTGGAGGCCGATATGTCCGAAAAGAGTGCCCTGTTCATGGCGCGCACGACGCGCTTCCACGAGTTTGCCCGCAGCTTGACGACCACCCTGGGTGTCGAGGTGAGCCTGGCTACCCCCGATTCGCCGACTGCGGCGCACGACTTTGACCTGCTGATCCTCGATTCCGACGGCATTCGCAGCGATCGCATCGATCAGATTGCCAAGTGGCTTGACGATCGCGGCGGCGTCCCCATGTTGGTGATCGTTGACGACGAGGCGCTCGGCACCCTGCGCCTGCCGAATCACGCGCATGCCGACTTTGTATGCCCCACGGCGACACCCAACGAGCTCAAGGCTCGCGCGCAGCGCCTGATGGGCGAGGAGGAGACCGTCACCGCCGACGATGTGCTCAACATCGATAACCTCGAGATTAACCTGGCCACCTACCAGGTGACACTCGATAACGAGCCTATCGACCTGACGCTGATGGAGTACTCGCTGCTGAGCTTTTTGGCGACGCACCCCAACCGCGCCTACAGCCGCGAGGTGCTGCTGCACCGCGTGTGGGGCTTTGAGTACTGTGGCGGCACGCGCACCGTCGACGTGCACATTCGACGCATCCGCTCCAAGGTGGGCCCGCAGATCGCGGCACACATCACCACCGTCCGCGGCGTGGGCTATCTGTTTAAGGACTAGATTTCCACCACAAAGGGGACAGGCACCTTCGTGGTGGTTTTGACGCAGGCCGGGTCCTTTTGGGTCTGCAGCAGAACTTAAGCCTTCCTAAAAGATTGCGTTCTCATACACGTTCGCCCGCATATTGGGGTACAACTCAACGTGAACAATGATGGCCCGCCACATGTTTGGCGGGCCTTTGGTTATTAGACGAAAGGATCGCAGCTATGAGCGAGAACGATTCCCGGCGTCCCCAGGACGCGGGCAACGCCGGCGAGACCCAGCAGCAGCCGCGCGTGCAGGTGGAGTCGACGCCTGCCGGCAGCAACATTCCCTACGTGCAGGCCTACGACACGCAGACCGGCAAGCCGCTGGGCGGTGCGCAGGTCGTGAACAAGCACACGGTGGTCAAGACCAAGACCAAAAAGCTGCCGATCTTTATTACGGCACTCGCCGGCTGCGCCTGCGGAGCCCTGCTGGTCATTGCGCTCATTATGAGTGGCACGCTCAACATTGGCGGCGGCAAGAATGCCGTGACGGCGGGCGCTTCGGGTTCGTCGACACAAAAGATCACGATCGACTCCGAGGACACCACGCTGGCCGAGGCCGTTTCTGCCAAGGCCCTGCCTTCCGTCGTTTCCATCACCGCCACTTCGAGCGGTAGCCAGAATGGCTCGCTTTCGCAGTCTGCTGACGAGTCGGATGGCTCGGGCAGCGTCGGTTCGGGCGTAGTACTCGATACCGAGGGCCACATCCTCACCAACAACCACGTGGTCGATGGCTATGACCAGTATGTGGTGACCATGGACGACGGCACCACCTATGAGGCCGAGTTTGTGGGAAACGACGCCTCGAGCGACCTGGCCGTCATCAAGCTCAAGGACGCCGACGCCTCCAAGCTCACGCCGATTGAGATCGGTGATTCCTCCAAGCTCAACGTGGGCGAGTGGGTCATGGCCATCGGTTCGCCGTTCGGCAACGAGCAGTCCGTCTCCACGGGCATCGTGTCGGCGCTGTATCGCTCCACGGCCATGAGCTCTACCAGCGGCAACACCATCTACGCCAACATGATCCAGACCGATGCCGCCATCAACCCGGGCAACTCCGGCGGCGCGCTCGTCAACGACAACGGCGAGCTCGTGGGTATTAACTCGCTCATCGAGAGCTACTCGGGCTCCAGCTCGGGCGTGGGCTTTGCCATTCCGGTCAACTATGCCAAGAACATTGCCGACCAGATCATCGACGGCAAGACGCCGGTTCATCCGTACCTGGGCGCCACGCTTTCGAGCGTCAACGCGCTCAACGCCCGTACCAACAAGCTAAGCACCGATAGCGGCGCCTACGTGGCAAGCGTCGTCGAGGACGGTCCCGCCGCCAAGGCCGGCATCCAAGAGGGTGATGTCATTACCAAGCTGGGCGACGACGAGATTACGAGCGCCGATGGCCTAATCATCGCGCTGCGCAGCCACGAGGTGGGCGAGAAGGTCGAGATCACGCTCATGCGCGGTAAGGAAGAGAAGAAGGTCACCGTCGAGCTAGGCTCTGACGAGGAGCTGCAGAACCAGCAGCAGGACGACAGCGCGACCGACACCGGCAACGGCGGTATTACCGACGAGCAGCTGCGCCAGTACCTGGAGGAGCTGTTGGGCCAGCAGGGTCAGGGCTACGGCCAGGGCTACTAACGAGCCGTATCGCACATACCGATGCCAGAGGGGCCGTCCCGCCAACGCGAGACGGCCCCCCGCTTTTCTTATCGGTCCGTTGGGGACGGAGGAAAACGGATCATTTGGAACTGACAGGGGCATGGTTTGATCGCGCGATCCACCCCGGTCCGTCGGCCGCCGATTCGGTGCGGTTCGAAAGGGTTATTCGGCCCCATCGTGACCGGTGGTACCCTAGTATCCGTTTGAAATCGAGCGAAGGAGTGCCGCTATGGAGCAATCGAGCCTGTTTGGTGACGGCGTGGGCATTGATACCGAAACGCCCGCGAGCGCGGATGCCGCCGCACCGACCGACGCCCATGCCCAGGCGGCAGCGCGCGCGGCCGAGCTGCGCCATGAGCTCGATTACCACGCCTATCGCTACTACATGCTCGACGCGCCCGAGATCACGGACGCCGCCTTCGACAAAATGCTCGTTGAGCTGCAGGAGATCGAGGCGATCTACCCCGACCTGGTGACGCCCGACAGCTATACCCAGCGCGTTGGCGGCTACGTGAGCGAGCAGTTTACGCCGGTCACGCACATGGCGCGCATGTATTCCATGGACGATGCCATGGATCTGGATGAGCTCGACGCATGGCTCCAGCGCACTGAGGATGCCCTCGGTGCCGGTAGCGTCACCTATACCTGCGAGCTTAAGATCGACGGTCTGGGCGTGGCGCTTACCTACCAAAACGGCACTTTCGTGCGCGCGGCAACGCGCGGCGACGGCGCCACGGGCGAGGACGTGTCGCTCAACGTTCGTACCATCAAGGATGTGCCCATGCATCTGTCCGAAGCGGCGCTCGCCCACATGGGCGCCGACCGCGAGCGTACCATCGAGGTCCGTGGCGAGGTCTACATGCCCAAGGGCAGCTTTGTTCGTCTGAATGAAGAGGCCGATGCCGAGGGGCGCGACCCCTTCGCCAACCCGCGCAACGCCGCTGCCGGCAGCCTGCGCCAAAAGGACCCCAAGGTCACGGCGCGCCGCGACCTTGCCACCTTTATCTATGCCATCGCCGATACCGACCCGCTGCACGTCCACAGCCAGCGCGAGTTTCTGGATTGGCTGCGCAGTGCCGGCTTTAGCGTCAACCCCAACGTGGCTCGTTGCGCCACGCCGGCCGAGGTCCACGAGTTCTGTGCCCAGGCGCTCGAGCACCGCGGTGACCTGGACTACGACATCGACGGCGTGGTCGTAAAGGTCGACAGCTTTCAGCAGCAGCTCGACCTGGGCTTTACCGCCCGCGCGCCGCGCTGGGCCATTGCCTTTAAGTTCCCGCCCGAGGAGAAGCAGACCGTCCTGCGCGAAATTCGCATCCAGGTGGGCCGCACCGGTGTGCTCACGCCGGTCGCCGAGTTCGACCCGGTGACGGTTGCCGGCTCCACCATCGCGCGCGCCACGCTGCACAACATCGACGAGATCCGTCGCAAAAACGTGCGCGAGGGCGACACCATCATCGTGCACAAGGCAGGCGACGTAATCCCCGAGGTCGTGGGCCCGGTGCTCGATAAGCGCCCGGCCGATTCGGTCGACTGGCAGATGCCCGAGGCCTGTCCCGTGTGCGGCAGCCCCGTGGTCCACGAGGACGGTGAGGTCGCTTACCGTTGCGTCTCCATCGATTGCCCCGCGCAGCTCAAGGAGCGCCTGCTCCACTGGGTGAGCCGCGGCTGCATGGACGTCGATGGCCTAGGTGACGAGATTGTCGACAAGATGATCGCCGCCGGCCTGATCCACGATGTCGCGGACTTCTATCAGCTCACGGTTGATGACATCGCCGGACTGGACACGGGGCGCACCTATGCCAGCTCCAACAGCAAAAAGGGCGTCAAGAAGGGCGACCCCATTCCGGTGGGCCTCAAGACGGCCGAAAAGATCGTCGCCGAGCTCAACAAGTCCAAGAGCCAGCCGCTCGGTCGCGTGCTGTTTGCCCTGGGCATCCGCCACGTGGGCAAGAGCGTGGGCGAGGTCATCGCCGAGCGATTCCTGTCGATCGACAAGCTCATCTTGGCGAGCGAAGAGGATATCGCCGAGTGCGAGGGCATCGGTCCCAAGATTGCGGCGAGCGTCAAGCAGTTCCTGGCCGTGCCCGAGAACCTTGCCGTGCTGGAGAGCCTGCGTCAGGCGGGTCTGTCGCTCGAGGTCGACTTGGGCGCCGCGCACGCGCAAGCCGCAGCCGACGCTGGCGTGGCGGGCGAGCTCGCCGACGCACAGCCGCTTGCGGGTCTGACCTTCGTGCTCACCGGCACGCTCGTCAACCGCACGCGCGACGAGGCGGGCGCGGCGCTCAAGGTGCTCGGCGCCAAGGTCTCGGGCAGTGTGTCAAAGAAGACGAGCTACCTGGTTGCCGGTCCCAAAGCGGGCTCCAAGCTTACCAAGGCCGAGCAGCTGGGCGTACCCGTGCTGGATGAGGACGCGCTCGAGCAGATCTTGGCTACTGGTCAGGTGCCCCAGGCTTAGTGCATCAATAGTCAAATTGAAGAACCGCCCGGAAGCACGATGTCTTCCGGGCGGTTCTTACTTTGCTGGGGCAATCGGCACCGTGATCTGTGTCACGTAGGTTGTGGGGTCGTCGCTGATGATGTCGTCGATCAGGGCAATCTCGCGCGAGGGCCCGGCGGGTGTCAGGTTGCGCTCGCGCATATAGCCGAGCAGCTGCTCATAGCGCGTGCCTGCCTGCCCGTGCGTGCCGCGGAAGCTTATGGTCAGGCATCGCGCGGCGGGCCGCGTCTCGACGTCGCCCACGTAATCATCGGTGTTATCGAGCAGCAAAAAGACCTCGTCGTAGCCGTCAAAGTCGCCGGCGGCGAGGCGCTCGGCGCTGATCCCAACGCCCAAGTTGCCCAAGAAGACAAAGGTCTCGTGCTGCCCCTTCTGCAATTGACGAATCTGCCACTCCAGCGCATAGGCGTCGGTAGGATTGACGCGTTCGCGCAGCACGGCGCAGCGAAGTTCGGGCGCATCGATTGTGCAAATGGTGTCGAGCTTGGTGTTCAGGGCATCGTGAAGCAGCGCAAGCCGGTTATCGATCTTGCGCGACACGCGTTCGAGCTCGCGGCGCTTGCGCTCGATGAGCTCCTGCTGCTGAGCCAGCTGCCGCTGCATAAGGTCCACATCGCGCGTGGTCACAAAATCACGGATTTGCGCGAGTGACAAATCGAGAACGCGCAGGTGGCTGATGGTATTGAGGGTGGAGAGCTGCCGCGATCCGTAGTAGCGGTACCCGCTCGCCGGATCGATGTGCGCCGGGTCCAGTAGGCCCATCTGCTCGTAATGGCGCAACGTGCCCACGCTCAGGTTAAACAGGCGCGCCACCTCGCCAATGCGGAGCAGGCCCTCGGTATGTTCACTTGGCATGTCGATCACAGGACCGCTCCTTTCAATAGGGTCGGGGAGGGGCGCCAGGCTTGCGTTGCCCCGCTACGCCATCAGCTTGTCAAAAGCTCCGCAGCGGTTGAGTACGGTGAATGCCATCACGCAAATGACTGCCGACAAAATCGATCCGCACGGCGAGGCGATACCCATGGGAAACAACGTATCGGAATAGGCGTTCGACAGCAGCCAGGCGCCGGGCACGCGAATGAGCGCCACGGCCAGCACGTTGTGCGCAAAGCCGATGTAGCTCTTGCCATACGCAGCGAAAAAGCCGCTAAAGCAAATGTGGATGCCGGCAAAGATTGCATCAAAAATATAACTGTGCATATAGCCGGTACCGGCCGCGACCACCGCGGGGTCCTTGGCAAAAAAGCCAATAAACGCCGGCGCCACCAGCCACATCAGCACCGTGATCAGGCAGCCGTACACCACCGAGATCGTCATAGCGTCCTTGAGCACCTGACGTGCACGATCGCCCTTGCCCGCGCCGGCGTTTTGCGCTGTGAGCGCGCTGACGGTGGCACCCATGGAACTCGGCACAATGAACAAAAAGCTGATCATCTTTTCGACCAGGCCCACGGCGGCGGCGTCGACGAGCCCTCGGTGGTTGGCGATGACGGTGATGAACATAAACGCCACCTGAATGCAGCCGTCCTGCACGGCCACGGGCACGCCGATCTTAAGGATGCTGCCGAGCACCTCGGGCTGGGGGCGCAGGTCGCTACGCTTAACGTGGATGTTCGTGCGGTGGCTCTTAAGCCACACAAGCGCGAGGGCAACGCTTGCCGTCTGGGCGGTTACCGTGCCGAGCGCCGCACCCACGGGGCCGAGCCCCATATGCCCGATAAACAGAAAATCGAGCGCGATGTTGATGATGCACGCCACGCCAATCACGTACATGGGCGAGCGCGAATCGCCCAGGCCGCGAAAGATGGCTGAAAGAATGTTGTATGCGGCGATAAACGGAATGCCGACAAAGCAGATACGCAGGTAGGCGGCGGTGCCTTCGACCGCCTCGGGCGGCGTGCCAATGAGCGCCACAACCTGCGGGCATAGTGCAAACAAGATGACGGCCAGTACCACCGAGACGCCCATAAACAGCGTAATGGTGTTGCCGATGGCGGTCTCGGCGCGATCGAAGCGACGCGAGCCCACGGCGTGGCCGACGATGACCGTCGTTCCCATGGCCAGGCCCACGAGCGTCACGGTAATGATGTAGAGCGTCTGTGCGCCATTGCCCACGGCGGTGATGCCGGCGGCGCCGCTAAACTGTCCCATCATGTACAGGTCGGCCATGCCGTAGAGCATCTGCAAAAAGTACGAGAGCATATAGGGCAGGGCAAAGACCGCGATGGTCTTAAGGACATTGCCGCGTGTGAGGTCGTGTTCCATGGGCGGGGCTTTCTGGCTGGGTTTGTTTACGTACCAGTGTAGTGAAAACCCTATAACGATTGTAGAGTCAAGGTTTGTGTTGACAGTGGGGCGAAAATAGTCACGCTCCAAGCACGATCCTTTGGCCCTCTGCGCCCCTCACCTCGCCTCAAACCATCACAACATTCGACGTTTTTTGCCAAAAACGGGAAAAGCATCGAATGTTGTGATGGTTTTTCTGCCACTCGACCGGGTGGAATCGCTTTCTTGCGCACGAAGGTGTGCGGACCCGTGAGCAGGGGAATAAGGTTGGTTATCCGACTCCATTGGAGGGCTCATGGACCTGCCGATCGTCCTGTCCCATAAGACTGCCTGGCTGTACCACAACGTGGCGCGTCCGTCCGAGCCGCTCTCGCGAGCAAGCAGTCTATACGATGAGGACTCGCTTGCTAACGAGGCGGAACCGACCGCGAGCCTGCCCAAATTGGGACTCGATGCCAAGGGGCTGAGGGCTTCAACGGCGGTTGGGATCGTTGCCGACCATCTGGTTTCTCTTGGTATTCCACGAGAAGAGCTCGATCATATCGATACGCTCGTCAACTTCGATTTTGAGCGCTCGACGCCGGCTGGATTTAGGTGCCACGTGTTTGGAGCGCCGGTACCTCCAGGTCATCTTATCGAGGTGGCAGAGGGCCTTCTAGTGGTTGATGAGGCCATGTGCTTTGTCCAAGCGGGTTCGTGGATGAGTGAGCCCGAGCAGCTGGAATATGGGTATGAAATCTGTGCCCGATACCATTTGAATCATCTGTCGACAGGCGATTATATCGAGATAGGGCAGAGGTATACCGTTGCCGATTTGATTGCTTATTGCAATGAGAACCGATCTCGTCAGGGGGCCATACGCGCGGCCGCCGTGCTCAAGCGCGTGCACGATGGCGCGCGATCGCCTATGGAGACGGCCACCGCAATCATGGTCGTAGCAAAACGTTCCCAGGGAGGGCTGGGATACGCCAAGATCGAGCTCAACCATCGGGTGGATGTTCCCAATGAGTTCAGATATCTCGCTAAGGCCGGGTATTTCGAGATCGACGTATATGCGCCTGCGAGCGGTACGGGGATTGAATACAACGGCTCGGACCATCTTGATAAACAGCGCAGCGCGTCGGATGCGGAGCGTATGACCGTGCTGAGCGCACTGGGCTTTAGGATGATCGTCCTCACCGGGACTCAGTTTGCCCACCAGCTGCAATTGCATCGGGCGATGAATGCCATCGCGCTCGCTATGGGTCTCAAGTGCGACCGAAGCGAAGCGTTCCAGAAACGGCAGAACGATCTGCGAGAATTCGTGATTCGGCACTGGGACGGCGGCCTTTAGGGACGCTTTGGTCCTTCTACGGGGTGCTGTGGGCAGGCAAACCATCACAACATTCGACGTTTTTTGCCAAAAACGGGAAAAGCATCGAATGTTGTGATGGTCTGTGTTGAGGATGGGCTTGGAAAGTCCGTTTTGCTCGAAGCGACCTGTCCTGTCGTACGGGTGTCGGCATGATTCTCTCGTGGGGTATTATGTTTTCCGAAGAATAAAACGCCGCGTGAGGGGAGGGCTGCGTGGACGGGTACGTGCAACATGACGGTTTTGGCCGCGATATCAACTACCTACGCATTGCCGTTACCGACAAGTGCAATTTCCGCTGCATCTATTGCATGCCGGCCGATGGCGTGGCGCCCCGCGCGCACGACGAGCTGCTCAGCGCTGAGGAAATCGCCCGCTTTGTGCGCTTGGTGGCGGGGGAGGGCATTCGCCGCGTGCGTCTGACGGGCGGCGAGCCGCTGGTCAGCCGCCGTATCATCCCGCTCATTCGCGACATCCGCGCGATTCCGCAGATCGAGGACATCTCGCTTACCACCAACGGCGCCCTGCTGCCCAAGCTGGCGCCGCAGCTCAAAGACGTCGGGCTCAACCGCGTCAACATCTCGCTCGATACGCTCGACCCTACGCTGTTTGGAAAGATCACGCGTCTGGGCCGGCTTGAGCAGACCATGGCTGGCATCGACGCGGCGCTGGCTTGGGGCTTTGAGCCCGTTAAGGTCAACTGCGTTGTGGTGCGCCGGCTCAACCAGGATGTGGCAGCCCTTGCGCGCCTGACCGTCGACCGCCCCATCCACCTGCGCTTTATCGAATACATGCCCATCGGCGACGAGCGCACGAGCTCGCATTGCGCTGTGGACCCGCATGCGCCCGCGCTCAATCCCGAACTGTGGGACGCGAGCGACACCGTGCCGAGTGACGAGCTGCGGGCGCGCATCAATGCCGGGGCCGCGGCGGTGGGACTGGGCGAGCTCGAGCCGCTCGACATCAACGACGCTCCTGCCGGCGCGGGTCCTGCGCGCTATTGGCACTTTCCGGGCGCGGCGGGAACGGTCGGCTTTATCAGCGCCATGTCCAACCATTTTTGTGCGAATTGCAACCGTCTGCGCCTGACGGCCGATGGCAGCGTGCGTCCGTGCCTGTTCAGTGATGCCGAGTATTCGGTGCGCGACGCCCTGCGCCGTGGTGATGATATGCAGGTACTTTCGATTTGGCGCGATGCCGTGGCCCACAAACCGCAGGAACACGCGATAATTGAGGGCACGCAACGATTTATGTCCCAAATCGGAGGATGATCATATGGCCAAGAGCAGGTACGCCGATGCCACCAAGGCCGCTCGCAGGGCCGCGATGTCTGCCCATAATGCCATGGCTGCGGCGAATGCTGACAGCGCCGACGCGTCCGCGCAGCCGACTGCCAGTGCTGCTACCGAGCCCGCCCGCGACGCCCGTCGCGACGAGCTGACGCATGTGGATGCCAAGGGTGAGGTGCGCATGGTCGACGTGTCCGACAAGGCCGAGACCCATCGCATCGCCATCGCCGAGGGCACCATCCTCATGCACCCTGAGACGCAGGCTATGGTGCTGCAGGACCGCGCCAAGAAGGGCGACGTGCTTGCCTGCGCGCGCGTGGCGGGTATTATGGCCATCAAGCGCACGAGTGACATCATCCCCATGTGCCATCCGTTGCTCATTACCAAGAGCAAGTGCGATATTGCGCCCATTGCCCCGGCGGGGACGCCTGTCGAGAACGTGCCCGAGGGCTGGGCGCCGGCGCGCGCGGACGGGCAGGTTGGCTTTCACGTACTGGTTACGGCCGGCGTGACGGGCAAGACGGGTATCGAGATGGAGGCCCTGACCGGCGCGAGTGCCGCGTGTCTAACCATCTACGACATGTGCAAGGCGGTTGATCGCGGCATGGAGATCGTCGACGTGCGCCTGCTGCACAAGGAGGGCGGCCGCTCGGGCGTATGGGACCGCGCAGAGCGTCAGGCCGCTGCTGTTGAGGCCGTGGGAGCCGCAGGCGACGCACCCGCGAGCGCACCCGTCGCCGTTGCGCCTGCAGCTCCGGCCCCGGCCGTTCCCGCGATCGCGTTTATCGGCTACCAAAACTCGGGCAAGACTACGCTCGTCGAGAAGGTCATTGCCGAGCTCACTCGCCGCGGCCTGCGCGTGGGGTCGCTCAAGCATCATGGGCATCACGGCTTCGATATCGATGTGCCCGCTAAAGATACGTGGCGCCATCACCAGGCCGGATCCAAGCATGTGGGCCTCATCTGCGCCACGCGCTGGGCGGAGTACGCCGACACGCGCGAGGAGGACGAGATGCCCGCGCGCGAGCTGCTGTCGCGTTACAACGATGTCGACGTGGTGATCATCGAGGGTTACAAGACCGAGGGCTTCGACAACATCGTCGTCGCGCGATCGGGTGTCGACCGTCTGCGCGGCAAGAGCTCGCTCGACCTGGTCGACGGCCACACGCTGGCCCTTGCCTGCAACGAGGCCCTGGCGCGTCAGGCCTTCGATGCCGGCTTTGCGACCCGAGCCATCAACATCAACGACGCTCGAGCCATCTGCGATCTGATCCAAGATCATCTGGCCTAAAACCTGCCAAAAAGGGACAGGATTCTTTTGGCAGGTTTTATCTGGGCAAACGTCATTTCCACCACAAAGGGGCCAGGCACCTTTGTGGTGGTTTTTGCTTTGGTAGATGCGTGGGGCATGCCTTACAATCTACCAAGTAGTTCATGACGGGCGAAAAACGGGGAGAAGGGGCCTGATGCGTCCTTAATGTTTCATGCGGATAGATTGATTTGACAGACGGTGGCGAATTCCCGCCGCCCGTATTCGTATGAAACAAGGAGTCTCCATGCTCTCCCCTTTTTTCTCAAAGCCTCAATCATCGCTGTCCGTCCAGGCCAAGCACCTGGTGGCGATACGCTTTCTCATCTACACTGGCTTTCAGACGAGTTATTTTATCGGCGTCATCGGAACGCTCACCTATGCGGACGATGCCTCGGTCGTGGCGACATCGCTGGCCGTCCTGTTTATGAATGTATTTGTGATCCTGGGATCCTTTGCGGGCGGCGCTGCGCTCGACGCATGGGGTCCGCGCCGCCATTTCTTGCTGAGCATCGTCGGCGCTCTCGCAACTGGCGCGGCGATCCTCGTCTTTGGCAGTGCGACCGGTATCGTCCTGCTCGGCGCGGTGCTCCTGGGCTTTGCGTTGGGGTTCGCCCAGCCCATCGCCACATCCTATCCGGCCTACCTCACCGACGATCCTGTCGAGCTCAAAGACATCAACTCCGCCATCGCCATGTTTTCAAACGTGAGTATCATCGTTGGCCCCACGCTGGGCGGCTTTGTCGCGGCGGCTACATCGTCACGTGCGGTGTTCGTGCTCATGATGATCTTTACCGTACTGGCGCTCGTCGCCGGTTGGGGCTTTAGGCCGCAAGCGGGTCGCGTCGCCGCGCGCGAAAGCGATCTCGCGGAAAGCGGTGCGACGGCAAGTACTGCCAGCCAAAGCTCCAACCCCAGCACGTTCGCCTGCGTCACCTTCGCGACCAGCATCAAGACAGTCTTCACCAACAGCGTCCTCGCCCTGCTCTTCTGCATCATCTTCCTCTCGAACTTTGGCTATGGCGCCTTCGATCCGCTGGAGTCGTTCTTCTATCGCAATGTCCTGCACGTCGGAGTCGAGTGGATGGGCTGGCTCTCGTCGGCCAGTGGTGTGGGCGCGGTACTGGGCGCCGTGGTCGCGCTCCGCTTGCCGCCGCGCTTCGTCAGCCTCAAAACGCTGCTCGTGGCACTCATGTCCGTGGGCGTGGGAAGTCTGATTTATGTGGGGACACCGTACGTGGGCGTGGCCCTTATCGGCCAGATTGCCCTGGGCGTGGCCTGGGGCGTCGTCAACCCGCTCCACAACACGATCGTGCAAACGACGGCCCCGCTCGAGCAGCTCGGTCGCGTGAACTCGGTCATGGGTTTTGGCAACATGTTCGCCGGCGTGGCCCCGCTGGCGATTGCCCCGTGGCTGGCGGCGACGTTTGGCGTGCAGCAGACGCTCGTTGGTGCGGGCATGGTCGTGACGGCGGTTCCCGCGGCGTTGCTGCTGTTTGGACGCCGGCATTTTGATCGTGCCGCGAGGCGGTGAAAACCATCACAACATCCGATGAAAACCGCGATTTTGCCGAATAACGTCGAATGTTGTGATGGTTTGCGCCCCGGGCCAGGCCACTCTACGGGTCTGGCCACCACAAAGGGGCCAGGCACCTTTGTGGTGGTTTTTGCTTTGACAGGCCGCGCCTGCGCCTTGGTATACCATGTACACCATTTCCGACCACATTCAGCACCGCCGAACAACCCAGAAAGGCCCCCATGGACACCACCTTCAGCCACATTAAAGCCGTGCTCTGCGATATCGACGGTACGCTGCTCACGAGCCGGCACACGGTGTCCCCGCGCACCGTGGCGGCGATTCGCGCCCTGCGCGAGCGCGGCGTACTCTTTGGCCTGTGCACCGGGCGCGACGCCCGCGCGACCGAGGCCATGTACGAGCTCTGGGGCATCGAAGGCCTGGTAGACGTGATGGTGGGCTGCGGTGGCGCCGAGGTCATCGACCGCGCGCATGACATCAACGAGCTGAGTTATCCGCTGCCGGGCGAGACCATCGCGCGCATTTGCAAGCACATGGCGGACCTTCCAGCAACGCCCGTCTGCCCCCGAGACGGCGTGTTCTACGTGCCCGAGAGCAACGCGTGCGTCGAGCACCTGTCGCGCGTCGACGGCGTGCCCTACCAGGTGGTCGATTTTGCCGAGTTTTTGCGCGAGGCGCAGCCCAAGGTGATGTTTACCATGGCGCCCGAGGTAATGCCGCGGGTGATTGAGCGGGCGTCGACGTTTGCCGATAACACTGTTAAGGCGGCGGCTCTGCAAACCACGCAGCGGCTCTACGAGTTCATGGATCCGCGCGTGTCCAAGACGCGCGGCCTTGTGCGCGTGGCGGAGCTCAACGACATGGAGCTCGAGAACATTTGCGTGTTTGGCGATGCCGATAACGACACCTGCATGGTGGCCGACGCCGGCGTGGGCGTGGCCATGGCAAACGGCAGCGACGCCACCCGCGCCGCAGCTGATTTTGTAACCGCGAGCAACGACAAAGACGGCATCGCGATCTTTATCGAGGAGCATCTGCTGTAGCGCCGGGGGAGAACCGCCACAATGGGGATAGGCACCTTTGTGGTGACCTCAGGCGATTTGGGCGAGTTGATGCCTGCAATCTGCGCGCAAATACCAATATGGTTGTCTGAACATTACGCTTCTGACTACCGATGAGTTAAAGATATTCTCATCAGTTTGGTAGGGTATTTCTCCCGGTAAATGACCTACAGCTCATGGTCAATTTTCGACTGTTTACAGGATGTTTACTCTTGAGCAAAATGTTGTGCAAATAAATCTAATGCCATTAAAAAAATGATGGGCAACTAAATTACCAGTAGAAACAAAAAGTAGATAGCGAATAAACGAAGGTAAATCTGAGCAATTGTCAAGAGAATTGACAATTCGCTACAAAACTATCGGTTTATTTGCCCAGATGTTCAAACATTCGTTACACTATTCATTACTAAGCGTGCGCAATTACAGATTGCGCTGATACGTTTGATAGGGAAAGAGCAAGATCGCGGTCTCTTGGGGAGGAGACATCGATGAAAGCGAATTCAGACAAATCTAAGCAGAGTAAAAAAGCGACGCGCCGTGTACTGGCAGGCGTTTTGTGCGGAGCCTCCGTGTTGAGCCTGGTACTGTCGCTCGTCATGCCTCCAATCTCGCAGGCCATTGCCAACGATGCCCAGACGGTTTCTACCGAAGAAACTGTGATGGGGGGTGTTCCTATAGTTTTGTCAACTGGGCAATGCTGTTTTCGAGATTGAATC